>CAZEBA010000046.1:13522-20372 GCA_964510615.1 uncultured Gemmatimonadota bacterium
TACCCGCGCGGCGCGTCAGCCGCGGCGTCCGCTCCCGGCGAACACCGCCCAGATGACGAGGACGACGAGAAGGGCACCGAGGGCGAACACCGGATGGTCCGATACGAAACCGGTGACCATTCGGGCGCCAGCGTTCAGTGACTGCGGCACCCCCCTCAGGACCGCACCCACGTACTCGGCCAGGGCCTGTGCCAGAATGAACGCGATCATGATGCTCGCTCCGCCGGGGCCAATATACCGAGGCCGCCCCGCTCGTGCGGCGCGGCCCCGGGCGCGGCCCGTGGGGAAGAGCGTCAGGAAGCCGCGGCTCGCTGCCCGAGCTTGGCGTCCAGCATGAGGAGCGCGCCCCCGGAGTCGCCCGCCAGCGTAAGCTGATCGACGATCGCTCCGGCACTCGCCTCCTCCTCCACCTGTTCGGTGATGAACCACTGGAGCATCACCTGGGCCGCGTAGTCGCGCTCCGCCACCGCCAGCTCGTACAGGTCGTTGATGCGTGCGGTGACCTTCTCTTCGTGGCCGAGGGCGGCCTTCATGACCGCGAGCGGGGAATCGAAGTCCCGTTGCGGCTTTTCGATCGCCTGCAGCTCCACCCGGCCCCCGCGCTCGATCAAGAAGTCGACCAGCTTCATCGCGTGGCTGTGCTCCTCGATTGCCTGCAGCCGCATCCAGTGGGCGAAGCCGCCGAGGCTCTCGGCCTCGAAGTAAGCCATCATCGACAGGTAGACGTGTGAGGCGTAGAACTCCTGCGCGATCTGTTCGTTGATCGCCTGCTCGACCTTCTCATTCATGGCTCATCTCTCCGTGCTCTCGCTCTCTCTCGAAGACGCTCCACCTTCCTGCATCCTGGGGCGCCGTGGGCCGTGTGCCAAGCTGAGTGGCCGATCTTCGACGCCTCCGGACAGCAACCTAAACGATAATGATTATTGATAGCAAGACGATGGCGAACCCCAATGCAGGAAGGCCGCCGTGTTGGCGGCCTTCCCGGTCGTCGGCTTACGTTATGTGGCGTCGAGCGCGCCCGAGCGTCGTTGATCAACGACCGAGCATGGCTGGGCGCCGGACGGGGAGGGGGCGGACCCCTTCGCGAGGTTAGGCTGTCAGCTGTTGCTGCAGGCTCTGACGCGCCCGATGCAGCCGAACCTCCGATGTCCCCCTTCTGATGCCGAGCGACTCGGCGATCTCGTCGTGCGAGTAACCCTCGACGACTTTGAGCAGAAACACGGTGCGAAGCGGTGGGGAGAGCGTGGCCAGGGCCTGCTCGAGGGCGATGCTGTCGACCGGAGCCGGTGTCGGGGCCCGCCGTCGTCGAATCGATGACGGCGCCTGCTCCAGGGACACTTCGGCGCGCCGCCGGGTGGCACGGCATCTCATCAAGGCCGCCCGAAGGGCGACCTTGCGCAGCCAGCCGGTAAAGCTCCCTCGACCGGTGTACGTCTGGACGCTCTCCGTCAGTCTGAGGAAGACGTCCTGGACGACGTCGCTGGCCTCGGCCGGACAACCCGTGATGCGGAACGCGGTCTGGTACACCATCGAGCCGTACCGATCGTACGCCTCCTCGAGGGCGCTTGGGGACCGCGCGCGCAGGCGTTGGATCAACCGTGCTTCATCAAGCGGCTGTGACGTCATCTTTTCGGCCATGCTCCGTCCGGCTCCTGTTGGCGGCCGCCGTCGCTCGCTCCGCGATTCCGCGGCCGGAGGGGTCGTATCAACGTCCTATCAACTACTGACGGACCGGGACGGACGAATTGCGCGCGGGTCGGCTCGGCCCCCATGCCTGCGCCGGCGGCCGACGGCGTGACGGCATGAACCGATCGAGCGATTCCGGTCGGAGCGGCGTCCCGAGAGACCTGGTCGATCTTCTCGGCTGCCCGGAGGGGCCCGAGCGCGAGGCAGCGTGGCGGCGGGTAGTGAGCCGCCACAGCCGGCTGATCATGTCGACCGTACGGGCCTTGAGCACCGACCACGATGAGGCGATGGACCTCTACGCTTTCGTGCTGGAAGGCCTCCGGGCCGACGACTTCACGCGGCTGAGGAGCTTCGCTGAGCAGGGTGCCGGCCGCTTCGAGGCCTGGCTCGTCGTCGTGACGCGCCGCCTCTCGATCGATTACCGACGCAGCCGGTACGGGCGCGTAAGAAGAACCGACCGGACCGAAGCTTCGGCTGAAGCCGGGCGAGCGCTACAAGCCGCCGAGAGGCGGCGTCTTCTCGATCTCGTGACCGAGGAACTGGACGTGGCAAGGACGGCCGACCCGTCCGGCCCTGACCCCGAAGCCGAGGTCCGGCTGCGGGAGCTGCGGGCCGCCCTCCAGGAGGCGATCGGTTCGCTGGGCGCCCGGGACCGGCTTCTTCTCCGCCTCCGGTTCGAGGATGGCCGCACGGCGCGCGAGATCGAAGACGCCATGGGATTCCCGTCCCAGTTCCATGTCTACCGGCGGCTCAGGAAGGTCCTCGCGAGGCTCCGGTCGAGGCTCGAGGATCGTGGGGTATCGGACTCGATGCCATGAGGGATCGAGCACTTGGGACGCACGGGAAGTGCCTCTGTCGACGGGAGCGAAGAAAGACTTTAAGGCTTTCCGACATCCGAGACGTGAAGGAGCGTCCTGGCTCCGATTGATGTACGGATGACTGCGGACAGGGGGAGGTTGAGCTCGGGTTGAAGTGCGACCGATTCGCGGCACGGTTCGAACCGGCCGGCATTCAGCCGCGGATCCCCGTGGGGAGCGAGAGCAACGTGTCACACCTGACGAGCGAGGAACTGGGCGCCTATTTGAGCCGGGCCGTTCATGGAGCGGCGCGCGGTCGGGTCGAGGCCCACCTGGAGGGATGTAGCGAGTGTCGAGACGAGCTGGTCGAGGTCTCCGGCCTCTGGGCCGGCGCCCGGCGGCGTCGTCGAGGGCGCATGGCGGCGGCCGGCGGTATCGGAGCGCTTGCAGCTGCCCTTGCCGGCGTGCTGCTGCTCGGCCCTCGCGCCGACACGGTCCTCCCGGATCGGGAACCGAGGCTGCGGGATGGTGGGAGGATCTTGGACGAGGGCGTTGCCCGGTTCGAGACCCTGACGCCCGGCGACGGGTCGACCATCGAGGCGCTCGCCGGATCGTTGCTCGTCTGGCGCCCGGTGGCACCCGGTGCCTTCTATAGCCTCACGGTGACGGACGAGCGGGGCGACCTCGTCTGGAGCGGATCGACCGCCGACACGCTGCTGCGGCTGCCTGCAGAACTCGAAGTCGAGCCCGGCAATCGCTACTTTTGGTTCGTCGAAGCCCTGTTGACGGATGGTACCACCGCTACGACGGACGCGAGTCGCCTCTGGGTCCAACCCTAAGACCAGGCCTTCTGGCCGGCCGGCTGGCCGTTCTTACGCTGGCCGCGCTGGGGGGGTGCGAGCAGCGCCTGGAGTTCCGCCGCCCGGATGATCCGTCCGGCTCCGCACTCTCCTCAAATCCAGCTGGCTCACCCTCCACCGACCTCGACTTCGAGTTCCTCCTCTCGAGCGCCCTGGACGTCTATTACTCCGGGTCCTACGACAGCGCCCGCACAGCCCTCGCCGAGATCGCCGACCGGGCGGCGAGCGCCGCGGACGTAGCCGCGGAGGCGGACGCGCTGACCTGGCTCGGCCTGGCGGAATGGCGTCTCGGCCGGTATGGCGAGGCCCGACGGATCGGCGAGCGGGCGCTGAACCTCAAGCTCGAGGCCGGGCTGCGCGCACAGCTTTCCCGCAGCTACAACGCCCTGGGCCTCGTCGCCTGGGATGAGTCCCGCTTCGAGGACGCGTCGGAGCGATTCCGGCAGGCCGCCGAGGCGGCGGATGAGGTCGGTGATGCGGCTGGGGCGGCCCGCGCCGCCGGCAACCTGGCCCTGGTGGCCACCGAGTGGGGCGAGTTTGCGAAAGCCCGCGACGGATACGCGACGATGCTCCGAGCGGGGCGGGCAGCGAGCGACCCGGTCATGGCGGGGAACGCGTTGACGAACCTCGGCATGCTCGAGATCAGAGTCGGGCAGACCCAGCGCGCCATCCCGCTCCTGAACGAGGCGATCGAGATATACGGCTCCATTGGTTACGCGACCGGAATCGAGAACGCGCTGGGACAGCTGGGCAGCGCATATGCGGCGCTGGGCGACCTCGGCAGGGCACACGTCATGTACGACAGCGCCCTCTCCATCGCGCGCACGCAAGGACTGAGGCAGCAGGAGGCAAATGACCTGGAAGTGCTCGCCGAGCTGTATGTGGCCACCGACAACCGGGTGAGAGCCCTCGAGCTCTATGGTGAGGCGCTCGCTATCTATAGCGATACCGGTCTGGAAACCGAGCTCGGTCGAGGGCTGAGAGCCCAGGCCGAGATCTTCGCCGAGCTCGGGAGCACGGATCGCGCGCTCGACTTGGCCAACCAGGCTCTGATGACCCATCGCAGAGTCGGCGCACGCACCGAGGAGTTGGACGATCTCATCGTGCTCGCGGAACTCGAGGAGACCGCCGGTTCGACCGTACGCTCCGACGAGTTGCTCACCGAAGCTACCGACCTGGCCAACGAGCTCGGAACTCGCGCCGCCCGCGCATCGGTCGCTCTGGCCGAAGCTCGGATCGCGGACGCGCGCGGGGATCCTCGACACGTCATCGCCGCTCTCGGTGGTGCCGGACCCCGTCTGTTCATGGGCGACTACGAAACCGAGTGGGAGGCGCAGGCCCTACGGGCGAGGGCGTTTCTCCGGTTCGGCGCGCCGGACTCGGCAGTGGCCGCCGGCAGGCGGGCGGTGCGTACGGTGGAGCGCGTGCGAGGGAGCTTCCACTCGGGGGCCATGCGCACCGGTTTTGCCGCCGCGCGCCGCGGCACCTATGCCAATCTTGTCGAAGCCCTGCTCGCAACGGGCAGGACCCAGGAGGCGTTCGCGGTGGCCGACCAGGCGCGCGGACGTGCCCTGCGGGAGCATCTCAGCTTGCACGGTGAGCCACGGTCGCCCGAGCAGGCCGGCGAAGCCGGCCGGGGAGAGGAGCTGCTCCGCCGAATCGGTCAGCTGGTCGCCACGCTCGACGCCATTCAGGCCGAGGGCGGTGTGGGCGTCGACACCGCCGCCGAAGTCCTGTGGTCAAGGCTTTCGCGCGCCCGGGGGGAATACGAGGCCCTGCAGGTCACGGTGGCCGAGCGGGTCGGGATTACCGGCTCTTCCGACTCGGCGGGCGGGCTTCAAGCCGCTGTGAGAGCGGCTCTCGAGCCGGATGAAATCCTCATCGAGTACTTCGTCACGCCGGAGCGGCTCCTCGCGTTCGTGGTCACCCGCGACAGCGCCGTTGTCGTCGAGGCGACGACGTCGGCCAAGGACCTGGAGAGCCGAGTCCGCCTGGCAAGGAGGCTCGTCGGCTCCCCTCAGCGGGAGCCCGGAGAAGCGACGGCGGTGCTCGAAGCCCTCTACGACGACCTCATCGCTCCGGCGGCCGCCTCGCTCCCCGTGCTATCGGCGGGAACCCTGATTCTCGTCCCGGACGGGGTCCTTACCTACTTGCCGTTCGCGGCTCTGCTTCAGCCGGGGGACGGCCGGCGGCTGGCCGAGCTGCTTCCGCTCGTCCACCTGCCCTCGGCCGGTTCGTTGCCGCCGCTTCGAGAACGTCGCCGCGACACGGGACCAACACTGGCGGATGAGCCGACCTTCGTGCTGGCTCCCTTTCCGGCCGAGCTGCCGGCCACGGATCAGGAGGCCGAGGCGGTGCTTCCGCTTCGGCCGGAGGCGCTGTTCTACCGCGGCGCCACGGCCACGGAGGAGCGACTTAGGAGCGTTTTGCAGGGCGGCGGTATCGTGCATTTTGCCTCACATGCCGTGATGAATGCGCGAAACCCGCTCTTCTCCCGCCTGGAATTGGCACGCGGCTCGGACGTTCCGGAGGATGACGGCCGGCTGGAGGTCCACGAGATCCTCGAGCTCGATGTCCGGGCGCCCCTCGTCTACCTCTCCGGCTGCGAGACCGGGCTCGGGCCGGCCGCCGCGACGCAGTTCGACCGGGGGGAGGACTATTCGACGCTCGCCCAGTCATTTATGTACGCCGGTGCGCAAAACGTGCTGGCTACGCTCTGGCGGGTGGAGGATCGGAGCGCCGCTCTCCTGGCCCGTCACTTCTACATGGAACTCCTGCAATCCTCCCCGCCGGAAGCCCTGGCCCGAGCCCAGATCCGGCTGATGGCCGATCCAGAGTTCAGCGATCCATACTTCTGGGCCGGATATCGCCTAAACGGTGATGGAGCAGTGAACTAGCGCATTTCCCACCAGATGCCGACTAGGCGCCGGACCGTCTGCACCGGCGTTGGCTCGAACCATGCACTCTCGAGGTCGCAAATCAGCGCACCGCGTCCGTCGATGTGAAGCAAAGGGACGGGGTCCCGGAACGCATGCATTCGCGCGAGGAGCGACCCATGAAGTCGAAAGCTGGCACCCTCACCTTCGCCCTGGTCGTGGCCCTAGGTGGGGCCGCCGCCTGCGCCCAGCAGCCGACGGCTCCGGCGGAACCGGCCTCCGCCACCGCCGATGGCCTCGGACGCACGGCGGCGAGCGACTCGACGGCCGCACCGGTGACCGAGGCGCCGACCTACAAGCCGCGCAAGAAGGGAATCGGGACGGAGTAGTCGGTCGGAGCCGGGTGTAAGGTTTCGCCCGTCAGGAACATCGACAAGGCAAGCGGGACAGCGCCGGCTTGATGCCTGAGCCGCGATCAGGCACGCGACGTCCGCGTCGCACGCTAGCACCGACCACCGGCCCGGCAGGCCATCTGCCGGGCCGGTTCGCTTTTCCTCCACGACTCTCTACAGAGCCATACCCGGCGCAGGGATGTGGAATACGCCCGGAGAGATTCGAACTCCCAACCTCC
>CAZEBA010000047.1:0-6481 GCA_964510615.1 uncultured Gemmatimonadota bacterium
GCCGGCCTGAACCGAACGGGCCTCATTCCGCTTGCCCGCTTCACGACCCGGTATCTGCCTACCGCCGTGTCGCGAGCCTTCGCCCGGCTCTGGAGCCGAGCGGAAGTGTGGATCTACGACGACTCGCCGGGATGGGCCAACATCGTCGAATACGCGCTCTGGACGGGTCCGCGCACCGTGCCGGTCGCCGTCGGAAAGCGCCGGGTGGATCTCTTGCGCGAGGTGGATCTTCGCGCGGAGCTCGGCCGCGTCCGGGCGCCCACGCTGGTGATTCGCGGCGAGCGCGACTTCTACATGCCGCCGGAGTGGTGGAGGGAGATCCTGTCGAGCGTGCCCGGATCCCGGAGCGTGACGATTCCCGCGACGGGCCACTGCTCGCACCTGTCGATGCCCGGCGCTTTCAACCGGGCGTTGCTCACGTGGATGCGGGAGTTCGGGACGGGCGCGGACAGCCTGGCGCGATCGGAGGTGACGTGAAGGGGCACGGGCCCGTGTTCTCCTCCCGCTGGGGAACGATGCTCGCGATGCTGGGCATGGCCGTGGGAACGGGGAACATCTGGCGTTTTCCCCGCGTCGCCGCTTCGAACGGCGGGGGCTCGTTCCTGGTGGCCTGGGTCGTCTTCCTCCTCCTCTGGTCGGTCCCGCTGATCCTGGTGGAGTTCGCCATGGGCAAGGGCACCCGTCGGGGACCGATCGGGGCGTTCGTGGGGGTGGCCGGCCCCCGCTTCGCCTGGATGGGTGCCTGGGTCGCGTTCACCGCCACGGCGATCATGTGCTACTACTCGGTCGTCATGGGGTGGACGATCCGGTACGTGTGGGGATCGCTCACCGGTGTCGTGCCGATGGGCTCGCCGGAAGCGGCGGAGGTGTTCTGGTCGGCCTACGTCGGGTCCGGGGCCGCCGTGGCGACGCATGCGGTCGCCATCACGCTTGGCGCACTGGTGGTGGCGCGCGGCGTCATGGGGATAGAGCGAGCGGCGCGCATTCTGATTCCCAGCCTCCTCGTGCTCGTCGTCGTCCTCTCGGTGCGCGCGGTCACGCTCCCGGGAGCCTCCGCGGGTCTCGAGTTCCTCTTCCGACCGGATTGGAGCGACCTGCTCACCGCGCGCGTGTGGCTGGAGGCGTTGACCCAGAACGCCTGGGATACCGGTGCCGGCTGGGGTCTGATCGTCGCCTACGCGGTCTACCTGCGGAGGCGCGAGGACACGACGCTCAACGCCTTCCTTCTCGGCTTCGGCAACAATTCCGTGTCGCTGCTCGCGGGCATCATGGTCCTCTGCACCGTGTTCGCCATCATGCCCGCGGCGGCCGACCAGATCGTCGGCGCGGGCAACGAGGGGCTCACCTTCGTGTGGGTTCCGCAGCTGTTCGGGCAGATGCCGGGGGGACGCTTCTTCATGATCCTCTTCTTCCTGGCGCTGGTGTTCGCCGCCTGGAGCAGCCTCATTGCCATGATCGAGCTGGCCTCACGCGTGCTGCAGGACGCCGGAGTGCGGCGCGCTCGAGCGATCTTCTCCGTCGGCGTGCTCGGGTTCCTCATCGGTCTCCCGTCCGCCCTGTCGATCGAGGTGTTCCGGAACCAGGACTGGGTGTGGGGTGTCGGGTTGATGCTGTCGGGATTGTTCTTCGCCCTGGCCGTTCTCCGCTACGGGGTGGACCGGTTTCGGCGCACCATGGTGAATACCGAGGGTTGTGACCTCGTGATCGGTCGCTGGTGGAACGGGATCATCCGACTGGTGGCCCTGGAGGCGGTGGTGCTGATGGGTTGGTGGCTCTGGCAGGCCGTGGATCCCTCCGATCTGGCGGCTACCTTCACACCGCTCTCCACCTTCAACGTGGGGAGCGTGCTCGTGCAATGGTGCTTGGCCATCGGCGCGTTCCTGCTGCTGAACGCCCGGCTGGTTCGGATCTCGGGCGCGGAGGGCGAGGTCCGATGACGGTGTCCGCCGATCAGTTTCGCGACGTTCTGGGTTGGCTGGCGGGCGGGGTGTGCGTGATCGCGACCCGGGAGCCGGACGGTCGCCCGCGCGGCCTCACCGCGACCGCGGTCTGCTCGGTGTCCCTGCAGCCGCCGCTGATGTTGGTCTGCCTGGGTTCCGGCTCGAAGACCCACGATGCGATCCGAGCCTCGGGCTTCTTCGCCGTAACCTTCCTCGGGGCCCGGGACGCGATCATCGCGGACCGGTTTGCCACCGATGACGAGGACAAGTTCGATGAGCTCCCGACTCACGAGGCGACCACCGGGGCCCCGATCCTGGAGGCCGGTCTGGCGTACTGCGACTGCGTAGTCGTGGAGACGGTGCCGGCCGGAGATCACTCGGTGTTCATCGGGCGGGTCGAGTCGGCCGCGCTCTCCGCTGACGGCGCTTCACGGCGACAGCTCCCGCTCCTGCACTATCGCGGGACCTATCTCTCCAGGCCGGCCGATGAGGGGCTCGGCGAGTGAGGCTACCGGAGTTCGAGGTCATAGCCGGGAGCATGTGGGACCGGATCCCGGACGAGCTCAAGGAGGGGGTGGAAGCTCTCGTAGTAGAGGAGAAGGAGCTGGGCCATCCGACGCTCGGCGGTGTCTATACGCTGGGGGAGTTCGTGCCCGAGGTGTGGCCGTCCGGCTACGGTGACGCCGGCGACGTGTACTCCCACCTGATCCTCTACCACGGTTCCTTTCAGGCGCTGGCCGCACAGGACGAGGCCTTCGACTGGGAAGACGAGATCTGGGAGACCATCCTGCACGAGCTGCTTCACCATCGGGAGACCGCGGCCGGGGTGTCCGAGCTGGACGAGATGGACTGGGCCATCGACCAGAACTTCTTTCGTCTGGCCGACCGACCGTTCGACCCGACGTTCTACCGATCGCTGGCGCCCGACGCGGACGGAGCCCGGCGCCTGGAGTCGGAGATCTTCGTCGAGGGGACCGTCCGCAGCCCCGGCACGGCCCACTTCAGCTGGCGTGGCTCGACCTACACAGTCAGGCTCCCGCCGGACGAAGCCACCCTGTTCGTGCGGATCAGGAACCTGGCCGGGGGCCGGCTGACGGTGGTCGTGCAGCCCCGGCGGAGCCTGCTCCGACGGCTCTTCGGCGCTTCAGCTGCTGGCGTTCACGAGCTGGCGAGACGGGCGCTTCCCCTGCCGGCCTCGTAGGCGGGTTCCATGCCGCTGTTCGGAGGCTTCAGCGTCGGCCGTTGGTTCGGCTTCCCGATCCGGATCGATTACTCCTGGTTCGTGCTCATCGCGCTCATCGTCTGGGTGTTCAGCACCGTCGAGTTTCCCCGGCAGCTTCCGGGCTACGGCGATGTGGCGTACTTCGGGATGGGTGTGGCCGCGGCCCTGTTCTTCTTTTTGTCGCTTCTCCTCCACGAGCTCGCTCACTCGGTCGTGGCGAGGTCGCGAGGGATCCACGTGCAGGGGATTACCCTGTTCATTTTCGGCGGCGTGGCCCAGACGACGATGGAGGCGCGGCGGCCGGTGGACGAGTTCCTGCTCACGGTGGTCGGTCCGCTCGCCAGCTTCACGCTGGCCGCTCTGTTCTGGTCGCTGGGAGCCCTGACGGACCAGCTCGGGGTGCTGGCTCCGGCCGGTCAGGTGTCGCGGTATCTGGGCTGGCTCAACTTCGTTCTGGCGGTGTTCAACCTGGTGCCGGGCTTCCCTCTCGATGGGGGCCGAATCTTCCGGGCCGCCGTCTGGCAGGCCACCGGCGACCTGGGGCGCGCCACCCGCTGGGCCACAGCTGGCGGGCGTACGTTCGGATACGCGCTCATGGCGGCGGGGCTGGTGTCGGCGCTATGGGGGCCGCTGATCAGCGGTCTGTGGCTCGCCTTCATCGGCTGGTTCCTGGCGAGCGCCGCATCGTCCAGCTACCGCCAGTTTCTCATGATGCGCGCGATCTCCGGTGTCTCGGTGACTCGAGTGCTGCGGCCCACGCCTCCGGTTCCCGCCGGGATGAGCGCCGAAGAGCTGGCAGGCCTGTACGTCTCCGGCGCTCCTCCGACCCTGCCCGTGGTCCGCAACGGCCGGCTGGTAGGTGTGGTCACCCTGGATGATGTCGCCGGAGTGGCGCCGGAGCGACGGCTCGATGTGTCGGCGGCCGACCTGATGAGCGACATCGCCGAGACACCGGTCGTCGGACCGGACACGAGCCTCGATCAGGTGGTCGCCCGGTTGCAGAGGAAGGAGGCCGATCGCGTGATCGTGGCCGAGGAGGGGCAGCTGCACGGCGTGGTCACCCTGCAGGAGATCGCCGACTGGGTGGGCCGGGCCGGCAAGCTGGGCCTCGACCGACCCGGGCGGGAGACCCGCGAGCCGCCGAACCCGGGAACGGCCCGCGAGCGCGGAGATGGCTGAGGGCGGGCCGGCTGCCGAAGCGCGGCGCACGGCCTCGGACACGCGCCGCACGGCCTCGGACGAAGGGCTGGCGGAACTGGACACGCGGCCGGTCGAACTGGACGAACGGCTGGCGGAACTGGACGCGCGGCTGGCGGAGCGGTACCCCGACCTCCGGATCACCCTGGACCACTCCACGGCCCTCGAGCTGCTGGTGGCCACCATCCTGTCGGCGCAGTGCACCGATGCGCGGGTGAACGAGGTCACGCCGGCCCTGTTCGCGCGCTTCCCTACCGCGGAAGCGTACGCGGACGCGGACCGGGAGGAGCTACAGGAGTACGTTCGGCCGACCGGCTTCTATCGCAACAAGGCCAAGCACATTCAGGAGATGGCGGCCCGGCTCGTCGAGCGGCACGGAGGGGAGGTGCCGGACACGATGGAGGAGCTGGTCGAGCTCCCCGGCGTCGCCCGGAAGACCGCGAACGTGGTTCTCAGCAACTGGTTCGGCAGGCATGACGGCGTGGTCGTCGACACGCACGTGAAGCGGGTCGCCGGCCGGCTCGGTCTCACGGCCGAGACGGATCCGGCGCGGGTCGAGCGCGACCTGATGGGGCTGCTTCCGCGGGATCGGTGGCGGCCCTTCGCCTGGCGGCTGATCCTGCACGGGCGCACGACCTGCCGTGCCCGCAGACCCGACTGTGCCGAGTGCATCCTGGAGGACCTGTGCCCCAGCGCGGATGCCTTCGGCGGAGCGGACGGATGATCGACGGTTCGTGAACCCGACGGCGAACCCCGGGGATCGAGTGGCGGCACTCTACGAGCGCCACTACGGCGTGCGGCCCACGCACGTGGCGGAGATACCGGGGGATGGTTCGGCTCGTCGCTACTTCCGGCTGCCCGCACCCGACGGCGGGACGGTGATCGGGGGATACGGTCCCGACCGCCTGGAAAATCGTGCGTTCTTCTCGTTCACGGCATCGTTTCACGAGGCCGGGCTCCCGGTTCCGGAGATCGTCGCCACCAGCCGGCGGCAGGGCACCTGGCTAGGCGAGGATCTGGGCGACCGGACCCTCTTCCACCTCCTGTCCGATGCCCGGCAGGTGGCTACCGCGGAGACGTTTCCTCCGGATGTGCACGAGATCTATCGGCGGGTCGTTGAGGTCCTGCCGCGCTTCCAGATCGAGGGTGGCCGCCTCATCGACTTCCGCCACGCCCATCCTCGGCGCGCCTTCGATCGGCAATCGATGCTGTGGGACTTGAACTACTTCAAGTATCACTTCCTCAAGCTGGCTCGGGTGTCGTTCGACGAGGCCAGGCTCGAGCGGGACTTCGGAAAGCTCGTGCGCTTCCTGCTCGAGGCGCGACGCGATCATTTCATGTACCGCGACTTCCAGTCCAGAAACATCATGGTACGGTCGGGTGAGCCCTGGTTCATCGATTATCAGGGCGGCCGTCGAGGCGCACTCCAATATGATCTCGCCTCGCTGCTCTACGACGCGAAGGCCGACCTGCCGCCGGCCGTACGGGCTGACTTGCTCGACGCCTACCTCCGTGCGCTCGCCGGCCTGGCGAGCGTGGATCGCGAGGAGTTTCTCGCCCATTACCGGGGCTTCGTCCTGATTCGGATCATGCAGGCCCTGGGCGCCTACGGATACCGGGGGTTCTACGAGCGAAAGCCGCGCTTCCTTCAGAGCGTGCCGTTCGCCGCCAGGAACCTCGCGTCGCTCCTGGAAGAGGGTCTCCCGGTCTCCGTACCGGAGATCGAATCGGCGCTTGCGCGGATCGCCGACCGCTGGGGAGGTGGCGCGTCGCGGATCGCCTCCCCGACCGTCGGACTGAGCGTGCGCGTGGTCAGCTTCAGCTATCGTGGCGGCTACCCCGAGGATCGAGCCGGGCACGGCGGGGGATACGTCTTCGACTGTCGCGGCCTGGAGAACCCGGGGAGATTGGCCGAGTTCGCGCACCTCACGGGCCAGGATGAGCCGGTAGTCGGCTTTCTGGAGGCCCGGCCGGAGACGGAGGAGTTCTGGCAGAGTTCTCGCAGATTGGTCGAGGAGCACGTGGAGGTCTATCACCGCCGCGGTCTCCAGAGCCTGAGCGTGAGCTTCGGTTGCACGGGAGGGCAACACCGTTCCGTCTACTTCGCCGAGCGCCTGGCGGC
>CAZEBA010000047.1:6581-20027 GCA_964510615.1 uncultured Gemmatimonadota bacterium
CCGGCGTCGACCGGCTGATCATCAACGTTCACCATCACGCCGAGCAGATCGAGGCGTTCGTCACCGGGCGGGCAGGGTTCGGCGCTGAGGTCCGATTCTCGCGCGAGAAGAAAGGCCCGCTCGAGACCGGTGGCGGCCTCCGGGCCGCGGAGCCGCTCTTCGCCAAGGACGCTCCGTTCTGGCTCCACAACGTCGACGTGATCTGCGAGGCCGACCTCGCATCGATGTACGGGACCCACCTGGCGGACCGCCCGCTGGTCACGCTGGCGGTGAACCGCCGCCGGACGGGGCGGCCGCTGCTGGTGGACGAGATGGGCTTTCGGGGGCTCGCCAACCTCGCGACAGGCTGGCGCGCGGAGGTGCGCCCGTCCGCCGGCGCGACCGAGGAGATCGGCTTCGCGGGCATCCACGTGATCTCCCCCGAGATCTTCGGCCTGATCAGCGAGCGCGGCCGATTCTCGATCATGGAGCTGTACCTCCGTCTGGCGGCCGAGGGGCACCGGATCGCCACCTTCGACGTGAGCGATGCTCTCTGGCTCGAGGTCGGGGATCCGGCGCGTCTCGCAGACGCCAACTCGGTGCTGACCGCCCGGCGAGCGCCCGGATGAGCGGCCGCGAGGACGGGAAGGCTTCGGATGGGGCGCTGACGCTGAGGGAGGCCGTTCGGGCGGCCGGTCACGAGCTGGGTTTCGACCAGGTCGGCTTCGCGCCCGCCACCGAGCCGCCGCACGCCTCAGCCTACCTGGCCTGGCTGGAGAGGGGCTGGCACGGCGAGATGGCCTACATGGCCCGGGAGGATGCGGTTCGGCGCCGTCTCCGGCCGGGCGATGCCCTGCCCGGCTGTCGGACGATCGTCGTGGCCAGCCTCAGCTATGCCGGGCCGTCGCCCGAGGTGTCGGAAGATGCGACGATGCCGATCGTGGCCCGTTACGCTCGGGGCCGCGACTATCATGGAGTGTTCGAGGTCGGGCTGGCGGAGCTGGCCGTCGTCCTGGATCGATTGGTGCCCGGAAGCCGACACCTCCCGTACGTCGACTACGGTCCGGTTCTCGAGCGGGACCACGCGCAACGTGCCGGCCTCGGATGGATCGGGAAGAACACGATGCTCATCCATCCGGTGCTCGGATCGTACCTGTTGCTGGGCGAGCTGCTGACGACGGCGGAGCTGCCTCCGGACGATGCGTTCGCCGCGGATCGCTGCGGCACCTGTGCGCGCTGCATCGACGCTTGCCCGACGGGGGCGATCCGCACGCCCCGCGGCCTCGACGCACGTCTCTGCATCAGCTACCTGACCATCGAGTTGCGTGGCACCATCCCGCTGGCGCTGCGGCCGTCGATCGGCGCGCGCGTGTTCGGGTGCGATATCTGCCAGGAGGTCTGCCCCTGGAACGACGGAGCGCCGGAGGGCTCCTGGGGCGGGTCGAAGCCAGAGCCCGGACGTCCTCTCTCGGCGGAACGCATGGTCGAATGGGCGCTGGAGCTGCTGGAACTCTCCGAGGAATCCTATCGGAGACGCTACCGGGACACGCCGTTCTCGAGGCCGGGCCGCGACGGCATGCTTCGCAACCTGTGCGTCGGTCTCGGCAACAGCGGGAGCCCGGAGGCGATTCCCGTTCTGCGCCGCTGTGCCGCGGACGCGGCGGCGGTGGTGCGGGAGCATGCCGAATGGGCCTTGGCCCGGCTCCAATCCGCAGGTGGATCCGCTCTCCCACCTTGACCCTCCGCGACGGCGCGCCTAGGTTGCAGGAAATTTAGTGTAACCTAAAAACCGGGGACAGTAGCCGTCGATGGGTCCGGAACCGATGAGCCGGCGGGACTGGCTGCGGCTGGGCGGTGCAGGGGTGGCGGGTCTCTCCGGCGCCTCGCTGCTGGCGCTCGCACGGCGGAGCGGTGCGGCGCGCTCGCTCGCCAGGGCCGGCGTCCAGGAGGCGATCCACTCCCCGGAGGGGCTGGAGCAGCTCCGCATGGGCGTCTTCGGGGATCATCCGCCCCGAGACGGGTTCGATCCCGAGAGGTTCCTGATCGATTTCGACTTCGGGAAGGTCAGCCGCGAGCCGGCCGGCCGAGTCGTGCGCGAGTACGAGTTGGTGGCCGTCGACCGGGAGATCGAGGTCGCCCCCGGGGTCTGGTTTCCCGCCTGGACCTACAACGGAAGAGTCCCGGGCCCGACGCTCCGCTGCACAGAGGGAGATCTGCTCCGCGTCCGATTCGCCAACGCGGGCTCGCACCCCCACACCATCCACTTCCACGGCATCCACCCGCCCGGCATGGACGGGGTGTTCCCGATCGTGGAACCGGGCGAGCGATTCACGTACGAGTTCCCCGCGAAACCGTTCGGCGTCCATCCGTACCACTGCCACGCGATCCCCCTCAAGCGGCACATCCACAAGGGGCTGTACGGAACCCTCATCGTGGACCCGCCGACCGGCCGGACCCCGGCGCGCGAGCTCGTGATGGTGATGAACGGGTTCGACACCAACTTCGATGGGGAGAACGAGGTGTATGCCGTCAACACGGCCGCGTTCTACTATCAGACCCACCCGATCCGGGTCGCAGTCGGAGAGCCGGTTCGTATCTACCTGGTCAACATGACGGAGTTCGATCCGGTCAATTCGCTGCACCTGCACGCCGGGATGTTCCGCTATTACCGTACGGGGACGCGGGCGGACCAGTACGACCTGACCGACACGATCATGCTGTGTCAGGGAGAGCGGGGAATCCTCGAGTTGGAACTGGAGAACGCCGGTCTCCACATGGTGCATGCCCACCAGAGCGAGTTCGCGGAGCTCGGCTGGATGAGCTTCCTGGACGCCGTACCCGACCTGGCGGAGGACGACGGCGTGCCGATCTACCGTTACGGGTGAGCGCCATGGGTGAAGCTCCCGTTGCTCGTCGTCTCCTGCTGGGGATCGCGCCGCTGGTGCTGCTCGGCGCCCTGGTGGCGGTCTTCCTGGTCGCCGATCCCGTCCGCATGCTGCGCGCGGGCTTCCCCCCCGTGGAGGAGCTCACCATCGAGCGCGTGACGTTGCCGGAGCCGGGCCTGATGCGCGTGCATGTGGTCAACGGCGGACCCGAGCCGACGACTGTGGCACAGGTCATGGTCGATGAAGCCTACTGGCAGCACGAGATCGAGGGGGAGCGAACGATCCCGCGGCTCGGCCGATCCACCATCATCCTCCACTATCCGTGGGTCCAGGGCGAGCCCCACGAGATCGTCCTCGTCACCTCGAGCGGCCTCACGTTCTCGCACGAGGTGGCGGTGGCGACGCAGAGTCCGCGGCCGTCGGCCGAGTTCCTCGGCCTGTTCGCCCTGCTCGGCATCTACGTCGGGCTGCTTCCTGTCCTCATCGGCCTTCTCTGGTATCCCTTTCTTCGGGACGTGGGGGAGCGCTGGCTGCACTTTTTCCTCAGCCTCACCATCGGCCTGCTCATCTTCCTCGGTGCCGATGCCCTGCACGAGGCACTGGAGCAGGCAGCGGCCGTGCCGGCCGCCTTTCAGGGAGTCGGCCTGGTGGTGATCGGGGCCCTGGGAAGCCTGCTGGCGCTGCGAGCGTTCGCCGCCCGCCGTCGCCGGGAGGTGGCCGGGAGGGTGGCCTCCGTCGGGAACGCTGCTGCCGATCGGCTCCGGATCGCCCTGCTGATCGCTTTGGGCATCGGGCTCCACAATCTGGGAGAGGGCCTGGCCGTCGGCTCGGCCTACGCCGTGGGCGAGATCGCGCTCGGGAGCTTCCTGGTCATCGGGTTCGCGCTCCACAACACGACCGAGGGGCTGGCGATCGTGGCCCCGGTGGCGGCGGACCGGCCGCCGCTCCGGTCGCTGCTGTTGCTGGGCGCGATCGCCGGCTTGCCGACGATCGCCGGCACCTGGATCGGCGGCTTCTCCTACTCGCCGATCGCCGCCACGCTGTTTCTGGCTCTGGGGGCGGGAGCGATTCTGGAGGTCGTATTCGAGATCGCGAAGCTCGTGGGGCGCGCCCAGCCCGCGGGCCTGTTCGCGCCGCTCAACGCAGCCGGCCTGGCGATCGGCCTGCTCATCATGTACGGAACCGCGCTACTGGTCGTCGCCTGAACGGGAGCCGTCGAACAGGTCCGCCAGCCAGTCCGCCACCTGCCGCAGCTCCCTCATGTCCTCCGTGTGGAAGGCGTACGGCCGGTCGCTGTCGATGTCGATCTGACCGAAGACCCGAGCCGAGCCGGAGTCCTCGATGAGGATGACCAGCTCGGACCGCGTCTCCACGGAGCAAGCGAGGTAGTTGTCGACCGCTTGGACATCGGGCACGTTGATGTCCCTCCGCTCGGCGACCGCCGTGCCGCAGACGCCTACCCCGACAGGGATCTCCGAGTGCTCCGTCGGCCGACCGACGTAGCTGTGCAGGAAGAGCCTGTCTCCGTCCAGGAGGTAGATCCCCACCCAGTCGTAGCGCGGGTCGCCCGCCTCGATGAGACGGACCGTCGCCTCGATCAGCTCGTCTCGGGTGGCGCCCCGCGCTCGCGCGGCCTCCAGCCGCTCGATCACGGCCCCACCGATCCGGGACTCGCTATCCACCCGAACGCTCGTCCTCGACCTGTCGGGCTTGTTCGGCGATGTCGCCGCTCGCCGGCCGCTCGGGTTCTTGCGCGCTCCCGGGTTCCTCGGGGACGTAGCCGGCCTCCGTGACGTCCGCTGGCGCGGCTTCCGGTCGGGGTGTCGGCCCGGGGGTGGGCTCCGGCGCGGGTGCGGGCTCCGACGCCGACGGCGGTTCGGGCGTTGCCCGGGGTGCCGGCGACGGCGGCGGGGAGACGGCCCGAGGTGCCATCCGGCTGTCGACGGCGGCGTACCCGGAGCCACCGAGCAACAGGGAGAGCAGCCCGGCGATGAGCAGCAGGTTGAACTCCATGCCGTTCGGCACGTCGGCTCCGAGGACGAAGAAGCCGTTCTCGGCATGGACGAGGATGATGCCGAGGAGCATGTGCACGCTCAGCAGAATCGCCGTTGGCACGACGAACAGCCCCACGATCAGGAACATGCCGCCCACGAACTCGAGCAGCGTGACCAGCCAGGCTGCCAGGAAGGGAACGGGAATGCCGAGCTGGCCGAAGAAGGCGACGGTGCCCCCGACTCCACCGAACAGCTTGAGCGCGCCGTGCGCGACGAAGATCACTCCAAGCACGACGCGAAGGATCATCTGGCCCAGGCGCGGATTCAGCGGCTTCTTCATCATGGTCCTCCGGTCTTGGGTCCCGGACGGTCGGGATCGCTCCCTCAGAGGTCGATCACGCGTTCGGGCGGTGGCTCCTCGTCGTGGACCCAGAGGTGCACTTCGGATCTCTGGACGGCGGCTGCGAGCCGGCCCTGGGCCCGCCGAATCATGGTGGCCCGAACCGGACGCATCAACATGAGGAGGCCAGCTGCGTCGGTGAACACGCCGGGCGTGACCAGCAGCACGCCGGCGATCAGCACCAGCAGCGCGTGAAGCAGCTCGTTGGCCGGCAGCCTGCCCGCCGCTAGCTCCGACTGCACCGCCTGCCAGCTTCGAAAGCCCTCGCGGCGAGCGAGCCAGGCTCCAGCGGCGCCGGTCCCCAGCACGATGGCGAGGGTCGGGGCGATCCCGATCAGGCCGCCCAGACGGATGAGGACGTACAGCTCGACAAGCGGGACGAGCGTGAACAGCAGGAAAAGACGGAGCAGCACGCTACTTCAATACCCCATCATTGCCCTGACCTTGGGATCGATGCGGTCAGGCGTCCAGAACGGCTTCCAAACCAGGTTGATCACCGCTGAATCGACCCCTTCGACGGACTCGGCGGCCGCCTTGGCGCCTTCCATGATCTGACCGCCCGCCGGGCATCCCGGACTCGTCAGAGTCATCGTTACCGTGACCGCTCCGGTCTCCTCCTCCACCCCGTAGATCAGCCCCAGATCCACGATGCTCATCCCCAGCTCGGGATCCTTCACCGCGCGGAGGGCCTCCTGCACCCGCTCGGTGATGCCGGCATCTCCTCCGGCCGATGTCTGGCTAGACTCCATCATGGACCGCCTCCTATCGCGTTTATGGGTAGGTCATCTCCGGACGAGGCTCCTCCCTGAGAGGCCACGCCCTCCAGCTCGCCCTCGCGCTCCGCGAGCGCCTCGCAGGCGTCGCTGAGCGGCGGCCGCTCCCGCACGAGGTCGCGGCAGGTCTCGAGTAGATCGACGGCGTTGACCAGCACGATTCCGGTCAGCCGTCCCCCTTCGCCGCACACCACCAGGCTCCGCTCGGCGCCCAGCTCCCCGAGCACGCGGACCTCGTCCGCGCCGACGGGCCGGCCGAGCACGCTGAAGCCGAGGTCGAAGACGTCCGAGTAGAGGTATGGCACGTGCTCGTATGGCTCCCTGGCTCCTGCCATGTTGCGGCCAACCAGCTTCCCGTGTGTCCGGGCGTGGTCCCAGTGCTCGAGGCGCGGAGTGTCTCCGAACACCGGGTCCGGAAAGCGCGCCAGATCGCCGGTCGCGTAGATGTGGCCGTGGCTCGTCTCGCCGAAGCGGTCCACGATGACGCCGTCCATCACGGCCAGGCCTGCCTGGGCGGCGAGCTCCTCGTTGGGTCGGATGCCGACGCCGATGATCGCGAGATCGCAGCCCACCTCGGTGCCGGTGGCGAGCCGTGCGATCTCGACCCGCTCGCTTCCGAGCAGCTCCGAGACCTCGGTCCCTAGCTCGAAGCGCACGCCGCGCTCCTCGAAGTAGCCCTGGACGAAGTACGACAGCACCGGCGGCAGCATACCAGACCAGGCGCGCTCCTCGGCCTCCACGACCGTAGGCTTGACATCGAGCCGCGTCAGCGAAGCGGCCAGCTCCATGCCGATGAAGCCGGCACCGATGAGCACCGCCGACTCGGCCGTCGCTGCCCCCCCGCGAAGCCGATCGGCATCCGCCACGGTACGGAAGGTGGACACGCCCTCGAGGTCGGTCCCGGGGATCGGAAGGGAGCGAGGCCGGCCTCCCATCGCCAGCAGAATGCGCTCGCCGCGGAACATCTCGTCCGCGGCAGTCCCGATCCGCATCTCCTTCGGGTCGAGCGAGGTTGCCCGTACCCCGTTGAGCAGGGTGATGCCCGCCTGGTTCTCGAACCAGCCCTCCGGCTTGACATGGAGGAGATCCCGCGTGGCGTCGGGCGTCTGCATGTACTCCTTGGAGAGAGGGGGCCGGTGATACGGAGGCTCGCTCTCATCGGCCAGGATGGCGATGGTTCCCTCGGCATCGAGGCTCCGGATGCCGTCGACCGCGGAGGCAGCGGCGAGGCCCCCGCCCACGATCAGGTAGTCAAAGCTCTGCAAAGATCGGATCCTTTCCGATGCATGTGGGTCGGTTCGGTGACTGTGCTACGTACGCGCCCGTGGCCGAGATCCCTTCCCGTCGCTTGGCGTCCTGCAGCTGCCGCGCGAATTCCGAGGTCCAGCACCTCGATCGGGTGCGCGGCCCGCGTCGGCGACCCGGCCCGGCGGAGCGCCGCTCCGATCTGCATGAGACAGCCCGGGTTACCCGTGAGCAACAGCTCGTACTCTCCTTCCGCGATCTCCAGTAGCTTCTCCTCCAACACCTTTCGTGCCAGGTCGGCTCGGCGGAGCGCGAACAGGCCTGCCCCGCCGCAGCATCGTCTCCATGAAGGCAACCTTTCGACCTCGAGACCGTGAACGGTCGACAGCGCCTCCAGCGGCGCATCGTCATCGCAGAGGCCGTAGGAGAGATGGCAGGGTGCGTCGTAGGCGGCCGTCGCCTTGAGCTCGGCACGAGGGACCGGTCCAGCGGCGACGAGCCGGGTGGCGTCACAGGTGGCCGCCGCGAGCCTGCTTGCCCGATCACGCCACCCAGGAGAATCGGCCAGCCAATCGGGATACTCTCGCACGGCGGCTCCGCAGCCGGCGGAGTCGACGACCAGCCAACGGGCCTCGGAGCGTTCGAACGCCTCGATGTTCCGCCGCGCCAGGCGGTGAGCCTCCTCCGCAAGGCCGGCGTGGGCGTGCAACGCTCCACAGCAGACCTGTCCGGTGGCCCGGCGCTCCACGAAGCCGGAAGCGGCGAGGACGCGCCGCGTGGCTGCGTGAATCCCTCCGAACAGGCCTCGCATGACGCACCCATCCAGCAGGGCGTACGTGCGAGCCGGGTCCGGCGCCGTCGGCGGCAGCGGAGGGGTGGCCGAGCGGGCCGACGATGGGCGTTCCGCGGCCGGTGCCGAAGCGGCGAGCCAGCCGAGCGCCTCCCCCACGAACCCGCGAAGCCGGGAGCCCGCGGCCGCGATCCCGGACCGACGCACGGTCCGAAGGATGGCATATGTCAGCGGCGAGGCCCGGCCGGTCAGAAGCGCCAGCGACCAACTCGCACCGGCCTTCTCGGCCGGCCGGAGCCGATCCGCCCGGGCGCGCTCCAGGAGCGATCCGAAGCGGACGCCGGCCGGGCAGGCCGCCTCGCAGGCCCGACAGCCCAGGCAGCGGTCGATGTGCTCGGCGAACGCCCCGCTCGGGGAAACTCGCCCGTCGGCGGCCAGGCTCATGAGATAGACCCGGCCGCGCGGCGAGTCGTTTTCGTCGCGCAGCACACGATAGGTGGGGCACGCGGGCAGACAGAGGCCGCAATGCACGCATGCGTCCAGGTCCGGTCGGCCTTCGATCAAGCGTGCGGCGACCGATGATCCCCCGTCGGATCGCCTGGGAGCCGCCGTCAACGCGACGGCGTCCGCGCTTGGCTGGGCGAGTCCTCTCCGCCGGGAGCGAGCTCCGAGGGATCGCCCGCGGGTTGCGCCTCCGCCTCATCGCTCGCGGGGAGGTCCGCACCGGTCTGATCGTGCACGATCTTCCAGCCCGCGTCGGTCTTCCACAGCACGAGGGTAAAGGGTCCGGACGACGCGACCTGGCCGGATCGGAAGAGCAGGTAGCGGGACGTGGCGAGGGCGTAGTCGCGGCCGAGGGGACGGCTGGTCACGTCTTCGAACCGAAGGCTGTCGCGCAACGCGCCCGCCTCGAACTGGGGAGCGTACCGAGCGCGGATCGCCTCCCAGCCCGTTACCAGCCCCGAGGCTCCGAGGTAGGTGATGGTCGGTGCTTGCAGGTACCCGCTCATGAAGCCGTCGAGATCGCCGCGGTTCCAGGCATCCGCCGAACCCTCGAGCAGGCGGGTGATCTGCGTCTCGATTCCGGGGATGGTGTCGGTCCCCGCCGCCGGCGCGCCGCCCTCGATGCGGCATCCGCTCGTGAGCGGTCCGAGCGTCACCGCCGACAGCACGGCTAACGCCACGGCTCTCACGCGCCAGACTCCTCTGAAGCCCCGGGCGCCGCCGGGTCACGCGCGCTGCCGCCTCGGCGGACCGGACGCCAGCGAGGCTCGGACTGACCGGCCTCGCGGTTGGCGTCGCGGGCCAGGACGAACAGCAGGTCGGAGAGCCGGTTCATGTACGGCAGGATGAGGGCGCCGAGATCGGGTTGGTCCTCGAGGAGACCGCTGATGGCGCGCTCCGCCCGCCGGCAGACGGTGCGGGCGACATGCAGCTGAGCGGCGAGCCGGGTACCTCCCGGGAGAAGAAACGAATCCAGCGGCGGCAGCGCGCTCTCCAGCTCATCGATCCACCTCTCCAGCTCATCGATCCTTCCGGCGGCCAGGTCGGGAATCAACCCCTTCGCCGCCGCCTTCCGGGGATCTCCGGCGGCCAGACGGGCGCCGATCACCAGCAGGTCCTCCTGCAGGGCCGCCAGGCGGTCACGCCGCCGAGGAGCTTCCCAGAGGGCGAGCGCCGCTCCGATCTGGCTGTTCAGCTCGTCCACCGCTCCGTAGGCATCGACCCGCGGGTCGTGCTTCGGAACCCGCTCGCCCCCCAGGAGCCCGGTCCTGCCCGCGTCGCCCTTCTTCGTATAGATCTTCATTCGCTTTCGGGCCCGTTCGGCTCGGCGCCGGTCTCGAGCAGCGACCAGGGCACCAGGGAGTAGAGGACGCGCGCGGCGTCGCGGTCGCGGCGTGACAGGCGCGACTGCTCGCTGGTGGGGAACATCATGTCGCCGGGATCGTCGCTGTGCGGCAGACCGATGAGGTGCCCGACCTCGTGCAGGGCGATGCGGCGGGCCAAGGATCGATCGATTGCGCCGCCGTCGGTGCGAAGCAGGGTGAGCGTGACGACGGCCGAGGCGATCCAGCCGTCCGGGTCGGTCTGCCACGAGGTGAGGCCGCTGTGCTCGGTCGACATCCGAGGCACCCACTTCACGATCACCTGCGCCGTGCCCGGCCCGGCTGCCTCCCGAAAGCGGAGCGCGACGCCCGGAATCGACGTCCACTGGGAGATGGCCTGGTGGACGGCCCAGCGAGACCCGGTGCCGAATCGCACGGGGTCATCCGGCGATTCGAAGTGGATGGTCACCGTCCGCGGGTCACCGGCCCCGCCCGTACGCCAGCGAGGGAGGACTCCGCCCGATGGGGATTCCACAGGGACGAGGAACGTCTTCGAGCCCGGTCCCAGCACGGACTCCACCAGCCGGGCCATCTTCGCCCGATCGCCGCCGGTAGGCGGAGGCCGGTCGTACGTCGTCTGAGCAGCTGCGACCGGGGGAGCCAGCACCCCGAGTACGACCCCGATAAGAAGCGGTGACCGGCTCATGCCCCAAAGGTAGTCAGAGGTAGTCGGCTTGCCACGGTCGGGGCTGGCCGCCGATGGAGGAGACGATACGATCCTCCAGTCTCCGGAGGGCCGAGGGACGACGTTCCTGTAAGAGTGAGTGCGCCTCCGCCCCTCCGCGCTCGATCGTCACCGGCGGCTCCCCCATCACGCCGAGGATTCGCTCCAGAAGCGAGCACGCATCGCTCGGCTCGCAGGCGTACCGGAGTTCGAGAACGCCCAGGCCGGGGAGGAGGCTGACGTGGGTCGATGGACCTGCCAGGATCTGGCTCAGTCGCGAGGGAAGTTCCGACAGCGACGTCCGGCTCGGGCGGATCCGAAAGGCGACACCGGCGGCTTCCCCGACCGGCGGTTCGGGATGGGTGATCCACATGCCGGGGTCGCTCTCGACCCGCAGGCCCGATTCCTCTGCCAGGTCCGCGAGGCGGGCGTGGCGCGACGCCACCGATCGCTCCGAGCCGAGGAGCCAGAGCGTCAGCTTCCCATCCGCCGGGACCGGCTCCGCCCCGGTGCCGGTGAGCGACTCGAGGTTCCATTGCATCCCGTCCGGCCGCACGGCCCGGCTTGGCGCGTCCTCCCCGTCCGCGAGGCGGCGGGCGAGCTGGAGCGTGTCGCCCCCGCTGACCGAGAGGCGGAGACGCATTGAGGGAAGCGGCCAGAGCCGGAAGGTGGCCTCGGTGATGATACCCAGCCGTCCGAAGCTGCCGCAGTAGAGGCGTGGGACGTCGTAACCCGCCACGTTCTTCATCACCGGCCGGCCCCAGCGCTGAAGGACGCCATTCAGGCCGATGCACCGGAGGCCGAGCAGCTGACGTCGCAGCGGCCCGAACGCGGCGTCGAAGGGCCCGGGAGGAGCTGCCGCCACCAGCCCGCCGATCGAGAGCGGGAGCGCGGCGGGCCCGACCGGAATCCATTGCCGCTCCCGCTCCAGCTCGGTGATCAGATCCGCGACCCTCTCGCCCGCTGCGACGGTAACCGTAAGGTCGTCCCGCCGATGCTCTAGGCCGCGCCACCGCGACGTCGAGAGGAGCAGGGCGTCACCGGTGTCAGGTCCGCGCTCCGGCGGCGCGGGGGCTCCGGTGGCGATCACCTCGCGCCCGGGCGACCGGCCCGCAAGCAGCTCGGCGGCGGCGGCCGCTGTGTACGGGGCGTGCCAGCCATCCGCCTCGGCGTCGCTCGGCTCGGCCATGGAAGGGCGGGTCGCCAGCTCCGGCTCGGCCCCGTCCCTCCCCGTGCCATTCAGGGGCCCGAGTGCCGGCAGCACCTTTCCCGGATTGCAGAGTCCGTGCGGATCGAAGGCGGTCCGCACGGCGGCCAGTATCCGCAGCTCATCTGCGCTCAGGACGCGCGGTACGGACTTCAGCTTGTCGAGTCCGACGCCATGCTCGCCGGTGATCGTGCCGCCCGCCTCGATGCAGAGATCCAGAATCTCCCGACGTGCCGCCTCGACGCGTCCGGACTGGTCGGAGCTCCGGGCGTCGTAGACGATGTTGGGGTGGAGGTTTCCGTCGCCTGCGTGAAAGAAGCTGGCGAGCGGAAGGCCGTAGCGGCTGGCCACCGCCTCGATTCGGGGCAAGAGATCCGGCAGCGTCGTTCGTGGCACCACGGCGTCCTCCACCAGCACGTCAGGCCCGAGCCGGCCCAGCGCTCCGAACGCGCTCTTTCTAGCCCGCCACAGCCTCTCGCGCTCGGCCTCGGTGGCGGCGCTCAGGATCTCACGGGGGCCTGCGGTGCGCACCGCCTCGAGCGCGACCGACATCTCCTCGTCGGCCTCGTCGGCCGAGCCCTCGCACTCGATGACGAGCGCGGCGCCCGCGTCCGTCGGCAGGCCGGCGGCGAAAGGAGAGCCCTCGACGACCCGGATCGTCGTTCCGTCGATGATCTCGAGGGCGACCGGCAGGGCGCCGGCCGATAGGATCTCCGTCACTGCCCGTCCGGCGTCGGCGACCCGGTCGAAGAGCGCCAGCGAGGTGCGGACCGCCTCGGGGCAGGGGGCGAGCCGCACCGTGGCCGAGGCCACGATGCCGAACGTGCCCTCCGAGCCGATGAAGAGGCCAGCGATATCGAGGCCGCCGCCGTCGGCCCGGTCCAACTCCGCCAGCGAGCCATCGCCCAGGACGGCCTGGAGCGAGAGAACATGGTCGCTCGTCACGCCGTGCCGGAGGCAATGCGGTCCACCGGCGTTGGTCGCGATGTTGCCGCCGATCGTGCAGGCGGTCGCAGAGCCGGGGTCGGGCAGATAGCGGAGCCCGAAGGGAGCGGCCTGGCGGGAGATCTCCTCCGTGACGACGCCGGGCTCTACAATGGCCAGCCGCTCGACCGGATCGAGGCGCAGGAATCGGTCGAGGCGCCCCGTGCCGATCAACACGGCGTCGCGGGCGACCGCGCCTCCCGTCAAGCCGGTACCGGCACCGCGGGGAACAAAGGCGACACCCGCCTCGTAAAGCAGTCGCACCGTCTGTTGCAATTCGGCGCGCGTGCCGGGAAGTGCAACGGCGAGCGGAGTGCCACGGATGCGAGTGAGCGCATCGGATTCATATGCCAGCAGCCGATCGGGCTCGGCGATGAAGCCGGCACCGCCGAGAAGGCGAAGTAGGTCGCGGGCGAGCGCCGGGGGCAGATCCTTCGGGTCGGTGCCTGGCGGACGGGCTCGGGCGGCGTTACGCAGCGAAGGCTTCACGGCGCCACAGTAGGTTGAATCACGAAAAGGGGCAAGCGTCGGATCGCCGCGCCGTTCAAGGCGATCAGGGCTGTCGAACGCGGCCGCGCGGGTTGACATGGTTCGACACCTGGCTTACGATGTTTTGATCGCTGCGGGGTGGAGCAGTCT
>CAZEBA010000048.1:0-19977 GCA_964510615.1 uncultured Gemmatimonadota bacterium
CGGCCACCACGCCGCCGGTTTCCCGAGATCCCGCGGTGCTTCCGCGTCGCCACGCGATCATCGTCCTGCTCCCGTCACCCAAGCGCAAAAGCCGCGCAGTCCGGCGTACCACATCTCTGGCGACGTGGGCTGCGGGAACCATTGCTGACCTGGATCGCTCAGAAATGAGAGTAGCGTCGTGTGAGGCTCTCACCTATGAGAGCATGAAGCAGGTCCGGTCGAACGACCGGAGCGCTGCAACCCGAACTGCCTTGCCAACTTGGCGCAATCCGGCGCGACGCGTTCCGGGAGGCACGCGATTTCCATCCTCTGCACGCATCCGCCGGCTGGCGGGAAGGGAGTATCCCATGTTGATTCGGCCCGGTGTGTGTACCCCGAGTCGCGCGTTCGCGAGAGGACGGGGCGGACTTCGGCTCCCTGTCCTGACCCTCTTCGTTGCCGCCGCGGCGCTCTGGTCGGCCGCCTGTTCCTCCGACGCACCCACTGCCGTGGGAGGCGTGGACGTTCTGGCCGCCAAGGGCGGCTCGTCGGGCGGTGGGGGCGGAAAGCCCGGCGGCGGAGGTCCCTCTGGCGGCCCGGCGGTGAAGTCCACGAATCCTTCCTCGGCGCCCCAGGACACGACCCTGGATGTCCGGGTCCTGGGAACGGGCTTCGATGACGGCTCGGCTGCCAGGTTCCTGCTCAACGGGAACGCGGTCCCGGACGTGCGAACCAACTCCACCCGGTTTGTCACCAGCAAGGAGCTGGTCGCCAACGTCACGATCGCGGCCAACGCGGTCACGGATCTCTACGACGTCGAGGTGACGACCCTCGGCGGCAAGCGCGGGGTCGGGATCGAGCTGTTCGAGGTGACCGCGACGCCCATCGAGCTCACCGGCCTCAGCCGGCGTGGCTCGAGCGTGGCCAGCGGGATCAACGATGCGGGTGTGATCGTTGGCCATAGCGCGGACCGGTCCGGCACGTCTCGGGCGGTGCGTTGGCTACCCGACGGCGAGGGATGGGGAGCTCCGGAAGCGCTGGCGTCCGGCTTCTCGACGGCGACCGCGATCAACGATGCCGGCTTCATCGCCGGATACGTGTACGCTGGCCAGGACGCGACGGCCGTCGTCTGGCGGCCGGACGGCACGCAAGTCGTGCTCGGGCCGGGATTCACGACCGACATCAACGAGAACAACACGGTGGTGGGGAGCGTGCCGAACGTCGGGTCGGTCGCCTGGCGGTACGATCCGTCGCGAGGGGAATGGAGAGTGGAGGTGATCTCCGAATCGGGAGACGGCAACGTCAACGGCATCAGTGATTCGGAGGTGGCTGTCGGCCGAATCCCGAACGGAAACATGGAGCTGGCCGTGACCTGGAAGTACGCGAACGGTCAGTGGAACGGACCCACCGTGATGGATCACGAGGGAGCCGCCGGGGGATGGGTGATGGATGCCACGGCGGCCGGAATCGCGGGTGGCCTCTGGGTGCAAAGCGAGCCGGACTGTGGCCTGGGGGTACACCCCGCGGCCGCGTTCTGGTCGTCGCCGACGGCGAAGCCGACCGTCATTCCCGGGCTTGAGGGCAGCCGATCATGGCTGGAGGACATCAACGCGCACGGCGTCGTGCTCGGGGGGCGCAACACGTCGGGCTGCCTCGGCTCGGCTCGGGCCCTCATCTGGACCTCCTCGGCCGGCGTCCGGTTGCTGGCTCCGCTGCGGGGGGATGCCCAGAGCGAGGCGTGGGGACTGAACGATGCGGGTCAGGTGGTCGGCGCGAGCCGGGGGGCCACCGGCCTTGCATCCCGAGCCGTGGTCTGGGTGCTCCCGTAGGATCGGTGCATCTCTCGAGGCCAGCCTAGCGGATCGCCTCGAACAACGCCGCCAGTTGGGCGGCCCATTGTAGGACAAAGCGCCGCCGGGTCCGACGAGATCCGGCGGCGTTTCCGCATCGTCTTGCGGCGCCCGGCTCGCCGATCGACTTTCGGCGCCTGCATACCCAACCGATGACGAGGCGAGGCCGCATGGCTCGCCGGCATGGGAACAGGAGCCAGACCGGTGGCGATCGAGATTCAGAAGAGCTTCGAGGTGGAGCGGCCGGTGGAGGAGGTGTGGGCGTTCCTCACCGATCCGGAGCGGGTGGTCGAGTGCCTGCCCGCCGCCAAGCTGACCGAGAAGGTGGACGAGCGGACCTTTCGCGGCGAGATGGGCGTCCGGCTCGGTCCGATCGGCGTCACCTTCCAGGGGACGATCCACTTCGACAAGCTGGATGTCGAGGGTCACGAGGTCTCGATGTCCGGGGAAGGGAAGGACGCTCGCGGCTCGGGCAGCGTGAGGATGCAGATGCACAGCCGGCTGGCGTCGATGGACGGGGGCGGGACCCACGTCGACGTCTCCCAGAGCGTCAGCCTGGCGGGGCGCCTCGCCTCCTTCGGTCGCGGCGGCATCATCCAGAACGTGGCCGACTTCATGTTCGGCCGCTTCACGGAGTGCGTGAAGAAGAAGCTGGAGGCCTGAGGGTCCGCAGCCGGCCGACCTCCCCGAGGCGGCCCGGAAGCCCGGTAAGCCCCGAGCCTGTTCCCCCGGCCTACAGCCGGTGCGCGCGGGCCAGCTTGTCGAGCTCGGCCTCGTACTGCTCCATCGTCAGCGCCCCGCTGACGAAGCGCCGCTGAAGCGCCTGCAACGGCGTCTCGGGGACGGCGTCTCGACGATTTCGGCTGCGCGCACGCAGGGCCGGCTGCCGGCCGCGCGCCGCGGCCGAGTCGGGCGCGCCGTTCTGGCCACGGGCCAGCCTCGGCCGGGCCGTTAGCTCCGCCGCGGTGCCGCCCGCTCGCTCGGCCAGCCTGGGGCGGGCCGTCTGCTCGGCCGCCGTACGGCCCGTTCCCTCGGCCAGCCGATCGGCCGCGTGCTCGCGCCTCCCCCTGACCCTGCGCCACCCCATGCAGCAGCGGCCGCGCACGTTCATCAGCACCACGCCGATCACCACCCAGATCACCCAGTCAGGCATCGTCCTGCTCTCCCGCGTTCGTCCCCCGTTCCGCGTCCGGTCTAGCTCTCGCCCCGCGCCCGCCGGCCGGATCCCGGCCAGATATCCTCGACCTCGCGCGTCGCCTGCTCGAGGATCTCCCGCAGCTTCGCCAGGGCCTCCGGATCCCCCGCCTTGCGGGTCGCCCGCTCGAAGCTGACCTGAGCCAGCCGCACGAACGAGCGGGTGAGGTCTCCCATGCTTCCGCTGGCGAAGCGATCGGCGAAGTCTGAGACCCGATCCGTGAAGTCGGAGACGCGGTCACCATGCTCGTCCAGCAGCGCCAGCCCCTCGTCCGTGATCCGGTAGACGCGCTTGCCTTCCTCCTGCTCTGAGACGACGCAGCCCTGGTCCTCCAGCATCTGCAGGGTGGGGTAGACCGACCCCGGACTCGGCGAGTACACGCCGCCCGAGTCCTCCTCCAGCCGGCGGATGATCTCGTAGCCGTGCATCGGCTCCTCGGCGAGGAGGCTGAGGATGACATACTTGAGATCGCCGCGTCGCCCGAACTGCCGTCGCCGGCCACCAGCGCGCGTGCGTGGGGCGAAGGCGGCGAAGCCGGGTCCGCAGAACGCCGCCCACTCGCCGAAGCCGAAATCACCGCACTTTCGACCCATCACCCCTCCCTCCAGGTTCGCCTCGCTGCCGACGGACGGCCCGCCGGCACTGAAGCGATATATCGGTATTTTCAGGATAACGATATATCGGTACCCGGTCAAGACGGCGCACTACATCGTGCGCCCTCGTCGCCGTATGTTCCTTCGGCGAGCCGATCTCGACACATGGTTCTGGAACGAAGGGAGGACCACTTGCCCAAGTACGTGATCGAACGGGACCTGCCGGGAGCGGGCGACCTGTCGGACGAGCAGATGCGGAAGGTGGCGCGGAAGTCCTGCGACGTGCTTCGCTCCCTCGGTTCCGACATCCAGTGGGTTCAGAGCTACGTGACCGATAACAAGCTGTACTGTGTCTACATCGCCAAGGACGAAAGCCTTCTCCGCGAGCACGCCGAGCGAGGCGGCTTCCCGCTGACCCGGGTCGCCAAGGTCGATCGGATGATCGATCCCACCACCGAGGAAGAGGCCAGCGCGGCGTAGCCGACCCGACCCGCCGCGCGGCATCGCACGCGGCGGCGGTCCGATTTCATCCGCTCAGCAGGGGCCGACGACGCTCTGGCCCGGTTCCGCACCTGCCGGAGGGCAGGCGGGAAGTCGGGGAGCGAGCCCAGGAGCGTGGGAGCGACCATGAGCGACGACAAGCAGCCGTCTTCGTACAAGAAGACCCGTATCGGGGAGCGGCGGCTCCGGCCCGAGAGCCTGATGATGGGCTACGGATACGATCCGCAGCTCTCCGAAGGGGCACTGAAGTCGCCGATCTTCCAGACCTCGACCTTCGTGTTCGAGAGCGCCGAGGCCGGGAAGGCGTACTTCGAGCTCGCCTACGGCCTGCGCGAGAAGCGGCCGGCCGAGGAGCCCGGCCTCATCTACAGCCGGCTCAACAACCCCGATCTGGAGATCCTGGAGGACCGGCTGACCCTCTGGGACGGGGCGGAGGCCTGCGCCGCCTTCGAGAGCGGCATGGCCGCGATCTCGACCAGCCTGCTCGCCTTCCTGCGGCCGGGGGACGTGCTCCTCCACAGCGAGCCCCTGTACGGAGGAACCGACTACCTTGTCAAGCATATCCTGCCGGAGCGCGGCGTCCGGTCCTTGCCGTTCCCGGCCGGCGTGCCCATGGGCGAGGTGGAGGCCGGAATTCGCGAGGGGGTGGTTGGCGGCCGCCTGCGGGCCGTGCTGGTCGAGACGCCGGCCAACCCGACGAACGCCCTGGTGGACATCGAGGCAACGGCCGCGCTGGCACGCGAGCTGGCCCCCCCGGACGAGCCGCCGGTGTTCATGGTCGACAACACCTTCCTCGGTCCGCTCTGGCAGCACCCGTTGCGCCACGGGGCCGATCTGGTGCTGTACTCGGCCACCAAGTTCATCGGCGGGCACAGCGACGTGATCGCGGGTGCCTGCCTCGGCCGGGCCGAGCCGATGCAGAAGGTGCGGACGCTGCGGACGTTCATCGGCTCGGGGGCCGATCCGTGGTCCGGCTGGCTGCTGCTGCGGAGCCTCGAGACGCTGAAGATGCGGATGACCGCGCAGATGAAGAACGCGCGCTACGTTGCCGACTTCCTGGTCAACCACCCGCGGGTGCGGTGCGTGAACTACCTCGGTCTGCTCAGCGAGGATCACCCGATGTACGGAGTGTATCGGAAGCAGTGCCTCTCCCCCGGCTCGCTGATCTCCTTCGACGTGGAAGGGGGGGAGGAGGGTGCCTTCCGCTTTCTGAACGCGCTTCAGCTCATCAAGCTGGCCGTCAGCCTGGGGGGCACGGAGTCCCTGGCGGAGCACCCCGCCAGCATGACGCACGCCGACGTGCCGTGCGAAGAGCGGGAGCGGGAGGGGATCGGCCCCTCCATGATCCGTCTGTCGGTCGGCGTCGAGCACTTCGAGGACATCCTGGCCGACGTGGGACAGGCGCTGGAGGCGATCTGAGCCGCCCGGCCGGAGGAGACGCGATGACGCGGCCGGTTGGAGGGGCGGACGCGGCACACGGCCGGCACGTAAGAGTGACGGTGAACGGCGGGGAGTACGAACGCTCCGTGGAGCCCCGCCTGCTGCTCAGCGACTTCCTCCGCCACGAGCTGGGGCTCTCGGGCACCCACGTCGGCTGCGAGCACGGCGTCTGCGGCGCCTGCACGGTGCTGGTCGACGGCGAGGCGGTCCGGTCGTGTCTCATGTTCGCCGTGCAGGCCCACGGGTCGTCCATCCGGACGGTGGAGGGCCTGGCGGATGCATGGGAGGCCAGCGAAGCCGAAGGAGCTGGCCGGCTGCATCCGCTGCAGGTGGCCTTTCGCGAGGCTCACGGCCTCCAGTGCGGCTTCTGCACGCCGGGGATCCTCATGTCGATGACCGCCTTCCTGGCCGAGAACCCCGAGCCGAGCGAGGAAGAGGTCCGCGAGGCGCTGTCGGGCCACCTCTGCCGCTGCACCGGCTACCAGAAGATCGTCGAGGCGGTCCGGGCGGCGGCCCGATCCCTTTCCGGCGCCGGGGCGCCGTGAGCACGCGCTACTTCGGCGCCCGCGTGCGGCGCAACGAGGATGAGGCGCTGCTGACGGGCCGTGCGATGTTCGTCGACGACGTCCGGCTCCCCGGCATGCTGCACGCGGCGTTCGTCCGCAGCGAGGTCGCGCACGGCCGTCTGCGCTCGGTGGACGCGGCTGCCGCCCTCGCGCGACCGGGCGTCGCCGCGGTCGTCACGGCGGCCGACCTCGGGCCTTACTGGTCGCCGGGACCCCTCCTCGTCCCGCCGGTGCCGATCGAGGGCCTCACCTTTCATGCCCGCACCCAGGTGCCGCTCGCGCGGGAGAAGGTCCGGCACGTGGGCGAGCCGATCGCCGTCGTGGTGGCCGAGAGCCGCTACCTGGCCGAGGACGCGGCCGAGGAGGTGGTGGTCGACATCGAGCCGCTGGAGGCGGCCGCCGACGTGCGGGCGGCGCTCGCCGACGGCGCGCCGCGGATTCACGAGGACCTGCCGTCCAACCTGGCCGCCCACGCCGTCCAGACGAAGGGGGACTACGAGAGCGCCCGAGCGGGGGCCGATCTCGTGCTCGCCCGCGAGTTTACGTACGACCGCGGCGTGGCGGCGGCGCTCGAGAACCGGGGGATCGTCGCCGACTGGGACGAGCGCTCCGGCCAGCTGACCGTCTGGGACACGACCCAGGCGCCGATCCCGATCCGGAACGGGCTGGCCGCGATGCTGGACCTCTCCGAGTCGCAGGTCCGCGTCGTTGCCCCGTTCATCGGCGGCGGTTTCGGGCCGAAGATCATGATGTTCTATCCGGAGGAGGTCCTCCTTCCCTGGATCTCGATGCGCCTCGGCCGGCCGGTGAAGTGGATCGAGGACCGGTTCGAGAACTTCTTCGCCACCACCCAGGAGCGCGGGCAGCTCCACGAGGCCGAGATCGCCCTGCGGTCGGATGGGCGGATCCTGGGCGTGAAGGACGTGTTCGTGCACGACACCGGCGCCTACAACCCGTACGGGCTCACGGTGCCGATCAACACCCAGTGCACGCTGCTGGGTCCCTACGACGTGCCCAACTACTACAGCGAGTTCCGGGTCGCCTTCACCAACCGGCCGATCGTGACGCCGATCCGGGGAGCGGGGCGGCAGCACGGCGTGTTCGTGATGGAGCGGCTGCTCGACCTGGCGGCCTACGAGCTCGGGATAGACGTCACGGAGATCCGGCGGCGCAACTTTCTCGACCCGGACGACTTTCCGCACGACCACCACATCCTCTACCAGGACTTTGCACCGCTCGTCTACGACAGCGGTGACTACGAGCCGGCGCTCGACAAGGCGATCGAGCTCATCGGGTACGTGCCGGCTGGTGCTGGCGGCAGCAAACGGGGTGCGGTCGGCAGGAAGCGGGGCGCGGAACGGAGCACGGAAGCGTCGGCGCGCCCCAAGCTTCGCGGCGTCGGCATCGTCTCGTACATCGAGGGCACGGGGATCGGGCCGTACGAGGGGGCGCGGGTGCGGGTCGAGACAAGCGGGAAGATCTGCCTGGTCACCGGCGTCGGCACCCAGGGACAGGGCCACTTCACGGTGTTCGCGCAGATCGTGGCCGACCAGCTCGGGGTCGACGTGGCTGACGTGCGGGTCGTCACCGGCGACACGCGGGAGTTCGACTGGGGCACGGGGACGTTCGCCAGCCGCGGTGCGGTGGTGGCGGGAAACGCGTGCCAGGCGGCGGCCTCGGCGGTGCGGGAGAAGATCCTGCGCAAGGCGAGCGAGGTGCTGGAGGTGGCGGCCGAGGACCTCGAGCTCGCCGGCGGGCGGGTGACGGTCCGCGGGGCGCCCGACGTTTCGATCGGGCTCGGTGAGCTGGCGCAGCGGTCGAACCCGCTGCGAGGAGCCGTGCGGCCCGGGACGGAGCCGGGCCTGGAGGCGACCTCGTACTTCGGCCCTGAGCGGGGCGCCACCGCCAGCGGCGTGCACGCGATGGTGGTGCGGGTGGATCCCGAAACTGCGCTGGTCGAGATCGAACGCTACATGGTGGTGCACGATTGCGGCACGGTGATCAACCCGCTGATCGTGGAGGGCCAGATTCACGGCGGGGTGGCGCACGGGATCGGCAACGCCTTCTATGAGCGGCTCGACTGCGATTCCGAGGGGCAGATCCACAACGCCTCGTTCATGGACTACCTGCTCCCCACAGCCACCGACGTGCCCCCGATCGAGACGGCGCACATCGAGACGCCCTCGCCGCTCAACCCCCTCGGGGTCAAGGGCGTCGGCGAGGCAGGGGCGATCCCGGTCGCGGCGCTGTTCGCGCAGGCGCTGGAGAACGCCCTCCGGCGAGAGGTGCCGGGCCTGGAGCTGCGGGAGATTCCGCTGAGCCCGAACCGGCTGTTCGAGCTGATCGAGGCGGCACGTGCAGAGGGTGGGGAGGAAGCCGAGGTGGCGCGGGCCGAGGGGAAGCGGGGGGCCGAGGGAGGGCAGGAGGCCGAAGCGTGAAGCCGGCGCCGTTCGAGTACCACGCCCCGGACTCCGTCGAGGAGGCGATCTCCCTCCTGGCCGAGCACGGCTACGACGCGAAACCGCTGGCCGGCGGTCAGAGCCTGATTCCCGCGATGAACTTCCGGCTCGCGCGGCCGGCCGTGCTCGTCGACCTGAACCGGATCGCCGAGCTTTCGCTCATCCGGGAAGCCGAGACGGCCGAGGAGGCCGGTTCTCTTCCGGCCGTGGGCGGGGGCGCCGGCGATTCGGCACGAGACCACGGCCTGCGGATCGGCGCCATGACTCGCCAGCGGGCCGTCGAGCGAAGCCCGCTGGTGGCCGAGCGCGCCCCGCTGGTGGCGGAGATGATGCCGCACATCGCCCACCCGCCGATCCGGGCCCGGGGGACATTCGGCGGCAGCGCCGTGCACGCCGATCCGGCGTCGGAGATCCCGGCCGCCCTGCTCGCGCTCGAGGCCAGCTGCCGGGTGCGCGGGCCGGACGGGGAGCGCTGGATCCCGGCGGAGGAGTTCTTCCTCGGGCTCTTCGGCACGGCCCTCGGGCCCGAGGAGCTGCTGATCGAGGTAGCGCTTCCCGGCCGCCGGCCGCGAACGGGCTGCGCGTTTCGCGAGATCGCGCGCCGCCACGGCGACTACGCGCTCGCCGGGCTGGCCGCCCGGCTGGCGATCGGAGAGGACGGAGGGCTGCGGGACGTGCGGCTCGCCTACCTCGGCGTCGGTGGGGCGCCGGCCCTGGCGGCCCGCGCCGCCCGGGCCCTGGAGGGCGAGGCCCCGACGGCGACGGCGCTGTCCGAAGCGGCCCGGGTGGCCGCGACAGAGCTGGAGCCGATGGAGGACATGCACGCCACGGCCGTCTACCGGAGCCGGCTGGTCGAGGTGCTGACGCGGGAGGCCCTGGCGGTTGCGGTGGAGCGGGCTGGCGGCTTGAGGTGAGCGGCGACGAGGCGGTCGGACGGCCGGGCCTGGTCGAACTGACGGGCGAGATCCCTGAGGGCCCTTACAGCAACCCGGACCTGGCGCCGACCCCGATCGCGGAGCGTTCCTGGAGCCTCTGGAACCTGGCGTCCCTCTGGGTGGCGATGAGCGTCTGCATTCCCACCTATATGCTCGCGGCCAGCATGATCGAGAGCGGGATGACCTGGTGGCAGAGCCTGGCCACGATCTGGCTCGGCAACGCCATCGTCCTCGTCCCCTTGGCCGTGAACGGGCACGCCGGCACCCGCTACGGGATCCCGTTCCCGGTCTACGCCCGGGCCTCCTTCGGACTCCGGGGAGCGCATCTGCCGTCGCTGCTACGCTCGATCGTCGCCTGCGGCTGGTTCGGTCTGCAGACCTGGATCGGCGGACTGGCCATCCACGTGCTGCTCTCGATCGTGTGGCCGGGGTGGGCGCGGCTCGGCGGCTCGTGGGAGTTCATGGGCTACAGCCTGCCCCACTACCTGAGCTTCCTCGCCTTCTGGCTCATCAACCTGTACTTCGTCTGGGCCGGGACGGAGTCGATCCGCTGGCTGGAGACGCTGGCCGCTCCGGTGCTGTTGTTGATGGGAGCCGCGCTATTCGTCTGGGCGGTGAACCGCGTCGGCGGCCTAGGGACGATCCTCCGCGAGTCGAACGCCCTGATCCGGGCCGAGGAACGACTGCCACCCGCGCGCTTCCTCCTGACGCTGTTTCTTCCGTGGCTGACCGCGATGGTCGGCTACTGGGCCACCCTCTCCCTGAACATCCCGGATTTCACCCGCTTCGCGAGAAGCCAGCGCGACCAAGGCGTCGGCCAGGCCCTCGGCCTGCTGACGACGATGCCGCTGTTCGCGTTTGTCGGGGTCGCCGTCACCAGCGCCACCCTGATCCTGTACGGCGAGGCGATCTGGAACCCGATCGACCTGCTGGCCCGAGTGACCGCCGAGGCTGGCAGCCCATGGCTCGGCTTCGGGGCGATGCTGTTCCTGGTAGTCGCCACGCTCAGCACCAACATCGCCGCCAACGTGGTCGCACCGGCCAACAGCTTTGCCAACCTCGCGCCGCGCCGCATAAGCTTCCGCATGGGCGGCACGATCGCCGGGCTGATCGGAATCGCCATCGTACCCTGGAAGCTCCTCGACATGTACCAGACCTGGCTCATCAGCTACTCGGGCCTGCTGGGTGCCGCCGGCGGGGTGATCGTCTGCGACTACCTCCTGATTCGTCGGACGCGGCTCGATCTGGCCGGTCTGTACCGGGAGGAGGGGCCGTACTGGTATGATCGCGGGGTCCATCGAACCGCCATTCTGGCGCTCCTCGCCGGGCTGGCGGTGGCGCTGACCGGACTGTTGGATGCGCGCCTGATCTTCCTGTTCGACGGCGCCTGGTTCTCGGCCACGATCGTGTCCTTCCTCGTCTACCTCCTCCTCGCCCGCGACTGATGGATCGTCGGTACGCCGAGTCGAGCTTGGAAGTCGTTCATCGCGCCTCCGGGTTCGAGGGTCGGGTCGCGGTGGCGGATCGAGCCGGCCCCCATCCCTACGGCAACCTGCTCGGCGCCTCGGCGCGGGTGGCCGCCACCCTGCTCGACGGCCGGCCCGACCTGCTGGAGGAGCCGGTGGCCTTCATGGCCGAGCCCGGAGCCGACTATGTGGCGGTCCTCTGGGGCATCTGGCGCGCCGGCGGCATCGCCGTCCCTCTCTGCCCCGAACATCCGGGACCCGAGCTCCGCTACGTCCTCGAGGACTGCGGGGCCGCGACCGTGGTCTGCGAAAGTCCGTTCGAGGAGAGTCTCGGACCTGTCGCCGCCGAGACCGGCGCGGCGCTGCTCGATGTGGACCGCGCAAAGAGGGGATCGCCGACGGGGTCGCTGCGGCTCCCCGACCTCGAGCCCTTCCGGCGCGCCCTCATCCTCTACACGAGCGGTACCACCGGGCGTCCGAAGGGGGTCGTGAGCTCGCACGGCAACCTGACGGCTCAGATCACCACCCTCGTCGAGGCCTGGGGCTGGAGCCCGGACGACCGAATCCTGCACGTTCTGCCGCTGCACCACACGCACGGGATCGTCAACGGCCTGCTCTGCGCCCTGTGGGCAGGCGCGACCTGCGAGCTGCTGCCCCGCTTCGATGCGGCGAAGGTGTGGGAGCGGCTCTCGTCCGGCGAGGTGACGCTGTTCATGGCGGTGCCCACCATCTACGTGAAGCTGATCGCCGCCTGGGAGGAGGCGTCCGACGCGGAACGGGAGGCGATGTCGGCCGGCGCCAGGCGAGTGCGCCTCATGGTCTCCGGCTCCGCGGCCCTTCCGCCCTCCGTGTTCGAGCGGTGGCGCCGCATCACGGGGCACGAGCTGCTCGAGCGGTACGGGATGACGGAGATCGGGATGGCGCTCTCCAATCCGTTCGAGGGCGAGCGCCGCCCCGGTTCGGTGGGCATCCCGCTGCCGGGCGTCAGCGTCCGGCTGGTCGACGAGCAGGGGAATCCGATCAGGCGGGAAGGGGAGGTGGGACGGATCCAGGTGCGCGGACCCGGCGTCTTCCTCGAGTACTGGAACCGGCTGGAGGCGACCCGCGACGCCTATCAGGACGCATGGTTCGACACGGGAGACGAAGCGGCGGTGGAGGACGGCTACTACCGAATCCTCGGCCGCACGTCGGTGGACATCCTCAAGACCGGCGGATACAAGGTGTCGGCGCTCGAGATCGAGAACGCGTTGCGGGACCACCCCGCCATCGAGGATTGCGCCGTCGTCGGCGTGCCGGATCCGGAGTGGGGAGAACGGGTGTGCGCAGCCGTGGTGCCGGCTCCCGGCGCCCTCGGCGACGCGCAAGCATCCGGCCTGACGACCGAGGGCCTGAACGCGTGGGGGAAGGAACGGCTCGCTCCCTACAAGGTCCCTCGTGATCTTCGCGTCGTGGCAGAGCTCCCGCGCAACGCGATGGGAAAGGTGAACAAGCCCGAGGTGCGAGCGCTCTTCACGGACGGGCCACACACGGACGAGCCAGATACGGACGGGCCATGATGAAGGAGGGGGCATGATGAAGCTGTACGACCTGTCGCAGCCGCTGAACGCCGACGTCTCGTTCTGGCCGTACTACCCCCCGTTCGAGGCGAAGTACATCAAGCGGAAGTCCGAGCACGGGGTCAATGCCCAGTACATCATGACCTCCAACCATATCGGCACCCACCTCGACGCTCCCCGGCATTTCGTCACGGGCGGGATGACCATCGACCAGATCCCGCTGGAGTGGCTCTACGGCCCGGGGGTGATCGTCGACCTCAGCGACGAGATGGACGACTGCGGCGCCTACACGCCCGAGATGATCGAGACTCGCGTCGAGGTCCGGAACGGAGACCTGCTGGTGCTGAACACCGGCTGGCACCGGTTCGCGGAGTTCGGCGAGACGCCCAACGAGGAGCGCTACATCCACCTCCATCCGGGCGCCCATCCCGACATGGTCCCGTGGCTGATCGACAAGGAGATCCGGATCTGGGCGGTCGACGCCGTGTCCACGGACCATCCGATGAACCTCCCGATCGGGCGCTTCCTGGGCAAAGGGACGTTCGGGCACTGTGACCGTGTCCGCGCGCTCTGCGAGCGGAAGTTCGGCGGCGCCGAGGCGCTGGCCGCGCTCTTCCCCGACGACCACTACCAGCTGACGCACAACGCGCTGTTCCCGCACAACTGCATGCACGCGGAGAACCTGGGAGGCGAGATCGGGGCTCCGGAGCTGCAGGACCGGCGGCTGACGATCGGGGTGTTCCCGTGGAAGTTCAGGGGCGGTGAGGCGGCCTTCTGCCGGATCGTCGCCTTTCTGGAGGAGTAGCGCCGGAACCTGCGCGAGATGGGCGCCGACCAGGAGATCGCGGACCTCTCGGCCTGTGAGCTGAGGCGCCGGATCGAACGGCGGGAGCTCTCGCCGTTCGATGCGGTCGAGGCGTGCCTGGCTCGCGTCGAGGCCTACGGCGAGCGGGTGAACGCCCTCGTCACCTTGAACGAGCGGGCCCTCGACGAGGCGCGTGCGGCGGAAGAGGCCCTCGGGCGCGGAGAAGCCGCCGGCTCCCTCTTCGGCCTGCCGGTCGGGATCAAGGATGTGACGCCGGTGGCGGGCCTGCGGACGACCTACGGGTCGCCGCTCTTTCGTGACCACATCGCGCGAGAGGATGCGCTCGTCGTCCGCCGGCTCAAGCGAGCCGGCGCGATCGTGCTCGGCAAGACGAACACGCCGGAGTTCGCGGCCGGTGCCAACACCTACAACGCCGTCTTCGGCCCCACCCGCAATCCGTGGAACCTCGACCTCACGGCCGGTGGGTCGACGGGTGGAGGTGCCGCCGCTCTCGCCTGCGGCATGGTCGCGCTCGCCGAGGGCACCGATCTCGGGGGCTCGTTGCGCGTGCCGGCTGCGTTCTGCGGCGTTGTCGGCCTGCGTCCCTCGCCCGGCTTTCTTCCCACCTACCCGAGCGACTACCTGTGGGATGCGCTGGAGGTCACGGGCGGCATGGGACGGACAGCTGAGGATGTGGCGCTGATGATGGAGGCTGTGGCCGGCCCGAGCCCGCGGGTTCCCCTGGGACGTACGCGGGGTGCGGAAGGGTTGCTCGAGACGGTGCGGCGGGTCGCCTCGGTTCTCGGGTCGGGGTCCGCCGAGTCCGGATCGGCCTCCGCATCGGGCTCCGCCGGATCGGGCTCCGCCGGGTTGGGCTCCGCCAGGTCCGGGCCGGTGCCGACCCGGCTGGCCTACTGCCCCGATATCGCCGCCATCGGCGTCGAGGCGGAGATCGAGGCGATCTGCCGTGGCGCCGCCTTCGAGCTCGCGGGCGGTGGCGTGCGCGTCGAGGAAGTCGAGCTGGACCTCTCCTTCGCCCGCGGGGCGTTCCAGATCCTGCGCGGCTATTGGATGGTGGCGCGTCACCACGCGCTGCTCGACCGCCTCGACGAGCTGGGGGAGGACCTGGCCGACAACATCCGCTCGGGACTCGGGCAGGCGCCGGAGCTGCTCGGCGAGGCGGAACGAGTCCGCTCCCGCCTGTGGGGCACGATGGCCGAGCTGTTCGAACGCTTCGACGCCCTTCTCGCTCCGTGTACGGCCGTGGCGCCGTTCCCGGTGGAGCAACGCTACCCTACCGCCGTCGGCGGACGGGAGATGGACAACTACGTGGACTGGATCGCGCCCACCTACCTGCTCAGCCTCGCCGGGGCCCCGGCGGCCTCGGTGCCGGCCGGTCTGGATCCGCGCGGGATGCCCGTGGGCCTTCAGATCGCCGGTCCGCCGGCGGGGGAGGCCGCGGTCCTCGGGCTGGCAAGCGCGGTACAGGAGCGTCGCCCGATCGGGTTGCCGAAGCTGCAGGCCCCTTGATCGCGGTCGTCCTGGAAGCTGGCCGCGGCCGGCGTGTCAACCCGAACCGGCCCGAGGATCCGGAGCGAGCCGAACGGTTCCTGACCGACGCGATCGGGCGGCCGAGACGGCCCGAAGGAGGGCCGGTACGCTGAGCAAAGCCATCGCTCCCGCTGCCACCCACATGAATGGGTATCCCTTCAGCTCCGGGTCGAAGCGGGCGCTGAGATCGATCACGGCTCCGATCACGATGGGTGCGACCACGCGGGAGATCCCGACCGAGACGATGAAGAGGGCCGTCTGGCGGCCGGGCGCCTCATCGCCCGCGAGCTTGGCGAACACCGGGAACGGAAGAGCGATGAACGAGGCCGCCGCCAGTCCGGCGACCGCGAGGAGCCAGACGATTCCGGCCGAGGTGCGCGGCAGGTAGGCTACCAGCATCGCGACGCCGCAGAGGGTGGCGGAGATCGTGAGCAGTCGCGCCCGCCCGACCACATCGCTCAGACGTCCCACCGCGACGGCGCCGAGACCCACGCCCAGGAGCAGAAAGACCAGCAGTCCCGACGTTCCGCCGACCGAGATGCCGAAGACGGCGGCGGCATAGAGGAAGATGTAAGGCCGAATACCGTCGATCGAACCGTTCCAGAGCCCGTTGGCGACCAGGAACCAGCGGACCTCCGATCGGTTCAGCAACTCCCGCCAGACCGGCCTTCGACGCAGGGGGGCCTGAATCGCCGGCTCGTGCATCCGATCGCTCGGCGCCGAGAGAACGGTGAACCAGGTGGAGAGAAGCAGCACGAATCCGGCTGTGATGAACGGTAGCGGCTCCCAGAGCTCGAACAGCAGGCCGCCGACGATGAGGCCGAACGCGAGCCCGATCGCCTGGAAGGCTCCCCGAACTCCCTGCACCCGGGCGCGCCGCTCGTCCGGCACCGCGTCGATCATCAGCGCCCACAGCGGCGTCACGAAGCCCTGCAGGGCGGCGAAGAAGAAGATCCCGGCCGCGGCCAGCGGCCAAAAACCGCGGAGGAAGGGAACGGCCACCAGAGTTGCACTCATCAGCGGCGCCGAGATCCAGAGGAAGAGCGCGCGCCGCCCGAACCGCCGCGCCAACGGGGCGGGAAGATGGTCGCTCAGGTATCCCACCCAGTAGGGGACCAGAATGGCCAGGATTCCTTCGGCTCCGATCACGGCCCCGATAAGGGCGGCCGAGGATGTGTGGCGTGCGAGGAGCACCGGCAGCAGGGCGATGATCAGGGTCTGGGCCGCGTTGGACCCCATCGTCCCGATTGTGAGCCCGTATTCGCGAAGCCGGACGGCACGTTCAGCCTTCAAGGTGCTCCTCTCTCGGACAGGTGCTGGCGTGGACCGGCAGCGAGCTCCGCCGTAGGCCATCGACAATGTGCCGCCAGGCGGTGGCGGCGGTGGCCCACAGTGGCAGGGTCTGGGCCCGGACTCAAGCCCTCGCCTCCGCCTACGGGGCGGGGAGACGGCCGACTGCGTTCTCCGCCAGGCTGCCGAAGTAGAGGTACTCTCCGTACCGCTCCACGCTGGAGATCAACGCGAAGCCGCCCCTCGGATCCTGAAGGTTGTGGATCACGTTGCCGTCGCCATCGAGGCCCAGCACCATGGAATACCGCTTCGGGCCAGGCTGGAGCGTCCGCGGGAGCAGGGAGATCCATTTCCTCACCAGCGGACGGGGGAGGAGATAGTCGACCATGGCGCTACGGGGGGAGACGAGGGCGAGCCAGAAGGTGCCGCGGCCGTCCGACGAGATCCCATCGGGGAAACCCGGGAGGTTGTCGATGAAGATCTCGCTCTCGCCGCGCCGCGCTCCTCGGAGCCAGTACCGCATGACCCGGTACCGACCGGTCTCGACCACCAGCAGGAACTCCCCGTCAGGGCTCACGGCCACGCCGTTGGCGAAGTAGAGCGGCCCCATCAGCGCGGTGACCGTCCCGGCGCGTGCATCGTAGGCGAGCAGGCGACCGTTCGGCTGATGCTCCATCAGGTCGAGCACGTAGTCGCTCAACGGGAAGCGCTTCGAGGCGTCGGTGAAGTAGATCGTCCCATCCGGTGCCACGTCGACGTCATCGGTGAGCCGGAAGCGACGGCCACCTTCCTCCTTCGCCAGGCGGCGGACGGTGCCATCCGACCCGACGGACAGGAGCCCCTGGTACGCGTCCGCCACGATCAATTGGCCGCTGGCGTCGAAATCGAGCCCCAGCGGCCTGCCCACCGTGTCCGCGAAGTCGTCCGGGTTGGAGCCATCCGGGTCCATGCGGACGATCCGGCCGTCCACCATCCCGGCGTAGATCCGCCCCCGCCCGTCGACCGCCACGTCCTCGGGACCCACCCCCGCCCCGGAACCGAGCCGCTCGATCGCCGCCAGACGGTCGTTGGGGGCGTAGACGCCCTGCAGCGGAGGCGGCTCCGGCGGCGTCCAGTCGCCAGGGTAGATCCGCGACTCGGGCACGAGGAAGTAGAGAACCGCGCCCACCACGAGAACGACGATGCCGAACTGGATCGCGTGCCGAATGATCACCATCGATTCGTCCCATCTCCGCCTGGTCGTTGCCGCCGCTGCCCGAGGTCGGCAACGTGCACCGGTATCGCCGGCACGGGAAGCAGATGCGCACCTGACAGGAAAGCCGGATGATGAGGGAAACGCAAGCCGACAGCCAACGGCCGGTCCGGCTGCTGTTCATCTGCCGCGAGAACGCCTGCCGGAGCCAGATGGCCGAGGCGTTCGCCCGTGGGCACGGTCCGGACGAGTTAGAGGTGCGGAGCGCCGGCTCGCGGCCGAGCGGCCAGGTAAACCCGACGGCTGTGCGCGTGATGGAGGAGGTCGGCTACGATCTCGGAGCGCACCGGTCGAAGTCGCTACGGGACGTGCCGGCCTTGGAGTACGACGTGGTGATCTCGATGGGTTGTGGTGACGAGTGCCCTTTCGTTCCCGCCCGTCGGCGGCTGGAGTGGGAGATCCCGGATCCCAAGGACCGCCCGCTGTCCGAGTTTCGCCAGGTGCGGGACCGGATCGAGCGAGAGGTGGTGGCGTTGCTCGAGGAGCTGGGGGCGCTCGGCTGACTGCCTCGCGGTGCTTGGCTGATCGCCAGAGGGTTTCCTGCCATGGCTCAGGGCCACCCGCGCGCGCCGCCGGTCGATGCGAATCGGCCCCGGCCGGCGGATCGCCAGGCCGAGGCCGTGAACGGAGCTGATGGCTCCGGCTACGGAGCGGTTACGGCAGGGTGAAGCGGGAGCCGATTCCGTAGTCGGAGGCGCCGCCGATGGTTCTCGGCAGCCTGTTCGGCAGCCGCACGCGCGGACCCTCGCAGCCGCTGCCGCCTCCTCCGATGATCAGCGGGCCGCGGCCTCCCGACCCCTCAGGAATGCGGAATCCGCCGAGTCGCTCGAAGTCGTGACCGTTGCCGCCGCGGTTGGCCGCCGCAACGGCCGCTCCGAGCCGATCGTACTCGATAGCCTCCGCCACCTCGACATCGGCAGTTTCCACCAGGCTCACGGCGATCAGCTCGCCCTCGGTCGCCATGGCGAGCTTCGGTGGCTCGAGATCGATGGCGGCCGCGACCGTCGACGTTTCTGCTTCGGGCGCAGGCGCCGTCTCAGCGGCCACGTCCGCCTCGGCCACGCGCACGTCGAGCAGCTCCACCGGCTCCTCGTCCGCGAAGGCGAGGGCCAGCCGGGCCGCCGGCTGCTTGTCGGCCTCCGCCGACCGGATGTCGAGACGGCCCCAGGCGAGAATCGCCCCGTGCACGGCGAGGGACACGAGAAGTCCGATCCCCAGCACGCGCCGGTAGACTCGATCCAATCCGGCCGCATCGCTCATCAGCCCTTCCTCCTCCAAGGCGTTTCCCCGCTCGGCGCCAGAATCGCCGGCCAGCGTCGTCGCACGCCGACCTCACCAGACTGACGAAGGGACACCCCTCCGGGTCACAGTACGCGCTCGGGCCACTCCCGGCCAGGTTGCACGGGGACGCCCCACGCACCGCCTGGCTACGGTGAGGAGCGGCGCGCCTGCTGCGCGCGGTTGCCGCGCACCTGCACCGCCGCCCCAGCTTGGGAGGCGGCGCGAGTCTGCACGGCGGCCCGCGTCTGCGTGGCGGCCCGCGTCTGCGTGGCGTCCCGCTTCTGCGCCGGGGCCATGCGAACCTGGGGAGCTGGCCGCGCCTGCACGGACTGCCGCGTCTGCGCGGCGGCCCGCGACTGCTCGGCGGCCCGCGACTGCTCGGCGGCCCGCGTCTCGACTGCGCTTCGCTGCATCCGGTCCTGCCAGCCGGCGGTCGCCGGGGCGCCTGCTTCGGTCGTCAGACCCGCGGGTGAACCGGATGTACGTCGGGTCCCGAACGACCGGGACGTCTCCTCGATGAACCGGGGAATCGCCGCCCCCGCGGCCGGTAGGTCACGCCGCGTGTCGACGGTCTCGATTGGCATCGGGGAGCCGAAGTCGTCGTTCGTTCTTCCCAGATTCGGCGCTTCCGGCCGGAAGCCGCGTCCCCCCGTGGTCGCCCAGTCGGACGGGTCTACCGGTACGGAGGTGGGGATCGTGATCGTCGGCGCGCCGGCTGCCGGGTTGCTACCCAGCGGACCGGGACCCTGCGTCACCGTCTGGCCGCTCCCGGGTCCCACGATCGGCAAGGGCAGCCGCCGGTCCGTGCCCTGGGTGCCGCTGCCGCCACCCAGGATGACGAACGGAGTGGGAAGACAGCCTCCGCTACCCTGCGTCCCGCTGCCGCCGGAGCGAATCACGAACGGACTCGGTAGGCAGCTTCTGCCGGGACCGAGGACCCCGTCTCTCCCGATGATCGGCCCGCGACCGGTATTCCCCGATCGGCCACTGACGCCACCGGAAGCGAACTCACCCTCCGGCTCCGGGCTCTCGACCGACGATCCGACATCCGATTCGTCTTCCTCCACCGGGCGGAGCGCCATCTCGGTGCCCGCCGCCGCCAGCGACAGTGTCGGGGGGGGATCGATGTTGGGGGTCATGGCCGCCCTCAAGGTCGTCTCGGTTTCCGGAGCCGGTCTCGTGGCCGGCTCGGCGTCGGCCTCGGCGACACGAACGTCCGCGAGGTCGTACGACTCCGGGCTGCCTTCGGCCAGGGCCA
>CAZEBA010000049.1:0-9159 GCA_964510615.1 uncultured Gemmatimonadota bacterium
GGGATCCTACGGCGGCTCGGCCGCGCGATCAATGCGTCCGGCGCACGCGTCGACGACCCGGATCGCTCTCGCAGGCCACGGCTCTCGGCGTGCAGCCGCTTGCCGAGCGATCCGGTTCCTGCTAACCCGTGAGCGGGTCGTGTTGGGAACCGCCACTGCGAAAGGAACGTGTCCGATGTGCCGCTGGCTCGCCTACTCGGGAGCGCCGATCTATCTGGAGGAGCTCTTGTTCAAGCCGCGCCGGTCGCTGATCGAGCAGAGCCTCAAGGCGCGCGGCGGTTCCACCACGAACGGAGACGGCTTCGGGGTCGGATGGTACGGCGCCGAGGAGGCCCCGGGTCTGTACAAGTCGGTCCGTCCGGCCTGGAACGACGCCAATCTCCGCAGCATCTCGTCTCACGTCCGATCGGGGCTCTTCCTGGCCCACGTGCGGGCCACGACCGGATCCCCGGTCCAGCGCAGCAACTGTCATCCGTTCCAGCACGGCAGGTGGCTCTTCGCCCACAACGGCGAGATCCGCGGTTTGCGCGACCTGAAGCGGGATTTGGTGCTGGCAGTGGATCCGGTGTTCTTCCCGGAGATCGAGGGGACGACGGACACGGAGATCATGTTCTATCTCGCCCTGACGCTGGGCCTGGAAGCCGATCCGGTCGGGGCGGTCGCCAGGATGGCCGGCCTCGTGGAGCATCTCGGCCGCCGGCAGGGCATCGAGCATCCGATCGTGATGACGGTCGGCGTCAGCGACGGAGAGCGGATCTTCGCCTTTCGCTACTCCTCCGACCGACAGTCGCACACCCTCTACCACAGCGAGAGCATGGAGGCGCTCCACGACCTGGACCCGGCGACACGCAAGTTCTCCGACGACGCCCGGCTCGTCGTCTCGGAGCCGCTCACCGAGCTGTCGACGGAGTGGGTCGAGATCCCCGAGAGCACTTCGGTCATCGTGGACCGGGGCGAGGTGTCCTTGCAGCCGTTCAGCCCGGAGGGGCCCTCCTAGGGGTTCCGACCGTGCCCGTTCGCGGAAGCAGCGCGTTCAGGGCCAGCGCCGCGAGTCCGCCGGCGATCAGCCCCGTCCCGAGGAACTCGCGGACACCCTCCGGCAACTGGTGGAGCGCCTCGGGCCGCAGCTCCACGCCGAGGCCCAGCCCCACCGAAACGGCGAGGATGACCATGTTTCTCTGCGTGAGTGGGACGCCGCGCCGAAAGATGGCCGCACCGCTGGCGAAGATCATCGCGAACATGAGCAGCCCGGCCCCTCCGATGACGGCCGGTGGAATGGTGGCCAGCACTGCCGCTACCTTGGGCACCACGCCGAGAAGCAGCAGCATGCCGCCGGCGACGGCGGTCACGTGCCGGCTCACCACGCCGGTGAAGTTCACCAGGCCGACGTTCTGCGAGTAGGACGTGGTCGGGAACGCCCCGAGGAGCGCGGCGAAGCCGCTGCTCACGCCGTCGGCGACCAGCCCTCCCGAGAGCTCGCGATCGGTCGGTTCCCGACCCGCGGCGGCCATCACGCCGGTGATGTCGCCGATCGTTTCGAGGGCGCTGATGATGTAGATGAACGCCATGATGAGGATGGCCCCGGCCTCGAACCGGAGGCCGAACGCCAGGGGCCGGGGAAGCGATAGCCAGGAGGCGTCCCCGACGGCGGACACGTCCACCCCACCCGCCATCCAGGCCGCCACGTAGCCCACGCCCACGCCGAGAAGCACGCTGGCATGCGCCAGGATCCCCTTGCCGAACTGATGGAGCACGAGCGTCGTCAGGAGGACGGCCGAGGCCAGGGCGAGGTTTCGAAGCGAGCCGTAGTCCTCCGCGCCGACGCCACCGGCGGCGTAGTCCATGCCGACCGGAATCAGGGTGAGTCCGATCAGCATAACGACGATGCCCGTCACCAGCGGGGGAAACCACCGCCGGACGCGAGCGAACGAGAGACCCACGCCTACCTCGACCACTGACGCGGCCAGACAGGCGCCGAACACGGCCGCGAGGCCCGCTCGGTTGCCGATCGCGATGCTGGCGCCGACGAAGGCGATGCTGGTGCCCATCACGATCGGGATGCGGCCGCCCACGCGACCGATCGGGTAGGCCTGGAGGAGCGTGGAGAGGCCGGCGACCACCAGCACCGCCTGGACGAGCAGCGCCGTCTGGCCGGTCGCAGCGCCCACCGCACCGGCGATCAGCAGCGGCGGCGTGACGTTGCCGAGCAACATCGCGACCAGGTGTTGAAGACCGAGCGCCACGGCGGCGCGAGGCGGCGGCACCTCGTCGATGCCGTAGACGATCCGCGCGTCCATTCGGGACGATGGCGGATCTCGAGCTGGCAGGCTAGGCCGCTCCGGCCGCCTTCAGGCTGAGCGCGTAGCCGTCCCGGATCAGCACCTCGGCCTCCGCGGGCCCCACGGCACCCGAGAAGTAGAAGCCCTGCGCGTGCGTGCAGCCGGTGGCGCGTAGGTGGAGGAACTGCTGCTTCGTCTCGACGCCCTCGGCGATGACGTCGACCTCCACGTTCTTGGCCAGCATCACGATCGTGCGGGCCACCCCGCCCTTGCGGAACGGCTGCTCCGGTCGGCTCACGAAGGAGCGGTCGATCTTCAACGCGTGTACGGGCAGGCAGTGAAGCAGGCTCAGCGACGAGTAGCCGGTGCCGAAGTCATCGACCACGACCTTGACCCCCAGGTCGTGGATCGATGCGAGCACGCCTTCCGCGCTCAGCGAGTTAGGGCACCCGCCGAGGGGGCGGTCCGGTAGCCGGCCTCGCTGGTCACGCCCTGCGCTGCCCAGGCGAGCTGTCCGATCTCCTCCACGGTCAGCGCCGCTTCGGCGAAGGCTCGAACCGACCGGCGCCGGGCCAGCGTCTCCTCCAGCGACCGATCTCCGGCCGGTCGCGGCTCCGGCAGGGGGCGGGACTCCTGCAGGCTCATCTCCGCCATGTCGGACATCCGCGCTCCATGCCCGGCTTCCGCCTCGGCGCCGCGGCCGCAGGCCGCGCCAAGGGACGCCAGGGTGACGAGAAGCACCCGGGCGACGGGCCCCGGGGCGCGAGCCGACCTCACGACGAGCGGGCGCCGGACTCCACGTGCGGGAACTCCGCCGCCAGCACCTTCAGACGCCCGAACCGCTCCCGGCAGATGCGCCGGGTCGCATCGAGGTCGATCTCGTCATCCCCGAAGCGGCGCTGGAGGTGGAAATACTCGGCCGGATCGCTCCAGTCCGGCTCAGCGTTGATCCGGTACGTCCGGCCGTTCCACACCTCGTAGAGGGGGAACAGGCCGCTGGCCACGGCCAGCCGGACCAGCTCCACCGACGCGGCGGGCTCGGACTTCCATCCCGTCGGACAGGGCGAATGCATGAGGAGGAAGCGCGTGCCGGGGATGGAAAAGGCCGTGCGCAGCTTGCGCCGGAAGTCCTCGGGATGGGCGATCGACAGCGTTGCCGCGTACGGGATGCGGTGTGCCGCCATGATCGCCAGGATGTCCTTCTTCTCCTCGCTCTTTCCCTGCGGCGTCGTCGTCGTACGGGCGCCCGGCGGCGTGGCCGAGGAGCGTTGCCCGCCGGTATTCCCGTAAATCTCGTTGTCGTAGCAGATGTACATGATGTTGTCGTTACGCTCCGCCGCCGCGGACAGCGTCGCGATTCCGATGTCGTACGTGCCGCCGTCGCCAGCCCAGCAGATCACCTGCCCGGACTCGTCGTTCAGGTCGCGGATGCTGGCCAGCCCCGCTGCCACCGCGGCCGCCGACGCGAACGTCGTGCAGACGGCGGGCACGCCGTAGCTGGTCGTCGGGAAGGCGCCGGCGGTGACCGCGCCACAGCAGGCCGGGATCGCCAGCATGCACCTGTCGCCGGCCTCCTCCAGCGCCCGCCCCAGCATGGTGAGCCCGACGCTCATCCCGCATCCGCCGCAGTTCGTGTTTCCCGGGCGCAGCAGGCATTCCTCGGTGCACGGAATCAGCGGCATCGCCGGCTCGGTCACGGGCCACCCCCGTTCCCGTCGTCGATCCCCATCCAAACGGGCCGGCCCATACGCTCGCGCCCCTCGAGGTCGGCCACGACCTGGTCGACCATGGCCGGCGTCACGTCGCCGCCGCATATGCCGGTGAGGTAGCCCTGGATGAGGGTGTCATCGCCGCGGCCCTGGAAAACCGAGCGGAGCTCGTGCCAGAAGACCCCGCCGACGCCGGCGGCGTAGTTGCGGTCCAGCACCGCGACCTTCCGAGCCGCACGGCAGGCATCGCGCACGGCAGCCGCCGGAAATGGACGGAACATCTTGATCTTGACCAAACCGATCCGCGCTCCCTCGCGGCGCCGGCGCCGCACGACCTCGCGAGCCGTGGTGGCGATCGTGCCGGAGACGACGAGCACCGACTCGGCATCCTCGGTGAACTCGGCCTGCACGGCGGCGCCGGGGTCGCGACCGAGTCCCTCGATGAACGCCTGGCGGCTGGCCTCGAAGACTTCCGGAACGCGCTCCATCGCCTGATCGATCTCGAGCCGCTGGGACATGGCCACGTTCGGCCACACCAGCCCCCCGAGCGTCGTCGGCGCGTCGTGCCTCAGCCGATGAGGCAGATCGAGCTCCGGCAGGTACCGGTCCACCTCCTCCTGCTCGGGCAGCTGGGTCCCCATCTGCGTGTGCGAGAGGATGAACGCATCCAAGGCGACCAGAACCGGGAGCAGGACCCGCCGGTCCTCGGCGATACGGAACGCCAACAGCGTCGTGTCCAGCACCTCCTGATTGTCCTCGCAGTACAACTGCAGCCAGGGGAAGTCGCGAAGCATCAGGGTGTCGCCCTGGTCCGCCCAGATGTTCCAGGGAGGTCCGAGCGTGCGGTTCACCGCCACCATGACGATCGGCAAGCGGTAAAAGCCCGCCACCATGATGTTCTCGACCATGTACGCGATCCCGTTCGAGGAGCTCGCCGTGAACGCTCGCGCGCCAGCGAGCGCGGCTCCGATCGACACCGCCATGGCGCTGTGCTCGCTCTCCACCGGCACCACTCGAGTCTTGGTGAACGGGTAGCTCGCCACGTACTCCACGATCTCGGTCTGCGGCGTGATCGGATAGATGCCGCAGGCGGCACCGCGCGCGTTTCGGTTGGCCTCCGCCGCCACGCTCAGCGCGTAGCCGGCGGCGTGGTTTCCCGTCACCAGGTCGGCCATCGGGCGGCTCACAGGTGGCTCATGAGGATCACGTTGCGCGGGCACTCGGTGACGCACACGCCGCAACCCTTGCAGTAGGCGTAGTCGAACACCAGGTCGTGGCCGACCCGCTTCAACACGCCTTCGGGGCAGTAGGTCACGCAGAGATCGCACTCGTTGCACACTCCGCAGGAGAGACAGCGCTTCGCCTCGGTCGCGTCGGGCAGACCCATGTGGATCTCGTCGAAGGTCGAGCGCCGAGTCTCCGGCATGGCGGCATGGCCGGACGCGGCAGGCAACCGCTCGAACAGATGAAGCCTCATCGCATCGGAACGGATGACGTCGTCGTGCCAGATGTCCACATCCCGTCGAGCCTCGGCGTGCTCCGACATGCCGAGCGTCTCTCCGCTGAGCGCGGCGTGGATCTGGAAGGCCGAGCGCCGCCCGCTGCCGATGGCACCCGCCACCGTGCCGTCGTTGGTGGCCAGGTCACCGACGGCGAAGACCGGCGTCTCGAGCAGGCCGAGGAGACGCTCGCCCTCGCGCACCTCCGTTCCCTCGGGGAAGACGCTCATGTCGGGCGACTGGCCGAGGGCCAGGATCACCCTGTCGCACGGAATCTCGAACTCCGATCCCTCCACCTCGACCGGGCGACGGCGTCCCGACTCATCCGGCTCGCCCAGCTCCATGCGCCGGCAGGTGAGGCGATACCGCGGCCCTTCCCTGCCGCTCCCTTCCCGGCCGCTCCTGTCCCCACCACCCGACCGACGCGGCTCCCGGAGATCCTCGCGGCGGAGGAGTACCGGCTGAGTGAGGAACTCGATCGGAACTCCCTCCTCGATCGCCTCGTCGATCTCCTCCTCGATCGCCGGCATCTCGCGTCTGGTTCGGCGGTAGACGACGCGGACGCTGCTCGCGCCCAGCCTCAGGGCCGATCGCGCCGCGTCCATCGCCGTGTTCCCGCCTCCCACGACGACCACATCCTCCCCGTCCACCCGAACCTCGTTTCGGTGGGACCGGTCGAGAAAATCGATCCCCTGCTCCACCGCTTCTCCATTCCCGAGCCCGAGACGCAGGCCCCGCAGCTCCTGCAGGCCGGTGGCCACGAGCACGGCGTCCGACTTCCGCGTGAGGGCGAGCAGACCGGGCCGGTCGACCGGATGCTCGGTGGCGACCCGGACGCCGAGGCCAAGCACGCGGTCGATCTCGCGATCCAGGACATCCTCGGGCAGGCGGAACCTCGGGATCCCCGTGCGCAGGAGCCCGCCGATCTCGGGACCCGACTCGTAGACCGTCACGTCGTAGCCCAGTCTCCGCAGCTGATAGGCCGCCGTGAGACCCGCGGGACCGGAGCCCACCACCGCCACACGTTCGCTCCGCGCCTCGCTCGCCTCGACCTCGAACCTCCCGTGGTCGCCCGCGAAGCGCTCGAGCTGGCGTACGTTCACCGCGTCATCCAGCTGGATCCGGTTGCAGGACGCCATACAGGGGGCCGGACAAACACGCCCGCAGGTCGCCGGGAACGGCGTCGTGCGCAGGAGGATACCGAGCGCTCCGTCCGGATCGTCGCGCGCCAGAGCCTGGAGGAAACCCTGCACGTCGTTGCCGGCCGGGCATACGTGGTTGCAGGGCGGCACGAACTGTTGGCGCTTCGGCTGCTCGGTGGCCCACTCTCCGGTCCGAATCCCCGGCCGTGCGCCTCCGGCTCCGTCGAGGAAGCTCGGTCCGCGCTCCGTCGCCACGAACGGCGAGCGAGCCACCGCTGGCACTCCGGGCGTCTCGCCCTCGGCGGGACGCTCGGCGAGAGGGGCGGACCCCGCGTCTGTGGGCGGGGCCGCCTCGCCCAGGCCTGCCGCCGGGGTGACCGCCGGCACCACGGGGGGCGCCGCACGGCCTACCTGCTCGTACGCCTCGGCCGCCGCCTTCTCGTTGCCGCCCCGGAAGCCCAGGTACTCGAGGGCGGCCGATATCTCCGGGAGCGGGATGTCGAGTACGGCCCCGACCGCACCCGCCAGTGCCGTGTTGACGATCGGCACGCTGCGGGTGCCGAGCCGGTTCTCCCGGGCGATCGAGGTGGCATCGACCGTCGCGAGCCGATTCGCAGGAAACCGCGAGGCGAAGGCCTCCGGCGACTCCGGCGTGTTGATCAGGATCCAGCCGCCGGGGCGCAGTCCGTCCGCGATCGCCGGCGCGATCAGTGTCGGATCGAGGACGATCACGTGGTCGGGAGCGTAGATGAGGTTCCGGTTGGCGATCGGCGCGTCGTCGTAACGGCAAAACGCCTGCAGGGGAGCCCCCGACCGCTCCGCCGCATAGAGGCCGAACGCCTGCACCGACTGGCCTTTGAGGAACCGGGCCGTGGCGATGATCTTCGCCAGCGTTACGCCACCCTGGCCTCCACGACCGTGTATGCGAATCTCGACCATCGAAGAGGCCTCCTTCGGTTCCCGAAAGGTAGGCCGAGTTCGCAAATCGGTCTGTAGGGCGGTGTTCGCGACGAGATGTGGTGGATTCTCCCGGGCCGCGGGACCTTCAGCTCCCCAGACCGGGGCGGAGCCGATACGCCCATACCGGCGCCAGCAGACTGGTGATCAGCACGAGGAGCCACACCCTGCCCTCCCGCACGTCGTAGTCGGCGAAGAGCTGCGCCCACGAGTTGCCGAACAGGTAGTGTCCGGCCAGGAACTCGAAGGCGATGGCCAGCACCACCCAGGCGACGCCGACCATCAGGGCCGCCCCGCGCGAGGCGGGCCCGATCCATCCGAGGGCGACGAGCGCCACCAGCAAGATGACGAGGCAGAAGATCAAGGTGCTGATGATGTGCCCGGCCTGTTCGCCGATCGCCGGTCGGAGAAAGGCCTCGCGCGCGGCGCCGTTCAGGATTGCCAGAAAGCCGAGCAGAAACCAGATCACCGTCGCGCGCAGCAGCATCCCGGGTGGTTCCTTTCTGTCTCGCGCGCGACCGGCGGCGTCGCTCCGGCCGTGCGTCCTCGCGTGAACCCTCCTACCGGCTGTCTCCCCGCCCCAGAACCGGGAGGTATGCCTTCCACGGGCCGACCTCCTCCGCCAGCTGGGCAGCCATGACGCGCGCGATCTGTGCGATGTGGCCGAGATCGTGAACCACCCAGGTGGAGAGGAGCTCCCCCAGCGTAACGACGCCGAGCTCGGGATGGCGACCGGTCCGGTCGAGATCCGACGGCCGGAGCTGCAGCTCCCGCAGGGCCTTCAGGCTCCCGGCCCTCGCCGAGCCGAACTCGTCCAGCAGGTCGCCGAGCGTCTTCCCGAGCGAGCGCTCGAACTGGGCAAACCGATCGAACGGCTCGAACGCCCGCGCCTCCCCGTGCTCGAGGACGATCCGCAGGCGCGGAACCCAATCCGTGTGCTCTCCGTGGATCAGATGACCGACGATGTCATGGGGACTCCAGCTCTCTTCTCCCTCGTTGCCGCGCTCCAGCTCCGCGGGCAAGCCCTCCAGCATGGCGCGCAGCGTGGCCGGGGTTCGCTCCAACACCGAGATCGCCGTGTCCACGTCCAGCTGCATCGGCTCCGACCTCCGTCTAGCGAAACCAGCCTTTTTTCCAGATCAGCACGAGGAATCCTCCCGCCACCGCGGCCATCAGGAGCAGGGCGAACGGGTAGCCGAGGAACCAGTCGAGCTCGGGCATGTTCCAGGGGGAGACGTCGGGATTGAAGTTCATCCCGTAGACGCCGGCGATGAACCCGAGCGGGATGAAGAGCGTGGCCACGATCGTCAGCACCTTCATCACCTCGTTCATCCGGTTGCTGATGGAGGACATGTAGGCGCTCATGAGATCGGCGGCGATCTCCCGCTGCGACTCCAGCAGGTCCATGATCCGGATAGCATGATCGTAGACGTCGCGCAGGAACACTGCCGTCTCGGCGCGGATGTGCGACGTCGGATCGCGCAGGAGGGAGTTGAGAGCCTCTCGATGCGGCCCTATCACGCGTCGCAAGCCCACCAACGCACGCCGCACGCGATGGATGGCGGCCACGGTT
>CAZEBA010000049.1:9259-19838 GCA_964510615.1 uncultured Gemmatimonadota bacterium
TACGGCTCGACCTTCGCCCGCTGACCGAGGCTGACGACGTCCTCCAGGGCGAGCAGGTGGAGGCCGAAGATCTCTCCGATCCGGCCCAGGACTTCCCCGTCGCCGTGGCCATCGATATCGACCCAGACGACGGGCCACTCGCCCAGGTACGACTGCACCTCCTCCGGGTCGGCGACATCGACTTCCACAAACGCCTCGGACGAGTAGGCGATCAGCCGGATAACGGGCGGCGGGGCTTCGGGATCGAAGACCAGGGTCCCGGGAGCCGTTCCGGGGGCCGCATAGCGCCCCGGGTCGAGATGAGATCGTCTCCTCTGACGTCGGCTCCCGAGCGGCAGCCTCATGCCGGTTCTCTCCTCGCGGTTGAGGCTCCGGACGGCAGTCGCCCGGAATCCCGTGTCCCGAATCTTTGCACCGCGCCGCCGGCTTTCACAAGGCGCCGCCCGGCCCGACCGGTTCGCCGATCCCTGTACCGACTCACATCGTCAGCAGCGCCGCGTACACGTCGATCCCGTACCACAGGTTGGCGAGCCGGAGGTTCTCGTCCGCGGCATGCTGGTTGTTGTCGTGGTTCGCGATCGGCACCACGACCGCCGGCTTCCCGCGGTCGGCGGTGAACATATGAAGCGGCATCGAGGCGCCCGACATCGGAACCAGCAGCGGCGCTTCCCCGGCTGCCCCGGTTACCGCGCCCACCAGTGGCCGCACGAGCGGGTGCTCCATCGGCGTCGCGCCGGCCGGGTACCCTCGGTGGCGGGTGACGCGGGCGATCAGCGGATGGCGCCGGCGCGTCTCCCGGTCCGGCGGCACGCGCACGATGTGGAACCCCTGCGCCTCGATGTGACGCTCGACCCGATCGAGCATCGACTCCGGGTCCATGCCGCGCCCGAGCCGAAGACCGATCGAGGCTTCGGCGGTGGCCGGGATCACGTTGCGCGCCCGTTGCCCCACCTGGGCGCTGCGCAGCCCCCGCACCGTCAGCGAGGGCAGCAGGTTGCACGCGCTCCGTGACACCCCGTCGAATCCCGCACGGGTGAGCCCGAGCTCCTCACGGAGCTCCGCATCCGTCTCCGGCAGGCGAGCGATCGCCTCCTGTTCGGCGGCCGTCTCCGGCAGCGCGTCGTCGTAGAAGCCCTCGATCGTCACCCGGCCGGCCTCATCCATCATGGTGGCCAGCAGGCGGGAGAGCACGATGCCGGGCTCCGGCGCCCAGTTGCCGTAGTGACCGCTGTGCAACGAACGAACGGCTCCGTACACGGTGATGTCCAGGGCCGTCACCCCGCGCACTCCGAACACGAGCTGCGGTCGACGGCTGGGATGCACCGGCCCATCGAGCAGCAGCCAGAGATCGACGTCCGCGTAGGACGACCGGTACAGGGACAGCAGACGGGGCAGGTTGACCGACGAGGACTCCTCCTCGCCGTCGAACAGGAACTTCAGGTTCGACGTGAGGGGGTGGTCCGCCTCCTGGAGTGCATCGAGGGCGGCGGCGAAGGCGGCGAACGGAGCCTTGTCATCTGCGGCCGAGCGCGCGTACAGGCGCCACTCGGGATCGATCGTCTCGCCATCTCCGGGTAGGCGCCGGGGGCGGCCTCCCGCCTCCAGGCTGGCCGTACAGAGGGTCGGTTCCCACGGGGGGTGGGTCCAGCGCCGCTCGTTCACGGGCTGGCCATCGTAGTGGATGTAGATCCCGAGCGTGCGACGAGCGGCGGGCGACCGAAGCTCGCCGTAGACGCAGGGCGGCCCGCTCCGAAGTCGCAGGAGTTCCATCCGGGCCCGGCGACGGACGAACATCTCCCGCAGGAATTCGGCGTTCCGCTCCAGTCCCTGCGGTTCCGCCGGCACGTTGGGGATCGCCAGCAGCTCGGCGAACTCGCGCAGGATCTCCGCACCCGCCCGCTCGCGATACGAGCGAGCGGTCTCAACCGCTTGGGCGACCTCGGTCCGGACGGTCATCGGCCGGCTGCCTCAGCCGGTCTCTTGCTCGTCCTCCTCGCGGATCTTGTCCTCGAGATGTTCCAAGAGGTCCGCGGTCCTCTCTCGCGCCACGTGAGCAGTCCGGCCCAGAGCGCGCGATGCAGACTCCAGATCCGCCTTCAGCTCATTGACTCCGCCCGTGCGGCGAAAGGCGACCACGGCGGTCAGGAGCGCGACGATCGCGATGATGAGAGCGAGAACATCCATTGCACCTTCCTCCTGGAGAGTTTCGGCTCGCCGAGGATGCCCGCCAGCCGAACGCCACCAAATGTTACACCCAAGGGGCCGGTGGGGCTCTTCGATCCGTTGGCCATCCCTCGTAGCCCGCCGCTATCTCCGCCGCTACATTGATCTTCAGCTCCCGCCGCCGCCGTGCGGCGGCGAAGGGCAAAGCCACCACCCGGCAACCGACACATGCCAGACGAGTCCTCTCCGATCCCGATCCTGCTGGACGGCGCCGTGGGACCGGCGCAGCCGCCGACCGACGAAGTCGAGGCGAGCCGGCGGATCGCGGCCGATCCCGGGCGGGCCCTCGACCTTCGACTCGAGGCCTACGAGGACATTATCGCCTCCGAGGTCGGCGATACCGGCCTCGCGCGGGCGCGCAACGTCGAGAGGGAGTCGGGCCTTCGGCAGCTGTTCCTGAAGTTCGAGGGCGGCAATCCGACCGGAACCCAGAAGGACCGCATCGCCTTCGCTCAGGTGCACGATGCCCTGAGACGTGGCTTCGAGTCGATCGCCGTGGCCACCTGCGGCAACTACGGCGCGGCCGTGGCGTTCGCCAGCTCGCTGGCCGGCCTCCGGTGCATCATCAACATCCCGGAGACCTACCAGACCGGCCGGCTGGAGGAGATGGTGGCTCTCGGCGCATCGATCGTCCGAACTCCCGGCGACTATGAGGCTGCCGTCGCCGCCTCGAAGGAACGGGCCGAGCGCGAGGAGCTCTACGACGCCAACCCGGGCGGCGCCAACACCATTCTGCAACTCGTCGCCTACGGGGAGATCGCCAACGAGATCTACGACGAGCTGCGAGACGCTCCGTCGATCCTGGCCGCGCCCGTGTCGAACGGGACCACGCTAGCCGGCATCTACCGGGGGTTCGCCACCCTGTACCGGCGCGGAAAGACGTCGCGCATGCCCCGCATCGTGGCCGGCTCCTCCCACCGCAAGAACCCCATTGTGCGCTCCTTCCGGAAGGGGTTCGCGGAATGTCAGGATCTGGAACCGTCGGCGGTGCGGGAGACCCAGGTCAACGAGCCGCTGATCAACTGGCACTCGTTCGACGGGAACTGGGCCCTGGAGGCGATCCGAGCGACGGGAGGCTGGGCCGACGATGCCAGCGACCGCGAGATGATGGGCCGGGCGCGCACGTTGCGAGAGAAGGAAGGGCTCAGCGTCCTTCCGGCGTCGACGGCAGGGCTGGCCGTGCTCCTGGAGCATCACCGACAGCACCCCCTCCCGGGTGACCGCTATGTCGCCGTCCTCACCGGCCGCCGGTAACCCCGCCCGGCGTGGACCCGGAGCCCGCACGACGACCCTCGATGGCAACGCGGTCGTGTATTGCGATCGGGCGTTCGGATCGACCTACGGCAAGACCGCCCACGGCCTCGTCCGCCGAACACGGCGCTACCGGGTCACCGGGGTGATCGATTCCGACCTGGCGGGGCGGGATGCCGGCGAGTTCCTCGACGGACGCCCGGCCGGCATCCCGATCGTTCGCGACCTGCCCTCGGCGCTGGAAGCAGCCGAGCGGGCGGGCACGCCGGCAGCCGTCTTCGTCATCGGCATCGCCCCCGACGGTGGACGGCTGTCGGATCCGATTCGCCGCGCCGTACGGGAGGCGATCCGCACCGGACTTCATGTCGACTCGGGGCTGCACGACTTCCTCGGCGAGGATCCGGAGCTCGCCGCCCTCGCCGCGCAGCACGACGTTCGGCTCCGCGACGTGCGCCGCACGCCGCCGCGGGGCGAGCTTCACGCCTTTACCGGGAAGATCGAGGAAGTGGACGCGTATCGGGTCGCCGTGCTCGGCACGGACTCGGCCATCGGCAAGCGGACGACCGCTTGGTGCCTGGTCGAGGGACTGGAGGCGGCTGGCGTCCGGGCGGAGATGGTGGGCACCGGTCAGACGGCCTGGATGCAGGGAGCGCGGTACGGGATCATCCTCGACTCCCTGATCAACGACTTCGTGGCCGGCGAGATCGAGCACGCCGTCTGGACGGCCTGGAAGGAGTCGGATCCGGACGTCATCGTCCTCGAGGGCCAGGGAAGCCTGATGAACCCCGCCTACCCCGGGGGCTTCGAGCTCCTTGCCGCCGGGCGGCCCCATGCGGTCATCCTCCAGCACGCGCCGGCCCGGAAGGAGTACGACGGCTTTCCCGGCTACCCCCTCGATCCGCTGGAGACGCAGATCCGGGCCATTGAGCTCTGTTCGCGACGGCCGGTGGTGGCGGTGACGATCAACCACGAGGGGCTGGATCGGGAGAGCACGGCGAGCGCCGCGGCGGAGATCGAGTCGGCCACGGCCCTTCCCACCACCGACGTGCTCTACGAGGGCGCGGACGCTCTGGTGCGCACGATTCTCGAGCGGATGCGATCGGCCGGACCCGCCGCCGCCGGGGAAGGCCCGGCCAGGATGGAGGTCAAGTGAGCGCGAAGGCGGCCGCCGATCCGCTAGCCCCCCTTCTCGTGCTCGACCGACTCGAGGTCGGCGCCCCGCGGCTTACCGGGCGCGGCCTCTCGGCCACCTACCGCGTCACGGCCGGCGGGCACACGGCGGAGACGGAGCTGGCCTATCGCTACGAAGAGGAGGTCTTCGATCCCGCCGACCCCGGCTCGCAGAACCTGGCGGCACTGGTCGCGGCGCAGGTCGCGATCAACTACGGGCTGTTCTGCCGCGAGCTCGTCCTCGGCGGTCCGCTCGACGAACACGATCGGCGGTTCCTGACCGAGATGGCGGCCAATACTGCACGTGAGATCTACGTCAACAAGATCCTGCGCCCCAACGAGTTTCTGATCCCGGAGGCGAAGGTGCCGCTGGACGTCCGGGAGAGCTACCTGCAGGCCGAGCTCCGCTTCCCGCAGGCGTACGATGGAGAGGCCGAGTGGGCCACTTCGCGGGACCGCTTCGGGGTGCTCTCGAGCGGCGGCAAGGAGAGCCTGTTGAGCTACGGCCTCCTCCGGGAGCTCGGCCACGAGACGCACGCCCTGTTCGTCAACGAGTCCGGTCGGCACTGGTACACCGCGCTGAACGGCTACCGCCACCTCGCGGCGACCGACCCGGAACACACGGCTCGCATCTGGACGTCGGCCGATCGGGCCTTCAACTGGATGGTCCGCCAGCTCCCGCTGGTGCGCGCCGACTATCAGCGCTTGCGCTCGGACGAGTACCCGATCCGGCTCTGGACCGTCGCGGTCTTCCTCTTCGGCGCCCTGCCCGTGCTGCGCCGCCGGAGGATCGGCCGCCTGGTGATCGGCGACGAGCACGACACGACGCGAGTCGCCCGATACCGCGGAATCCCCCACTACGACGGCTTATACGACCAGAGCCGGTTCTTCGACAACGCACTCTCGGCGTACTTCAGGCGCAAGGGATGGGGGGTCGCGCAGTTCTCTCTCCTGCGTCCTCTCTCCGAGCTCCTGGTGGAGAAGACGCTCGCTGAGCGGTACCCCGACCTGCAGAGGCACCAGACCTCCTGTCACGCCGCCAGCATCCGGGGCGAGCGGGTGATTCCGTGCGGCCGGTGCGAGAAGTGCCGGCGGGTGGTGGCAATGCTGGTGGCCGTCGGCGCCGATCCGGCGCCATGCGGCTACGAGTCGGAACAGATTGAGGCGTGCCTTCGCGCGGTCGCGGAGCGCGGCGTCCACCAGGAGTCGGCCGGCGCGGAGCATCTGGTCTGGCTGCTGAAGGAGGACGGCCGGCTGGACCCCGGAGACCCAGCGGCCGCGCGAGCGCGCGCCCGGCCAGAGGTGATGCACCTCCGATTCGATCGGCGGAGCTCGCCGGTCCACGCGATTCCGATGCGCCTCCGACGTCCGCTCTTCGCCGCGCTGCTCGAACACGCCGAGGGCGCGCTACGCCGCGCCGGCCGTCAGTGGGTTCCGTTCGATGCCCGCAACGATCCGTCGCTCTCCCGGCCATATCCCTTCGAGGGCACCAGCTCCCCGGACGGAACCGCGGAGGTCACACGAAAGCGGCCGGCGACGGCCGCCCGGGACTACCTCCTCGGCGAGCTCACCTGGCCCGAGGCGAAGACGCGGCTGGAGGAGGTGGACATGGCGTTGCTGCCGGTCGGCGCCATCGAGCAGCACGGCCTGCATCTGCCGCTGGACACCGACGCCTGGGATGCGGAGCACCTGTGCCGGGAGGTTGCCCGCCGCTGCCAGGAGCCCCGCCCGCTCGTTCTGCCGCTCATCCCGTATGGCGTCTCGTATCACCACGAGGACTTCCCCGGCACCCTCAGCATCAGCCCGCAGACCCTGGCGCGGCTGGTCTACGAGGTCGGCATGAGCGCCGCCAACCACGGCGTTACGAAGCTGGTCATCGTGAACGGACACGGCGGGAACATGCCCACGCTGCAGTTCGCGGCGCAGATGATCAACCGGGACGCACACATCTTCACGTGTGTGGACACCGGCGAGACGAGTGACGCGGACGTGGCGCGACTCTCCGAGACCAAGGGCGACGTCCACGCGGGCGAGGTGGAGACGAGCACCAGCCTCGCCACACGTCCCGAGCTCGTGGACATGGACCGGGCCGAGGGGTTCGTGCCGCGCTTCCACAGCCGGTATCTCGACCTCAGCTCGGAGTATGCCGTCCAGTGGTACGCCCACACGGAGCGTATCTCCCCCACCGGCGTCCTGGGCGACCCGATGAAGGCCTCGGCCGAGAAGGGACGCGAGATCTGGGAGGTCATGATCCAGCACCTGGTGACCTTCGTGGAGACGCTCAAGCCGATGACCCTGGCCGAGATCCACGAGCGCAGGACCTGACCCGTGCGCGTCAAGGCCGTCGAGTGCTGGGCCGTCGATCTCCGGCTCAGGGAGCCCTACGTGATCGCGTACGAGACCGTCGAGCGGGCGACGAACGTCTTCCTGCGGGTGGAGACCACGTCCGGGATCACTGCCTACGGCTGTGCGGCACCCGACCCTGCCGTCACCGGTGAGACGCCCGCCAGCGTCCTGGCGGCTCTGCGGGATGTGGCCGAACCAAGATTGCGCGGCTCCGATCCGCTGCGGCGGGCGCGCATCCTCCGCGACCTCCGGAAGCCGCTGAGCGGGCATTCCTCGGCGTTGGCGGCGGTGGACCTGGCGCTCCACGATCTGCTGGGAAAGGTCGCCGGACAGCCCCTGTGGCTGCTTCTCGGGGGCTACCGGGACCGCATGCGCACCAGTATCACGATCGGAATCCTGCCCGTCGACGGGACCGTCGAACGGGCGCGTCGGCTGGTGGGGGACGGGTTCCGCTGCTTGAAGATCAAGGGCGGCCGAAACGTGGAAGAGGACATCGAGCGGGTGCTGCGGGTGCGTGAGGCGGTCGGCGAGAGGATCGAGCTCCGCTTCGACGCCAACCAGGGCTATGACGTGGAGCGATCGGTCCGCTTCGTCGAGGCGACCCGGGCCGCGCGCCTCGAGCTCCTCGAGCAGCCGACACCGAAGGGTGAGCCGGACCTCCTCGGGCGGGTGACCGAGGCGGTGCCCCTGCCGGTCATGGCCGACGAGAGCCTCCTCAGCCTGCGGGACGCGTTTCGGATCGCGCGGCGCGGACTGGCCGACATGGTGAACGTGAAGCTGATGAAGGTCGGTGGGATCGCCGAGGCCATGGCGGTAAACGCGGTGGCTCGCTCCGCCCGCCTGGAGGTGATGGTGGGGTGCATGGACGAATCGGCGCTGGCGATCGCCGGCGGCCTGCACTTCGCCCTCGCCCGTCCCAACGTGGCCTACGCCGATCTCGATGGGCACCTCGACCTGCTGGATGATCCGGCCGCAGGGGCCGTCATCCTCCGAGACGGCGTTCTCTTCCCCACCGAAGCGCCGGGTCTGGGCTTCGACGCGATGCCATAGGCCGGATGGCGGCGTTCCTGATCCTGGCCGCCGGCCTCGGGCTCCTCGTGCTAGGAGGGGAGGCGCTGGTCCGCGGTGCATCGGGACTGGCTCGCACCATCGGCGTCGCCCCCCTGCTTGTCGGGCTCACCGTCGTCGCCTTCGGCACCAGTGCCCCGGAGCTGGCGGTGAGCGTGCGCTCGGCGGCCGAGGGCGAGCCGGGGATCGCGGTCGGCAACGTGATCGGGAGCAACATCTTCAACACGCTGCTCATCCTGGGGTTCGCCGCCCTCGTCCGGCCGCTTCGCGTCGCGCACTCCCTCGTGCGTCTCGAAGCACCGCTCGTCGTGGCGGCCTCCGGCCTTGTCTGGCTTCTTGCGGCCGACGGCCGCCTTGGCCGGACGGACGGAGCGCTCCTGATTCTCGGAGCGCTCGGCTACGTGGCCTGGTCCATCCGGCTGGCGGGCAGGCAGCGCGAGATTGGCAATACGGGCAAATCCGGATCCCACGAGGCGCGGGCCCCTCGCCGCCGGCAACGCAGCGCGGTCCAGCTCGTCTCGATCGGCACCGGCCTCGTTCTTCTCGTCCTCGGCTCGCACTGGGCGGTGGACGGAGCCGTCGAAATCGCCGACGCTCTCGGCGTCAGTCCGCTTGTTGTCGGACTGACCGTGATCGCAGCGGGCACGTCGCTACCGGAGGCGGCCACGTCGTGGGTGGCCGCACGGCGCGGCGAGGAGGACATCTCGGTCGGAAACGTGATGGGCAGCAACCTGTTCAATCTGCTGGGGATCCTGGGACTCAGCGCCGCGGTCGCCCCTGCAGGGTTGGCGGTGCCCGAGCTGGCCGTCTCCACCGACCTGCCCGTGATGGTGGCCATCGCCCTCCTCTGCTGGGTCGCCCTCGCCTCGGCCTGGAGGATCAGCCGGAGAGAGGGCGCCGCCTTCGTTCTCCTCTACGTTGTGTACGCCGCCTACCTGGGAGCCCGAACGATGGTGCTCGACCCGCAGCCGGCGGGTTGGCTGCTGGCGGCGGCGATCAGCGGGCTGGCCGTCGTGCTCCTGGTGACCCGCGTCGGTGGGAAGCGGGGGCGACGCTAGCAGCCGGACGCCGGCGACCGTCGCTCGGCCGGCCGGCGTCGCTCTCGTCAGGCACGCTCATACCAATTGGCTCACTTCCGCTTGGCTTGGTAGAGCCATCCGCGGTGCACGACCGCATCGTTCTGGATCGTCACGAACGCGTCCGGGTCGTGCCGCTCGACGGTCTGGATCACGTCGTGAACGTCCCGGCGGCGAACAACGGCGTGGAGGATCCCGACCCATCCCTCGCGTCCGCGGCCTCGCTGCTCCGTCACACCGTAGCCGTGCGCCCTCAGCTCTCGCGCGAGCTCGGCCTGCGGGCCGCTGCTGATCGCCCGCACCGAACAGATCCCGAGAGCCAGCTTGCCTTCGATCCGCATCCCGATCGCCGTGCCGGCGGAGAAGCCGGCGGCGTAGCCGACGGCATGCCAAACGCTGCCCAGGTTCCGGATCACGGCGCCCGCCGCCACGACCCAGAGCAGGATCTCGAAGAAGCTCACCACCGGCGCCAGCCATCTCGATCCTCGCACGACCATCAGGACGCGGAAGGTGGAGAGCGAGACGTCGACCGCCCGCAGAAAGAAGATGATCACCGGGCCCCACGGCCCGGAGAGCAGTTCGATCACGGACGACGGGTCCCGGGCCGGACCATCGCGACACGGCAGACGGCGCTACGGCCGGCGGCGCGGGACGGACCGCTACCCAACCTGGCTCCTAGGCGACGAACCCCCAGATCCGCGCGACCGCAAAACAGACCGCGAAGCCGATCGCGAGCGGCAGCACGGCCGCCAGAGTCGTCCACTTGGCGCTGCCCGTCTCCTGGTAGATCGTGTACAGCGTCGTCGAGCACGGGTTATGAAGCAGGCTGAAGAGCATCAGGTTCACGGCCGTGAGCAGGGTCCACCCGCCGGCCCGGAGGATCTCCCCCATGGCGTAGGCTGATTCTGGCTCGAACATGACGCCAGCGCCAGCACCTGCCCCGGCGATGGAGGCCGAGAGGACCGTGAGCATCAGCACGGTGGGGATCACGATCTCGTTGGCCGGAATCGCGACCACGTAGGCCAACAGGATCACCCCGTTGAGGCCGATGAGCAGCCCGAGGGGATTCAGCCACGAGATGAGGTGCTCGGCCACGGAGGCGCCGCCGAGCGACAGGTTCGCCACCAGCCAGATCACGGCTCCCGCCGGTGCAGCGAACACGACCGCCCGCCAGAGGACGATGAGCGTTCGGTCGATGACGGACGTGTACAGCGTCCGGAGAAGACGAGGTGGCCGGTAGGGCGGCAGCTCGAGGCTGAACGTGGTCGCCTCTCCCCCCAGGAGGGTACGGGAGAGAAGCCACGAGGCCCCAAACATCATGCCGACGCCGAGCAGTGCGATCCCCACCACCGCGCCGGCCGACACGAAGCCTGCCAGTGCGGCGGGAGCCAGCGCGCCGATGAAGATGGTGGCGATCAGGATCTGGGTCGGCCAGCGCCCGTTAC
>CAZEBA010000050.1:0-19215 GCA_964510615.1 uncultured Gemmatimonadota bacterium
TCGCCTCCTCGCGAAGCCGTGGTTGCTCGAATGCAGATTGGCGGGCTCGGCCGCCTTTGGCAAACCCGCGAAGCGGCGACGCGATCCGCCCTTTTCTGGCGGGCCGCGGAGGCTCACTTTGGCTCGTCGAGCGCGGTCGGCTCCGATCGGGGGAGGGCCGCTCCGAGAGAGATACGCGCCGGGAGGCGAAGGAGAAGATAGCGTGAACGAGGCAGAGCGAAGGGTCACTCCGTGGAGATGTGGATCGGCGGCCGGCACGGGCCGCGCGGTGATCCTGTGCCTTGTGCTGGCGGCGGGAGCCGCCGACGCGGCGGCGGGCCAGGGCGTCTCGCCGTTCGGCGTCGACCTGGACACGGTGCGGGCGGGTCGATTCGACAACGGTCGGATGTGGACCTTCGAGTTCCCTCCGGTCGCGTACCTGGAGGAGACGTACGGCTTCGCGCCCGACTCGGCCTGGTTTCGGCACGCGCGGCTGGGGGCGCTGCGCATCCCCAGCTGCTCGGCCTCCTTCGTCTCCCCGCAGGGCCTGGTGGCCACGAACCACCACTGCGCGCGCGAGCACGTCTCCGCCGTGACGCGGGAGGGCGAGACGCTCCTGGACGACGGCTTCTACGCCGCGACCCTCGCGGACGAGCGTCCGGTGGAGGGATTCGAGGCGGATCGTCTCGTGGCGATTCGCGACGTCACGGCGGAGATCCACGGCGCGCTGGCCGGGATCGAGACCGATGCCGAACGGGCGGACGCCCGCGAAGCGAAGCTGGAGGAGGTCGAGGAACGGATCCTGGCCGAATACGGCGGTGAGGAGGCCGGCTACGCCGTCGAGATGATCTCGCTCTACAACGGTGGCCGCTACTCCGCCTACGTCTTCCGTCGGTACACGGATGTCCGTCTCGTGATGGTGCCCGAGCTGCAGATGGGATTCTTCGGCGGCGACCCCGACAACTTCACCTATCCCCGTTATGCGCTGGATTTCAGCTTCTTCCGCGTCTACGAGGACGGCCGGCCGCTGGATACGAGCGATGCCTACTTCCCGTGGAGCGAGGAAGGCGTATCCGAGGGCGAACTGGTGTTCGTCATCGGGAATCCGGGCAGTACGAGCCGGATCCAGACGGTCGCGGAGCTGGAGTTCCGTCGGGACGTCTCGGACCGGGCGGTGCTCGAGTTCATCAATCGACGCATCGATGCGCTCGAGGAGTACTACGACTTCGATCCCGAGACGGCCGAGAAGCTGGACATCCGCAACGAGATCTTCAGCCTGCTGAACTCGCAGAAGGCGTACACGGGAATCATCGCCGGCCTCTACGACCCGGTGATCCTGGCGAAGCGCCGGGATGCGGAGAAGAACTTTCTGGACGCACTGGCAGCCGATTCGGCGCTGGCCGCGGAGTTCGGCGGTCTGACCGAGCGCATGGGCGAGATTCAGAACGAGAAGCGGGCGATCGGCGCCGGCTATGGGGCTTTTCTCGGCCTCGAGTCGCCGATCTACGGCTCGGCGACCCTGGTGCGGGCCATCTGGGCGTTCCAGTACCTGGTCTCGCAGCAGCGGGAGGGGTCCGATCAGGCCGCGGAGTTCCGATCCAGTCTGTTGGAGGTCCCGCAGCAGCCGGTGGAGCTGCAGGAGCTGCTCATCGAGGCGCGTCTCCTGGATCTGATCGCCGCCTACGGCGAGTCCAACCGAACGGTGATGAACATGCTCGGCGGGCGCACGCCCGAGGGGGCGGCGGCCGCGGTGGTGAACGGATCCGTGCTCGCCGACTCGGCCAGGACGGCGGAGGCGGTCGAGGCGGGTACGCTCAGCATGAACGATCCGGCGATCCAGCTGTTCACGACGCTCCTGTCCGAGTTCGCGCCGTTCCAGCAGCGCCTCTCCGAGCTCTCGCCCGAGGAGGAGGAGATCGCGGTCAAGCTCGGCAGGGCACGCTTCGAGATCTATGGTAGCGCGGTCCCGCCCGATGCGACGTTCTCGTTGCGGATCGCCGATGGAGTGGTGGCCGGCTACGAGTACAACGGGACGCTGGCCCCCATATTCACGACCTTCTACGGCCTGTACGACCGCTACTACTCCCACGGGCATGACGAGGCCGAGGGCGCGTGGGATCTGCCGCCGCGCTGGATCGACCCGCCGGCCTCATTCGAGGTGTCGACTCCCCTGAACTTCGTGAGCACGGCGGACATCATCGGGGGGAACTCGGGGTCTCCGGTGGTGGATCGGGATCTGCGCGTGGTCGGGTTGGCCTTCGACGGCAACATCGAGAGCCTGTCCGGCGACTACATCTTTCTCACCGAGAGCAACCGAACGGTGGCCGTCGACTCGCGGGGCATCCTGGAGGCGTTGACCGAGGTCTACGATGCGGAGCGTCTGGTGGAGGAGCTGCAGGCCGGCGTGAGCGCGGCCACGGCGGCGGGTCGGTGAAGGTCGAGGTCGTCCGCGTCAGGGATTGACGGTCCGGGGCGTTACGGTTAGCGTGGGGCGTCCGTCAACGGGCGCTGCCGTTCGACAATCCGAAGGGAGCCGTATCTTCGCCCCCAGAGATCGCCATTGACGCGCTCTGCCTATCGACTGCTCTGCGTTGCGAGGAGAGGTGCGTCAGCGCGCCCATGTTAGTATTTTAGCACCCCTGAGCCCCCACAGGTTCTGAGAGTCTCAACAGGTTGTGAGAGCCCCAACAGGAGGTAACCCGATGCAGTCCCCCAGCCGAATCGCCGTGCTTGCCGGCGTGCTCGCGATCGCCGGCGCGTGCGCGCAGCCCGACACGAGCGACGAGCAGCAGGCGCTCGCGTCCGCGGAGATCGCGGAGATCCCCATCACGACTGCCAGTGAGGCGGCGAGAGTGGACTTCCTCGCCGGACAGGAGCTGGCCGACGTGGCCCGGTCCCAGGAGGCCAACGAGCTGTTTCGCGCCGCCGTGGAGAAGGATCCGACCTTTGCCTACGCCTACCTGAACATCGCCAACACGGCAACCTCGGCGGAGGAGTTCAACAGCAACGTCGAGATGGCCATGGAGCACGTCGTCCATGCCAGCGATGCCGAGAAGATGTTGATCGAGGTGGCGGCCGCCTTCACCGATGCGAACAACGACGCGGCGTTGCAGCTATCCGAACAGCTGGTAGGCAGTTACCCGAACAGCCCGCGCGCCTGGCTGAACCTCGGCGGCGTCCTCTCGGGCCGGCAGGAGAACGGCAAGGCGCGAGAGGCTTACATGAAGGCGCTGGAGTTGGATCCGAACATGTATGCCGCCCACGCGGCGATCGGGTTCAACTATCTGTTCCAGGAGCCCCGGGACTTCGCGAAGGCGAAGGAGCACTTCGAGCACTGCGTGCAGATCATGCCGGAGGAAGCGAAGGGCTACGAGTTCCTGGGTGACGTCTACCGCGCCATGAGCGAGCTCGAGATGGCCCGGTCCTCTTATTCGGGTGCCCTCGAAAAGGACCCGACGCTCGGTGTGGCGGCGTTGAAGAAGGGCCACATCAACTCGTTCCTCGGTAACTTCGAAGAGGCGCGGGCGGATTACGACGTCGGGATCGCGAACGCCAAGGCCGAGAACAAGGGATTCTACGCTGTGTACCGCGCCTTCATACCCGTCCACGCCGGTGCGCCCGGTGAAGCCATCGCCGAGCTGACGGAGATCGCCGAAGCGGCGGAAGGGCTTGGGGTGCGAGAGGACCAGGTGATCTCGATTCAGATGTTCGCGCTCAGCCAGGCGGCCGCCATCGCGCTGCACCACGACCTGCTCGAGGCCGCCAAGGAGCTTCTCAAGGCGCGCGAGGCCGTGCAGCAGGAGAACATGGCTCTGGTGGACGACCCCGAGTTCACCCGGGGGCAGGAAGCCAGCAAGCTGTTCTGGCGCGCCCGCTTGGCCATAGCCGCCGGCGACCTCGAAGCGGCCAAGGCCGCTGCCGAGGAGCACAAGACGCTGCAGGAGGCGGTGAGCGGGCCGCTGCGCTTCCAGGGCTACCACCAGCTGCTGGGAGAGATCGCCCTCGAGCAGGGCCAGTTCGCAGAGGCGGTCACGCACCTCAAGCAGGCGAACCTCAACGACATCTACGTCAAGTACCTGCTCGCGACCGCCGAGGATGGAGCGGGCAACACCAATGAGGCGGGGCGCCTGTTCACCGAGGTCGCGAACTTCAACTTCAACTCGGTCGGCTACGCCCTCGTTCGCAAGGATGCCATGGCGAAGGCGGGCTTGACCTGATTGAGGTGCGGGCGAAGTGGGGCCGGCCGGCGCCACCAAGCTCGACTGAGTAGGCCCGACAGGCCCCGGTGCCCCCTCGTGGGCGCCGGGGCCTGCTGTTTATCGAGAAGTTCGCATATCCCGTCGGGAGGAGTGATTCGATGGCAAAGCAGATCCGGTGCGCCGATGTCGTTCCAGGCTGCGACTACACGGCCTGGGCCGAGACCGAGGAGGAATTGATGGAGCTCGTCGTGGCGCATGCGCGCAGCGCGCACGGAATCGAGGAGGTCACCCCCGAGGTGGCGGAGAAGGTTCAGGCGGCGGTCCAGGACGTCTGAGCGCGGCCCCGACAGCCTCCCGCGAGCTCTCGAGTAGCTGTTCTGGCGGGACAGGCCTTCCGGTATAGTATCCCTGCGCCAAGTCGCAGCCTGCCGCCTTGAGCCACTCGTACTGAGACTCGGTCTCGACCTTCTCGGCGACGACCGCGACCCCCCACGTCTGTCCCATCTGGATGACTGCCTTGAGCAGGTTGCGGCTGTCGTAGTTGGTGCCGAGATCGTGCACGAAGAATCCGTCGAGCTTGATGAGGTCCGTGGGGAAGTGCTTGATGTAGGCGAGGGTCGAATGACCCGTGCCAAAGTCGTCGAGCGCGACGCGCAGCCCCATGTCCCGCAGCTCGCGCAGCCGGCTGGTGACCGTTTCCGGACTGTCCAGAGCCAGCTTCTCGCTGAGCTCGAGGACGATGCGGCCCGGCGGCACGGCCATCCGGCGCAGCAGGTCCGCCACGAACTCCGTGATCTCGGGGCTCCGCAGGCTTGGGATCGATTGGTTCACGGAGATCCACCGGGGTGACTCTCGCCCTACCCACTCGATCGCCTGCCTGACAGCCTCCGTTAGCACCCATTGATCCAGCTGGCGGATGACACCGCTCCGCTCGGCGGTCCCGATGAACTCGTTGGCCTGCAGCAGTCCCCTGGCGGGGTGGTGCCAGCGCACCAGCGCTTCGGCGCCGATGATCATGCCATCCGCCAACCGCACGACCGGCTGGTAGTGCAGGGTAAGCTGGCGCCGATCGATCGCCTCGCGGAGCTCCTCCTCCTCCGCGATCTCGTCCGGTACCGGCTCGTCCAGGGTCGCCGAGTACACTTCGATCGCGGGATTGCCGTCCAGCTTGGTCCGATACATGGCCCGATCGGCCGCCGCCAGCAGGCCCTCGAAGTCGGCGGCATGGTCCGGGTAGAGCGCGACGCCGATCTGCGCATCCACGTGGAGCGTGCGGTGACCAAGCTCGAGCGGCGCCCCCAGCCGGTCGGCGATGCGCCGGGCGACCGCGAGCGCGCCCTTCTCGCCACCGACCTCGGCTAGGAGACAGGCGAACTCGTCTCCGCCGATCCGGGCCGCCGTGTCGCTTCCCCGCAGGCACGATCGAATTCGGCGTGCCACCTTGACCAGGACGGCGTCGCCCGCTTCGTGGCCGAGGGTGTCGTTGATCCGCTTGAATCGCGAGAGATCCAGGTAGATCAGGCCGGCCTGTATGCCGTGACGGTCCGCGAAGGCGAGGGACATGCGGGCCCGCTCCTCGAGCATGCGCCGGTTGGCGAGGTCGGTCAGCGGATCGTGATAGGCCATGCGCTCCAGCTCGGTTTCCAATCGCTTGCGAGCCGTGATGTCCACGATCGTGCCCTCGATCGTCCGGTCCGTGCCGTCCGGATCCTCAACCAGGATCGAGCTCTCGAGTACCCAGATCGTCGACCTGTCCTTACGGCTGAACCGGATCTCGCGATTCGTGATCGCCCCGCTGCGCGCCAGTTCCTCGCCGAATCGACGGCGGTCCGGCAGCGACGCGTAGAACTCGGTGATCGATCTTCCCTGCAGCTCGAGCGGGGAGTTAAACCCCACCAGTCGTGCGAAGGCTTCGTTCACTTCGAGGATCTCGCCTGCCAGCGTTGCCCGGAACACCCCCGCGACGTTGCGCTCGAACAGGAGGCGATAGCGGCGCTCCGAGCTTCGAATGGTCTCGCGAGCTCGCTGGTGGCGCGTCACGTCCCGGAAGGATGCGATTTGTCCGACGAGTTCACCCTCGATCCGCAACGGGCGCGCATGTCCCTCGATCGTCCGCTGATTCTGGAAGTACAGTAACCCGCGCGAGTCTCCTTCCGAGCCGAGTGCGGCTCGCTCGCAGAGCTCGATCAAGGCCTCTGGGTCCTCGAGCTGCTGATTGGCGATCGCGAGTATAGACTCACGGTTTCCGTCCAGCGCGGAGCCCGGAACCTTCCAGAGCTCGCGAAAGCGCTGGTTGCAGTAGAGGATCCGCCCGTCCGAGTCAGTGCAGAGGATCGCTTCCTCGGTCGTGCCGAGCGCCGCGGCCTGCGCCGTCGACGGGTCGTCCCCGGGAAGGCTTGCCGGGCACAGCAAGAGGTGCAGCCGACCGGCCTCGCCCTCTCCGCGCGCCATCAGGATGCGAAACCGCTCCTCGCCGGCTGACGTTCGCACCGGCACCTCCAGCACCGGCCGCCGGAGGTCACCCGCACCGCGTCCCGAACTCGTCTCTCGCGCCAAGGCGCTCCGGAAGACGGCCTGCCAGCAGGAGCCGACCAGCTCGTGGAACGGGCGTCCCACCAGCTCGCGCGGGGTGTGCCCGAAGAAGGACGCCGCGTATCCGTTGAGGTGCTCGATGCGCCCGTCGAGCCCGACCTCGACGATCGGGAACGGAAGAGCATCAACGTCGGTGTTTCGTTCGCGGGTCAAGCTCGCCTCGAACGTTAGCCTCGGTTCGCTGGTTGGCCCTTACATGGCATTCTGCCCGGCCGCCCGGCGAAAAGCGCCGCGACCGCCGAACCGGGAGGTGATCTCCCCGGTGGTCGGACCATTCAAGTGCATGTTTCCCAGTGCCTTACTGACCGCCCGTGTCCTGCGGCGGCAGAGTGTCTCGTCGTTCCTTGGTGCATGCGCAGTGCCCGCGGGCTGGAGCGCCGGACCAGGATTGACGAGGCCGTGAAACACGGCCGGCTTCGTTTCAGATCTGGGACATTCCCGTGCCTCGGGTCGTTACGGTCGCTCCCTAACGTCCGGGCAACGGTAGAGCCCAACTCCAGCGGATAGGTAGCCAGCCATGTTTCTCAGTAGAGAGGTTCCTCCCGGCCGGGGGAGGTGGGGCGCGGGGCGGAGGCTCACTCGATCCGTGTCCCGTGCTGGCGCGTTGGCGGCCTTTTTGGCCCTTCTGGCAGGACTGTTGACGGTCGTCGCTCCAGCGTCAGCCCAGCAGGCGGGCGTGATCGCGGGGCGGGTGGTGGACGCCCGCAACGCGGAGCCGCTGTCGAGCGCACAGGTGTTCGTTCCCGAGCTGGGCATCGGCACGTTGACCGACCTCGAGGGCCGATTCCGGATCACCGACGTGCCGCCCGGCACGCACAGCGTCCAGGTGGAGACCCTGGGGTATCGCGGCAAGACGGTAACCGACGTGCAGGTGCGCTCAGGCGAGGTCACGACGCTGGACATCTCGCTCGAGTTCTCTCCCATCGCCGTGGAGGGAATCACGATCACGGCGGAGGCGGAGGCCGGCTCCATCCAGGGGCTGCTGAACGCCCAGAAGAACGCGATCGCGGTCACCGACGCCATCGGTTCCCAACAGATCGCGAGATCTCCGGACCGCAACGTGGCGGAGGCCGCCAGTCGGGTCACGGGGGTGACGGTTCTCGACGGTCGGTACGTCTACATCCGGGGCCTCGGCGAGCGGTACAGTCAGACGCTGTTGAGCGGCTCGCCGATGCCGAGCCCCGAGCCGGAGAAGGAGACCGTTCCGCTCGACCTCTTCCCTTCGGCGTTCGTCGAGACGATCGCCACTCAGAAGACCTACACGCCGGACCTCTCCGGCGAGTTCTCGGGAGGTGCGCTCCAGGTCGAGAACAAGGAGTTCCCGACGCAGCTGACCTGGAACCTGCGCATCGGGACCGGCTTCAACAGCAACAGCCAGTTCCAGAACAACTTCTTCGGCTACACAGGAGGGAGCACCGACTGGTTGGGGAGGGATGACGGGGGGCGCCGCATTCCGCGGGTGATCCAGGACGCCGGCTACGGGCTGCGCGGCAATCGGCTGCCGAGCGACGACGAAGCGGCGATAAAGAGGTTCGGAACGGCCTTCGCGGAACAGCTGTCGCAGTTCGCGCCGCAACCGCAGACGACGCCGGGGAATCTCAACGGCGGCTTCTCGGTCGGCGCCCGCTCGGGCAACTTGGGCTGGCTGATCGGCGCGTCTTACGACGACCGCTACTACATCGTCGATGAGGAGACCGAGGCGAAGTTCAGCGCGGAGGACTTCGATCCTTCGCTTCCCGAGGAGCTACGCACTCCGAACGTCCTCTACTCCTTCAATAGCAGCGTCCGGCGCACGGTGCTGGGTGCGATGGGGAACTTCAGCTACCTCTTCTCCCCCACCCAGCAGATCAGCCTGCGCACGATGTTCAACCGCAACACGGACAACGAGGCGCGCATCCTCGCCGGGGCCAACAACGAGGACCTGGGCGGCGAGCTGTTTGGCGAGCGGCTCCGCTATCAGGAGCGCGAGCTGCTATGGGGACAGCTCTCCGGGAAGCACGAGCTGCCGCTGGCATCGCGGCTGGAATGGCGGTTCGTTCTCGGGCGGGCCACCCTCGATGAGCCGGGGCTGCGCGAGACGATCTACAATCAGACGTTCAACCAGCCCGACAGCCCCTACTTCCTGGAGGATGTCGGGGAGAGCTCGCGATATTTCTACAGCGACCTCACCGATGACGAGTACAATGGGGGCGTCGACTGGCAGATCCCCCTCGGCCTCGGGGAGAGTGCGGGAGGCTTCGTGAAGGTGGGGTTCTTCACGCAGCACCGGGATCGTGCCTTCGCAGCCCGGCTGTACCGCTTCACCTATCCGAGCGGGATCATCGATCGCGGCAGCGATCCGTTCAGCACCGCCGGTGCCCAGGGCCTCGATGCCGTGCTCGCCGATCCCGACAACATCGTCGGCCGAAACCCCGCACCTGGACAGGTCCTGCTTCAGGACATCGCCGAGCCGGGGGATGTCTACGACGCGACCGACGAGCGGATCGCCGGTTACGGGATGATCGAGCTTCCGCTCGGCAGCGCGGTCAAGTTGCTGGTCGGAGCCCGTTACGAGAAGTACGACCTCCAGCTCGTCACACCGGCGCAGGACGAGTCGAGCCCACTCTCGAGCTTCAGCCAGGGCGACGTGCTGCCGGCCCTCAACCTGACGGTCGCTCTCAACCCCGCGATGAACCTGAGGGTGGCGGCCAGCCGGACGGTGGACCGCCCGGAGTTCCGGGAGCTGGCGCCGTTCCAGTTCACGGAGGCGCTGAGCCTGCGCCAGATCGTGGGCAACCCCGATCTGCAGGTGGCCGAGATCACCAACGCCGACCTGCGCTGGGAGTGGTTTCCCGCGTCCGGAGAAGTGGTGTCGGTGAGCGGGTTCTACAAGAACTTCCAGGATCCGATCGAGCAGGTGTTCATCTCCACCGCCTCCTCCGGCTACTCCTACCAGAACGCCGATCACGCGAACCTCTTCGGCGGTGAGTTCACCTTCCGCAAGCGACTCGACTTTCTCGGATCGTTCTGGGAGAGGCTCTTCCTGAGCGGCAACGCGCTGATCAGCCACTCCGAGGTGACCGTGATTCCCGGCGGGATCTTCAACCCGACGAACGTTAAGCGTCCCCTCGAGGGTCAGTCGCCGTACGTGGCCAACGTGAGCCTCTCCTACGAGTCGCCCGGAGGCAATACGGACCTCGGGATCTTCTACAACGTGTACGGCGACCGGGTGTACGCGGCGGGCGGATCCGGCGTTCCCGACATCATCGAGCAACCCCGACAGCTGCTGGATCTCACCTGGGTCCAGAAGCTCTGGCGCGGCCTCCAGGTGAAGATCAAGGCCGAAAACCTCCTCAACTCCGCCTTCCTCTGGGAGCAGGAGGCCAACGGCGTCGTGCAGGTGCAGCGGGAGTACACGATCGGACGGACGATCTCCGTAGGCTTCTCCTACGGAGGGTGAGGCTCCCGCGGGCGCCCCTGCGGAGGCCCAAACGGCGCGGAGCGCGCCCAAACTCAAACCTCAGAAGCGAGGAGCCATGAAGGCGCATTTTCCACCTTTCCTGCTCGTTCTGGCAGCTGGAGGCGTAGCAATCGTCGGCTGCTCCGACAACAACAATGGTGGCACCGGCCCCCCCAGCAACCGTGCTCCGACAGCGGCGGTCAGCATCGATGGGTCTCCAATTTCGGAAGGGAATCCGGACATGGAGGTGGTAACGCTGGATGGAAGCGGCTCGAGTGATCCAGATGGAGACCCGCTCACCTATGCCTGGTCGGCCGGCACCTGCGCGTTCGTCAACGGCACGAGCTCGAGCAGCACGGAAGCCCAGGTGCTCTGCGACGGAGGGGCCGACGTTCCGGTCACGCTCACGGTGTCGGATCCCGACGGTCTGTCGAGCAACGCCAATGGGCTGATCGAGGTGGAGGGGATGATGCCTCCGCCGATGCTCGAGGGCTTCCACAACCTGATCGCCAATCCGGATCTGCCCGCGTCGGCATACAATGTCGGCAGCCAGGGTTCGCCCCCGGACTTCATCCCGGCCGCGCTGGTGGCGGGATACGAACCGACCGATGTCTCCCTGTTCAACAACGAGGGCGGCTCCGGCATCATCCTGCCGACGGACGTCGACTCGGGTGATCCGCCGCGGAGGCTGAAGGCCACCGCCTACTACGGTGCAGTCGCCCCGGGCACGCCGCTGGCCGACGCCTGGTACTTCGGCTGGACAGTCTGGAGCACCGACGGGTCGGACTCGCGGCCGGCTCCGACGAACCCGGTTGTCTTAACGGGCACGATCACCCAGGACATGACGCTCACGGCCGACACGGACTGGCAGCTCGACGGAATCGTGTTCGTCGGCCAGGACTGTGGGCCGAACCCGGCCGCCCCGGCGGCGGGATGTGCGGCCGTCACCCTGACGATCGAGCCGGGGACGACGATCTACGGGAGGTCACCGCCGACCGACCCGCAGGCACGCTCGAGCTTCCTCGTGATCCGGCGCGGCTCGAAGATCATCGCGGACTGCTGCGGTACGTCGCGCCGGCCGACGGAGGCAGAGATGATCGTCTTCACCAGCAGCCGTGCTCCGGGTGACCGGGCTCGAGGCGACTGGGGCGGCCTGGTGATCAACGGCCGGGCCCCGCTCAACACCGGGGACGAGGCCGTGGGCGAGGGCGACTCGGGCGTCTACGGCGGCGTGGACGATCAGGACAACAGCGGCATCCTCCGCGGCGTTCGGGTCGAGTTCGCGGGCGACGACCTGACGGCGACGGATCAGCTGAACGGGATCGCCTTCCAGGGATCCGGCGCTGGCACCACCGTCGACTACGTCCAGGTCCACTACAACAAGGACGACGGCACCGAGCCGTTCGGCGGATCGACGAGCCAGACCCACATGGTGGTGTCGGGGATCGGGGACGACGGGTTCGACGGCACGGACGGCTACCGCGGCTTCCTCCAGTTCGGAATCTCCCAGCAGCGAGCCGATGACGCCGACCAGGGCTTCGAGCTCAGCAACAACGCCGATGACGGGGCGGCGACCCCGAAGACGACGGCCATCGTGGCCAACGTGACCGCCGTCGGCGCCGGCAACCTCGGGCAGATCTCCAACCTCGGCGGAGAGAGCGACATCGGCCTCCTTCAGCGCGAGGGCTCGAACTGGCGTATCTACAACACGATCATCACGAACTTCGGCGAGAGCGGTTTCTGCGTCGAAGACGGGGTGACGATCCAGAACGCCAACAATCGGTTGGCCGGCCAGACCGACCCGAGCACCACGCTGTCGGTCGAAAGCTCGATCATCTGGAACAACGGTCCCGGGGGTGGCGGCGGTGATGGCAACTTCGCCGACGCCTGCGGCGATGGATACGACAACGAGGGCTTCTGGACCTACGACGGGCAGTAGCCGCCATGCCGGGAAGGGGAATGCACGGGCGATGGGTTCGCGGAGCGCTCATGCTCCTGCTGATCACGGGGGTCGCCTCGACGGCGAGCGGGTGCCGCGACGCGGCCGCCCGCTCCGGCCTTTCGAATGCCCACTCGAGCCTGGAGGCTGTCGTCCAGGCGGCGCTGGACGCACTGGCGAATCGCGATCGGGCGGCACTGGAGGCGCTGGTCGTCACTCGCGAGGAGCATGAACGACTGCTGTGGGAGCAACTGCCGGAGCGCAACTACTTCTCGTTCGAGTACGTCCGGCGAATCAACGAGCTCAACACCGCGAAGGGAATCCGGAGCGCGCTGTCGGAATGGGGCGGGCAGGGGCTCGAGCTGGTCCGAATCGAGTTTATCAGGGAGGCGGAGGTGTACTCTGACTTCACGCTGCACCGCGGCGCCCGCGTATGGGCCCGGCGGGTGACGGATGGTACGCAGGGGACGCTGCCGTTCTTCGACGTGGTCGTCGAGCGGAACCGCGGGTTCAAGCTAATGAACGTCAAGGACTAGGAAGGACGCGCTCCCAGAGATCCTCGGTGCGCTCGATCCGGGCTCTACCACCCACAGGATCGACAAGCGACGCGGGACGCAGGACTCGCTTGCTGACTGAACCGGCAGCGCAACGTCAGGTGCACCCATACGGGCGGAAGTCCGGGAGGTGAGTCCGGGCTTCCGCTCACCTCCCACTTCCACTAAGCCGATGTATCTATCATTAACACAATCCGTTACTAGCCTCTATCGTAGGCGGAGCTGTGACATTATTGTGACATCTTTGTTTCCCACATGTGGCGGCCACGGGCTAGCCTTACCGTTGGATCCATCGTTGAGGTGACGGCGATCGACGCCGGCAGGAGGAGGATGCACACGACGGCTGCGGTGCGTACGTCGATTCCACGCGAGGAGGATTTGGGTCCGGACCGCATTTTGGTGGTCGAGGACGAGAACGACATCGCCGCGCTCGTCGCCTACCATCTCATGCGAGACGGTTACCGGGTGCGCACGCTGCCTGGAGGCCGGCAGGCGCTCGACCACGTGGAGCGGGAGCGTCCCGACCTGATCGTGCTGGACCTCATGCTGCCGGGGCTCTCCGGTTTCGAGGTCCTGCAGGATCTCCGTGGGCGACCGAAGACGGCCGACCTTCCGATCGTGATCCTCACCGCCAGGGACGACGAGGAGAGCCGAATCCGGGGCCTTGAGCTCGGCGCGGACGATTACATCACGAAGCCGTTCAGTCCCAAGGAGCTGCTCCTGCGCATCAAGGCCGTCCTTCGGCGAGCGCGAGCGCCCGCGGCCGGCGGCGGCGGGCAGATCCTGCGCGGAGGACCGGTAACGGTGGACATCGGGGCCGTTCGGGTTACGGTGGACGGGCAGGCCGTCGAGCTCACCCCGACCGAATACAGGCTGCTCGTCGCCCTCCTGGAGCGGCGCGGAAGGGTGCAGGGACGCGGTCGACTGCTCGAGACGGTCTGGGAGGCTCGGGCGGACATGGAGACTCGAACGGTGGACATGCACGTGCAGCGTCTGCGCTCGAAGCTCGGGCAGGCGGGCGACTGGATCGAGACCGTGCGGGGCTTCGGTTACCGCTTTCGGGGCGACGAGCTGCCGCCCGGCGTCTAGCCTCTCCCTGGCGGTTCGCGTTCGCCCGGCTCTCCAAGCAGTCGGGGCACGATCTCGGCGGCGCGTCCCCGGAGAAACAGATCGGCCGCCTGGCTGAGCCCCGTGGCCTCGATGTTGACATCCACGAGCGCCGCTCCCGCCCGAGCGGCCACCGCGGCGATCGACGCGGCCGGCTGAACCACGGCGCTCGTCCCGATGACCAGGCAGGCGGCCGCACCCTCCGCGAGCTCGAAGCTTCGCTCCACAACCTCGCTCTCGAGGCTCTCTCCGAACCAGACGACATCGGGCCGGAGCAGCGATCCGCAGGCCGCGCAGCGGGGCAGGGAGGCGAGGGACGAGGCGTCGACCACTTCCCGCGACTCCCGTCGCTGGCCGCACCCGGTGCAGCGAGTGCGGAACAGCGATCCGTGCAGCTCGTATAGCGACGGTTCCTCGGAGGGCGGCCCGCCGCCGCCGGCGCCTGCCGCCGGGGCCGAGACGATACGGTGGGCGGCCAGGTGAAGGCCATCGACGTTCTGGGTGATGATGTGGACTTCGGGCCATGCGGCCTGCCAGCGTGCCAGCGCGAGGTGGGCCGCGTTGGGATCGCAGCCGGCGACGAGCGCTCGCCTCCAGCCATACCACTCCCAGACCAGCCTCGGATCGCGTGCGAACGCGGCTGGAGTGGCGAGCTCCTCGGCCCGGTGCCGCCTCCACAGCCCATCGGCGCCGCGAAAGGTCGGAACGCCCGAGTCGGCGCTGATGCCGGCTCCGGTCAGGACGACCACCGAGCCGGCCTCGGCGAGCGCTCGGCGGGCCCGCTCGAAGTCGCGGACCGGCTCGGGGGCGATCAGCCCCTCCGCAGCGGCGGAGCGAGCATCAGCAAGGTGAGCAGGGCGGCCCGCTCCGGCAGGCTGTCCACCTCGACGTACTCGTAGGCGGCGTGCGACCCCGCGCCTCGCGGACCGAGCCCGTCGACCGTGGCGGTGTAGAGGCTGGTCGTGTTGCCGTCCGACCCTCCGCCGACCGAGGTCTCCTCGAGCCGCAGACCGATCAGCGCGCCCGTTCGCCTGGTCACCTCCCACAGCTCCCGATTGCGCGGGGTGCGCTCGAGCGCCTGACGGAACTGCCACTCCTCCAGCTCGATTCGGACGGTCGAATTCGCGGGCTTCATGGCGAGCACGGCCGCGCGCACCTCGAGAGCCTCGGACTCGTGGTACGCCCGGATATCCACGCTGGCCACGCTGTCGGGTGCCACCACGTTCGAGCGCTGGCCGCCGGAGATGACACCGACGTTGACGGAAACGCCACGCTCAGGGTCGTTGAGCGAGTGGAGCCGCTGTACGACGTTGGCCAGCTCGAGGACCGCGCTGGCCCCCTTCTCGGGATCGTTGCCGGCGTGGGCGGCCCCCCCGCGGACGCGGATCTTGAAGTGACCCACGCCCTTCCTCGCCGTCTTGATCCTACCCGATGGCCCGTGCGCCGGCTCGAGGATGAACGCTCGGTCGGCACCGCGCGCCCAGCGCTCGATGTGGGGTGTCGATGACGGACTGCCCTCCTCCTCGTCGGAGTTGAGGAACACGACCGGATCGGCGCCCGGTTGGAGCCGCAGCTCCCGGAGCGCCTGCAGTGCGTAGATGAGAAGGACCAGCCCGCCCTTCATGTCGTATACGCCCGGGCCGTAGAGCTTGCCTTCCTTCACGCGCACCGGCATGTCGCGCAGAGTGCCGAGCGGCCAAACGGTGTCGAAGTGGCCGATCAGAAGCTGCATCGGCCGACCCTCCCGGACGGGGAGCGGGCGGGCCAGGAGATGGTCTCCTTGCTCTCCGCCAGGGACATGGCGGACCTGACAGCCGGCTGCCTCGAGCTCTTCGGTGAGGATGCGCCGAATCCGGTGGTGGGACTCCGGCCGGTCGGTGGGAGACTCCGCCACGGCCAGGCGGCGAAGAAGCTCGACCATGTCGCCGCCCCGGTCGTTCAGGTACGTACGGACGCCGGCGGCGACTTCCCCCGGAGCGGCGCTCAGGGCTTGGCCAACTCCAGCCAATCGTCAGCCCGCATCTGCCTGCCGACGAAAAAGCGGCCGAACTCGGCGTACCTGGCACTCGCCTCGTCGTATCGCATGTCGGCGATGACGTTCTTGAAGTCGACCGGATCGCGAGCGAAGAGGGTCACGCCCCATTCCCAGTCATCGAACCCGATGGAGCCGGAGATGATCTGCGTGATGCGGCCGGCGTAGGCGCGGCCCACGAGCCCGTGCTCGTTCATCATCGCGGCCCGTTCCTCGATCGAAAGCGTGTACCAATTGGCCCGCTCGCCTCGCCGCTTCGTCATCGGATAGAAGCAGATGTACGGCATCTCCTCCGGCTGCCGGGGATACAGCCGTCGGCGGGCGAAATCGGAATCGGCGGCCTTGCGGGCCTGCGCCTCCAGCTCCTCGCGCCACGCGGCCAGCGCTTCGGGATCCGCGGGCGACGCCTGCCGCCGCACGAAGTCGGCTGTCAGCTGGTAGAGCCCCAGCTCCACGACGGACAGGTAGTCGTACTCGAGCTGGAGGTAATCGCCCAGCGCGGTCAGCTGGATCGCACGCTCCGCTCCGGCCAGCTGCTCCAGCGTCGGCCGGAAATGGAGGACGAGGTAATCAGCGCCTCCGCCGACGATCCGGTAGCAACGGCTCCAGCCGCTCTCCAGAGTGGACCAGCTCTTGACCAGGCCCGTGAACTCGGCGCCGATCTCGTTCAGGCGGTGCGTGTCGAGACGCTTGAGCGCCGGCCACGATGCACGGAAGAATTGGTGAAGGACGAACCAGCCGTCGAGGTTCTTCGGTGCGATCTCGCTTGGTGACATCCGCTCTCCCATCAGCCACGAGTGGAAGGACGGGGCAAGCTCGCGTGCGGACCGCGATCGGTCAACGTCGGCCGGCGCTTCCTCCCTCGGCCTTCGACCTCCGGCCCCCCCGGCTCCCGCTTGCCCGCGCGCGCGGCTCGCTTATGTTGGGGAAACACGTTCTCCAAAGACGGCTGGAGCGGGCGCCGGCCCGCTGCCGTAAAGTGCACGCCCGGAGGTGGACATGAGGATCAAGGACATCCTCGACTCCAAGGGTCACGACGTCGTGACCACTTCACCGGAAGGCACCGTTCGGGATGCGATGGCGGTGCTCAACGAGCACAACATCGGGGCGGTCGTCGTGGTAGAGGGCCAATCGATCCGCGGAATCCTCAGCGAGCGGGACGTGCTCCGGCTGGGCGGCCGGGATCCGGACCTGCTGTCGACCGCCTCCATCGAAGAGACGATGACGCGAAACGTCATCATGGGCCTGCCGGACGACGAGATCCATGCGGCGATGGGGGTGATGACGAAGAACCGGATCCGCCATCTGCCGATCGTGAGCGACGGTCGACTGGTGGGGCTCGTCTCGATCGGCGACCTGGTCAACGCTTGCTGGAGCGAGGCGGCGGCCGAGAACCGTCACCTGAAGGACTACATCCACGGCAGGGTCTGAGCGCTCCCGCCTGTGAAGCTCCGTCGTCGGCCGGCCCTACGTCGTCAGCGCTACGTCGGCCGGCGACCGACGGGTCAGCTTGAGCCGGCGAGCAGCTCGGGAAAACGATAGATGACGACGCCGGTACTGGGTTCGTTGTCGACGTCCACGTAGCCCGCGACCAGCATCTCCGTCAGCTCCTCCTCGACCTCCCTGAACGAGAGACCGGTCTCGGCGACCCCCTGCGTCACCGTGAGCGAGCCACCGTACTTGCGAGCCGCCTGCAGAAGCTGCTGGGTGATCGTGGGTTCCGGCGTGGCGGAGCGCGGCCGGGACGCGATCAGGTCCCGGGCATAGCGCGGATGCGGCAGATAGCCCTCGCGGATGTTCGCTTCCATGACAAGCGATTTCATCCGAAACAGGTCGATGAACTGGCCGACGCCGAACAGACCGAAGGTCAGCATCCAGAGGATGCCGGTACCGTACTTCCCGAGGTAGATGCGGTGCACCCCGCCGAGCCCGACCAGGAAGAGGCACCAGAGCGCATAGCCCAGGCCCTCCCGGTAGACGTACCCGTCGTCCGACGCTCCTCGCTCATCCATGCCGTGTGGGTCCTTTTGGGTCGAATCTACTTCCTTTTACGGACGGGGCGAGTCCCGGGTTTCCGCGCTTCAGGCGCTGGTCCGAAACCACATGACGTCCCCGTCGCGGACGACATACTCCTTACCCTCGAAGCGTACCGCCCCGGCCTCGCGAGCCGCCTTGAGGGAGCCGTAGTGCTCGAACTCGTCGAAGCCGATCGTCTCGGCCCGAATGAAGTGGGTCTCGAAGTCCGAGTGCACCACCCCCGCGGCCTGAGGCGCGTGGCTCCCGGCACGGATCGTCCATGCCCGCAGCTCCTTCTCGTTGAACGAGAAGAACGTGATCAATCCGAGCAGCTCGTACCCGGCCCGGACCAGGCGGTCCAGACCGGAGCCCTCGGCACCGATCGCGTCCAGGTATTCCGCGCGCTCGGCGGAAGGCAGCTCGGAGAGCTCGGCTTCGAGCAGGGCGGATACCGGGATGACCACGGCGTCCGGGTCCGCCTGCAGCAGGTCGGCGACCAGCCGCTGATAGCTCTGGGGCGGCGCGCTCCAGAAACCCTCGTCGACGTTGGCGATGTACATCTGCGGCTTCAACGTGATCAGGCTCAAGCCTCGCAGCCGCACCTCGTCCGCCTCCTCCAGCCTCTCGGCACGGGCCGGCTCCCCTCGTTCCAGGCGGGAACGAATCGCCTCCACGACCGGCAGGGCCTCCTTCGCCTCCCGCTCCCCGGATCGGGCCTTGCGAATCAGGCGCTCGAGGTGTGCCTCCACCAGCTCGAGATCGGCCAGCGCCAGCTCCGCCTCCACGAGCTCCCGATCCCGGCAGGGGTCTCCCTCGGAGGAGACGCGCGCGACCGAGCCGGCGTCGAACAGCCGGATCACATGGGCCACGGCGTCCACTTCCCGGATGTGCTGGAGGAACCGGTTGCCCAATCCCTCTCCGTGCGAGGCGCCCTCGACCAGCCCGGCGATGTCGACGAACTCGACCACGGCCGGCACGACCTTCGGCGGGCGCACCAGCTCGGCGATCCGGTCCAGGCGGGCGTCCGGCACCGGCACCACGCCCACGTTCGGCTCGATGGTGCAGAAAGGGTAGCTCTCCGCCGGGACGGCCACCGTGGTGAGGGCCCGGAACAGCGTCGACTTGCCGGCGTTGGGGAGGCCGACGATCCCGATCGACAGCTTGGCCATGAGCGAAAGGTAACGAGCGCCACGGAGCGGGACACGTGCCGAAGTCAGTCCGCGGAACTTGCTTGCCGCTACCCCCTATCAGGCTACATTCAGACGGCAGTCGGCGGGCCGCGGTTGGCGGGCCGAGGCCGTCTCGTGGTGGGCGTAGCTCAGTCGGTTAGAGCGCCAGGTTGTGGCCCTGGAGGTCGC
>CAZEBA010000051.1:0-18059 GCA_964510615.1 uncultured Gemmatimonadota bacterium
AATTCAGGAATCTGCCGCTCATCGCGAGCGGAAGATGCGCGATGGGCTGAAACAGGGTTTGGTGCATGCCTGACAACGACGGGAAGCGCAACGACAAGCGGTCCCGCTGGGCGCGGCTCTCCAGGACCGCGTCGTTCTGGATCCTCATCTTCCTCGTCCCGCTCCTGGTTCTGAACCTGCTCGGATCGCAGGACGACGATGCGACGGAGCTGAGCTACTCCCAGTTCGTGGACCAGCTCGAGGACGGGAACGTCCTCGACGTAACGGTCGTCGACGGCAAGAAGCTGAACGGCACGTTCCGTACGCCCATCACGGTCGAGGGCGAGGAGGTCGACCGGTTCCGCACGCTGGCGCCGATCCGCGACAGCGAGCAGATCCTGACGAAGCTCCAGGACCACGACGTCATCCTCCGCGCCGAGGAGCCCGACCAGAACTGGTGGATGTTCCTCGGGCAGATGCTGCCGTGGATCATCATCATCGGCTTCTGGTTGTTCATCTTCCGGCAGATGCAGGCCGGTGGCACGAAGGCTTTCCAGTTCGGCAAGTCGAAGGCGAAACAGCTCTCGGCCGATACGCCGAAGGTCACGTTCGCGGATGTGGCCGGCTGTGACGAGGCGAAGGAGGAGCTCCAGGAGGTCATCGAGTTCCTCAAGGACCCGCACAAGTTCAGCCGGCTCGGCGGCCGTCTGCCGAAGGGCGCGCTCCTGGTCGGACCGCCCGGGACGGGCAAGACGCTGCTCGCGCGGGCGGTCGCGGGCGAGGCCGGCCGGCCGTTCTTCTCGATGTCGGGGTCCGACTTCGTCGAGATGTTCGTCGGCGTCGGCGCCTCGCGCGTGCGCGACCTGTTCGAGCAGGCGAAGGCACATGCGCCGTGCATCATCTTCATCGACGAGATCGACGCAGTGGGCCGGCACCGCGGCGCCGGGCTCGGCGGCGGCCACGACGAGCGCGAGCAGACGCTGAACGCGCTGCTCGTCGAGATGGACGGCTTCGAATCGAACGAGGGCGTGATCCTGCTGGCCGCGACCAACCGACCGGACGTCCTGGATCCGGCCCTTCTCCGCCCAGGCCGATTCGACCGCCAGATCGTGGTGGACAGCCCGGACGTGAAGGGCCGAGAGGGCATCTTTCGCGTGCACACACGGGACATTCCGATCGCCGAGGACGTCGACATCGCGGTCCTCGCCAAGGGGACGCCGGGACTCTCGGGGGCGGACATCGAGAACGTCGTCAACGAGGCCGCGCTCCTTGCCGCGCGTCACGACAAGGACAAGGTCTACATGGACGACTTCGAGGCGGCCAAGGACAAGGTCATGCTCGGAGTGGAGCGAAGGAGCCTCGTCATCTCGGCCGAGGAGCGGAAGGTGACCGCCTACCACGAGGCAGGCCACGCGGTGATCGCGCTCAAGGTCCCCGGCCTCGACCCGCTGCACAAGGTGACCATCGTGCCTCGCGGACGGGCACTGGGCATCACTGCGTCGCTTCCGGAGGAGGATCGGCACAACTACACGCGCAACTGGCTCCTTGGCCAGCTCAAGATGTTGTTCGGCGGCCGCGTGGCCGAGGAGATGATCTTCGGCGAGGAGAAGATTACGACCGGTGCCGGGAACGACATCGAGCGGGCCACCGGCATCGCACGCCGGATGGTGACGCAATTCGGCATGTCGCCGGCGGTAGGACCGATCGCCGTGGGCGACCGGGAGCAGGAGATCTTCCTCGGTCGCGAGCTCGCACAGCGGCGCGAGGTAAGCGAGCGGACGGCCCAGCTGGTCGATTCCGAGATCAAGCGGATCCTGGATGAGGCGTACGAGGCTGCGCGCGGAGTTCTGGAGGGTAACCGCGAGCTGCTGCGGACGATCGCCGAGGCGCTGCTCGAGCGGGAGACCCTGGATGCCGACGAGATCAAGCTGCTGGCCGAGGGTCGCGAGCTGCCGGCCCTCCAGCGGGGGGAGCCTGTCTCGGAAGCCCGCGAGGCGGAGGAAGCGGAGGCGGCGCTGCCCGCCGCCGCCCGGAAGAAGACGGACACCGGCGGAGGGGAGCCATCTCCGGCCATGGCCTGACCCGGGCGGACGGCTGACGATGGCCGACGGGACGGATCCCGTCCGTTCGGCCGATCGCCCTGTCTGGCGCGTCCGTCGCCGGACCCTCGCACTCGACCGGCCGATCGTCGTCGGGATCCTGAACGTCACGCCCGATTCGTTTTCCGATGGTGGGGCCTATCTGGAGCCGAAGGCCGCGGTCGAACGCGCTCGGTCCATGGTCTCGGAAGGGGCGGACGTCATCGACATCGGCGCCGAGTCGACGCGGCCGGGGGCGCAGCCGGTCTCGGCCTCCGACGAATGGGCACGACTTGGTCCCGTGCTGTCCGCCCTCGAGGAAGAGGCGTTCCCCGTTCCGATCTCGGTCGACACGACGAAGGCGGAGGTGGCCGAACGGGCTCTCGAGCAAGGGGCGGATGTCGTCAACGACGTCTCGGGCCTTCGGGAGGCGCCCGAGATCGACGCCCTGGCCGCGGCGGCCGGAGCCGGCCTCGTGCTGATGCACCGGCGGGGCGATCCCAGGACCATGCAGCAGGACGTCGAGTACGACGATCTGATCGGTGAAGTTCGGGACTCTCTCGCGACAGCGGCCGCCGACGCGGCAGCCGCGGGCTGCGACCCCGGCCAGCTCGTCATCGATCCGGGTCTCGGGTTCGGGAAGTCGCCCGTGGGAAGCCTTCGACTCCTGGCCGAGGTGTGGCGATTCACCCCATTGGGGTTTCCGATCATGGTGGGCCCATCTCGTAAATCTTTTATCGGCAGCACGTTGAATCTTCCCGTCGAGGAACGGGTGGAGGGAACGATCAGTGCCTGCGTGCTGGCCCTGGAGCGGGGCGCCCGGCTGTTCCGTGTACACGACGTGCGTGCCGTGCGTCGCGCACTGGACCTCGCCACGGCGATCCGCCGATCAGGCGAGGCACCGCCCGCGGAGCGTGCGGTCGCCGTGGGCCAGGCCGTGACCTCGGGCGGCCGACGATGAGGACCGTCTGGGAGTACCTCGGCTTCCTCCAGCTGGGCTGGAAGGACGTCATCGAGATCCTCCTGGTCGCGTATCTCATCTACCGGATCCTCGTCCTCTGGACAGGGACGCGCGCGTTCCAGATTCTGGTCGGCCTGGTGCTGCTGGTCGCCGTCTACGCGATGGCCCAGCTTCTTGAGCTCGGTCTGATCTCGGCCATCCTGTCGCAGGCATTCACCTACGGCGTATTCGCGCTCATCGTAGTCTTCCAGCCCGAGCTGCGGAACGCGCTGGCCCAGCTCGGGCGCAGCCGGCTGTGGAACCTCTTCTCCCGATTCGAGGAGAGCGAGGTCGTCGAGGAGATCGTGAAGGCCGCGGAGCGCCTGTCGCGTGCCAAGATCGGCGGGCTGATCGCGGTCGAGCGCGAGGTCGGGTTGGGGGAGTACGCCGACAAGGGCACCCGGTTCGAGGCCGACGTCTCCGCCGAGCTTCTATCCACGATCTTCACCCCGTACTCACCGCTCCACGACGGGGCGGTCATCGTGCGAGGCGACAAGATCATCGCGGCGGGCGCCCCACTGCCGCTCACGCAATACCCGGTGCGGGACAAGACGCTGGGGATGCGCCACCGCGCCGCGATCGGCCTGTCGGAGGAGACCGATGCATACGTGGTCGTGATCTCGGAGGAGACGAGCCGGATCTCCCTGGCCGCCGGCGGACAGCTCTTCCGTGGTCTGGATCAGGATCGGCTGCGGGCCCATCTTTCCCGCGGCCGCTCGCTCGAAGCGCAGTCGGAGCGGGCCCGCAGGCCCGAGGCGATCCCGGTGGCGCAGCCGGCAGCCGCACCCCGGGAGGCCGCCGTCGGTGCGACGGAGTCGGCCGAAACGGCGACGAGGTCCCGAGCCGATGCGGCCGACGGGAAGGTTGGGGCCGATGCGGTTGGGGGTGAGACGCCGGATGAGAGGTCTCCGGGCGCCGACCGGAGTTCTGAGCTGGCCGTTTGACGGGATCCGGCCCGGACGGTAATTTGCCCGGCCTGTTTTCCGGCACCGCAGCATGGCCCAACGGGTCGCCCTGGAGGTAGGTAAGGTTGGAGCAGGTCGATACCAGCTATCAGCTGCTCACCCTGTTCTCGGACGGGGGCTTCATGATGTATCCCCTCGTCCTTTGCTCGCTCGTCGCGCTCGGCGTCATCATCGCCAAGGGCTGGACCCTCTGGGTCGCCCATCGGGAGTCGCAGCAGCTCCTCGAGGAGATCGAGGCCCTGGGCGCGAGCGGGCGGCTGAGAGAAGCGATCCGGACGGCGGAGGAGACGCGCGGCCCCGTGGCCGCGATCCTGCTCGCCGGCCTCCGGCGGGTGCAAGAGCGGCATACGGGGTCCGACGTGGCGAAGGCGATCTCGACGACCGGGTCGATCGAGCTCGGCTTCCTCGAGCGCGGTCTCCCCGTGCTGGCGACCGTCGCCAACGTGGCGCCGATGCTCGGCTTTCTCGGAACCGTGATCGGGATGATCCTGGCCTTCCAGGCCATCGAGATCGCAGGCCAGGTGGAGCCAGGCCTCGTCGCCGGGGGTATCAAGGTGGCACTGATCACGACCGCGACCGGGCTGGCGATCGCGATTCCCGTAAACGTGGCCTACAACTTCTTCGTCAGCCGCATCGATCAGCTGGTGGCGGACATGGAGGAGGGCGCCCAGGCCGTGCTGGACCTCGTCTGGTCGCTCGACAGCCGGGTGGCCCGGGACCGTCAGGAGGGGTACCGTGCCGATCCTTAATCGCAAGCAGCGCGTGTCGGACGAGATCCCGACCGCGTCGATGGCGGACATCGCCTTCCTGTTGCTGGTCTTCTTCCTCACCACGACGGTGTTCAACGAGGAGAAGGGCCTGCCGATCGTTCTCCCGGAGGAGAAGGAGGAGCAGGAGGTCTCCGCCAAGAACATCCTCTTCCTCATCGTCCAGCCGGATGGTTCGGTGGTCGTCCGGCGGGGCGAGAGCGAGCAGGAGCAGATCGTCGCCTACCGGCAGGTCGAGGGCATCCTGCGGCAGGAGCTCGCCGCGAACGAGAACCTGATCGCCGCGATCAAGACCGACCCGACGGCCGCTTACCGCCATATGATCAACGTGCTCGATGAGGTGAAGAAGGCGGGCGCGGAACGCATCTCGCTGCAGATGGTAGGAGAGTGACCATATGGCAGTGAAGGCGGGTGGATTCAAGCGGAGGTCGGGGGCGAGCAGCGACATCCCGTCGTCGTCCATGGCCGACATCGCCTTCCTGCTGCTGATCTTCTTCATGGTCACGACGGTCTTTCGCCGCGAGAAGAGGCGGGACATCGATTGGGTCAACGCCGAGGCGACGAAGAAGATCGATGAGAAGCGCAAGAACATCCTGCACCTGTGGGTCGACCCTGAGGGGCAGGTGTGGGTCAACGACCAACCGATCGCCGATCAGGACATCGCGCAGGTCGTGCGGCCGCTGTATGCGGAGAATCGTGAGTTGGTGATCGCGGTCCGAGGGGATCGCGACGTTCCATATAGCAAAATCAACACGATTACCAAGCAGCTTCAGGCGGCGGGCGCCGTCCGCGTGACGTTCGCGACCCGTCTGGAGCAGCGCATGACACGGCCGAGAAGGTAGGGAGGAACCCGGCGATGGCCCAACGGACCGAGCACCCCTCGACTCACGAGACCGCCAACGACGTCTTCAAGCGCAGCGCCTCGAACTGGCTCGCTTACGGCATCATCGGCGCCGTGGTCGTGCACTTCGCGCTGTTCGCGTTTTTCCCCAATCTTCAAGCCGCCGACCTGTCGGGGATGGACGAGGCGCTCGAGACGATCGAGTTGCCGCCCGAGGTGCAGATCCCGCCTCCGCCCGAGCAGATCGCGCGGCCCGCGACGCCGAAGGTCGCGGCGGCCGACATCAACGAGGATGTGACCATCGCGCCGACCACCTTCGAGTCCAACCCGGTCGAGAACCTGCCGCCGCCGCCGAAGACGGGCAGCCCGGCTGATCGCCCGTCGTTCATTCCCTACGACGTGGCCCCGAAGCTCAAGAATCCCACGGAGATCCAGAAGCTCCTCCAGCGGCTCTACCCCTCGCAGCTGCGCGAGGCGGGGATCGAAGGCACCGTCGTGCTGTGGATCTACATCGACGAGAACGGCGTCGTGCAGAAGACCCAGGTCCAGAAGAGCAGCGGGTACGAGGCGATGGACCAGGCCGCGATGGGCACGGCGGACAAGATGAAGTTCTCGCCGGCGATGAACCGGGACAAGAAGACACCTGTCTGGGTCGCGCAGGCCATTACGTTCGAGGTGCGCTAGACGAGAACCGGCGGAGCCGCCCCGGGGCCGCGCGTCGGTCCCGCGGTCGCTGACCGGAGAGCCGCTCGCGCCGCGGGCGGCTCTTTCTTTTTCTGGTCTTCTCGTGGCCCTCCCGGCGCCGGGTGGTGGGGGTGACGTTGGGGAGGGGTGACGGTACCTTCGGCGCAAAACGCGACATGAGCGAGATCGAGATGCGGCTCGCGGCGGTTCGCGAGCGGATCGCAGAAGCGGCACGACGGGCGGGTCGCTCCCCTGGCGGGATCGAGCTCGTCGCGGTCACGAAGGGTCAGCCGGCGTCCGTGGTGCGATCGGTGGCGGCGACCGGCCTGCCGATCATTGGAGAGAACCGGATCGACGAGGCCGAGGCGAAGCAGCGGGAACTGGGTCGCCTCTCCGTCCGCTGGCACATGATCGGACATCTCCAGCGGAACAAGGCCAAGCGCGCCGTGAGGCTGTTCGATTCGATCGAGTCGGTCGATTCCGTGCGGCTGGCGAGGAAGCTGGCGCTGGAAGTGGAGAAGGCCGAGCGCGAGCGTCTGGAGGTGCTGCTCGAGGTGAACGTCTCCGGGGAGGCGACCAAGGGTGGTTTTCGGGGTGCCGCGGTCGTGGAAGCGGCGGCCGAGATCGTCGGCCTCGATCGGCTTCAGGTGGCGGGCCTGATGACGATGGCGCCCTTCACCACGGAAGAGGGGTGGCTGCGGGAGGTGTTTCGTGGAACCCGCGAGCTGTGGGAGCGCTGCGGGCGTGAGGTGCCGGGGTTCGAGGCGCGCGTGCTGTCGATGGGGATGAGCAACGATTTCGAGATCGCGGTCGAGGAGGGAAGCACGCGGCTGAGGTTGGGGACGGTGCTGGTCGGACCGCGGCTCGGCGAGACCGACGAGCAGGCGATACGAGGATGACACCCGAGATCACGATGGACACGGTTCGCGGCGCTGCGCAGGCGATTCGGGAGCGCATCGACTTCGAGCCCGGGGTCGGGATCGTTCTCGGCACCGGGTTGGGCGCGCTGGCCGGGGAGATCGAGACCGAAGCCTCGATCCCGTACGAGGAGATCCCGGGCTTTCCCCGATCGACGGTCGAGTCGCACGCCGGCCGGTTGATCCTCGGGAGCCTTCAGGGCGCGAGGGTGGCGGCGATGGAGGGGCGGTTCCACCGCTACGAGGGCTACTCGATGCAGCAGGTGACCCTGCCGATCCGCGTGCTGCGCCAGCTGGGGGCCGACACGCTGCTCGTCTCGAACGCCTGCGGGGGCATGAACCCGCTCTGGCACGAGGGTGACCTCGTGCTGATCAGCGATCATATCAACCTGATGGGCGACAACCCGCTCATCGGCCCCAACCTGGACCAGGGCCCTCGCTTCCCGGACATGTCCGAGCCGTATGACGCGGAACTGCGAGCGCTCGCACGCGCGGAGGCCCTTCGGCTCGGAATCACGCTGCGGGAGGGCGTGTACGTGGCCGTCGCGGGTCCGTGCCTCGAGACCGTAGCCGAGTACCGGATGTTGCGCGGGATCGGAGCCGACACCGTGGGGATGTCGACCGTGCCCGAGGTGATCGTGGCCCGGCACGCCGGCATGCGCGTCCTCGGTCTGTCGATCATCAGCGACATGGCCCTGCCGGACGCGCTCCATCCCGTCGACGTGGCCAAGATCATCGCGACCGCCCAGGCTGCCGAGCCGGCGATCACCCGGCTCGTGAGCTCGATCGTGGCCCGGCTCTCGGACGCCGACTGACACCGGCCGAGGCGACGAATGTTCGAAGCGCGTTCCCGATGAGTGGCCGTTGAGTCCCCGATGACGTATCCGGAGCTGCCCGCCAGCCATCCGGCGCTCGAACAGGAGATCCTGCGCCTCTGGGAGGAGGAGGACACCTTCCACCGCAGCCTGCGCGCGCGTGACGGGAAGCCCGAGTTCGTCTTCTACGAGGGCCCGCCGACAGCCAACGGTCGGCCCGGCGTGCATCACATCATCTCCCGCACCATCAAGGATCTCGTCGGGCGCTACCGGACGATGACCGGTCACCACGTCACCCGCATCGCCGGCTGGGACACGCACGGCCTTCCGGTCGAGCTCGAGGCCGAGCGCCAGCTGGGGATCTCGGGGAAGGCTCAGATCGAGGAGCTGGGTGTCGCGGAATTCAACCGCGTCTGCCGGGACGGGATCTTCACCTACAAGGACGACTGGGAGCGCCTGTCGCTCCGGATCGGCTACTGGCTGGACTACGAGAGCGCCTATATCACCTGCACGCCCGGATACGTGGAGTCCGTGTGGTGGGCCATCTCGGAGATCGCGAGCCAGGGTCGTCTATACCGAGGCTACAAGGTGGTGCCGTACTGTCCGCGGTGCGGAACCGGTCTGAGCAGCCACGAGGTGGCGTTGGGGTGGGCCGATGTCGTGGATACGGCGGTGTTCGTCAAGTTCCACCTCGTCGACGAACCGGATGGCGCCCGCGTCCTGAGCTGGACCACGACGCCCTGGACGCTTCCGGGCAACGTCGCACTCGCCGTGGGCGAGGAGATCGAGTACGTGAAGGTGCGCGTGCTCGGAAGCAGCGCCGATGATGCGGTCGGTAGGGACGGCTCGGATGGCACCGCGTACGCCGAGCCGGGAGAGGTGCTCCTCCTGGCCCGCTCGCTGTTGGAGCGCACGCTCCGCCACCGGGTGGAGGTGCTCGAGGAGCTGCGCGGGAGGGACCTGGTGGGCAGGCGCTACGAGCCGCTCTTCCCGGGGGCGGTGGAGGCCGCCGGCAACGAGGTCGCCTGGACGATCCTGTCGGCCGACTTCGTCACCATGGACGAGGGCACGGGCGTCGTCCACACCGCCGTGATGTATGGCGAGGACGACTTTCGGCTCGGCTCCGAGACCGGGCTGCCGATGCAGCACACGGTGGATGCAGAGGGTCGCTTCGTAGAACGGGTACCCGGAGGATTGGCGGGAGGGCACGTAAAGGACCCGGATGTCGAGCGCGGGATTCTCGATTGGCTGCGCGGGCACGCCCTCCTCTACCGGTCGGAGAAGTACCCGCACAGCTACCCCCACTGCTGGCGCTGCGACAGCGCGCTGCTCTACATGGCGCGAGATGCGTGGTATGCGCAGACCACCGCGGTGAAGGACCGGCTGATGGAGCTGAATGCCTCGATCGGCTGGCATCCATCCGAGATCGGGTCGGGCCGGATGGGCGAGTGGCTGGCGAACAACGTCGACTGGTCCCTGTCGCGGGACCGGTACTGGGGGACGCCGCTGCCGATCTGGCTTTGTGACGAGGACGAGGAGCATTGGGAGGTGTTGGGCTCCTACGTCGAGCTGGAGGAGCTCGCTGGCCCGCTGCCGGATGGCTTCGACCCCCACCGGCCGGAGATCGATGGGTTCGAGTGGGATTGCCGGATTGAGGGCTGCGAAGGGCGGATGCGGCGGATCCCGCAGGTACTGGACGCCTGGTTCGATTCGGGCTCGATGCCCTACGCGCAGTGGCACTACCCGTTTGAGAACGAAGAAGCCTTCCGGATCCACTTTCCCGCGGATTTCATCGCGGAGGGAGTGGAGCAGACCCGCGGCTGGTTCTACTCGCTGCTGGCCCTCTCCACGCTGCTGTTCGACGAGGCGTCCTACCGCGCGGTCGTCGTCAACGGCCTGGTCCTCGATCAGGACGGCCAGAAGATGTCGAAATCTCGGGGCAACGTGGTCGATCCCTGGGAAGCGATCGGCCGCCACGGCGCCGATGCGCTTCGCTTCTACTTCATCTCGGTCAGCAACCCGTGGCTCCCGAAGCGGTGGGACCCCGATGGCATCGGCGATGTGGAGCGGAAGCTCTTCGACACCTTGCGCAACACGTACCGCTTCTTCGCGCTCTACGCCGGTCTCGAGGGCTGGACGCACCACGATGCCGGAGCCCGGTCTCCCTCCGAGCGGGAGGTCCTCGACCGCTGGCTGCTCAGCCGACTGGACACCGTCACCGGCGCCATCAGTGACGACCTCGACCGCTACGAATTGACGCGGGCCGCCCGGCGGCTCTCCGGTTTCGTGCTGGACGATCTGTCGAACTGGTACGTGCGAAGGTCGCGGGACCGGTTTTGGGCGACGCGTCCCGACGACGACGCCAAGAGCGCGGCCCGGGACGCGTTCGCAACGCTCCACGAGGCGCTGCGGACGACGGCCGCTCTCCTGGCGCCGTTCGCGCCGTTCTTCTCCGACTGGCTCCATCGGGCCCTGGCGGATGAGTCGGTCCACCTGGCCGATTACCCGGCGCCAGCCGGTCGGATCGACGAGGAGTTGGAGGGGGAGATGCGCGATGTGCGGGAGCTGGCGATGCTCGGCCGGGCGGCACGGGAACAGGAGAACCTGCGCGTGCGACAGCCCGTCCGGCTGCTGAAGGCCGTGGTGCCGGGCGGACGCCAGCTGTCGCCGGTCGTGCTCGAGCTCCTCGCCCAGGAACTGAACGCCAAACGGGTTGAGTTTCTGTCGGCCGGCGATGATATTGTTCGGCTTGTCGTGAAGCCGGACTACGGTCGGTTGGGCCCGCGGTTCGGGTCGTCGACCCCCGCGGTTGCGCGGAAGATACAGGACATCGACCCCGAATTGGCGCGCCGGCTGCGAGCCGGGGAATCCGTCGAGATTCGGCTGGATGGGGGGAGCGTCTCGATCGCTCCGGAAGAGGTCGTGATCACCGAGGTCGCCTCCGGCGAGCTCGTGGTCAAGAGTGCCGGCGGCTACCTGGTCGGTCTGGACCGGACGCTGGATGCGGAGCTGGTCGCCGAGGGGATCGCCCGCGAACTGGTCAATCGAGTTCAGCGGCGCCGGCGGGACGCCGGGCTGATGGTATCGGACCGGATAGAGCTCGGGATTCGCGGCGCTGAAGAGGTGGAAAGCGCGGCCCGCGCCCACCGCGAGTACATCGCCGGTGAGACCCTCGCCGTGGGCCTGGACGTGGGCGGGCAAGCAGGAGAGGAGAGGAGAGAGGTGGAGTGGCGTGACGATGAGATCGACGGCCACCCGGTACGGATCGGATTGAGCCGAGCGAGGTAGTATCGAGGTTCCGCTCGCCGGACGAAGCGAAATCACCCGGGCGCGCGACGAGCGCGGCGTCCCGAATAGAACCTGAAGACGGCATCGATGAAGAAGAAAGAACTCAAGCACTTCGAGGAGCGACTGCTGAGGGAGCGGGCCCGGGCACTCAAGGAACTCGGTCACTACGACGAGTCGTTCGCAGAGACCCCGCAGAGCTCCGACGGTGATCTGTCGGCCTACAGCTTCCACATGGCCGATCAGGGCACCGACGCGATGGAGCGTGAGAAGGCCTTCCTGTTCGCGAGCAAAGAGGGACGTTTCCTGTACCACATCGACGAAGCACTTCGCCGCCTGTATCGAAACCCTGGCGACTTCGGCAACTGCGAGGAATGTGGCGACGAGATCGGCTTCGAGCGTCTCGACGCGCTGCCGCACACGCGTCTTTGCATCCAGTGCAAGGAGCGCGAGGAAAGCGGCGTGTCGCGCTGACGAACCTTACCGCCGCTGACCGTTGACCGAGAACAGCCCGGCGAGCCAGCGAGTCAACAAGCTCGCCCTGGCGCTTCTGGTGGTGGCGGTCGTCGTCACGCTTGACCTGGCCACCAAATGGTGGGTCGTCAATCACATGAGCCTGCACCAGACGATCCCGGTCGTGGGAGACGTCGTGCGCCTCACCTTCACCCACAATCCGGGGGCGGCGTTCGGGATCAACATCGGCGAGCACTCCCGGATCTTCTTCCTCGTGCTCTCGATCGTGGCACTCGGCGTACTGGCCGCCATCTTCCGATCCACGCCGGCGACGGATCGTCTGCGCCTGGTCGCAGTAGCGCTCGTCGGGGCGGGGGCGATCGGGAACATCATCGACCGCCTCCGCTTCGAGGCCGGCGTCGTGGATTTCATGGACATCGGCATCGGAACGCATCGCTGGTGGGTGTTCAACGTCGCGGACTCCGCCGTGACCGTCGGCGCGATCCTGCTCCTGGTCTCCTTCCTGCTGGAGGAGAGGCGTGAGCGTGCCTCCTCGCGGTCGGCGGCCGCCACGGGAGACGGCCGCCAAGCCGGAAGCTCCCACGTCAAGGAGACCGGGCTCGGCATCGGAGAATCCTGAGCCGGTATCGTCCGACTCGGGAGATCGCGCCGCGCCTCCGGACCCGGCCGACCGGCCCCACGTCGTCCGCTTCCTGATCGAAGAGCCGCAGCCGCGGCTCGACCGCTACCTCGCGGAGCGACTGGAGATCAGCCGCACGCGCGCCGCCAGGCTCATCACGGACGGCCTGGTGCTCGTCGACGGCGAGGCGGTCCGGAAGAGCCGAGCCGGCGAGCCCGGCGAGACGGTGACGGTCTCACTGCCGCCCGAGCGGCCAGTGGAGGTACGGCCGGAGGCGCTTCCGCTATCGGTTCTCTACCAGGACGAGGAGGTGGCGGTCGTGGAGAAGCCCGCCGGCATGGTGGTGCATCCCGCGCCCGGGCATGCCGGCGGCACGCTGGTGAACGCGCTCCTTTACCATCTGGGGTCGCTCTCCTCCACCGGGGCTCCCATGCGACCGGGGATCGTGCACCGGCTCGACCGTGACACCAGCGGGCTGCTGGTCGTTGCGAGGACGGACGTGGCTCATCGGCGGCTCTCCGACGCACTGGCCCGACGCCGAATCCGTCGCGGGTACCTCGCCGCGGTCTGGGGGAAGCTGGAGCCGGGGGAAGGGACGATCGATCTGCCGATCGGGCGGGATCCTCGCCAGCGGAAACGGATGGCCGTGGTCCGAAGCGGCCGCCGGGCGATCACCCACTATCGGCGTCTGGAGCGCTGGACGTCAGCCGAGTATCTGGCTCTGCGCCTCGAGACCGGCCGCACCCATCAGGTGCGGGTCCACCTCCGATCCTGTGGACATCCGGTCGTTGGGGATTCCGTGTACGGAAAGGACTGGGAGCGGGGCTTCGTGGGGGCGGGAGGCCGATGGGCCGAGGAGTTCGCCCGGCGCTGCGACCGCATGTTCCTCCACGCGGCCAGGCTCGTGTTTCGGCATCCCCGCTCTGGCGATCGCATGGCGTTCACGTCGATGCTACCGGACCCGCTGCGCAGCGCGGTGGAGTGGGCTCGGCAGGCCGGGGAGGCGTCGACATGAGGTGGCAGTCGCCAAGCTCGGTCGCATCGGCACGCCGTCGACTGCTCACACCGGCCTTTCTTTGCGTCGCCGGCCTGGGTGGGCTGCTCGGAGCGCCGTCCACCCACCGGGCAGCGGCGTCCCAGGCCGGAGATGGGTGTCCTGAGCGGCTCGTTCGTCACCGTTCGCAAGGGACCGCATGGGAGGCCGACCCGGATCTCGAGCGCTTGGTGCACCTTCTGGCCGACGACGCCTGGATTCGCGCTCCGATGCCCGGGATCGCCGACAGCGCGAGCTGGCACGGGGCGACCGTTCGCTTGGCGCGCGATCTCGCCTGCGCCGACCCGGAGGCACCGGGTGCCGACTGGGTGGCCGGCGCGGCGTGGCCGGAGCGCGGCTTCGTCGTCGTCCGCGCCGGCGACGCGGTCGGCGCCGTCACGCCCGTCCGTCGGGTCCTTCGGCACGAGTTCGCACACCTCGCGATGCACCGGGCCACGAACGGGCGCGCACCGAGGTGGCTCGACGAAGGCTACGCACAGCTGGTGGCCGGCGAATGGGGATGGGAGCAGGGCTGGACGCTCCGCCTCGCCTTCCTGCGCGGCCACGCCAGCCTGTCGGAGCTCTCTCTCCGGTTCCCGGGCTACCGGGAGGGAGCAGCTGCGGCGTACCTCCTCTCCTACACCGCGGTCGAACAGCTCCTCTCGCTTGGAGGAGAGCCCGGTCTCCGGGCCCTGTTCGTCGCGCTGGCGGACGGATCCTCCCTCGACGACGCCGTGCGGAGGGTCTACGGTCTGACAGCGGATCAGTTCGAGGCGCGCTGGCGGCGCGCGGTGTCGGGTCGCTACGGGACGCTGTACGTGCTCTCGCGCGCCGCCGTGTTCTGGATTGGCGTGACGCTGCTGGTGCTCTGGGTGGGTGGCCGGCGTCGCCGCCGCGATCGGGCTCGCCTGGAGCGGATGCGCAGAGAGGAGTTGGAGGCTGCGGCTGCCGAGCTTCCGCTCGAGATCATGGACGACCGCGTTTGACGATGCCCGAGCGGCTCTCTATCGTCCCCGCCATGCCTGCACAGCGGAACCAGCGGAGGGTGCGGAAGGCGACAGCCGGATCCGAAAGCCGGACCCAAGTCAGAGACCCTGCCTCGGGGCGAAAGCCGACCGGCTTCGCCTTCGGGCCGCTGAACTACGGACTGTTCGCGGCGGCGCTGGCTTCCATTCTCGCCGGCTACCTGCTGCTTGCCCGCGGATCGATCACCGCGGCCCCGATCCTCCTGGTGTTCGGATACATCGTCCTCATTCCCGCCGCCTTCCTCGCCGGCCTCTCCGGCGGGCGCGGCGGCGATTCGCCGCCCGGCGAGAGCTCATCGGAATAGGCCGGATGATCCCGGACGCTGTCCGGTGCGAGAGTCCACGAGCGCTTCGCCTCGCACGGTGAGCGCTACTCGCGCTTCGAGGTCGGAGTGAGCGTTCCTCGCACGGCGAGCGGAATGTTCCAGCGCTTCTTCCAATCGGAGGTGGCGGGCAGCGTCGTTCTCCTCGCCGCCACGGTCGTGGCTCTCGTCTGGGCCAACTCGCCCTGGGCGGAGGTCTACTTCGGGATCCAGCACACCTACATCGGCGTCTCGTGGGGTGACGCCACCTTCAAGCTGTCGCTGCAACACTGGGTCAACGACGGGCTCATGGTGCTGTTCTTCTTCGTCGTCGGTCTGGAGATCAAGCGTGAGCTGCTGGTCGGACAGCTCTCCTTGTTTCGCAACGCGTTCGGACCGGTATCGGCCGCGATCGGCGGGATGGTCGTTCCGGCCTTGCTGTACGCCGCCTTCAACCTCGGCACCGACGGAGCCCGCGGGTGGGGAATCCCGATGGCGACCGACATCGCGTTCGCGCTCGGAATCCTGGCACTCTTCGGCAGCCGGGTACCGATCGCCCTCAAGGTGTTTCTGACCGCCCTGGCGATCGCGGACGACATCGGAGCCGTGCTGGTGATCGCCGTCTTCTATACCGAGCAGGTGCGCCTGGGGGCGCTGCTGGTGGCCGCGATCCTCTTCCTCCTGCTGGCGGCGGCCAACCGGGCCCACCTGCGGCGTCCCCTTCTCTACGTGGTGCTGGCGCTGGGCGTATGGGCCGCGGTCTTCGCCTCAGGGATCCACGCCACCGTGGCCGGCATCCTGGTAGCCTTCGCCGTGCCGGTTCGGGCCCGAATCGAGCCCAAGGACTTCCTGGAGCGCATGCGCCGCGCGGCGCGCGATCTGGAAGGCGTGAGGGAGGACGAGATCACCCGCGAGAGCATGCTGCTCGAGCCGCGTCAGATGGAGTGGCTGGACGACGTGCATCACACGATCGGCGACATGATTCCATCCGGCCTCGCTCTCGAGCATTTTCTGCATCCGATCCAGGCCTACCTCATCCTGCCGCTGTTCGCGCTGTTTAACGCCGGGGTGGCACTCAACGCCGAGATGCTCACGCTGCCGCCCCACCCGATCACGCTCGGTGTCGTGGTGGGACTCTTTCTCGGCAAGCAGATCGGCGTCATGCTCGCCACCTGGCTGGCGGTCAAGAGCGGTCGCGCCGCGCTCCCCGAAGGCGTCGACTGGCCCATGGTCTACGGCATTAGCTGCCTCGCCGGTGTGGGCTTTACGATGTCGCTGTTCATCAGCGAGCTGGCGTTCAGGGGGATCATGGTCGACGAAGCGAAGGTGGGGATCCTGGCTGGTTCGCTGGCGGCGGGCGTGTGGGGGTATCTCGTGCTCCGCCGAGCGCTCCGCCGTCGAGCCGCGGCGACCGTCGGGCCGGAAAGCGCGAGGCGGGCGTAGCGCCGGGAGCGAAGCGGGGCAGCCGGTCGTGAGGCGTAGACGCGAAGAGGGGGAGCCCAGCGCGACGTCGGGGCAGGCGAGCGGAGAGGTAGAGCGGCCGACCGCGGCGGCGGAGCGGCCGACCTGATTCGCCCTACCTCGCCAGCCTCACCAGAAGATCCCGCGCCACCTGATCGAACACGCCCTCGAGTTCGTCCGCGGACGGGGCGAAGTAGGAGCGTCCCTGCGGCTGGTCGGGATTTGCAATTCCGCCCACGTTGGCCAGCTGGGCGAGGTAGTCGAGATCCGGGGTGAGGATCGGATCGCTGGCCGCCGGATCGCCCAGTCCGATCGTGAAGATCAAGACGCCCTCGTTGCGGATCTGCTGCGCCCAGAAGATGCCCTTCTGGCGCGCCTCGGCCCGCACCGTTTCCTCCGTCCAGCCGTAGCACTCGGAGACTCCGGCGCAGTCGTCCGGCGGGGCAAGCTGCTCCATCGGCAGCTCATCCGGATCGTCGAGCAGACCCCGCAGCACTCCCGTGATGGCCCGTTTGACGGCGATCACCCGGTCCTGGCCGCCGATAAGATCCCGGAACGCGGTCGGCCGCCCGTCGGTGAAGAAGACCACGATCTTGGCGGACCGCTCCCGAAGGACCGGCGACTGCATCTGGGAGAAGGCGAGACGGAGTCCCTCGCCGGTGTTCGTGTCCCCCGCGGAGTTCATGCCGCTTACGGCGTTGGTGATCGGCGTCGTGAACAGGTCGCTGATCGCGAACGCATCGGCGGCTCGCGCCTGGAAGTGCACGAGACCCAGCTGATCGATGGCATCGTTGAAGTGGCTGACGAACTGGTTGACGGCGGTCTGCAGGTCGTCCCAGGCGCCGGCGGCGGCGAGGGAGCCGGACTGGTCCAGAACGAGCACCATGTCCACAGGGGGGACCGCGGCGACGGCGTCCGTGGCGACCTGCAGTGTGTTACGCCCCAGGATCCTCGAGAGCGTCGTGTTCAGCGGACGGCTGGCTCGTACGAGCACCGTGTTCTCGCCGAAGGCGTTCGTGTCGAACGAGAGCGAGAGCGAGACGCCGTTGACGCCGTTGACCACACCGTTGAGTGCTGCCACCGCGCGGGCGCTCTGCTCGGCCGCATCCAGCCCGAGCCTGATGTGCGACGCCGCCTCGATCGCGGCGGCATCGGCGGCGCGGGCGAGCCGCACCTTGGACAGGTAGCCGCGGCCGATGTCGATCGCCAGGCCGCTCATGCCGATCAAGCCGATGAGCGAGACCGCTACCAGCACGAGGATGGCGCCGCGCTGGTCCGCGACCATGTGCCACAGCCGTGGGCCTATCGAGGACGGACGGCAGGGGACAGACGTGTCGTCTCGATGCTTCCCGCGGCGGTCTCGTCCGCCACTGTGCGGGCTTGCGGTGCTCACGTTGGCCTCCTGCAATCGATTGCTGCCCTGCACTTACCGGCAGGAGGGGAGATGCTGCGAACGAGACAAAGCTTACCGACGGGGGCAGGGATCTTGACCTCCCATGACGGCCTGCATTCGTTCACAACGCAAGGCTCGCTGGTCCGAGGAGGCTCCCGTGAGACGCACGTTCCCGGGTTCCCTCTGGTGGTGTGGGCTCCTGCTCGTGGTGGCAGCCCCGTCGGCGGGGTGCGCGGCGCGGCGACCGGCTACAGCGGCTGGCTACCGGAGGGCTGCGATCCCCGCCTCATGGAGCATGACGGCGAGGGACGGCAGCCCTAGCAACGTCTCCTGCTGACGGTCGCGGGCGCCTTGCAGGTCGAGCCTCGCCCTCTGCGCGACCTCCTCGACCGAGGCGAGCGTCTCGCCCAACTCACGCCGA
>CAZEBA010000052.1:0-9416 GCA_964510615.1 uncultured Gemmatimonadota bacterium
GGCTACAACCGGAGCGGGGATCAAGAAACGCTGCGCAGTCTCGGAAGGGAGTTCGGCTTCAACGTCGACGTGGTCTCGGAGGTCACGACGAACGGGGAGAGCGTCTCGTCCACGCGGATCCGGGATCTCGTGCGACGGGGAGCGGTCGAAGAGGCTGCCCGGGCGCTCGGTCGACCCTACTCGCTCCGGGGCGTCGTGGTGCACGGACTCGGCCGTGGTCGGGATCTCGGATTCCCGACCGCTAACCTGAAGGTTCCCGAGGGCGGAAAGCTCATCCCGGGATCGGGGATCTACGCGGTGCAGGCGAGCTTCGGCTGGCGCATAGGCGACGGACTGCTCCACCTGGGCCCGCGGCCGACGTTTGCGGGCTCGCCTCCCTCGATCGAGCTGTACCTGCTGGACTTCGAGGATGACATCTACGGCGAGAGCGTGCGGGTCGACTTCCTGTCACGCCTCCGGGACGTCCAGCCCTTCGCTTCTGCCCAGGATCTGGTGAAGCAGATGCAGGTCGACCGGGACCGTGCCAGGCGCTTCTTCGCCTCTCGGGCGGAGCGGTAGGGGGGCGCGGAGAGTGCGGCCAGCCCGGTTGATGTTTACAGATCCGCCCGGCAGCGGTAGCTTCTTGGGCTTTGCGTAAGAGTAGAGACGGCGAGACGAGAGAGACGAAAGCGCACCATGGCGTCCGGGAAGACCGACACGAAGGCGATCGTAGAAAGATTCGGCGGGCACGAGAACGATTGCGGTTCGACATCCGTACAGATCGCGCTGCTCACCGCGCGCATCGACGAGCTCACCGAGCACTTCCAGCAACATCCGAAGGACCACCATAGCCGGCGCGGTCTCCTGAAGCTGGTGGGGCGCCGCCGGCGCCTGCTCGATTACATGAGGCGCAGTGATCTGGAGCGCTACCGGAGGTTGATCGAGGAGCTCGGGCTCCGGCGGTAGCGCTCCCGGCAGCAGCCGCATCGCCCAGGAAAGCGATTCCCAAGTTGGCCGCTCGGCGAAGGTTTCCCGCGTCTCGCGAGCCCGGGCGGCCGCGTCTTCCGACGCATCAACCAAGCAACGCAGAGGCATAACGTGCACAGACTGGAAAAAGAGTTTGCCGGTCGGAGGCTCGTCATGGAGACGGGTCGGATGGCGCGGCAGGCGGACGGCGCCGTTTACATCCAATACGGCGACACGGCCGTGCTGGTGACCGCGGTGGCGGAGCGGAAACGGACCAACCTGCCGTTCTTCCCGCTGACCGTGGAGTACCGCGAGAAGAGCTATGCGGCCGGGAAGTTCCCCGGTGGATTCATCAAGCGGGAGGGCCGGCCGGGCGACAAGGAGATCGTCTCGGCCCGCCAGATCGATCGCCCCCTCCGTCCGCTCTTCCCCGAGAACTATCGGAACGAGACGCAGGTCGCCTGCTTCGTGATCTCCGCCGATCAGGAGAACGACGCGGACGTTGTCGGCATGCTGGGCGCTTCGACCGCGCTCGCGCTGTCGCCCATCCCCTGGGAGGGACCGATCGCGGGCGTACGCGTAGGCCGGGTCGAGAGCGAGTGGATCATCAACCCGACCTTCGAGGAGCTCGACTTCTCCGACATGGACCTCGTCGTCGCGGGCACGGAGGACTCGATCGTGATGGTCGAGGGAGCCGCTCTCGAGATCTCCGAGGAGGAGTTCGTCGAGGCCCTCAACATGGCGCACGAGGCGATCCGGCAGCTGATCGGGTTTCAGCGCGAGCTCGTCGGCATGACCGGCGGTCCGGTCGAGCAGTTCGAGTACGAGGCGGCCCCGCTGCCGGAGGGCCTCGCGGAGGCAGCCGCCGAGCGAGGGACGGACCGGATTCGCGAGGCCATGCGCCTGGCCGACAAGGCGGAGCGGGAAGCCGCGCTCTCCACGCTGCGCGACGAGGTCACGGAGTCTCTCGAGGAGGAGTACGGGGAGGAAGTCGTGCGCGTCGGCGGCATCCTGCGCGAGCTCGAGAAGAAGGAGATGCGGCGCCAGATCCTCGAGGATGAGGTCCGCGTCGACGGTCGCGGGCTCGACGAGATCCGACCCATCACGGTCGATGTCGGCGTTCTGCCGCGAACGCATGGCTCGGCCCTGTTCACCAGGGGGCAGACGCAGGCTCTCTGCGTCACCACGCTGGGCACCATCGACGATGAGCAGCGGATCGACTCGATCGACATCCGCGGCGAGACCTCGAAGTCCTTCATGCTTCATTACAACTTCCCGCCGTTCTCGGTCGGCGAGGTCCGCATGTTTCGAGGACCGGGCCGCCGCGAGATCGGGCACGGGATGCTGGCCGAGAGGGCACTCCAGTGCCTGCTTCCACCGTACGACGACTTCCCGTACACGGTCCGCATCGTGTCCGACATCCTCGAGTCGAACGGGTCGAGCTCGATGGCGACGGTGTGCGGGGGATCGCTGGCGCTGATGGATGCGGGCGTGCCGCTGCGTGCCCCCGTGGCCGGCATCGCCATGGGGCTCGTGAAGGAGGAAGACAGGGTCGCGGTGCTTACGGACATCCTCGGCGTGGAGGATGCGCTGGGAGACATGGACTTCAAGGTCGCCGGCTCCGAGCGCGGCATCACGGCCATCCAGATGGACATCAAGGCCAAGGGTCTCAGCGTCGGGACGATGCGAGAGGCCCTCGAGCGCGCGCGGAACGCCCGCCTGAGCATCCTGGAGATCATGGGACGCACGCTCTCCTCGGCTCGAGAGGAGATGTCCGACTACGCGCCTCGTATCATCACCGTACAGATCAACCCGGAGAAGATCGGAGAGGTCATCGGCCCGAAGGGGAAGACGATCCGGGGGATCGAGGAGAAGACCGGCGCGAAGCTCAACATCGAGGACACGGGCGTCGTCACGATCTCGGCCATCTCGGGCGATGTCGGTCGGGCCGCCAAGGAGATGGTCGAGGCGATCGTCGCGGAGCCGGAGGTCGGCCGGATCTACGAGGGCGTGGTGAAGAACACCACCAGCTTCGGCGCCTTCGTGGAGATCATTCCCGGCGTGGAAGGACTCTGTCACATCTCGGAGCTGGAGGAGGGTCGTACCGAGCGCACCGAGGACGTCGTCCAAGCCGGTGATGTGGTGAAGGTGAAGCTGCTGGCGGTAGATGAGCGTGGTCGGCTCAAGCTGTCGCGGCGAGCCGCCATGAACGGCAGCGACTAGGGGCTCGCCCCATGACTCGGGCAGGCCCCTAGCGACCAGCGGGCAGCCGGTCCCGGAAAGCTGATCGGTACCCGGGTGGCTGACGAGCGGACGGATCGGCTCGACGAGAACGTCTGGTCCTGGAACCGGACCGACGGCCTGCGGATCGTGTCGGAAGCCATGGAGACGGCCCGCTCCGTCGCCATCGGCATCTGGGTCGAACATGGAGGCGCTCACGACGCCCGGTCCGAGAACGGTTTGGCGCACCTTCTCGAGCACATGGTGTTCAAGGGCACGAGGCGACGGACGGCGCACCAGATCGCCCTGGAGATCGAGCGCGTTGGCGGTTCGCTGGACGCGTACACCAGCCACGACCACACCGGTTATGTGGCGCGCGTGCCGGCCGAACACCTCGATCTGGCGATCGACGTGCTCGCCGACCTCGTCTTCCACCCATCGCTGTGCGAGGAGGATCTCGAGCTCGAGCGACCGGTGATCCTGGAGGAGATCGCCGCGGTGGAGGACGCGCCGGAGCAGCTCGTGTTCGAGATCCACGGACAGCAGCTGTACGGCGCCCACCCCTACGGACGCTCCATCCTCGGTGCGGCCGACACGATCGCCCGCGTTGAAGCCGGGAGGCTGAACGCTCTGCACGCCTCGGCGTATGTGCCGGGCAATTGCGTGGTCGCGGCGGCGGGTCGGCTCGAGTTCGATCACCTGCTGGAGTGTCTTCAGCAACACCTTCCGAAGCCCGCTACCCCGACGCGTGGCGAGGTGCCCCCGCCCGACGGCGTGAGCGTCGGGCTGCAGGTCATCGAGCGACCGGGGGGGCGGCAGTCGCATCTGCTGGTCGGCGCGCTGTCGGTCCCGCACGCCCATCCTCTCCGATACGCCTTGATCCTCGTGGAGACCGCGCTCGGAGCGGGGATGAGCTCGCGGCTCTTCCAGCGGATCCGGGAGGAACTGGGGCTGGCCTACAGCGTGTACAGCTTCCACTCCTTCTATCGGTCCGCCGGTCACGTAGGTGCGTATGTGGGCACCCGGCCCGAGACCGCCGAGCAGGCGCTCGGCGAGCTGCTGGCGCAGTTCCGGGACGTGGCCGAGAACGGACTGACGGACGAAGAGGTGCGGAGCACCAAGCGGCAGCTCAAGGGTGGACTCCTGCTCGGACTGGAGGCCACGGTGGCCCGCATGCAGCGGCTCGCCGGGCTGTCGCTCTATCGAGAGCCCTACGTTACTGTGGACGAGTTGGCGGAGCGGATCGACGGCATCACCCCGGCCGAGATCCGGGAGGCGGCCTCGTTCTTCCACCCCGATCGAGTTGCCGCGCTCGAACTGCGTCCGGCCTGAAGACCTGGGAGGATAGCTCATGATCGTCGGCGTTCCCAAGGAGATCAAAGCCAACGAGAATCGCGTCGCCCTGGTGCCGGCCGGCGCCGAGACCCTCCTCAGCCACGGGCACGATGTGGTGCTCGAGGCAGGCGCCGGAGAAGGCAGCGGCTTCCCCGATTCGACGTACGAAGCCGTGGGGGTTACGACGGTGGAAGGCGCCGACGGCGTGTGGACCGACGCCGAGATGATCCTCAAGGTGAAGGAGCCGATAGCAGAGGAGTACGAGCGCATTCGGCCCGACCAGGTGGTGTTCACCTACTTCCACTTCGCTGCTGACGAGGGGTTGACCCGGTCGCTGCTCGAGAGCGGCTCGGTCTCCATCGCCTACGAGACGGTCCAGCTGCCCAACGGCGAGCTGCCGCTGCTCACGCCGATGTCGGAGGTGGCGGGCCGGATGGCGGTTCAGGAGGGTGCCAAGTACCTGGAGCGCTCGAGCGGCGGCAGCGGCATCCTGCTCGGCGGCGTACCCGGCGTTCGCCCGGCCGACGTAGTGATCCTCGGCGGCGGTGTGGTCGGAGCCAACGCCGCACGTATCGCCGCCGGCTTCGGCGCGCACGTTACGATCCTCGACGTCAACCTCGACCGGCTGCGCTATCTGGCCGATGTGATGCCAGCCAACGTGGACACGCTGTTCTCGAATCGACACACCGTCATGGAGCAGCTCGCGGTGGCCGATCTGCTGGTCGGCGCGGTGCTGGTGACCGGGGCGAAAGCACCGAAGCTGGTGTTGCGTGAGGACCTGAGCTTGATGAAGGATGGATCGGTGATCGTGGACGTGGCCGTGGACCAGGGAGGGTGCGTCGAGACCGTCCGACCGACGACACACGCCGATCCCGTCTACGTGGTCGATGGCGTCATCCATTACGGGGTCTCGAACATGCCCGGGGCGGTGCCCCGTACCTCGACGTTGGCCCTCACCAACGCGACGTTCCCGTACGCGCTCGAGCTGGCGGAAAAGGGCTGGCGGACGGCGGTCCGGGAAAACCGAAACCTTGCCCTCGGAGTGAACATGGTGGCCGGAAAGTGTACGTACGAGGCCGTGGCACAGGCCTTCGACCTCGCCTACACTCCGCTGGACGAGGTGCTCTGAGTCTCCGGTTGCGCGGCTTTCGGGCCGAGGGGCGGGCGTCTACATTGCCCGCGGCCGCGCGCCCCCGTGGGCGTTCGGAGGGGCCGCGGACCCCGTGTTCCAGCCGGCATTCTCGCTCTGACCGGATTTCAGCATGATCAAGTGGCTGACCAAGGGCAGCCTTCTGCCGATCAACGACATCGGTGTGGACCTGGGCACCGCCAACACCCTCGTCTACGTGAAGGGCAAGGGCATCTTGCTGAACGAGCCGTCCGTGGTCGCCGTGGACAAGAACAGCGGCACCCCGAAGGAGTTCGGGCTCGAGGCGAAGCGGATGCTCGGGCGCACGCCCGGCGGGATCGAAGCCGTGCGGCCCCTCAAGGATGGGGTCATCGCCGACGTGGATGTGACCGAGGACATGCTCCGGCACTTCTTGAAGGCGGTCACCTCCAGCCGCTTCTTCAAGATCCGCCCGCGGGTGGTGGTCGGCGTTCCATCCGGCATCACCGAGCTCGAGCGCCGCGCGGTCCGCTCGAGCGCACACGCGGCGGGCGCCAAGGAGGTCTACATGGTCGCCGAACCGATGGCCGCCGCCATCGGCGTAGGCCTGCCGGTGGAGACACCGACCGGCAATATGGTGATCGATGTCGGGGGAGGGACGACCGAGATCGCGGTGATTGCCCTCTCCGGATCCGTGGCGGACACCTCGATCCGGGTCGGGGGCGACGAGCTGGATGCGGCGATCGTCACCTTTCTGCGAAAGAACTACAACCTCCTAATCGGAGAGCCGACGGCGGAGGCGATCAAGATCCAGATCGGCTCGGCCTACCCCACCGATGAAGAGCGAGAGATGGTCGTGAAGGGACGCGACCTGGTCTCGGGGATTCCGAAGACGGTTCGCGTGCACTCGGCCGAGATCCGCGAATGTATGCAGGAGCCGATCCAGGCGATCGTGGGCGCCGTGCGCAGGGCGCTCGAGATTACCCCTCCGGAGCTGGCGTCGGACATCGTCGACCGCGGGATCGTGATGACCGGAGGCGGCGCGCTCGTGCGCGGTCTCGACATCTTGCTCCGGGAGGAGACCGGCCTTCCGATCCACGTGGATGAGGAGCCGCTCACCTGCGTCGTTCGCGGTACGGGCCGCATCCTCGACGACCTCCCGCGGTACCGGAGCGTGCTCGTCACCTGATCCTCGGCGCGGAACGAGATGTCCCGGCCCCTGCGACACATTCCGAGCGATCGCTCCTCCCGCGGGCGGGATCTCGCGATCTTCGTCGTGCTCGTGCTCCTGGCCCTCACCTTTTCCGCCATCGATCATGACAGGCAACTCACAGTATCACAGCAGCTTAGGAACACTGTCCTGTACCCGTTTGTGAGGCTTCACCGAGCCTTCGAGGGGCACGCCGTTACCAAGGCGACGGTGCGCCGCCTCGAGGCCCAGCGCGATTCGCTGGCGGCGGAGCTGGCGGCGTCGCGGCGGGTGGCGGCCGACGTCGGTCAGCTGCGCCGGCTGCTCGGACTGGATCCGCTGGCGTCGGGGGCCTTCGTTCTGGCCGACATCGTGGCCGGGCGGCCGCACATCGGCGAGTCCCACACCTTTCTGGTGGCGAGGGGACGCGAGGCCGGGGTGGATCCACCGGTCGGCGTGCTGGCGGGAGAGGGAGTGGTCGGGATCATCCGCTCGGCCGGCAGGACGACCTCGATCGGCCATTTCTGGACTCACCCGGAGTTCCGGGTGAGCGTGCGCACGGAATCCGGCAGTGCCGTCGGCATCGTTCGGCCCCGTCAGCAGGACGATGGCCGATGGGCGATGGAGCTGGAAGGTACCCCGTACCAGGAGGACGTGCGGGTAGGCTCCCTGCTCGTCACCTCCGGCGTGTCAGGAATCTACCCGGCCGGAGTCCCGGTCGGCACCGTGCGGGCGGTGTCGGAGGTCTACGCCGGCTGGGCGAAGAGTTATCTGGTCGAACCGGCGGTCCGGCCGGACGAGGCGAGCGTCGTCCTCGTTTGGGTCCGGCCGGCGTCGCCCGAGTAGTCCAGCCGGGCCCGGCTGGCCGCATGGGAGATTCCGCCGCCAGGACGATCGGGCTGATCGTCGTCTTCGTCGTCCTGCACTTCACCTTGCGGCCGTTCTTCATCGACTGGCCCGTTACTCCGGATCTGCTCACCGCGGCCGTGTTGCTGGGCGGGCTCTCGCTGCGGGCCGGCGGTGCCGCCATTCTGGGGTTCTCCCTCGGCTTTCTCGAGGACGCGATGGCGTTGGGTGGGGGATGGACGGCACTGCTGTACACCCTGGTCGCCTACATGGGTGCCCGGTTTCAGGAGTTCATCTTCACCGATCTCCGCCTGTTCGTGCCGCTGTATCTCTTCGTCGGAACCTGGTTCGTGCACGCGTCGATCGCGGCACTTAGCTCATCTCTCGATGTAACAACCGGCCTGATCATCGCGCCCGCGGACGCACTCCTGACCACGATCGCGGGTGCGTCCGCCGAGCTGTTGCTCGCGCGGGCATCGCGCTAGCGGGACGGAGCCGAGGTTGAACGATACGGGTCGGAGCGCACGAACACGCCGGAGAGCGACCGCCGCCGACATGCTGCTCCTCGGCGCGCTTTCCGTGCTCCTGCTCGCGTTCTTTCGGCTCCAGGTCATCGGCAGCAGCGAGTTCGTCCTGCGCTCGCAGGAAAACCGACTGCGGGCCATCACGGTGCCCGCTCCCCGCGGCACGATCTACGACCGGTACGGCCGCATCGTCGCGGAGAACGTTCCCGGCTACCTGATCTCGCTGTTGCCGGGGAGCACGGACACGCTGAGGGCCACGCTCGGGCGGCTCGCCCCGTACCTCCAGCTCTCGGAGACCGAGATCGACGGGCTGCTGGCCAAGCACCGGCGGTTTCCCAACCAGCCGCTGGTGGTGCGTGATGATGCGAGCTTCGCGGAGGTGTCCGCGATCGAGCAGCGACGACCCGACTTCCCCCGGGCGGTGGTGGAGATGCGCCCGCGTCGTCATTACCCGGCCGGCCGTGCCGTGGCCCATCTCATAGGCTACGTGGGGGAGATCAGCGAGGCGGAGCTGGAGCGTCCGGCCTACGCCGACTACGAGCCTGGCCGGATCGTCGGCAAGGACGGGATCGAGCGGCAATACGAGCGCGCCCTGGGCGGCGTCCCCGGCGTCCGGTACGTGGAGGTGAGCGCGCTGGGCTCGATCGTGCGAGACTTCGGTCCGCGACCGGCCGTCGAGGTGAAGCAGGGCTCCGACCTCACGCTCGGTCTCGACCTGGCGCTGCAGGAGTACGCGGACTCGATCTTCCCGCAGGAGATGCGGGGAGGCGTGCTCGCCCTGGACCCGAGGTCCGGCGAGGTCCTTCTGCTCTACAGCCACCCCACCTTCGATCCCAACGCGTTCATCGGGGGAATCGACCTCGCGCTCTGGCGCTCGCTGCAGGAGGATCCCGCGAAGCCGCTCCTGAACCGCGTGTCGACCGCGGCCTATCCGCCGGGTTCCACCTTCAAGCTGGTCGTGGCCACCGCAGGCCTGAGCGGCGGCCAGCTGGCGATCGGGAGCTACATGCCCGCCTCGTGCTCGGGGGCGCTGGGGTACGGCAACCGGCTCTTCCGGTGCTGGAAGCTGGCGGGACATGGCCCGTTGAGCCTGGCCGGGGCCATCCGGCAAAGCTGCAACGTCTACTTCTACCAGGCGGGAATGCGGCTCGGTCTCGACGCTCTCCTCGAGAGCGCCGAGAGGTACGGATTCGGCTCGCCGACCGGAATCGACCTGCCCTACGAGACCCCCGGGGCGTTTCCCCCCTCG
>CAZEBA010000052.1:9516-17455 GCA_964510615.1 uncultured Gemmatimonadota bacterium
GGCACGGCGTACGCGTACCGCTCCCGCCGCTGGCGAGTGGCCGGCAAGACGGGGACGGCGCAGAACCCGCACGGGCCGCCGCACTCGTGGTTTATCGGTTTCGCTCCAGCGGAGGCTCCCGAGATCGTGATCGCGGCGCTGGTCGAGTTCGGCCATCCCGACAACCAGGTATCGCTGGCTGTTCCGATGGCGATGCGTCTTATCGACCGGTATTTGGACTCGCTCTATCCCGAGGTCCCGAGCCGGCCCCGGGTGGCCGCGCCACCCGCTGAGCCGGCGACGGACGAGGGGGAGGTGCCACCCGCCGAGCCTACGATGGACGAGGGGGAGGCACCACCCGCCGAGCCGGCGACGGACGAGGGGGAGGCGACGCGGTGATCGACCTCCGTCAGCTGCGTCCCCCCGGCGACCTGAAGCTGTTCGGGTTGGCTCTGCTCCTGGCCTTCCTCGGTGTGGCGATGATCTTCTCGGCCGGCCAGGTAGAGGTGCCATCGCTCGCCACCGGAGCGTGGCGCCGGCAGCTCATCTGGCTCGCGGTGGCGCTGATCGCGTTCCTGACCGTCAGCCGCATTCCCCTCCGGTGGCTCGATTGGGCCTCGGTGTGGCTGTACTCGGCTTCGATCGCGCTTCTCGTCCTCGTCCTGCTGCTCGGCAGCGGGCCGAACACGCGAAGCTGGATTCACGTGGGGCCATTCGGCGCACAGCCGGCCGAGTTCGCCAAGCTGTCGACGATCCTGCTGCTGGCGAGAATCTTCTCGTCCGAGCGGGCCCGCACCGGACGCCTGTCGCAGCTGGTCCGGCCGATGATGGTGGTGGTGATTCCGTTCGCCCTGGTGGCCCTGCAGCCCGACCTGGGAAGCGCGCTGGTGTTCGGTGCGATCTTCATCGCGGCGCTCTACTGGGCCGGCGTGCCGATCGCGACGCTGTTCATGCTCGTCAGCCCCGGAATCAGCCTCCTCCTCGGCTTCTCGCCGCTCGTCTGGGGACTCTGGTTCCTCGGCCTGGCCATCTTCCTCTATCTTCACCGGCCGTTTGCGGCGGAAGGAATCCTGGTGCTGCTCGCGAATGTCGCCACCGGGGCGCTCACCCTTCCTCTGTGGCGGAGCCTGGCACCGTATCAGCAAAACCGTCTGCTGGTCTTCCTCAATCCCGACATCGACCCGCGCGGAGCCGGCTGGCACCTCATCCAGTCCAAGGTGGCGATCGGTTCCGGCGGCTGGCTCGGACAGGGATTCGCCCAGGGTCCTCAGAAGCGCCTGGCGTTTCTGCCGGAGCAGCATACGGACTTCGTGTTCTCGGTTGTCGGCGAGGAGCTCGGCTTCCTGGGGGTGACGGCGCTGATCCTCCTGCTCGGCCTCTTCCTGCACCGGGTGCTGGCGGCCGCCCGCTCGCTCGAGGACCCGTTCGCGAGCCTCACAGTCTTTTGCCTGTTCGCGGTGTGGTTCACGCACGTGGTCATCAACATCGGCATGACGGTGGGTCTGATGCCGATCACCGGTCTGCCGCTTCCCTTTCTGAGCTACGGAGGCAGCTTCCTGCTCACGCTGTTCATCGGGCTGGCGATCGTACTCCGAGCCGTGTCCGAGTCGCGGGCCTGAGCGTCCGCGGGTTTCGCGGCCGTCCTGCGCGCCCGGTATATTCTCCGAGCTACGCGAGGAGCCCGCATGGCCTGGTTCAAGAAGCCCAAGCAGAAGCTCGTGTCCAAGAAGCGCGAGCTGGCCGCCGACGTGTGGGTGAAGTGCGACGGCTGCGGCGAGATCCTGTACGAGCGTCGCCTGCGCGACAACGTCCACGTCTGCCCCAAGTGCGGGCACCACTTTCGCATCCGTGCCGATGAGTATGTCGCCCTGCTGCTCGACGATGGCTTTCTGGAGGAATACGACACCGGCTTGCGCTCGGCGGACCCGCTCGGCTTCGTGGACTCCAGGCCGTACACGGAGCGCGTCCGCTCGGCTCTGGAGGAGGTGGGTCCGGCGGACGCCATTCGAACCGGAAGGGGACGGCTGGACGACCGGGAGGTACATCTTGGAGCGATGGAGTTCGGCTTCATCGGGGGTTCGATGGGATCGGTCGTCGGCGAGAAGATCCGGCGGCTGACCGACCGGGCACGGGAAGCCGGCACGCCGCTGATCATCGTCTCGTCCTCCGGCGGAGCGCGGATGCAGGAGGGGATCTTCTCGCTGATGCAGATGGCCAAGACGGCGGCCGCGCTGGAACGTTTGGCCGAGGAGGGCCTTCCCTACATCAGCATCCTCACCCACCCGACCACCGGCGGGGTGACCGCGAGCTACGCGATGCTGGGGGACGTGATCCTTTCGGAGCCACAAGCGCTGATCGGCTTCGCGGGCCCGCGGGTCATCAAGGAGACGATTCGACAGGACCTGCCGGAGGGCTTCCAGCGCGCCGAGTTCCTGCTCGCCCACGGCATGATCGACCGCATCGTGCCGAGGGTGGAGATGAAGCCGGTCCTCGCGACCCTGCTCCACCACATGTGCTGATCCCCGTGATCCCCCGGTCGGGTACGCCGGCCACGGTCAGACGAAGCACCCGCGCGGAGCCTTCGGAGTTGGACCGGCTGCTCGACCGCCCCGTCGGACACATCCGCTGGGGCCTCGAGCGGATCTCGCGCATGCTGGCCGACCTCGGCGATCCGCACAGCGCCTTTGCCGCCCTCCATGTCGGCGGCACCAACGGGAAGGGGTCCGTCTGCGCCATCGCGGCCACGCTGGCAAGGACGGCCGGACCGGTCGGACTCTACACGTCGCCCCACCTGGTTCGGTTCGCGGAGCGCATCCGCATCAATGGACGGGAGGCGGATGAGCATCTCCTCGAGAGCTGCGCCGCCCGGGTCGCGCCGCTCGCGGACCGGGAAGGGGCCACCTACTTCGAGGCATCCACCGCCCTCGCCTTCCTGGCATTCGCCGAGTCCGGGGTGGAGCTGGCGGTCATCGAGGTCGGACTGGGCGGACGGCTCGACGCGACCAACGTCGTGGCTCCACAGGGGTGCTCGATCGTCACCGTCGGTCTCGATCATTGCGAGTACCTGGGGAGCTCGCTCTCCGCGGTAGCCGCGGAAAAAGCCGGCATCATCAAGCCGGGCGTGCCGGTCGTGCTGGGCGAGCTGCCGGCCGCGGCCCGAGCCGTCCTCGAGTCGGCGGCGTCGCAGGCCCGGGCGCCCCTGTATCGCCTGGGCGAGCGCGCGACGATCTGCGGCGTGCAGGTCGATGCTGCCGGGACGTCGTTCACGTACCGCTCGCGGACGTGGCCGGAGGGGGAGCGGCTCCGGGTGGCGCTGCCCGGGGCGCATCAGGCGCACAACGCGGGCGTGGCGCTGCTTCTGCTGGAGGAGACGGCTCGACTTCCCGACCCCGCTTCGGTCGCCGGCTCGCTGGAACAGGTATGCTGGCCGGGTAGGATCGAGTGGTGGGAGGCGCCTGGGGGGAAGTGGGTGCTGGATGCGGCGCACAACCCCGCCGGGGCCGAGGCTCTGGCCGCTGCGCTCCGGGAGCTTCGGCCCCCGCGTCCCCTGGTGCTCCTGACGGCGATGCTTCGCCGCAAGGCCTGGCGGGAGGTCCTGGACCGCCTGCGGCCGTTGGCGGATGTCATCGTGCTGACCAGCACGCCGTCCCACCCGGAGGGCGCCGCCTGGGATCCGCGCGAAGCTGAAGCATATCTCCGCCGCCCGGTTGCCCCGGGGGTGGGTGAGCCGCCACCGCGGGCGGAGGTCCGGGAGCGGCTCGGCCGAGCCATCGATCGCGCCCGCGAACTCGCGGGCGGAGGGACGGTAGTAGTGACCGGCTCGTCCTACCTGGTGGGCGATGTGCGGCAGGAGCTCCCGTCTCGTGGGGGCCGGCCGCAGGGGCGAGACACGTGACAGGGTGCTGGAACCGCAGGCCGACCACGAGAGAAGGAGAAGGAGCGAGGAGATGCTCTACGATCCGGTGATCGTTCATCCGATGCGGGAGGAGTTGACCCGCCTCGGCTTTCAGGAGCTGTTGACCCCCGAGCAGGTGGATGAGGCGTTGAGCCCCGATTCGGGAAGCGTGCTGCTGGTCGTGAACTCGGTCTGCGGGTGTGCCGCCCGCAACGCGCGGCCGGCCGTGGCGCTGGCCGGGCGCCACCCGCGGCAGCCGAGCGGCAAGGCGACGGTGTTCGCGGGCCAGGACCGAGAAGCGACCGCCCGCGCCCGGGAGTTCTTCCCGGGGTATCGACCCTCGTCGCCCTCGATCGCGCTGCTGCAGGACGGAAGGCTGCTGTTCATGCTGGAACGACACCAGATCGAAGGCCGCAGCGCCGAGGCGATCGCCGCGGATATCACCCAGGCCTACGATCGCCACTGCGGCCCCGCGGCCTGATCCACCGATCCCGCGCTGCCCGGCTGCTCGACACCGGCCCATGACCGTATCGGGCCTGCCCGGCTTTCGCGACTTTTATCCGGAGGATCTGACTCTCCGGAGCCACATCCTCGCGGGCTGGCGCGAGGTGGCGCGGCGCTACGGATTCGTGGAGTACGATGGGCCGCCGCTCGAGCCGCTCGAGCTCTACACCACCAAATCGGGGGCCGAGATCGTCGAGCAGCTGTACCGATTCGTCGACAAGGGCGATCGGGAAGTCGCGCTGCGGCCCGAGATGACCCCGACCCTGGCGCGGATGGTCGGAGCCCGCGCCCGGAGCCTCCCCAAGCCGATCAAGTGGTTCTCGGTCCCGCAGCTCTTCCGCTACGAGCGGCCTCAGCGCGGTCGGCTGCGGGAGCACTTTCAGCTCAACCTGGATATCGTCGGCGAGACGGAGGTGGCTGCCGATGCCGAGCTGGTGTCCGCTGCGATCGACATGCTGCGGTACTTCGGGCTGGACGACACGGACTTCGTGGCGCGCGTGTCGGACCGGCGACTCGTGGTTCTCCTCCTGCGGGAGGCAGGGGTGGTGCCGGAACGGGTCATCGATGCGATCAGCGCGCTCGATCGATCCGAGCGGCAGGGCGAGGAGTGGCTGAGCGAGCAGTTGGCGTCGTTGGGAGTGGGGAAGGCGGGGGTCGAGAGCGTGCTACGCATGCGGGAGCGGAGCCTCGAGGAGCTCGCGAACGAGCACTCGGGCTCACCCGGGATCGCTGAGGCGGTCCGCCGGCTGCAGACCTTCTTCGGCCTCATGAGCGACCAGGGACTGGCCGCGTACGTGGAGTTCGACCCGCGGCTCGTCCGTGGACTGGCCTACTACACCGGGCTCGTGTTCGAGCTCTGGGAGAGGGAAGGACGGCTGCGAGCCATCTGCGGAGGAGGGCGCTACGACGACCTGCTCGCGGCGCTCGGCGGCCCGGACCTGCCCGCCCTCGGCTTCGGTCTGGGAGACGTCGTTCTGGGAGAGCTGCTCCGCGAGAGGGGTCTCGTTCCCGATGCCGGCCCGGCCGTGGACGACTTCATCGTCTACGTGACGTCGGGGGAGCGATCCGCCGCCTTCGGTCTGGCACGCCAGCTGAGGGAGCGAGGCCGCTCGGTGGGCTTCGACTACCAGGGTCGGAGTGTCGGCCGCCAGTTCAAGGCCGCCGATCAGGCGGGGGCATCCCGGGCGATCGTCCTCGGTCCGGACGAAGTGAGGGACGGCACGGCTTCGGTGCGCGACATGGCCACCGGCGAGGAGCGGAGCGTGACGCTGGAAGAGCTGCTGGCGGAAGCGGCGACGGCCGCGGCAGGCGCCAGCGCCGCGGCGGACTCGTAGGGAGCCATGGCCACGGAACCACGCCTGACCCCACAGTCCGAGGACTTCGCGGCCTGGTACACCGAGATCGTGCAGGCGGCCGGCCTGGCGGACTATTCGCCGGTTCGCGGCTGCATGGTGATCCGACCCTACGGCTATGCGATCTGGGAGCTCATGCAGTCGGCCCTGGACGGCCTGTTCAAGGCTACGGGCCATCAGAACGCCTACTTCCCCCTCTTCCTGCCCCAGTCCGCCCTCGATCGGGAAGCGGAGCACGTGGAGGGGTTCGCGCCGCAGACGGCGGTGGTGACCCAAGCCGGCGGTCAGACGCTGGAGGAGCCGCTCGTGGTGCGGCCGACTTCCGAGGCGATCATCTGGCCGGTGGTGGCGAGCTGGATCCAGTCGTACCGGGACCTTCCGCTCCTGCTGAACCAGTGGGCCAACGTGGTACGCTGGGAGCTCAGGACGCGGCCGTTCCTGCGGACGACCGAGTTCCTCTGGCAGGAGGGCCACACGGCGCACGCGACCGCCGAGGAGGCGCATGAGGAGGCCCGCCGGATGCTCGGCGTCTACCGCGAGTTCATGGAGGGCTGGATGGCGATGCCGGTGGTGACCGGCGAGAAGACGGCGTCCGAGCGATTCGCGGGCGCCGAGCGGACGCTGGCCTGCGAGGCGCTGATGAAGGACAACAAGGCCCTCCAGGCCGGCACCAGCCACGACCTCGGCCAGAACTTCGCCCGCGCCTTCGAGGTCCAGTACCAGACGGAGGAAGGCCGGCACGAATACGTGTGGAACACCTCGTGGGGCGTCTCGACGCGGCTGGTGGGAGGCCTGATCATGACGCACGGCGATGATCAGGGGCTCTCGCTGCCCCCTCGCCTGGCCCCGCACCAGCTCGTCATCGTGCCGATCTGGCGGGCCGATGAGCAGCGGGGGATGGTGCTCGAGAAGGCGGAGGAGCTCCGCGCGGGCCTGGCCGACCGGGTGCGGGTGCACGTGGACGAGCGCGAGAACATGACGCCGGGCGCCAAGTACTTCGAGTGGGAGCGGCGCGGCGTGCCGCTGCGGCTCGAGATCGGCCCCCGCGACCTGGCCGAGTCGAAGGTGGTGCTGGTGCGCCGGACGGCAGACCGCGGCGACCGCAAGCGGAGCCTCGGCGAGACGGAAGCCGTAGCCTCCATCCCGGACTTTCTCCTCGACATTCAGGCGGAGATGCGGGAGGCGGCCGAGAACCGGCGGGAGGCGAACACCCTGCGGGGGCTCGACGACTACGCGGAGTTCCGCGAGCGGATGGAGAGCGCCGGCGGCTTCGTCTACGCCGGCTGGTGCGGCGGCGCGGCGTGCGAGCAGAAGGTCAAGGAGGAGACGAAGGCGACGATACGCGTCCTGCCCGACCCCGAGTTCCGCTCGGCCGAGCCGCCCGCGCGCTGCCTGGCGTGCGGCAGCGCGGCTCGCCACGAGGCGCTCTGGGCCAAGGCCTACTGATGTCCGATCGCATCCTGATCCTCGACTACGGCTCCCAGTACACTCAGCTGATCGCCCGTCGGATCCGGGAGGAGCGGGTGTACTGCGAGATCCATCCCCCCGACCGCTCCGCCGAGTGGATCCGGGCATGGGGGCCAGCCGGCATCGTTCTATCGGGAGGGCCGGCCAGCGTCTACGACGAGGGCGTGCCGCGGCTCGCGCCCGGTCTGCTCGACCTCCACGTTCCGACCCTTGGCGTATGCTACGGGATGCAGCTGCTTGGCCAGCTGGAGGGAGCGCGGGTGGAGCGGGCGGGGCGCCGCGAGTACGGCCGCGCGGCCCTGGAGATCGTCGCCCCGGACCAGCTGTTCGATGGCTTCGAGCCGGGCGAGGGGACGCCGGTCTGGATGAGCCACGGCGATCACCTCACCGAGCCGCCGTCGGGCTACGAGGTGCTGGCCCGGACGGACAGCTGCCCGGTCGCGGCGTTTCGCTCGATCGAGCACCGCGTGTACGGGGTCCAGTTCCACCCGGAGGTGGCGCACACGATTCGCGGCGAGGAGATCCTCGAGAACTTCGTGTTCGGGATCGCCGGCTGCGCCGGCGACTGGACGCCGAGCTGCATCGTGGAGGCGCAGGTCCAGGCCGTGCGGGACCAGGTGGGCGCGGAGCGGGCGATCTGCGGCCTGTCGGGAGGCGTGGATTCCTCAGTGGCCGCCGCGCTGGTGCACCGAGCGATCGGCGACCGCCTCACCTGCATCTTCGTGGACAACGGCCTGCTCAG
>CAZEBA010000053.1:0-17443 GCA_964510615.1 uncultured Gemmatimonadota bacterium
CCGAGTGGAAGCAGTCGGTCGAGTAGACCGGCGCCGTGCACCCCTCGATGTAGTGGGACTTGGAGCCCTCGTCGGCGATGATCAGCGTGCGCTCGAACTGTCCCATCTGCTCGGCGTTGACGCGGAAGTACGCCTGGAGGGGGATCTCCACCTTGACGTTCTTCGGGATGTAGACGAACGACCCTCCCGACCAGACAGCCGAGTTGAGGGCGGCGAACTTGTTGTCCGCCGGCGGGATCACGGTCGCGAAGTGCTCCCGGAACAGATCCGGGTAGAGCCGGAGGCCATCCTCGATCGACTCGAAGATGACGCCCTGCTGCTGCCACTCCTCCCTCAGCGAGTGGTAGACCATCTCGGACTCGTACTGGGCGCCGACCCCGGCCAGCACCCTCCGCTCCGCCTCCGGGATCCCGAGCTTCTCGAACGTGTCCTTGATCTCGGCCGGCACGTCCTCCCACGAGTGCTGCATGCGGTCCTGCGGGCGGATGTAGAAGTAGATCTCGTCCAGATCGAGCCCGCCGAGGTCGCCTCCCCACGTCGGCATCGGCTTGGACTCGAAGATCTCCAGCGCCTTGAGGCGGAAGGCCAGCATCCACTCCGGCTCTTCCTTGTGGGTCGAGATCTGGCGCACGATCTCCTCGTCCAACCCCTTGCGGGACTTGAAGACCGGCCTGTCCTCGGTGACGAAGTCGTACTTGTACTCGTCCAGGTTCAGCTCGGCGATCGTCTCGTTCTGCGGCATCTCCTGTCTCCGCTCGCTCCGGCCGCTGCGGCCTCGTCCACGCGCTACCCGGCGGGAAGCGCCTCGGCCTCCTCCTTCTCTTCCTTCAGCCAGTCATATCCGTGCTCCTCCAGATGATCGGCCAGCTCGGGCCCGCCGCTCTCCACCACCCGGCCGCGGAGCATCACGTGCACGCGGTCGGGGTGGATGTACTGGAGGATCCGCTTGTAGTGGGTGATCAGCAGAACGCCCAGCCGGTCGTCCTCCTGGGCCAGCGTGTTCACGCCGTTGGCCACGATCTTCAGCGCGTCGATGTCGAGGCCGCTGTCGGTCTCGTCCAGCACCGCCAGGCGCGGCTCCAGCACGGCCATCTGAAGGATCTCGTTCCGCTTCTTCTCGCCGCCGCTGAAACCGTCGTTGACGTAGCGGGACGCGAAGTCCGGGTCGACCTTGAGCAGCGCCATCTTCTCCTGCAGGAGGCGATGAAAAGCGAACACGTCGATCTCGTCATCGGCTTCCCGCCGGGCGTTCAGCGCGGCGCGCAGGAAGTTGGCGATCGTGACGCCGGGGATCTCTGCCGGGTACTGGAACGCCATGAAGACGCCGGCCCGGCTCCGATCGTCGGCTTCGAGCTCCAACAGGCTCTCGCCGTCCAGCAGGATCTCGCCCTTCGTCACCCGATAGGCCGGGTGGCCGGCGATGACCTTGGCGAGGGTGCTCTTTCCCGAGCCGTTGGGTCCCATGAGGGCGTGGATCTCGGCGGCCGACACGGTGAGATCGACCCCGCGCAGGATCTCGGTTCCCTCGTCTTCGAGCGATACGTGGAGGTCGCGTATCTCGAGCAGGTGCTCAGGCATCTCCGCTTTTTTCCTGTCCGTCGTTTCGGAGCGTCATGTCCCAGAGAACCGAAACGGCCGCTGACGGCCGAATTCGAGAACCATTATCGGTTTGTGTGTTCAATGGCGAAGCTATGCTAGTTGAGAATGAATATCAAGTAGCGTTGAGACTCGATCTCAAGTACCGCACGGACCCCTGCGAAGATCCATTCGCGACCCTGCGGAATCACCCGTATCTTGGCGCTCCTTCTCACGCAGCTTTGCTCGGGCGGATCCGAGCGGCCGATCGCGCCAGCGGCTGATCGCGGACGCGCGCGCCCGAGCCCGAACAGGAGGAGAGGGTGAAAGCGGCCTACTTCGATGTCCATGGCGGTCCCGATGTCCTGACCGTCGGGGAGCTCGCCGATCCGGAGCCCGGAGCTGGCGAGGTCGTCGTGCAGGTGGAGGCCATGGCGCTCAACCACCTGGATCTCTGGGTGCGGCGGGGCCTGCCGGGCCTCGAGGTTCCGCTTCCCCATGTCGGCGGCTCTGATTTCGCAGGCCGGATCGCGGAGGTCGGCGCACGGGTCTCCGGGTGGGCGGCCGGCGACCGGGTGATCGCGAACCCCGGGCTCTGGTGCGAGGCCTGCGAGTGGTGTCTCCGCGGGGAGCACAGCCTCTGCCGGACGTACCGAATCCTCGGGGAGCACGTAGCCGGAGCCGCGGCCGAGCGGGTGCGTATCCCCGCGCGGAACCTGCTCGCCCTGCCCGTGGCGGTCCCGTCCGAGCGAGCCGCGGCCGCTCCGCTGGTCTTCCAGACGGCGTGGCGAGCCCTGATGACGCGAGCGGGCCTTCGCGCGGGGGAGACGCTTCTGGTCACGGGTGCATCGGGCGGCGTGTCCACCGCCGCGATCCGGATCGCGAAGCGCGCCGGAGCCACCGTCATCGCGGTGACCAGCGGCCGGCACGTCGAGGCGGTTCGGCAACTCGGCGCCGATCACGTGATCGACCGCGAGCGGGAGGACTTCTCGCCCGCCGTGCACCGACTCACGGACCGCCGTGGGGTCGACGTGGCGCTCGAGGGGGTCGGAGAGGCGATGTGGGGAGGGGCCGTGCGCGCGCTGGCGAGGGACGGCCGCCTCGTTACCTACGGAGCCACGACCGGCGCGAAGGGATGCCAGGACATCCGCCTCATGTTCTGGAAGCAGCTCCGCATCATCGGCAGCACGATGGCGAGCCACACGGAGTTCCTGGAGGTGATGGGGCTGGTGCTCGCTGGCGACCTGGAGCCGGTGATCGACGTCGTATGGCCGCTCGAGCGCATCCGTGAGGCGCACGAGCGTCTCGAGGCGGGAGAGAGCTTCGGTAAGATCGTCTTGACGCCGTGAACCGTGCGGAGGCGATCCGCCGGCTCCAGGCCGAAACGTTCGATGTTCTGGTCATCGGCGGAGGGATCACGGGCGCGGCGGCAGCCCGCGATGCCGCATCCCGAGGACTTCGCACGGCCCTGGTCGAGGCTCGGGACTTCGCCGAAGGCACCAGCAGCCGATCCTCCCGGCTCGTCCACGGCGGACTCCGATACCTGGAGCAGTTCGAGCTCGACCTGGTGTTCGAGGCGAGCCGCGAGCGCCGGATCCTCCTTAGCATCGCGCCCCACATGGTGCGGCCGCTCGAGTTCCTGTTTCCCCTCTACGAGCACGGCCGAGTCGGCCGGATGACGATGACCGCCGGGATGTGGCTCTACGACGCGCTGTCGCTCTTCCGGAACATCGAGCGTCACCAGATGCTGAACGAAAAAGAGGTTCGGTGGCAGGAGCCGATGCTGGCGGCGGAGGGCCTGCTCGGGGGAGCGCGCTACTTCGATGCCCAGGTGGACGACGCGCGACTGGTCCTCGCCACGGTTGTTTCGGCCGCCCGGCAGGGAGCGGCGGTGGCGAACCGGGTCGAGGCGACCGGGCTTCTGATCGAGGAGGGCCGGGTCCGGGGAGCCCGGGTCCGGGAAGTATCGTCCGGAGGGCCATCGGAGGACGCAGGCGTCGAGGTGGGCCCGGCCTGGGACGTGAGGGCGGCGGTGGTGGTCAACGCCACCGGACCGTGGAGCGATGAGACCGCCGCCCGCTGCGGGGCCTCGCGAGCACCGCTTCTCCGCCCTACCCGAGGCACACACATCCACGTGCGCCGAGAGCGGATCGGCCACCAGCGGGCGCTGATCTTCGAGTCCCCGCAGGACGGACGAGTCATGTTCGTGCTTCCCTGGGGCGACCTCACGCTGATCGGCACGACCGATGAGGACTACGACGATACGCCCGAGGAGGTTCGGCCTACGGGCGCCGATGTTCGCTATCTGCTCGACTCGGCCAACCGGCTGTTTCCCGAGGCGCGCTTGACGGGATGTGACGTGCTCAGCGCCTGGGCCGGCCTCCGACCCCTGGTGGCGGGGGAGCCGGGGGGCGAAGAGGAAGAGGTTTCTCGCGAGCACCTCATCCTCGAAGAGGTTCCCGGCTTCCTCACGATCGCCGGCGGAAAGCTGACCTCGCACCGCGCCATGGCGGAAGAGGTGATCGACCGGGCGGCCGAGGCCCTGCAGGCGCTCGGCATGGAGGTGGTGCCCGAATCCCGGACGGCCGAGTGCCCGCTTCCGGGTGGTGATTTCGACAGCCTCGACGAGTTGGTCGCGGGCCTGGAGGAGCGGGCCGCGGCCGCCGGAATCGACCCGGTGGCGTCCCCGCGGCTCGCCGAGGCGTACGGCACCGAAGCGGACGAGGTGCTGGCGTTGGCCGCTGACCGTACCGAGCTGGCGCGCCCGCTGGTCGCCGATCGCCCAGCCCTCGCTGCCCAGGTCGTGCACGCGGTGCAACGCGAGATGGCGCTACACGTGGAGGACGTCGTGTTTCGGAGGACTCACCTGGGGCTGGAGACGGCGGATTTCGACCGGGCGATATACCGGGTCGCGGCGCTGATGCGCGCCGAGCTGGGGTGGGATGACGAGCGCCAGGCGGCGGAGATTCGGAGAGCCCGGGCGATTCGGGCCCGCAACGAGCTCTTCCGTGCCGAGCTCGATCCCGAGGAAGGGGCGTGAGGTCGCTTCGGGCATGAGGTCTCTCCGGGCATGAGGTCGCTTCGGGCACGCGCGCGACCGCTGGCATGGGCACTGCTCGCCGCCGGGCTCTCCTCGTGCGGCGGTGCCGACTCCGGCAGCCGGGACGGGCCGCCGCAGCAGATGCCGGCGCCCGATACGGGAGAGGTTCCGTCGCGGATCGTCCGGTTGGTGAACCCCCGTGCCTACCCGGTGATCATCCTGGGCAGCGCCGGGGCGGGCGAGGTGCTGCTCGATACGGTGGGGGCGGGCGACTCCGCCCTCGTGGATGTGCGCGTGGGAGCGGAGCTGCTGAAGCTGCGGGCGCTCGATCTCGAGGGTCACGAGCTGGGCGGGGGATTCGTCGAGCTTGGGGACCCGTCGTCGCGGATCGATCAGGATTCGATGACCAGTCTCCGCTGGGTCCTGCCCCGGTCTCGTTGATCAGCCGCCGATAACCCCCTCGATCGTGCGCCAGGTGTTGATCACCGTGAAGTAGAGCACGAACAGGAGCAGCGGCGGGACGACGAAGCGAACGAAGGCGCGCCAGACGGGCAGCCAGCGGATTCCCTCCGCTCCCTTCCGAACCTCGCCGACCGGGTCCGGCATCACCCACCCGACGAAGATCGAGAGGAAGAGAGCGCCGAAGACGAGGAAGAGGTTGGCCGCCAGCTGGTCGACCACCGTGAGGATGTCGATGTCGAGGGCCGACGGCACGCCGACGAGCGTGATGAGGACTCCCATGATCCAGGCGGCTTTCCGGCGCGGCCACTTCCAGTTGTCGATGATCGCGGAGGTGACGACCTCGAGCAGGGAGATCGCGGAGGTGAGGGCGCCGACCAAGAGCGCCACGAAGAAGAGAACGCCGACCGGTCGGCCGACGGCTCCCATCTCGGCGAACGCGTCCGGGAGGCCGATGAACAGGGCGCCGATCGTGCTCGCGCTCATGGCGTCGGACAGGCCGAGCGCGAAGATGAGCGGGAAGACCATCAGGCCGGCGAGGAAGGCGATGAGGAAATCCGAGCCCGCGATGATCACCGATTCGCGAGGCATGTTGTCGTCCCGGGAGAGGTAGCTCGAATAGGTCAGCATTGCCCCCATCCCCAGGCTGAGGCTGAAGAACGCCTGGCTCGTCGCTTCCGATAACACGTTCAGCGACAGGATCTCGCGGAAGTCGGTCTTGAGGTAGAAGGCGTAGCCCGCTCCGGCGCCCGGCAGGGTGGAGGCGAAGATCGCCAGCCCGACGACGATCAGGAACAGCAGCGGCATGAGGATGATGGCGCTGCGCTCGATGCCCCCGCGAACGCCGCCGGCGACGATGGCGATCGTGATCGCCATGAACAGCAGGTGCCAGGCAGCGGCGTCCCAGCCGGTCGACACCTGGCCGAAGAAGCCTCCCGGATCTCCCCCGAAGCCGGTGACCAGGGCGTTCCAGGAGTATCGCAGGGTCCAGCCGGCGATGACCGAATAGTAGGAGAGGATGAGGAAGCCGCCGAGGACGAACAGGACCCCGAGCGGCTTCCACGCCCGGCCGCCGAAATGCTCCAGCGCCAGAATCGGGCTCTTCTTGGATCCCCGCCCGATCGCGAACTCGGCGAGCATGATCGGAAGTCCGACGAGCGCCACCATGAGGATGTACAGAAAGACGAACGCCGCGCCGCCGTTCTCCGCCGCGAAGTATGGGAAGCGCCACATGTTACCCAGACCGACGGCCGAGCCGACGGCAGCCAGCACGAAGCCGAGCCGGCTGGCCCACTGCTCACGAGGCGCCTCGTTCATCGTTTCGCTCCGCGTCGGGGCGGCGATGGGCGGCGGGGGGATCCCGTCCGCCTCCCTGCCGCTCGGGACACGTACGGAGGCGGTTGCGGTTGCGTCAAGGCCTGCAATGTGCGTTGCGCTCCGGACACACGCCCGACGTGCGTTACCGTACGGTTTCCTTAACGTGTTTGATCATAGACGATTAGCTGGCAGTATGAGCGAGCACGAATCGTGCACTGAGCGAGTAGCGGAACATCGTGGGGATAGAGGGGCTTGAAGGTTTGGGAGGGTAGCGAAGCTGGAGGAAGGGTTCATGCGGTTGGAGATTCGCCTCGCACTGGTCGCGCTCATCACCGGAGTTGCCGCGGCGGTCCTCGCGGGCCGGCGACCGGTCGAACAGCCGGTGGCCGACAACGAACCGACGCGAGGCATGCCGGCGGACCAGGCGCCCGCCGAGACCGAAGCGGACGGCTGGTTCATCTGAACTAGCCCGAGTTGGCCCGATCTAGCTCGAGCTAGCGCGGGCTGTCCCCTCTCGTGAGGCGGTAGATCAGGAGAGCCGCCCGTTTCGTCACGATCGGCAGCGAGCCGAGGTCGATGACCTCCTCGGTGGTGTGCCCTCCGTTTCCCGCCACGCCCAGCCCATCGAGTCCGCTCACGTACGGCGCCACGAACGAGATGTCGGCCGCTCCCCTCCGTCCCGGATCGACGGCCACCACGGGACCGAAGCCGAGATCGCGGCTCACCTCATCCAGCTCGGCCAGGAGCTGCTCGTTCCGGGCCGTCGGCGGCATCGCCGGATACCCGTCGTCGAAGGTGATTTCGGCTGCCGTCATCGGCAGATGTCGCTCGACCACTCGCCGCATCGCGGCACGTGCCCGCTCCTCCTGATCGCCCGAAAGGAAGCGCAGGCCGCCATCGACGACCGCGGTCTCTGCGATGACGTTGGTCTTGCCGAACGCGCTCCCGCCCGCGGCGGCCTCGTCAAAGGTCACCTCGGAGCCGCCCAGGACGACGCCCGGGTTGAACGTCAGGTACTCCTCGCCACGCACCTCGTCGTAGAAGCCGGCGAGGATCCGCGCGGCCTCGAAGATCGCCCCGGCCCCGTACTCCTCGCCGAAGACCCGGGACGAGTGGCCGCGGACACCCGAGACACGGAGCGTCCAGCCGCTCGAGCCGCGCCGGGCCACGGTGGCGGTCCCCGTGCCGTCGACGCCTCCCTCGAACCCGAGCGCGATGTCGCTTCGCATACCCGCCTCGATCAGCTCTGCCCGGCTGACGTCGATGGGCTGGCCGGGCTTCTCCTCATCGCCGGTGAAGGCAAGGATGATCCGCGTGCCGCGGAGGACGCCCGCCGAGGCGAGAGCCTTGAGGGCGTAGAGGGCGACCACGTCCCCGCCCTTCATGTCCTCCACGCCGGGCCCGGTGGCCATGTCGCCGTGGCGCTCGAATCGCTGGAACGGGCTGCCCGGCTCGAAGACGGTGTCGAGGTGGCCGATCAGCAGGAGACGGGGGCCGGTGCCGCCGTTCAGCTCGGCAAACAGGTGACCGGCCCGATTCACCTCCGGAGGCATCTCGACCCAGCGGACGTCGAAGCCCAGGGCGGCGAGCTCCTTATCGAAGACGCGGCCCACCTCGCGCACGCCGACGGGGTTCATCGTACCGCTGTTGATGTTCACCACCCGCTCGAGCAGCGCGATCGCCTCCTCGGCGTGCTCGTCCACGTGGCGGATGATCGCCTCCTCGGTCGGCGTCAGGCCCTGGGCGAGCACGGCCCCGGACGGGACGAAGGCCGCGACGGCGGCGAGGCCCAAAGTGGCGACACGCACGGCGGCGTGACTCAGGTGGCGGGATTCGGTTCCTGCGGCGCTGACACGCATCGGTCGTCGGACTCCTGGCTGGATCGTTTCTCGGCTCGTGGCAAGCTGCTCGCAGGCGCCGGCAGATGCCAGCCGCTCAGCCGATACTGGCGCTCGGCCATGACCGCCGGGACAATGCCGGCCGTCTTGCGCCTCTTCGTGTGCGAGCGTCGTTTGATCGAGAGCCGGTCGGCCGTCTTCCCGCAAAGATCCGGTATTCGCATCCCGGCGCGGCCACGGCCCCGGCGGCGAAACGGACGAGGCGACTGGATCGCAGCAGATTGGGGAGAGTGACGGCGGAGTTCGGGGTCCGGGGCGTGCGGGGCGCTCCCGGCTCGCCGTCGCGTCGCGACTCGCCGCCGCCGCGCTCTTCGGCCTGCTGCTCCCCGGCTTGATCGGAATGACGTTTCCCGACCTGGTGGCGCGCCTGGCTGCCCCGATGATCTTCTATCCGGAGCGGCTGGGCGAGCGCGACTCGGATCCGGTGCTGTGGGGACTTCGCGGCGCCGAGTCCGTCTTCCTCGAGACGGAGGACGGGGTGCGGCTCCACGCCTGGTGGGTGCCGGCCTCGGGGCCTCCGTCGTCCTCAGCGACGAGGGCCGCGATCTTCTTCCACGGCAACGCGGGGAACATCGCCTCGCGCAGCCCCGTCGCCGCACACCTCTCGAGCCTCGGCCTCGATGTGCTGCTGGTGGACTACCGCGGCTACGGGCGAAGCGGGGGAAGGCCGAGCGAGCAGGGGTTCTACTCCGACGCGAGGGCCGCGTACGGCTACGTCGTCGGCGAACGGGGGACGGCCGGAGAAGAGCTGGTGCTGATCGGCAACTCGCTCGGCGCTGCCGTCGCCGCCCACCTCGCCGCTGAGCGGCCGGTGGGCGGTGTCGTGCTCACGGGGGCGTTCCGCTCGGTGCCGAGCCTGGCAGGCTCGATCTACCGGTGGATGCCGGATCGGGCGTTTCGCTGGAGCACCAACCGATTCGACGCCGAGCTCCATCTCCGCCAGGTGAGCGTGCCGGTGCTGGTGGGCCGAGGGCAGCACGACGGGCTGATCCCCCGCGAGGAGACGTTTGCCGTCTTCGAGGCAGCGCCGGAGCCGAAGCGCTGGTTCGAGGTAGCGGGTGCCGACCATAACGATCTCTGGTTCACCGCCGAGCTGTGGACGGAGCTGGAGGCATTCCTGGGCTTGCCTGGCCGTGGTCCCTCGACCGGGCGGCCAGGGCAGCCAGGGGTCTCGGCGGAGGAGAAGGAGGCCCCGCCGCCAGAGGAGGAGCGATGACCACACGCCGCCGTTTTCTCGGAGCGATCGGTCTCCCGGCCGCCTACGCTGCCATCGGAGCACCCGTGCTGCCCGCGGACCTGAGCCGCCGGGCGCTGGGACGTCTCGACCTGGACCGGGCCCTCGGCGTGGCGCGCGATCTGGCCCGCCACCCCGGCACGCCGCAGGAGGTGGCAGGCGACGAGGAGTTCTGGCGGGAGGTCCAGCAGGCGTTCACGGTGGACCGGAGCCTGATCAACCTGAACAACGGGGGCGTAAGCCCATCGCCGGCCGTCGTCCAGGCGGCTATGAAGCGGTACCTCGACTTCTCGAACCAGGCGCCCACGTACAACATGTGGCAGATCCTGGAGCCCCAGAAGGAGGGGGTGCGGCAGCGGCTGGCGCGGGAGTGGGACTGTGATTCCGAGGAAGTGGCGATCACCCGCAACGCCTCCGAGAGCCTCGAGATCTGCCAGCTCGGATTCGACCTGCAGCGCGGCGACGAGATCCTGGCCACCAACCAGGACTACCCCCGCATGCTCGCCACCTTCGAGCAACGCGAGCGGCGCGAGGGGATCGTCCTCCGGGAGATCTCGCTCCCTGTTCCCGCCGAGGACCCCGCCGAAGTGGTCGCGCGGTTCGAGGCCGGGATCACGCCGCGGACGCGACTGATCCTCATGTGCCACATGATCAACCTGACCGGCCAGATCCTGCCGGTGCGCGAGGTCGTGGCGATGGCCCGAGCGCACGGGGTGCCGGTCATCGTGGATGGGGCGCACGCGCTGGCTCACTTCGACTTCCGCCTCTCCGACCTCGACTGCGACTACTACGGCTCCAGCCTGCACAAGTGGCTCTTCGCCCCCCACGGCACCGGCTTCCTCTTCGTTCGGCGGGAGAGAATCCCGGGCCTCTGGCCCATGATGGCCGCCCCGGAGCCGATGGACGCAGACATCCGCAAGTTCGAGGAGATCGGCACGCACCCGGCGGCGAACTTCATCGCCATCGGGGAAGCGCTCACCTTCCACCAGGGGATCGGCGGGAAGCGGAAGGAGGCCCGACTCGTCTACCTCCGGGACTACTGGGCGAGGCCGTTGCTCGAGCTACCCGGCGTCCGGCTCCACACCAGCCTCGAGCCCGGTTTCGCCTGCGGGATCGCCACCGTCGAGATCGAGGGCGTCGAGCCTGCCGAGCTGAACCGGCTCCTGTGGGAGAAGCACCGGATCATCACCACGCCGATCACCCACGCGGATTTCCGGGGTTTGAGGATCTCACCCAGCGTCTACACCACCCTCGAGGAGCTCGACCGCTTCGTCGACGCGATGGAGCGGGCGCTGCCGGGCTGATATCCGGCACGACGCGTACACGAGCTGCAGAGGAAGTGCGCGAGGAGTCCGAGTCGTTGCAGCGAGGCGAAGAGGAGTACGGCAGACCGAACCCTGATGCCGCCCCGGAACTGTCGCGATTCGCCTTCCTCATCGGAGAGTGGCGGTGCGACGCGAGACTCAAGCGAGACGATGGGAGCTGGGAGACGCTGCAGGCGTCTTGGGTGGGACGCTACGTTCTGGACGGCTACGCGATCATGGACGAGTTCAGGATGACGAGCCCGACAGGAGAGCTTCTTGTCCTCGGCGTGAACCTGCGCACCTACGACGTGCAGAAAAGGGTGTGGAACCTGAAGTGGTTGAATGCCCTCGACGGGACCTGGACGGATCTGGGGCCCGAGGAGCTCGGCGGCGTCAAGATGGATGGTCAGTCCATCGTTTATGGCTTCAAGGAACCCGTAGGCGCGCACTCGCTCACGCGGGCTACGTACCTGGACATCACGCCGAGCCATTTCACCTGGAGGGGTGAGCGATCAAGCGATGGGCTGGCGTGGGAAGAGTTCCTGGTGATCGAGGCCCATCGCAGCAACAACTGACCACAATGGCTCAGCCGCCCCGTCCCGCCTCGAGGTCCCAGCCCGCCTGGACGTTGCCGCCCGGCACGTTCCCAGCCTGCGGCGCGTACTCCCACTGAATCTTCCCGTACGTCAGCGTCACCTCCTCGACAGGTACGTCTTGTCCCTCGGAGTTGGAGACGCTCACGGAAGAGACCAGGACGTTCTGCATCCGGATGGTGAAGTAGGTCTGCTGGGATCCGGCCTTTCGGAACTCCAGCACGGCCGCCGGGAAGTGCTTCCCCTGGGCGCATGCCAGGTACAGCTTCGGGCTGGCCGCGTCGACGGTCTTCACCACGCTGACGTCGCTGAAGGTGGCGGAGCTTCTGCGGCGCGCCGCCCCGGTCGCGCTGGAAGATGGCCGGGACTCGCCCCAGGAGAACGAGTGGACCTCGATCCAATCGCTATGGCCGCGGGCTGCCGTCGACTCGCCCTCGATTCCGTCGATCTTCAGATACATGTCGACCGCGACGAGATCGAGGCCGAATAGGTCGAGGTCTGGAGCGTCGGACACCTCCGCGCCGGCTAGCTCGGGCAGGTCAATGCCGCCGAAGTCGACGACCCCGCCGTAGGTCTGGCCGTCGCTCCCGGGGAGGGAGGTCGGTTCGGGTGAGAGCGCGTCGCCGGTCGGCGAGGCCGTGAGCGCTGCCGTCCAGGACAGCAGGGTGGCTGAAAAAAGTGCGGACCGGCACGTCCTGGCCATTGGTGCCTCCTCGGGTTCGGCATTCGCCGGTTCTCAACGGGCGGGACGCCCACATCCGGGAGGGAACGCAGAAGCGCCGACCCCGGAATCGCGGAGCCGGCGCCTCGGAGTGCAGGATCGGTGCCTGCGGCCATGGGCCGAGGATCGGTGCCCCTGGCGCGCAGGATCGGTACCGCCTGGCGCGCAGGATTGGCGCCGCCTTCACCGCATCAGCACCACCTCACGCGCACCCGATAGCTGATCTTCTCCTCGCCGCGGGCGGGGATCCCGACGTCGAAGGTGAAAGTGTGGGCGTCGAGCTTCTTCCACTGGTGTGTCGAAGAGAGGATCGTCCACTCGCCGCCGATCGGCTCGACGACCTCGACCTCCACGTCCTCGTCCTTGTGGTTCCGGAGATCGATCTCCCACGAGCTCTCGGAGACGCAGCTGCCGAGGGCCGACCAGCTCATCTGGCGGCGGTCGCCGACGACGTCGAAGGCGTCGCCCATCTTGATCCGCACCTTCTCGTCCCGTGGCGTGTGGTCGATCCGATCCTCGCCGATGAACTGCTGCGCTCCCGAGGAGTCCTCCTTGTAGACGCGCACGATCCCGGCCGGCAACGGCATGCCGAGCCGATTCTGCTCTGCGTTCTCGAACTCGAGGAAGACGCCCACCTTCTGGTTCGAGACCACGTGGCCGTACTGGCCCCGGTAGTAGTACGCCGCCCCGTAGAAGATCAGGTGCTTGTCGACGTCGAAGCCCGAGGCCTCCAGCAGGGTGACCTGCTTCTGCTCGTTGTTCCGGAGCGTGGTCGGGCGTCCCAGCGTGTAGAGGTGGTACTCGAAGAACGCCTCTTCCCCGAACGCCGCGTCGGCGGCCTCCATCTCCGCCGCCCGCACGGCCATCTTCATCATCTCGTCGCGGCCGCTCACGCGCTGGACGTCGCCCGCCACCAGTTTCAGGGTCGCGTCCTCGTACGTTGCCCCGCTCTGGTTGGTGAGGGTGACCCAACCGGTGAGGTCCCCGATCGCGTCGTTCTCGTCGACGACCATCACGTAGTCCGCCTTCCAGTTGAGGCTCTGGGTCAGGTAGGAGACCTCCAGCCGCTGCCGGTCGCGGCCGCTGTCGAGCATCCAGACCAGCGTCGGCTCGGCGATCAGGTTCTCCGGTAGCTCGGGAAAGGCGAACCGGCCTGGGTAGTTGAACGTGATCTCGTCGCCGATTCTGAGGATCGGGCCGCCGTTCACCGACAGGACCTCGGCCTGGACCGGCTCGTCCCGCTCCGACTCCGGGTTCCAGCGGTACACCGTGACCGTGCGACCGACGTACTTCTCGAGCAGCTTCTGCGGGTTGAGGAGGTCGTACTGGTAGTTCTGCTCCAAGACCTTGAGCGCCTGACCGCCGGTGAGGGAGCGAATGTGGACGGTCTCGGTCTGGATCGCCGAAGCCACGTCACCGAACTCCAGGTTGAGTCTTCCCTGGGCCAGCCCGATCTCCCGCACCTCGCGCACGAGACCGAAGTTCTGGTTGTAGACGGTGATCGCCACCGACTCTCGGTCCTCCGCTCCCGACCGGAAGATCGGCAGCTCCTGCATCTCTGGCGCCGGTCCGGGATTCTCGGCCTCCGTCGTCCCTGCATTCTCGGCCTCCGTCGTCCCTGCATTCTCGGCCTCCGTCGTCCCGTCCTCCGTCGTCACCACCGACTTTGCCTGTCCGGGCGGCGCGCTGCCCCTGAACATCGCGGCTTCGCCGGCTGGCATCGCAGGTCCGCCCGCCAGCAGGGCGAGCCCTCCGGCGATCCCGAGCATGAGGCCTGTGCTTGACGTTCGCATCGCTTATTCCCCTTTCGGTCGGCGTCGACGCCGAGCCCGGTTGCTTGCGTGAGCCTATCTCAGCGGCGGCCGTCGGTGACGAGATCTCCGGCCGGCTGTCCGGCGGCCCCAAGACCGCCTCCGGGGATGAAGACGTCCGGATCGTCCGGAGTTGCACATCGTCGCCTAGGCGATGTTGCCGGCGGACACCTCCCCGGCCTCCGGGGATCCCCGGAGGCGGCCCGGTGTCGGGCTTCTTCGCCCGTCAGCCGACTTCGCCACGAAGACGGGCCCGGTCGACCTTCCCCAGGTGGGTGCGCGGCAGTTCCTCCACGAAGCTGACCGAGCGCGGGTACTTGTAGGGAGCCAGCCGCTGCTTGACGAACGCCTGCAGCTCCTCGGCCAGGGCGTCCGGATCGTCCGGCGGGCTCACGGCCAGCACGAAGGCGTGGGGCTTCGTGAGGCCGGCCTCGTCGGTCGCGCCTACGACCGCCACCTCCCGTACGGCCGGGTGCTCGAGGAGGCAGTTCTCCAGCTCCTGCGGTGAGAGCCACTTGCCAGAGACCTTGAGCATGTCGTCGCCGCGGCCGGCGTAGGTGAAGTATCCGTCCGCGTCGCGGCTCACCATGTCGCCCGACACATACCACTCACCGCGGAAGGCCTGCTGCGTCTTCTCCATCTGCTGCCAGTAGCCGATCGCCCGCGACCCGCCGCGCACCCGGAGCCACCCGACCTCTCCGTCCGGCACCTCGACGCCCTCCTCGTCGCACACCCGCACCTCGAAACCGGGAACGACCTGTCCCAGCGTCCCCGGCCGCACGTCGCCGGGACGGTTCGAGAGGAAGATGTGCCACATCTCGGCCGTGCCGAGCCCGTCCAGCAGCTCGACCCCGAAGGCCTCGTCCCACCGCCGGTGCAGCTCCTCCGGGAGCGCCTCCCCGGCCGAGGTGGCGAGGCGGAGGCTGCCGAGATCCCGCTTCGCCGCCCCGGGGTGGGCCAGCATCTGGTTGATCATGGTCGGCACGTTCACGAGGATCGTCGGCCGGAAGCGCTCGATGCGATCGAACAGCACCTCGGGCGTGCAGCGCTCCGGCCAGAGCGCAGAGGCCGCGCCGACCGAGAGGGGGAAGAGCAGGTTGGTGCCGGTGGCGTACCCGAAGTAGAGCTTCGGGACGGAGAGCGTGACGTCGTCCTCACGCATCCCGAGCACCCCCTTGCCGTAGCACTCGGTGGTGTACGCGAAAGAGCGGTGGGTCTGCAGAACCGCCTTCGGCCGGCCCGTCGTCCCACCGGAGAAGAGCCAGATCGCCGCGTCGTCACGGTGGGCGGGGTAGTTCTCCTGGTCGGGTGATTCGCGCTCCAGGCGGCCGAGGAAGTCGGGGTCGTCCACCACCGCTAGCGCCCGGAAGTGCCGAGAGGGGACGGCGTGCTCGAAAGTCGCACGGCTCGCCTCATCCACGAAGGCGAACGCGGCGCGCGTGTACTCGAGGAAGTACTCCACCTCGTCCTGCTTGAGGTGCGGATTCAGCATCACGGCCACGGCGCCGACCTTCAGGGCGCCGAAGAGCGCGCAGACGAACTCCGGGCCATCCTCGAGGGCGACGATGACGCGCCGCTCCGCTTCGATGCCCATGTCCCGCAGAACGTTGGCGTACCGGTTGGCCCGGTCCTGGAGCTGTGCGTAGCTCAGCTCTCCGTCGGCGGTGAGAATCGCCGTGCGGTCGCCGCGCCCCTCCTCCACACGGGCATCGAGGAAGTAGTGGGCCATGTTGAACCGGGTGGGCGGTGCAAACGGCATGGTGCTCGATGTTACGCAGCGGCTAGAATGGGGGTCAACCTGGCCCAGCCGCCGCCGGAGGACCGCGATGGGGATGGAGAACCTGGCCGACATGACCTGGGAGGAGGTGCGCGATCTCGATGCGGGGCGCGCGGTGGTGATCCTCCCGGTCGGAGCGCTCGAGGCGCACGGGCCGCACCTGCCGCTGGCGACCGATGGCATCATCGCCCGGGAGATGGCGACGACGGGAGCCGAGATGCTGGCCGCCGACGGCTTGGAGGTCGTGCTGCTGCCCACCTTGCCGTACACGGTCGCCCGGTTCGCGGCGGGCTTCCCGGGCACGCTGTCCCTGGAGCCCGGGACCCTCACGAGCCTGCTGATCGATCTGGCCCGCAGCCTGCGCTCGCATGGCTTCCAGCTTCTGGCGCTGGCCAATGCCCACCTGGATCCTGCCCACATCGGCGCGATCCGGTCCGCTGAAGCCGCCTGCGCGGCCGCCGCCGACGCCGCCCGCATCGTATTTCCCGACCTCACCCGGCGGCCGTGGGCCCCTCGGCTCGGCGAGGAGTTCATGAGTGGCGCCTGCCACGCCGGGCGCTACGAGGGGTCGGTGGTGATGGCCGCCGAACCGTCGCTGGTGCGGGAGGAGATCCGTGCGAAGCTGCCGCCGAATCCGGCCTCCCTCTCGGAGGCGATCCGGGAAGGGAAACGCACGTTCGAGGAAGCCGACGGGCCGCGCGCCTACTTCGGCTGGCCGGCGGAGGCGACGGCGGAAGAGGGCCGGGCAACGATCGGCGTGCTGGGAGGGATTCTCGCCGATGCGGTGAGAGAGGCAGTGCGCGAGGCTGTGGGGGAGGAAAGCGGGCGGTGAGCTCGGGCGAGCTGGCGGGACGGACTGCCGTCGTCACCGGGGGCGGCCGCGGGATCGGGGAGGCGGTGGCACGCGCGCTGGCCCGGGCGGGCGCGGCGGTGATCGTGGCGGCTCGCACCCGGACCGAGATCGAGGCGGTGGCGGCCGAGCTGGCGGCGCTCGAGCACCACGCCTGGGCGGTTCCGTGCGACGTCACCGAGCCGGAGGGCGTCACGCGGCTGGCGGCCGAGGCGGCAGATCTCTCGCCCACGGGATTGGTCGACATCCTGGTCAACAACGCCGGCGTGGCGCATTCGGCGCCGGTGGTGAAGACCGAGCTGGAGGACTGGAGCCGCCTGCTGGCCGTGAACGCTACCGGTACGTTCCTCTGCACCCGCGCCTTCCTGCCCGCGATGGTGGAGCGCGGCTGGGGCCGGGTGGTGAACGTGGCCTCGGTGGCCGGGCTCGCGGGGGCCCGGTACATCGCCGCCTACGCCGCCTCCAAGCACGCCGTGATCGGCCTCACCCGGTCGGCGGCGGCGGAGGTGGCCGATCGGGGGGTGACGGTGAACGCCGTCTGCCCCGGCTACGTCGACACGCCAATGACCGCCGAATCGGTGCGGCGGATTTCCGCGAAGACGGGGCGCAGCGAGGAGCAGGCGCTCGACGCGATCCTCTCCGGGACTCCGCAGCGCCGTCTGATCGAGCCGGAGGAGGTGGCGCACGCCGTGCTTTCCCTCTGCAGCGACGGTGCGCGCGGGATCAACGGCCAGTCGATCGTCATCGATGGAGGGGAGCTGCTGGCATGAGCCTTCGCATCGTCAACCCGGAGGAGCTCGGCGCGCCGAAGGGCTACAGCCACGGTCTCCTGGCGCCGGCGGGGGGGCACGTCCTGTTCGTGGC
>CAZEBA010000054.1:0-14937 GCA_964510615.1 uncultured Gemmatimonadota bacterium
GACCACCGAGTTGGTGGTTCCCAGATCGATGCCGATAACCTTGCCCATTATTCGCGTGTCCTTTCATCCCTGGAGTGAGTTGGAGTAAGCGCACGGGGTGCAAGCGATGTGCCGGGCTCCAGCCCCGCAGGTGCCGAAGATGGCGGGATTTCCGGCACCGATCCACGACAATATGACGGGTCGGCCCCCTCCGCTTGTCAGAACGGCAGGCCGGCGGGTGGCCGTGGCCGGCGAACAGCGGCGGCGAGGCGGGGCGGACCGTGTTGCGTGCGGTTCAGGGCGCCTCTAACCTCCGGTCCATGTTTCCGCTGAGAGACGAAAACCCCACCGAGCTGGTCCCCTTTATCACGGTCGCCATCATCCTTCTCAACCTCGGGATCTGGCTGACGTTGCAGGGCGCGGGAGCCGGATCGACCTTCATCGACTCGCTGTGCGAGTACGGTTCGATTCCGGGCGAGCTGACCGGTGCCCTGCCGGCCGGCCGCGCGGTCTCGCTCGGTGACTACCGCTGCGTATCCGGAGGCAGGACATGGAGCACCGTGCTCACCTCGATGTTCATGCACGGGGGCTGGGGGCACCTGATCGGGAACATGTGGTTCCTCTGGGTCTTCGGGAACAACATCGAAGACTCGATGGGCCACGTTCGCTTCCTCGCCTTCTACCTCCTCACGGGGATCGCCGCCGCCGCAGCGCACGTGCTGATGGCGCCCGCCAGCCCGGTGCCCACGGTCGGAGCCTCGGGCGCGATCAGCGGCGTCATGGGAGCGTACATCGTGCTCTATCCGAGAGTGCGGATCCTGACGCTCGTGTTCGTTTATCTCGTACACGTCCCGGCCTGGTTGATGCTCGGCTACTGGTTCTTCATCCAGTTCCTCTCGGCGTCCGCGTCCGGCGCGGGCGCCGGCATCGCATTCTGGGCCCACGTGGGTGGCTTCGTTGCGGGCGTGGTGCTGGTGAAGGGATTCGAGCGGAAGCGCCTGGTGGAAGCGAAGCTCGCGGGACAGAAGCTGGGGCGGGAAGAGCTGCGCGGCATTCGATGGTGATACCGTGACGGCCGCGGTGCTGGTTCTGTCGGCGGCCGGTTGGCTCGCACCGGTCCTCGCCCCGGACATGGCCGGGGCGACGTCGGCGGTCCGGGCATCGAGCCCTGCGCCGGCGGTGGTCGCTCTCCAGGACCCGGCGTCTCGAGCCTCCGGGCAGAGCGACGACGTCGTCCGTGGCGTCACGGGGCCCGACCGCACCCTGCGGGTGGAGGAGCCCTTCGCCATCCGGACGCTTCGCGGGGTCGTCGGCATCGTCTTCCTGCTCTCGATGGCCTGGCTGTTCACGGCCAGGCGTCGGGCCGTGAGCTGGTCGCTGATGGCCAAGGGACTGGGGCTTCAGCTCGTCTTCGGCTTCCTGGTGCTGCGCACGACGTGGGGACGGGCGTTCTTTCGCGTGGTCAACGACGTGATCGTCGCCCTGATCGGCTACACGAACGAGGGAGCCCATTTCCTGTTCGGGGAGCTCATCTGGCGCGAAGTCCCGGTCACGGGCGGCGACGGCGTGGTGGCGATCGGGGCCAACTTCGCCTTCAGCGTGCTGCCGACGATCATCTTCTTCTCCTCGCTGATGGCCATCCTCTATTTCCTGGGGGTGATGCAGCGGGTGGTGAAGGCGGTGGCGTGGGCGATGCAGCGGAGCCTGAAGACGAGCGGGGCGGAGACGCTCTCGGCCGCCGGGAACATCTTCGTGGGCCAGACCGAGGCGCCTCTTCTCATCCGGCCGTTCGTGAACCAGATGACGATCTCGGAGCTGAACACCGTGATGACGGGTGGCTTCGCCACCGTCGCCGGCGGCGTGATGGCGGCTTACGTGGCGATGCTCTCGGGCTACTTCCCCGACATCGCCGGTCATCTGATGGCGGCGAGCATCATGGCCGCGCCCGCCGGGATCGTCATCAGCAAGACCCTGATGCCGGAGACCGAAGTGCCGGAGACGGCCGGCACGCTGGCGATCCAGGTGGAGGAGACGCACGTCAACGTGATCGACGCCGCGGCGGGCGGGGCATCCGACGGTCTCAAGCTGGCCCTCAACGTCGGTGCCATGCTCCTGGCGTTTCTGGCGCTGATCGCGCTGGGCAACGGACTCCTGGGCTGGGCCACCGGTCTGTTCGGGGTCGAGGGGATCACGCTGCAGCAGATCCTGGGGTGGATCTTCGCCCCCGTCGCCTGGCTGATTGGCGTGCCGTGGTCCGATGCGCCGGAGATCGGTAGCCTGTTCGGCATCAAGATGGTGGCGAACGAGTTCGTGGCCTTCCAGACGCTCGCGGACATGCTCCGGGGCGGTGCGGAGCTGTCGCAGAAATCGGTGATCATAGCCACCTACGCGCTCACCGGGTTCGCGAACTTCGCCTCGATCGCGATCCAGATCGGAGGCATCGGTGGCATCGCGCCCGGCCGGCGTCCGGACCTCTCCCGCGTCGGCCTCCGGGCGATGCTCGGCGGGACCGCGGCTACGTGGATGACGGCGACGCTGGCCGGCGTGCTGGCGTGAGCGCGTGAGCGCCGGGGGGTCCGACGACCGACACCCGGAGGCCGGCCCGCCGCCTGCGGCCGGCCGGCGCGCGGCGGAGGCTTCCGAAGCCCTCCGGGAGCGCCTCGGGGACTTCCGGCCGCTCGTGGGCATCATCCTCGGCTCGGGGCTGGGCGGGCTCGCCGCGGCGTTCGAGGAGGCGCGGACGGTGTCCGCCTCCGAGCTGCCGCACTGGCCCGCGTCCACGGTGGCCGGGCACGAGGGGCGGGTCGTGGCCGGCGCGCTGGCCGGCGTGCCGGCGGTCGGGCTCAGCGGCCGCGTCCACATGTACGAGGGGCATGCCCCCGAGGACGTCGTGCTCCCCGTCCGCGCCCTGGTGGGGCTCGGCATCAGGGCCCTGGTGGTCAGCAACGCGGCCGGCGGCGTACGCCTGGACCTTCGGCCGGGCGACCTGATGCTCATCGCCGACCAGATCAACCTCATGTTCCGGAACCTGCTGTTCGGTCCCGTGGCGGAGGGCGAGAGCCGCTGGCCGGACATGTACGAGGCGTACGATCCGGAGCTGCGGGGGGTCGTGCGTGGGGTGGCTCGCGAGCGGCGGATCCCGCTGCAGGAGGGCACGTACGCCGGCCTCCTGGGTCCGAGCTACGAGACGCCTGCCGAGATCCGCGCCCTGAGGCGGCTCGGCGCCGATGCCGTCGGCATGTCCACGGTCCCTGAGGTGATCGCGGCGCGCGCCGCCGGCGTTCGTTGCGTCGGCGTCAGCTGCATCAGCAACCTGGCGGCCGGGATGTCGGCGGAGCCGCTGGATCATCGGGAGGTGCTGGAGACCACCGAGCGGGTGGCCGAGGCCTTCCAGTCTCTCATCCTCGGCAGCATCGAGGGGTTCGCTAGCCTGCTGCGCTGATGACGTGGCGCTCGTAGGCCGGCACGCGCGATGACTTCGGGCCGGGTCGGCTAGGGCTCGCCGGGATCCCAGCGGGCCCAATGGCTCAGCGGGCGATGGCCCCTTCCCAGTCGCGGGGCCGCCCTCAGGGCCTCGCGGGTGAAGCGGAGTCCGGCGTCCACTGCCTCGAACAGGCGCAGCCCGCGCGCCAGGCCGGCCGTGATCGCGGCCGACAGAGTGCAGCCCGTCCCGTGAGCCTCGCCTTCCCCGATCCGCGCTTTCCTCCACACGTGCCATCGCTCTCCGTCATGGAGGAGGTCCAGGATCTCCTCCCCGGGCAGATGTCCGCCCTTCATCAACACGCCACCGCAGCCGTCGGCGACGAGCCTGCGTGCGGCCTCGCACATCCCTTCCAGGTCCCTCACCGGGAACCCGGTGAGCAGCTCCGCCTCGCGCAGGTTCGGCGTAAGCAGCGTTGCCAGGGGAAACAGGGCCCGGTACGCCCGCTCCGCCGACGGCTCGAGGAGCCGGTCCCCGCTCGTCGCGATCATCACCGGGTCCACGACCAGGCAGCTGATGCCCGCCCGCCCCAGCGTCTCCGCGACCGCCTCGATGATCTCGGCATCGGCGAGCATGCCCGTCTTCGCAGCGGCGGGCCTCAGGTCCTCCACCACGGCGCGGATCTGCCGCGCGACCAGTTTCGGGTCGACCTTCTGGACGCCATACACCCCGCGCGTGTCCTGGGCGGTGACGGCAGTGATCGCCGACGTGCCGAAGACTCCGAAGGCGTGGAAGGTCTTGAGGTCCGCCTGTACGCCGGCCCCGCCGCCGGAGTCGCTGCCGGCGATGGTGAGGGCGACGGGCGGCCCCGCGATCTCCCACGCCGATGGCACATCGTGCCGGCTCGGCTCGCGCTCCTTCGTCACCTCATCGCCTCCGGTGCTCGCCGGCGATCACGACCTCCACTGGCCCGAGCCGCGCGAGCCTCCGTACCGTGTACCGCACCGTGTCCTGCACCGTGTACCGTAGGTTTGTCGCACCACGTGTTGCACCGCTTGCCGCGCCGCGTGCCGCACGGCCGGATGGCTCACGAGAAAGGACGATGCTTGGCCAGCAGGTCCGAGCTCAAGTTGTGGCGATCCCTCCTGCGCTCGAAAGGCCGAGCGGAGACGGGCCTGTTCCTCGTGGAGGGGCCGCGGGTGGTGAGGGAGCTGCTTGCCTCGCCGGTGAGCGCGCTGGCCCTGCTCCACCTCGAGCCGCTTCCCGAGACGCTCCGCGATCTTGTGTCGGCCTTCCGCGAGGCGGAGGTTCCGTGCCATCCGCTCCCGGGTCCGCAGCTCGCGGCCGTGAGTGACGCCCGCACCCCGCAAGGGGTCGTCGCCGTGGCGGCCATTCCTTCCTGGGGCTGGGCGGATTTGGGTGCCGCCGACCTTCTGGTACTGGACTCGGTGCGGGATCCGGGCAACGTCGGCACCCTGCTGCGCGCCGCCGAAGGGTTCGGGATGGGCGGCGCCGTCAGCCTGCCCGGGACGGCCGATCCGTGGAGCCCGAAGGTGACCCGGGCGGCGGCCGGATCGAGCCTCCGGTTGCCGATCGTCCAGGTCGCGTGGTCCCTGGCGAGGCGACTCCTCGGCGAGGGGGGGTGGGAGGTATGGGCGGCCGACGCGGGAGGGGCGGTGCTCGACCCGTCATCCGGTCCCCGGCCTTGCGTGGCGCTCGTACTCGGCAACGAGGGAAGCGGCGTCTCCGAGACGGTGATCCGGGATGCGAACAGGATCGTATCGGTTCCGCTGGATGGCCCCGTCGACTCGCTGAACGTCGGGGTAGCGGGTGCGGTGCTGATGGACCGGCTGAGACGGAGGCGAGGTGACGGTTGAGGGTCTGTTCTACCTGACGGCCGGTCTGCTGGGTGCGGCGCTCGGCTCGTTCATGAACGTCTGCATCTACCGCCTCCCGCAGGGCGAGAGCGTCGTCCGCCCCCGCTCGTACTGCCCGGGCTGCGGCAAGGACATCACGGCGCGTGACAACATCCCGGTACTCAGCTGGCTGCTCCTGCGGGGAAAGTGCCGCCAGTGCGGTGAGCGCATCTCCTTTCAGTATCCACTCGTCGAGCTGGGCACGATCGCGATCTGGATCGGGATGGCACTGGCGTTCGGGCCCACGGTGCGTGCTCTCGCAGGCGCGATCTTCTTCACCCTCCTGCTCGCCATCGCGATCACCGACGCCCGCCACTATCTGATACCGGACGAACTGAGCATCGGCGGCCTGGCGAGCGGCCTCGCGCTCGCCATGGTGACGGAGCTGACCACCGGGGTCTCCTCGATCGTGCCCTCGGTTGCCGGCGCCGCGCTCGGCTTTCTCCTCCTCCTCGGCGTCGGCCTGGTAGGGGATTGGGTGTTCAAGAAGCCGGCGATGGGCGGCGGAGACATGAAGATGATGGCGATGATCGGAGCCTATCTGGGCCCGGTCGGGGCCGTGCTCACGATCTTCCTCGGCGCGCTGGCGGGCTCGGTGGTCTTCGGTCCGATCAGCCTGAAGACCGGGAAGCTGGTTCCGTTCGGGGTGTTTCTGGCCCTGGGCGCGGCCGTGACCTTCCTGCTGGGGGAGGCGCTGATCGACTGGTACACGGGGGTCTTTCTCGCCTGAGTCCGAGCCGGCTCGGGTTCCACGCTCCGCGACGGCTCAGGTGCCCGGCTCCGCGACGGCTCAGGTGCCCGGCTCCGCGACGGCTCAGGTGCCCGGCTCCGTGGCGAGGCCTTCTCGCACCATCTCCCCGACCTCCTCCCGAGCCTCGGGTTGCACGCGGATCAGCCGACAGAGAGTGACCTGGGTGTCGGTCGCTCCCACCACCTCGATGCGGACGCCCTCCCGCTCCACAGCCTCACCCCGCTCGGGCACCCGCCCGAGCTCGTGGAGGAGGTAACCGTTCAGCGAGCGGTGTTCCTCGGCCGGGAAGGCGGTATTGAAGAAGTGGTTGATCTCCCGCAACTCCGCCGACGCGTCGACCAGAATCCGGTTTCGCCCCAGGCGCACGATCGGCTCCTCCGGAATGTCGACCTCGTCGTGGATCTCGCCCACCAGCTCCTCGAGGATGTCCTCGAGCGTGATCAGGCCGTCGGTGCCGCCGTACTCGTCCACCACGATCCCGACATGGATGCGCCGATTCTGGAATTCCGACAGCAGCGCCGCGAGGTGCATGCTGTCCGGCACCACGAACGGCTCTCTCGCCAGCTCCTTCAGGGGCACGCCGCCGCGACCCGAGCTGATCGCCTGGTAGAGGTCCCGAAGGTGCACGATCCCTGTGATATGGTCGACCGTCCCTTCAAAGACCGGGATCCGGCTGAAGGGCACCGCGCGCAGCTGCGGAGCGATCTCGTCCACCGTCAGGGTCTCGGGCCAGCCGAAGATCTCGACCCGCGGCGTCATCGCATCGCGCGCCCTCGTGCGGTCGAGCAGGAACGCCCGCTCGATCAGCCGCCGTTCGCGCTCATCGATCTTCCCGGAGAAGAACGCGGCCCGGGAAAGCCAGAGGATTTCCGCCTCCGATGTGGAGGTGATCGATCCCATGCGCCGGGGGAGCGTCCACCGCGCCAGTGCCTCGATCGGTCGAACGACCGGGAAGAGCACGGTCTGCAGGGCCTCGAGCAGCGGCGCGATGGTCAACGAGATGCGCACGGCGTGGGTGATCGCGAACGTCTTCGGCGCGATCTCCCCGAAGAAGAGGACGAGCAGGGTCATCACGCCGGTCGCCAGCCCGACGCCGGAGGAGCCGAAGGCCTGGGTGGCCCAGTAGGTCGCGACCGCCGCGGCTCCGATGTTGGCGACGTTGTTGCCGATCAGGATGGTGACGAGGAGGCGCTCCGGGTTCCCCTTGAGCCGGAGGAGCGATCCCGAGCCGCGCCTCCTCTCCTCGGCCAGCGAGCGTACCCGGGCCTGAGAGACGGAGAAGACCGCGATCTCCGAGCCAGAGAAGAAGCTCGACAGCGCGAGCAGGAGGATCAGCAGAGCCACCGTTCCGATCATCGGATGACCGGTGCCGGTTGCTTGCGGTCAGATTGGTCGGCTTCGTCCAATTCGGGTCGTTCGAGCCTCGTTCGGGGTCCACCAGGTTCGGGGCCTGGCTCCGTTCCGACCGGTTCGGGGCTCGGCCGGTTCCAGCCGGTTCGAAGCTCGGCCGGTTCCAGCCGGTGTCCCGCCTGCACCGTCCCTCAAACTACGGGTTCCCCAGCGGGTGGTACACCGCTCGGAAAGACCGTCGTTTCCGGCTTGCGTTCCCCTTGCCGAGCGGGTATCATCGCCCCGCCGCAGGCCCGGTGGGACCGCGACGATGGATGTGACTGGGCGGGCCGGGCCGAGGCTTCGGGTAGATGCGGAATGAAACATCGCCCTCGACGATGGCGCAGGTCGGCCGTCACGCGGGCTATGGAATCACGATCGCCGCGTCGGCCGCGCTGTTCGCCTGGCTGGGAACCCTGCTGGACGCTCGGCTCGGCACGCGGCCTCTTTTCGTAGTTCTCGGGGCGTTTCTCGGGTTCGGCGCCGGCTTCTACAGCATGTACCGGCGGCTCGTGCTCGATTCCTCCCAAGACCGCGACGAGGATCCGCCCGCGGGATGAAGGTCTCGCGGGTCGGGCTCGGATACCCGGCGGTGAGCTTCGCTCTGGTCGCGGGCGGCATCGTTGCCGTCGCGGCCTCGAGCGCGGGCCACAAGGGTGCGCTGATCGCGGGGGCGGCCGCCGCCTGGCTGGTGCAGCTGCCGGCCTACTGGGTGCTGGTGGACCGCCTGGAGAGGGGACTCGATGCAACTCGCCCCTGGCTCGCGGGGATGGCGGCGCGCGTCGGAGGGTTCGCGCTGCTGGCGGCCTCGAGTTGGGTCTCGAGCCTGCCGGTCGGGCCGGCGGCGACGTCGTACGCGCTGGCGCTGATCGCGCTCCTGATCCTGGAGGCCGCCTGGCTGGCGGGCCGCCGCCCCCCGGCCGAGGGCCGGCGCGCGTCGAGCGGCGGACGAGAGGCGGCGGGCCGGAGCGGACCGGTCGAGCCGTCGGACTGAAACAAGCGGACGGGGGATGCTGGGAGTTCTCGAAGGGGTGTCGTCGCTGAGGACCTCGCCGGGGGTCCCGGCGCTGCGTCTCCTCCAGGAGCACGCCGCGCAGCAGCCGGTCGCCGGCGGCCAGGCGGCAGCCGAGGCGGCGGGGGCGGTGCACGCCGAGGAGTGGGGCACCGAGGCGATGATCCATCACATCGTCGATGCCACCACGCTCGACTTCGGCTTCTTCTCGGTCGACCTCAGCCCGCTGCAGGTACCTCCGCTCCACATCGGTGGCCTCGAGATCGATCTCTCGATCACCAAGCACGTCGTGTTTCTGCTCCTCGCCGCCATGCTGACGGTGGTCACGATGTGGTTCGCGGCCCGGGCCGCCCGACGTCTGGAGCAGGGGGAGAAGGCTCCCGGCGGGCTGCTGAACGCGATGGAGGCGTTCTACCTTTACCTGCGCGATGACGTGGCGATGGCGAACATCGGGCATGGCGGGGAGCGTTTCGTGCCGCTGGTGATCGCCCTCTTCTTCTTCATCCTCTACGCGAACCTCCTCGGTCTCGTCCCGTTCGGGGCGACGGCCACCTCGAACATCATGGTCACGGCCGCGCTCGCGCTCATCGCGCTCGTCGTGATCGAGGTCGCGGGCTTCACCGCCCTCGGCCCGAGGGGATACCTGCGGACGATCTTCTACGTGCCACCCGGGCTCAACCCGGGGATCAGCGCACTGATGCTGGTGATCATGACCCCGGTGGAGCTGATCGGGAAGCTGGCGAAGCCGTTCGCGCTGGCCGTGCGGCTCTTCGCCAACATGACGGCGGGACACTTCGTGCTTCTCGCGCTGCTGGGGCTGATCATCACCTACGGTAGTTTTACCACCGGCTCGGGCTGGATCGCGATCATCGGTCCGATCCTGCTCGGCCTGTTCGTGATGTTCCTGGAGATCTTCGTGGCGTTCCTCCAGGCCTATATCTTCGCGATGCTGACGGCCGTGTTCGTCGGCCTGATTCGGCACGCACACTGAAGTACACACTGAGTACACGCACACTGAGTAGAAGAAGAGGGCACTGACCGAGTAGAAAAAGGAGGAAAGGGATGCTCAGAATTCTCGCGCTGCTCCAGCAGACGGGTGACGCTGCCGCGAGCGATGGGGGCCTCAGCGCCGGGCTGGCGGTGATCGGAGCCGGGCTGGCGGTGATCGGCGCCGGTATCGGCATCGGCCGCATCGGCGGCAACATGACCGAAGCGATGGCAAGGCAGCCCGAGGCGGCCGGACAGATCCAGAACGGGGCGATCATCCTCGCCGCCCTGATCGAGGGCGCGGCGCTGTTCGGCCTCGTGATCGCCGGCTTCATCAAGGGATGAGCCGGCAAGGTACGAGCGGGCCCGGAGCGACGACGGCGGGCTGGCTCGGTGTCCTCTCGGGCGCTCTCGTCGCGAGCGCCCTCATCCCCGCGCCGCTGCACGGAGCGGCGGCCGAGGAGGCGGGGAACGCCATCTTCTCGCTGAACCTCGGCCTGGTCATCTGGACCTGGGTGCTGTTCCTCCTCACGCTCGGCATCCTGGCCTGGAAGGTCTTTCCGCTCATCGCGGGCGGCCTGGAGGAACGGCAACGGAAGATCCAGGAGGCGATCGACACGGCTCGTGAGGACCGGGAGGAGGCGCGCCGGCTGGTGGAGGAACAGACGCGAGAGCTGGCGCGGGCCCGGCAAGAGGCTCAGCACCTGCTGGATGAGACTCGCGAGGCGGCCGGTCGCCTGCGCCAGGAACTCGTCGCCGACGCGGAGGCGGAGAAGGCGGAGATTCTCGAACGCACCCGCCGGGAGATGGAACGGGAACGCGAGCGCGTCCTCGAGCAGCTTCGCGAGGAGACAGTCGAAATCTCGCTGGCGGCGGCGGAGCGGCTCCTCAAGGCGCGCCTCGACTCGGAGGACAACCGCCGGCTCGTGCGCGAGTACATCGGCAGCCTCGAGGCCTGAGGTGTACGTCCGTTCGATGGAGGCCACGGCGTGAGCACTTCGGCCGTCGCGAGCAACTATGCCGAGACCCTTCTCGAGCTTGCGGTGCGGGAAGGTGAGGAGCCGCGGTACGGCGAGCTTCTGGCCACCGTGTCCGCCCTCATCGAGGATGTGCCGGCGTTCCGGACCTTCCTCGACACGCCGAGGATTCCGGCGGCGGAGAAGAAGCGAACCTTGAGGGAGGTGCTCTCGGGGAGGGTCCCCGCGCTCTTCCTCCATTTCCTGCTCGTTGTCTTCGACAAGCGCCGCCAACGCTGGCTTCCCGCCATCGAGGCTGCCTATCGCGATCTTCTCGATCGGAGGGAGGGCCGGATTCACGCGACCGTCCGGCTGCCGTTCGCGCCCGACGAGGATCTCCGCGCCGAGTTGGCACGGTCGCTCTCGGAGCGGCTCGGTGGGGAGGTGGTCCCGCACTTCCTGGAGGACGAGCGGCTTCTGGGCGGGGTGGTGATCCGGGTGGGAGATCGTGTGATGGACGGGTCGCTCCGTCGCCGGCTGGAGGACCTGCGATCAACGCTCGTCCGCACGGACGGGAGAAGTTCGACTCTGTAGCCTGAAGACGGGCCGCCCCGAGCGTGACGGCACCGTCGGGAAAGGATCGGAATGGCGAACGAAGGCTCGCTGCGCGCCAGCGAGATCAAGAAGGCCCTGCTGACGCAGATCGAGCGCTACGAGGAAGACCTCCACATGGAGGAGGTCGGCGAGGTGCTCGAGGTGAAGGACGGCGTGGCCCGGATCTTCGGTCTCTCCTCGGCCGTCGCCAACGAGATGCTCGAGATCGAGTCCTCGGAGACGGGCGAGATCGTGACCGCGCTGGCGCTCAACCTGGAAGAGGACAACATCGGGGCGGTCTGCCTCGGCGATTATCTCCAGCTGAAGGAAGGCGATCCGGCACGCCGTACCGGTCGGGTGCTCTCGGTTCCCGCGGGTCCGGAATTCCTCGGCCGCGTGGTGAGCCCCCTCGGTGAGCCGCGCGACGGCAAGGGTCCGATCGAGGCGGCGACCCGGATGAAGGTGGACCGGAAGGCGCCCGGGATCGTATTCCGGAAGCCCGTCGACACGCCCCTGCAGACCGGCCTCAAGGCGATCGATTCGATGATCCCGATCGGCCGCGGCCAGCGCGAGCTGATCATCGGCGATCGCAGCACGGGCAAGACGGCGATCGCGCTCGATGCGATCATCAACCAGCGGGGCGGCGACGTCATTTGCGTCTACGTGGCGATCGGACAGAAGGCCTCGACGGTGGCCAGCGTCGTGCAGCGGTTCGTCGAGGAGGGGGCGATGGACCACACGATCGTGGTCGCCGCCAACGCCTCGGATCCGGCAACCCTTCAGTACATCGCGCCGTACGCCGGCTGCGCGATGGCCGAGTACTTCATGTACGAGGAGGGAAGGCACACCCTCGTCGTCTACGACGACCTCTCGAAGCAGGCCGACGCCTACCGGCAGATCTCGCTGATCCTGCGGCGCCCCCCCGGCCGCGAGGCCTACCCGGGCGACGTCTTCTACCTGCATAGCCGGCTGCTCGAGCGGGCGGCCAAGATCAGCGAGGATGCCGAGATCATCGCGGCTCATCCGGACATCAAGAAGCCGGGTGGCTCCCTCACGGCCCTCCCGATCATCCAGACCCAGGCGGGGGACGTCTCCGCGTACATCCCGACCAACGTGATCTCGATCACCGACGGCCAGATCTACCTCGAGGGCGACCTCTTCTACTCGGGCGTCCGGCCCGCGGTGAACGTGGGAATCTCCGTCTCGCGCGTGGGAGGAGCGGCCCAGATCAAGGCCATGAAGCAGGTCGCGGGCCGCCTGCGCCTCGACCTGGCCCAGTATCGGGAGCTGGAAGCTTTCGCCCAGTTCGGATCCGAGCTCGATCCGGCGACGCAGCGCCAGCTCGCCCGCGGAGAGCGGACCGTCGAGGTCCTGAAGCAAGGCCAGTACGCGCCGATGCCGGTCGAGGAGCAGGTGATGGCGATCTTCGCCGTCACGCGTGGATACCTGGACGACGTCGAGGTGGCCGACATCCGGAAGTGGGAGAGCGACTTTCTGGAGTACATGCGTTCCCGGCCGGAAATCGGACAGCGGCTGCGCGAAGAGAAGGCGCTCGGCGACGAGCTGACGCGCGAGCTCGTCGATGCGATCGAGGAGTTCAAGAAGATCTTCGGCGGCCCGAAGGTCGCGCCGGCCGACGTGACGGGCGCCGGCGGCGAGGAAGGCTCGCCCCTCGAGGAAGAGGCCGAGACGGCGGCTGCCGGTTGAAGCCGCGCACAGCAAGGCCGTGAAGGGAACGAGGGCGTAGATGGCGAAGGCGCGCGACATCCAGCGTCGGATCGGCTCGATCAAGAGCACCCGAAAGATCACGCGCACGATGGAGATGGTGGCGACGTCGAAGCTGCGGCGTGCCACGCAGCGGGTCGAGCGTGCGCGGCCGTACGCCTCGAAGCTGGCCGAGGTGATCGATCGTCTCGTCACTCCGGACATGGTCGAGCTGCGGCCGATCCTTCGGCAGCCGGAGCGGATCGAGCGGGGTGCCCTCATCCTGATCACGAGCAACCGGGGGTTGTGCGGCGCCTTCAACACCAACCTGATCCGTGCGGCCAGGGAGCTGCTGGACCGGGCGGCCTCTGACGGCATCGAGGTGGATCTCCACGTCGTCGGGCGGAAGGCGGTCAGCTACTTCCGGTTTCGTGGCGTCCCGATGGCGAGCACGAGGACGGACATCAGCGATGCGCCGACGCCGGAGGATGCCCGCTCGATCCTGGAGCCGATCGCACGACAGTTCGTGGATGGAGAGGTGGACACGGTGTTCATGGTGTACTCGGAGTTCCGCAGCATCCTGAGCACGCCGCCGGTCGCCCGGCAGCTTCTGCCCGTTCGGGTGCCGGAAGAGCGCGTGCGCAAGGAGCCGTGGTACATCCTCGACCCGTCGGCAGACGAGATCCTCTCCCGGCTGTTGCCGCTCTACTTCATCAACACGGGGTACCGGGCGCTCGTCGAGACGGCGGCCGCCGAACAGGGGGCGCGGCGCACCGCGATGAAGAACGCGACCGACAACGCTGACGAGCTGACGCACACGCTGACCCGGCTCTACAACCGGGCCCGACAGGCGGAGATCACGCAGCAGATCGCCGAGATCATGGGCGGGGCCGAGGCGCTGGTGGATTAGTGCCGTGGTATCCCGGCTCCGTCGAGTGGCGCCGTGGTGTCCCGGCTCCGCGAGTTGACGGATGACCATCCTCGGAGCCTCCTCGCTCCGCTGCGGGGTCTCCTCGGGTCATCCGATACTCGTTTCGCGGGACACGCACGGCGCTCGGTGGGGGCGTCCGAACCAGCATGTCGTCCGACGCTCGCGTCGCGAGATGCGCACGGCTCTCGGTGGAGCGTCCGACGCTCGCGTCGCGAGATACGTACGGCGCTCGGTAGGAGCGTCGACCGAACACAAAGAAGGGGCGAGTGACCCCAGAGGTGATGTGAGGAGATGAGCGAAAAGGCGAACGGAGCAGGCGTCGGTCGGGTCGTGCAGGTGATCGGCGTCGTCGTCGACGTCGAGTTCGAGCCGGGCGAGCTGCCGGAGCTCTACAACGCCGTCCGACTGCGCTGGACCGATGACGACGGAACCGAGCACGATCTGATCCTCGAAGTCGCCCAGCACATCGGGCGAAACCAGGTCCGCGCGGTGGCGATGGACGCGACCGACGGCGTAAGGCGCGGCATGGAGGTGGTGGACACGGGGCAGCCGATCACGGTTCCCGTCGGCGAGGCCCCGCTGGGCCGCATCATCAACGTGCTCGGAGAGCCCGCCGACGAGATGGGGCCGATCGGCGAGACGGAGCGCTGGCCGATCCACCGCGAGGCGCCGAAGCTCACCAGCCTCGAGCCGAAGACCGAGATCTTCGAGACCGGGATCAAGGTGATCGACCTGATCGCACCCTACGTGAAGGGCGGCAAGACCGGCCTGTTCGGGGGTGCCGGCGTCGGCAAGACCGTCATCATCATGGAGCTGATCAACAACATCGCGCAGGAGCACGGCGGCCTCTCGGTCTTCTCCGGCGTGGGCGAGCGAACGCGCGAAGGAAACGACCTGTGGCTGGAGATGAAGGAGTCGGGCGTGTTGAGCTCGACGGCGCTCGTTTACGGCCAGATGAACGAGCCGCCCGGCGCCCGCCTGCGGGTGGGTCTCGCCGGCCTGACCGTGGCCGAGTACTTCCGCGAGGTCATGGGCCAGGACGTGCTCTACTTCATCGACAACATCTTCCGGTTCAGCCAGGCGGGCTCCGAGGTGTCGGCGCTGCTCGGCCGGATGCCGAGCGCGGTGGGGTACCAGCCGACCCTGGCCTCCGAGATGGGCGAGCTGCAGGAGCGGATCACATCGACCAAGGCCGGCTCGATCACCTCGGTCCAGGCCATCTACGTGCCGGCGGACGACCTCACGGACCCCGCCCCGGCAGCCGCCTTCACACACCTGGATTCGACCACGGTGCTGT
>CAZEBA010000054.1:14947-16901 GCA_964510615.1 uncultured Gemmatimonadota bacterium
GATCGTCGAGCTCGGCATCTACCCGGCGGTGGATCCGCTGGACTCCACCAGCCGGATCGTCGATCCGCAGTACATCGGCGAGCGGCACTACAAGGTGGCCACCGCCGTGCAGGAGATCCTGCAGCGCTACAAGGACCTGCAGGACGTGATCGCCATCCTCGGGATGGACGAGCTGAGCGAGGAGGACAAGGTGATCGTCGGCCGTGCCCGCCGTATCCAGCGGTTCCTCTCGCAGCCGTTCTTCGTGGCGGAGGTGTTCACCGGCCGCCCGGGCAAGTACGTGCCGCTGAGCGAGACGATCGAGTCGTTCGAGCGGGTGGTGAGCGGCGAGTTCGACCACCTGCCGGAGCAGGCGTTCTACATGGTCGGCGGCATCGAGGAGGTGGTCGCCCAGGCCGCGGAGCTCGAGGGAGCGGCGGCGTGATCAGCGAGTGCGGACCGCCGGGCACGATCCGGAGCGGGGCCACAGCCGGCAGGAAGCCGCGTGAGCTCCGGCCCTAGGGTGCTGCGGGTCAGCGTCATCTCTCCCGCCGGGATCGGCTACGAGGGGGATGCCGAGGCGGTCGTCGCGCCGGCCCACGACGGCCAGCTGGGCATCCTGTACGGCCACGCGCCGATGATGGTGCTGCTCGGCGAGGGGGAGCTGCGTCTCCGGCAGGGGGGGCAGCTCCATCGCTTCCGCGTCGCCCGCGGCTTCCTTCAGGTGGTGGAGAACGAGGTCACCGTGCTGGCGGAGGAGATGGAGGAGCTGGAGACGGGGGCGGCCGCAGCGGAGGCCACGCACTAACCGGCCGAACCCGCCGCGTCGTCGAGGGTATCAAGTGCCGAAATGCCCCGTCATCCGGGGCGCAGAAGCCTCCCTGACTCTGACCGTCAGGTACTTCCCTGGCACGCAGTGTCAGGAACCTTCCTGACGTTGACTGTGTAGCTGCCGGACGCTAAAATACTTGGCTGCCGCCAATCGGCGGTGGTTCTGCTTTTTGACAACTAGGTGTGAGCGAGCGGGTTGTTGTATGCTTGTGGGCGCCGAGAGGCGACGAGTCCCCGATCTGTGGGACGCTTCGCTTCGAGCTGAGCGGCCGATTGCGGCCGTGCGGCTCGTCGCGTCGCGACCCCCAACGCAGAGAGGGGATCAAGCGGAAAGGGCGCAAGGTGGATGCCTTGGTACAGGCCGGCGATGAAGGACGTGGCAAGCTGCGATAAGCCGGGGGGAGCTGCACGCGAGCTTTGATCCCTGGATTTCCGAATGGGGAAACCCGGCCGGGGTAATGCCCGGTCATCCCTTGGCTGAACACATAGGCCTTGGGAGGCAAACCGAGGGAACTGAAACATCTAAGTACCTCGAGGAAGAGAAAACAACCGTGATTCCCTCAGTAGCGGCGAGCGAACGGGGAAGAGCCCAAACCGCACGGGTGTAAGGCGGCAGTCGTTGCCCGAGCGGGGTTGTAGGGGCGGCCCGGAGAGATCTGCCGGTCTCTCGGGTCTGTTCGAACGTCCGAGCCGAAGCCGGCTGGAAAGCCGCGCCGAAGGAGGTGAAAGCCCTGTAGGCGAAAGACGTCGAGCGGCCTGGGGCCGTTTCCTGAGTAGGCCGGGACACGAGAAATCCCGGTCGAACCCGGCAGGACCATCTGCCAAGGCTAAATACGAGCCTGTGACCGATAGTGAACCAGTACCGTGAGGGAAAGGTGAAAAGCACGCCGGGAGGCGGGTGAAATAGAACCTGAAACCTTGTGCCTACAAGCGGTGGGAGGAGGGCGCGTGCCTTCGGGCGCGACGCCGCTCTGACCGCGTGCCTTTTGCATTATGATCCGGCGAGTTCGTCCTCGCGGGCGAGGTTAAGCCGTTCTGCGGCGAAGCCTGAGCGAAAGCGAGTCTGAAACGGGCGCAGGTCCCTTCGGGGGCCGCGAGTCCGCGGGGCGAGACCCGAAACCAGAGAGATCTATCCATGGCCAGG
>CAZEBA010000055.1:0-13101 GCA_964510615.1 uncultured Gemmatimonadota bacterium
CGGGATCCGGGCGGCCGGGTCGATCGGGTCCTCGTAGGCCGGCCACCAGACCGGGCCGGGAGACTCGAACACGACGCGGGCGACACGCCCGGGAAACTCCGTCAGGTACGCCGCTGCGAGCGTGCTACCCCAGGAGAGGCCGATCAGGATGAGCTTGGAGGCCCGGAGCTCGGTTCGAATGGCCTCTAGATCGGCCACGTGCCGGTCCACCGTGTACTGGCGCGGATCCTCCAGACGAGCCGATCGCCCCGAGCCGACCTGATCGACGTAGTAGACGTCGAAGCCGTCGGCGGACAGGCGGTCCAGGATCCTCTCTCCCGACGCGCCCGCATGGCCGGGAATGCCGAGCGGAAGCCCGGGGCCGCCGTGCAGCCAGATGACCGGTGCCCTGCGTCGAGGAACCCGGGCGGCGGAGCGCTCGTAGGCGATGCGGGATCCGGTGCTCAGGTGCCAGAAGCCGACGGAGTCGTCGGGCGGATACGGCAGGGCCCGGTAGGGCGACGGCCGGAGAAGGAAGAACCAGATGAGGATGGCGAGCTCGGCGAAGACCAGCATCGCGGCCCGGATCGTCGACGCGCCAGAACGCCGTCCGCCGATGCGCACGAACAACCACCCGGCACCGAGCGATCCGAGGGCGAGCGCCAGAGTGGCGACCGTCACGAGGAGGAAGACCGACGACGTCAGGCGGGCCGCTTCCACCGGGGCGGCGAGGCCGAGGATCCCCGCGGCCAACGCGGCCACCGTGGCCGCCAGCGTGGATGCTGCCCTGCCCAGCCAAGGCGCGTTTTGGCCCATCACACCAGATTGGGTCGCTGCTCCGCCAAGAGCAATGTCGCCGACGATGCGGTAAGATCGGTGCTTGCGAACCCGAGCAGGGGATCCGATTGAGGAATGATCACGCTCAGCCACACGATCCGGCGCGATACCCGAGGCGACGACCACATCCTCGATCTGACGGACGATCTGCAGGCCCTGGTCGAGCGGAGCGGGATCCGCTGCGGTCAGCTCACCGCCATGGTGACGGGCTCGACCGGCGCGATCTCGACGCTCGAATACGAGCCCGGTCTGGTCGGGCACGACATCGCGGCGGCGCTCGAGAAGATCGCCCCGCGCGACGGCCCGTACGAGCACGAGCAGACCTGGCATGACGACAACGGGCACAGCCACGTGAGGGCCTGTCTGGTAGGGCCATCGCTGGCCCTGCCGATCGTCGAGGGTCGCCTGCCACTCGGCACCTGGCAGCAGGTCGTGCTTCTCGACTTCGACACCCGGCCCCGCGCCCGCAGCGTCGCGGTGACCCTGATCGGGGAATAAAGCGCGAGGCGAATACTGGCGTGAGAACAGAGGAGGGAACTTGAGACGAGCGCCGCGACTTCTGTGTTTGAGTCTGGCCTCCGCGATAGCGGTCGCGTCGGCCGGCTGCCGAGGCGACGTCGGAACGGCTGCCGAGCTCGAGGCCGCCGTCCAGAACAGCCTCCGCCTGATGAACGCGGCCGATTGGGCTACGGCCTACCAGGAGGTGCTGACCGACGAGCAGCGGGCCACATGCAGGCTCGAGGAATACGCCTCTGGCGAGGAGGAGGGCCTGGCCGCGATCAGGGACGCGTTTGGCGACGGCGAGTTCTCGATTATCGAGCTGGAGACGGAGGCGGTCGGAAACGTCGGCCTGGTGACGGGTACGATCGTCTACACCACCGCGCTCGACCAGCAGGTCACGGGGGACGTCACTCGATCCGCGCTCCGGGCCCAGCGGAACCTGGGCACGGCCACGGCGGAGAACCCCGACTACTGGATCTTCGAGGACGGCGGTTGGCGGTGGGTCCAGCGCCGCCCGGAGTCGCCGTGTTACAACCTGGCGGACCTGGAGACGATCCAGGCGGCTACAAACTGACCACGGGGGCAAACGAATGGTAATCCGAGCGCCGGCGGCTCTCTCCCGGCCTCGGCCGCCCCGGGGGTGAGCGACGGGTCGTTTCCGCTTGATACACAATGAGTTAGGCTTGCGCGTCGACCGATCGCGGTCGGCGGTTACGCGGGAGGCCTGTCCGGCGCGCACTTTGCTCGCGTAGGTGGTCGAGACCCAGATGGACCGCCTAGGGATCGCAGGAGCGCACGATGAATCGGTCTACCGGTAGCAAGCTCTTCCTGTCGCTGGTCGCGGCGCTGGCAGCCGGATTGGCCGGCTGTGACAGCACCACCGAACCTCCGCCCCCGCCGCCCCCGCCTCCTCCCCCTTCGCCCGCCGAAGTCACCATCACGTCGGTTGTCGATCCCGAGACCGGAAGCGAGCTCGCGCAAGGAGAGAATGGCTTTGCGGTCAGCGGCCGGATCGGCGTGGCGATCGACTTCGACGCCGGTGGCAGCCAGGCTCAGTCGCTCGAGCTGATCTTCAAGCAGGCCTCGGGGTCCACGGAGGTCGTGCCCTGCGACGTATCGGCCGCCCAGGGGGCGCGCGGTCTCCGGGCCGCCGTGCAGGACGTGCTCTGCGTCGTCGACACGGCCGAGGGAAGGGGCCCCTGTCAGGGGCAGGCGATGTCGGCCCGATTCGGGAACGGCGTCTATACGCTCGAGGCCGAGCTGACGCTCGCGGACGGCACCACGGCGTCCGATCAGGAGGAGACCCCGCTGGCGTTCGACAACGGCGCAGCCACGGGCGGAATGGCCCTCGAGATCGGACCCCGCGTGGTGAGCGTGGGGGACGAATTCCCGGAGTTCGGGACCTTGGACGGTGTGCCCTTCTGGGGCGGGCCGCGCGACCTTTCCTGGACGGCGTGCCCCGTCATCTTCAGCCCCGAACTCACCGACATCTGCCGGATCGAGATCTCCGGCGGCACGCTGGATGGCACCGGCGACCTGGACCTCGGGAATGGGCCGGGCGAGCGCGCCTCGAGCGACGTGCCGTTCACCTACACCGCTCTCTACCGGAACGCGGCCGGAGAGCCGGCCAACGAAGATCTGGTCGAGGACGACCCGGCCGGCGGCGGCCACGTGGTCGGTGATGGCCCGAGCGGCTTCAAGGTGGTGCTGTGCGACGGCACCGACGTCACCGAGTTCTTCGACATCCAGAGCGACGTGCGCCATCTGGACATGACGGCGCCGCAGTGCGATCCGGGCTCCTGCGAGCCGGAGATCGACGCGATGACGGTGCTGCAGAACGGCCTCTACAGCGGTGGGGCCTTCTCCCTGGGCGGGCTGACGGACGGCGGCGTCGGTGGCATTTACGGTCAGACGGCGATCGTGGACGCGTACGATTGGGATTCCGGGGACCCGGATGCGCAGGAGGTGTTTCTCGCCAACCCGGTCGGCATCGATGACCTGCCCGAGGACGACGGCTGCGGCGATGACCAGACCACCGACGCCAGCGCGCAGTTCGGATGCGGCGGGACCGAAGCGGGGCTGCCCGTCGACGCCTACTTCCTGGTGGTGTCGGAGGTGGCGGACCTGCTGGGCAACGCCCTCGGAGACGGCGACATGGATCGGGCGATTGCCGACGAGTTCTCGGATAGCGCGGAGTTCGGCGTCGATCGCACCGAGTCGAGCCTGGATGAGATCCAGCCGCCCGGCGAGAGCCCGCCGTTCGTGTGGAACCCGGACCTCGGCTTCGACGGGACGCCGGGCTCGAGAACCTGCCCGTCGCTGGATGCCGTCAACGACTGCGAGTCCGTGATGTGGGAGTCGGTCGATCCGGAGTTGGCGAGCGGAGACATCGGGAGCGGGATGGAGGACGGATCCTGCGCGGTGGAATGCGATGACGACGACGGCGACGGGAACCGTATCGACCTCGAGATCGACGACTCGCCGGGCGACGTCCTGAACGGCGATTCGCCGATTACGAACAACGCCGGGCTGGCGGCCGGGATGTTCCAGTCCTTCTTCTGCGGCGGCGCGGCCGACGATGGTGCCGAGTGCGACGGCAGCGACGATGGGACGTACACGGTGACGATCACCTCGTCGGACAAGGCGGTAGAAGAGAACAACGTCCACGCCTTCCAGTACTCCTTCGTCCTGGATGTCAGCCCGCCGGTGGTGGCGTTCGGCGGCATCACGGGCCTCAACTCGTCGAACGCGGCGAGCGTGGAGTTCGTCCTCGACGGCAGCGTCGTGGACCGGAACGGCGACGGTACGGCGGTGACCCTGGCGACCGTGCAGGTGACGATCGATGGGGGTGACGGGATCTGCGACGGGACGGGAGGTGGGGATGACTTCATCTCCGCGGCGGACGTGCTCGTCACTCCGAACGATGATGCCAGCGGGAACACGGTGACGGTCGACGTCACCGACCAGGTGAACACCGACGGTGGCGACTTCGAGGTCACCTTCACGGCGCAGAACCAGGGTGGCAACCTGGGCGCGGGCAGCTTCGACTACTGCTTTATCCTCACCGGGGACGACGGAGCGGCCCGCAAGGACGGTACGGACGACGGCGTGGACTCGGTCTCGGACGCCCAGAAGAGCTTCACCTGGCAGTAAGACAGGCCTCACCTGGCAGTATGACGGGGGAGCCTCCTGCCACGCGAGGCCCAGGCTGAGGCCGGGTAGCCCGGATCACGGTAAGGTTTCCGCCGCGACGAGCATCTACCCTCCTGCCGGTAACCAACGGAACGCAGGTTCACCGACAGGAGGCCGGAGTGGAAGAGCTCTCACCGCTCTACAGCAAGCAGGATCCCCGCCTCAACAGGCGGCACGACGCTCCCAAGTGGGCCGCCGTTTCGGTCGTGGCGCTGGCTTCCCTGCTGACCTTCCTGATGCTGGGCATCGTGCGGCTGTTGGTGAATATCTCACGGTAGGCGCCGGCGTCGCCAGGAGCGACGATAGACGGAGGGGGCCATGGATTCGACCGCACCGGAGCGCGAACGATGGGAGACCGGCCTCGCCATTCTCGCCCTGGCGCTTTTCGCATCGGGGGGGCTGCTCGCCCTGGTTAGCCTGACCATCGCCGTTTTCTGAGCCCCTGGTCGGCCTCACGATCGCCATCTTCTGATCGTCTGCGGCGCATGGAGCCTGGCGCCTGCGCGCGGGTACTCGGCCACGATGCGACGCTTCTCCACCTTCGCTCTGATGGCCGCGGCGGTCGTCGCCGTGCCGCTCAACCCGGGGTGGGTCGTCTTGGTGCTGGCCCGGCTCTCTCCCGAGGTGACCTACTTCGTCGACACGGAACGGCCGGCCGTGGCGTTGACGATCGACGACGGCCCCGACCCGTCGACGACGCCGCACATCCTCGATGTGCTGAAGCGGCACGGCGCTCGCGCGACCTTCTTCGTGGTGAGCGAGCGAGTACGCGGCAACGAGGAGCTGCTGGGCCGCATCCGGGACGAGGGGCACGAGATCGCCAATCACCTGACCGAGGACGAGCCGAGCCTTCTCCTGCCCGCCGGGACGTTCGAGGAGAAGCTGCGTACGGCCCAGGAGACCCTTGCCCCGTTCGACAAGTCCCGGTGGTTCCGGCCCGGGTCGGGCTGGTACGATCGGCAGATGATCGCCACCGTCGGCCGCTACGGCTACTCGACGGCTCTCGGGTCGGTGTATCCCTTCGACGCGCTGATCCCGTCCGCCCGGTTCTCGGAGCGGTACGTCCTCGCCCACGCCCAGCCAGGCGCGATCGTGGTCCTGCACGACGTGGGCGCCCGCGGCTTCCGGGCGGCCGCCGCGCTGGATGCGATCCTGCCCGCTCTCGCGGCACGGGGGCTCGAGGTGACGACGCTCTCCGACCTGGCCGCCTCTCCTCCGGTGCGTTGAAGCGCACTTGATCCGGGGGTGACCGACCCCGGTCGCCTCAGAATCGTCGGACCCGGTTCTTTCCCTCGTCCTTCGCCCGGTACAGCGCCTCGTCCGCCGCCGCGATCAGCGGCAGGAGACCTGATCCGTCCTCCGGGAAGCATGCGACCCCGATACTGATCGTCGGCTGAAGAGGGATCGAGTCCTTCGACAGGGCGGCGCGCTCCAGCTCGTGCCGGATCGACTCCGCCGCGGCCACGGCCGCCGCACCGCCTGTCCGTGGCAGGAAGGCCGTGAACTCGTCCCCTCCGAAGCGGCAGGCCTCGCCCCGGCCGGCGAGGATGCGGGCGATGAGCCGGCCCGTCTCCTGGATGACGTAGGCGCCGAACAAGTGGCCATGGGCGTCGTTGATGGCCTTCAGGCCGTCGAGGTCCATCATGAGGACTGCCAGGGACTCGCGGCGGCGAGCCGCCAGGCCCAGAGATCGCTCGAGGGCGTGATCGAAGGTCCGCTTGGCCTGGAGGCCGGTGAGCGGGTCGGTACCGAGCAGGTACCCGACCTGACCGGCGAACTCCAGGTCGATGTCATCCGCGAGGATGAAGCGGAGAACCGTCTCGCCGATGAAGAGCTTGTCGCCATCGCGCAGCGTGACCGACTCCTGCAGGCGGAGCCCTCCCACCTGGGTGCCGTTCGTCGAGCCGAGGTCGCGGACCGCGTAGGAGCCGTCGGCGAGGACGTAGATCTCGCAGTGCCGGCGCGATGCCCTGAGGTCGTCGATGGCGAGGTCGCAGGAGCCGGATCGGCCGATGACGGCCCGATCCCGCAGCACCAGATGTTTGCCCAGATCGGCCTCGTGTCCCTGAATGAGGGTCAAACAACCCGTGCGCGTTTCGGTCCCGCCGCGCAGGAGGTCGGCAAGGCCCGGGATCGGGCCGACTCGCGTCTTGTCGGGATCGTCCTCGATCATGCTGCCCGGCCTACTTGACGCGTACGTAGACGTCGGCGCTCCCTCCCCGGAAGCGTGGCCCGGACTCCGTACGGCGGCCGCTGAGGACCTGAAAGTAGATCGCGATCGCCAGCGCGTCGTTCTCCCCCTCCACGTGGAGCGCCTCGGGGCGATACGCGCCGGGCCGCTCCGGCGACGCCTGGCCCGACGCGAGCGAGTCCAGCAGCCGGGTCAGCGGCAGCACCAGCTCCCGGCCGTCGCGCCGGACCCGGATGGACGCGCTGTCCGGCCCGAGGGAGAGCCGCAAAAACCTGTCCTCCACGACTAAGGAGTCGGTCGGCCACGTGTCCCACCGTAGAGCGTAGTCGTACGCCACGATCGACACCACCGCACTCCGGCGCTCCACGAAGTAGTGGAAGGATCCCTCCTCCCCGCTCTCCCACCGACCCACGTAAACGAGGCCGAGCTGCTCGGCGATCTCGCGGGCCCGCGTCTCTGCCCGGCTCCTCGGCGAAGGCTCGCTTCCATCCGGCACTGTGTCGGCGTCGACGAGCGGATGGCCGAGAAGTCGCTCGAGACCCGACGTGCCGTGGGTCTCGATCAGGTAGCGGAGAATCGCGCTCGCTTCCCTCCGATCCTCGAACGACACCGAGGGAGCGGCGGTTCGTGTGGAGGAGTCGAGAGGCGGCAGCATCTCATTCGCTGCCAGGATCCCGCGCAAGCGGCGAAGCTGGCTTGCCTCCGACACGGCGTAGGCGGACCAGGGCCCGGCGAACGTCAGCCCCGCGAGGAAGCAGAGCGTGAGCGGGATCAGCCGGATGTTGCGGGATCTGGTGATGATGTAGACGAGCGCCATGCCTCCCAGCCAGAGGCCGAGCACGGCCAGGAAGTACCGCCTCTCCGTGATCCCGTACTGGTCGATGCGCTTCCAGATCGCCGCCAGCAGCATGGCGATCGAAGGGAGCAGGGCGATGAAGTACCACCGCGCGTAAGCGTCGACCCACCGGTTCTCATCTCGCTCGGCGATCGGGTGCACCAGCAGCAGCGAGAGGATGCCGACCACCGCCACGCTCGACACGAGCCACCCGATCCACCCGCTGGGCCAGGTCCGGGTTATCAGCACCTTTGCGAGGTAGAGCGTCAGGATGAGGAGATAGACGGTCACGAGCGGGATCAGGACGTACTGCGCGAATACCTTGAGGCCGATCGGGTAGTCGTTACGCTGGCCCAGGCCCACCAGATCCCGAGGCGTGCCCGCGAGGAAGAACCAGGTGTTGAACACGAATGCGGTGACCAGCCAGAGCCGGAGATACGTGTCCTCCGAGATCTCGATTCCGAGCAGGTTGTCGACGCCCGCCAGGGCGATGGCGAGGCCGACGAAGAGCACGGCCGAATACAACGCTGCCGTGAGAAAGCGGAGGAACAGGGCCTTGTTGTACTCCCAGAACCCGTCCGCTTCCTTCTCTCCCAGATACGGCGAAATGGCGGCCAGCAGGTGGAAGGCGAGGGCCGCCTGCATCAGCCGCTCCAGCCGGATCGGATCCGGCCAGCCCGACCAGCCGATGAAGAAGGCGGCCAGCAGCCCGAGCCCCCCCGCTCGCACCATCCAGCCGGTGCGCCCCGACCAGCGCCGCCGCTCCGCGGCGACCGCGATGGCAAAGAACAGGGGCAAGCCGAGCATTGCGGTGGCCAGCAGCCGCAGCCATAGCTCATCGTCACTCGCATCGACCGCGACGATGCCGGCGGTGGCGGAAAGAATGCCGCAGGCTATGACGAGAGGGAAGCGCGCAGCGGTGTCGCGTGCCGACTCTACAAGCCGATGGATCGAAGGAAGCCGCATCCCACCGCGACCCCGGTCCGCTGCTCCTCGGGCCTAGCCGGCCTCGGCGGTGATGGTCGAGGCGGCGGCCGGTCCAGCGGGCGCCCCCTCCGGCTGGCCGGCGCTTTCTCGCGCCTCTCCGCTCCGGTCGCTGCGGAGCATGCGGGAGTAGAGGGTGATGTGCGGATCGAAGACGTAGCGGAACAGGAGACGGGTCCACGATCGGTGCGCGTCGAGGCCTTCGTACCACTCCGGTGCCATGGCCTTGAGGCGCGGCAGCCGGTGCCATGGGACCGACGGAAAGTCGTGGTGCTCGTTGTGGTAACCCACGTTGAAGGCCAGCCGGTTCATGCCGCCGTAATAGCTGAACGTCTCCTGCTCGTCCTGACCGGCGCTGACCAGATAATGACGCTGGATCCAGCGGGCGCCGAGCGGGTGAAGCCCGGCGGCGAAGAACATGGAGGCCAACAGATACAGGAAGGCCGTCCACCCGAGCGTCCATACGATCAGGGCATCGGCCCCGACGACGACGAGCCAGTTCAGCGCTACCCAGCGGTCGAAGGCCTGTACCTCCTTGATGCGCAGCGTGTGGATGCCGGCGAAGATCGGGAACAGTGCCAGCCACAACGCCTTGCGAATCGACGAGTTGCCCACCAGCCTCGCCTCCCACTCGCTCGGGATGTCGGCGTCCAGCTCGTAGACCCCCTGATAGGAGTGGTGCTTGAGGTGGTAGCGCTGGAAGGAGACCGCCGTGGGGAACACGCTCGGGATGTTGGCGAGGCAGGCGGCTAGCGTATTGAGGATCCGCTTCCGGAAGATGAGGTTGTGGGAGCACTCGTGGATCTGCACGAACAGGGCGTGGTTCGCCACGGCCCCGACCGTGTACGCGACCAGCAGAAGGACCCACCAGGGCCTCCCGACCACCCAGGCAGCCGCCGCGAGCTGCAGGACGACCAGGCCCACGATCGCCACGAAGCTGTAAGGATTACGGCCGATCAGCTTGCGCACGTCCGGGTGCTCGCGAAGAATGGCCTGCGTACGGGCCTTATGCGGCTCCGGTCGCGCGGAATACGCAAAGCCTGCCGGAATGGAAGACAAGGGCTACCTCCAGGGGTTGTGCTTCCAGCCTCGGTGTCGGCGGTCGCAGCCGGAAGGTAGGGGCTGCCGGCCGCCTGGGCCATGCCGGTGATGCGCCCCGGCCGGGTGCCGGGTTGGGTGCGGGGCTTTCTGGCGCTGATCGTTGCGCTCGCGGCGATCCGCGGGCTGGAGTGGATCATCCACCGGGCTTCACCCGCCGGAGAGATCGAGACTGTGCGGTCGTACGACCTGCGCCGGTGGGATCTCTTGGGATGCTGGGATCTTCGGGTGGAGCCTTGGGCCTTCAGCCCGTACGTCGCCGCCATCGACTCCGCGGACCGGGCCGGTCTCGCGCCGCCTGGCCGCCTCCTGCTGCTGCCGGATTCACTGGATGAGTGGGGACGGGCGCACGGCACACTGCGGGCAGCGCTCCTCGACGGCGGCCACGACGAGCGTCTCGTCCGCTCGCTGCGCTGGTTCGTCCGCGCCGACACGCTCTGGCTCGTCTGGTCCGCGGACGCGGCCCGCGCCGGGATCGCTCTGTTCGCCAGGGGCGACAGCCTCCTGGGGCAGGCGCTGGCGCTCCGATCCGATTCCGCCGAGGGGACGGCGACCGCGGCGGCGTGGAGGATCAATTGCTCCACCCAGGGGCGGGAGCGAAGGGCCGGACGGCCGCGTCGCTAGGTGCCGGCCCCATGTCGGCCGCCCTCTGTCGGCCGCCCTCTGTCGGCCCCATGTCGGCAGCGGGCCCGATCCCGTATGATCCGCCCCGCTCGGGGTTCCCGTCCCGGAGTCGCTCGATCCCATCACCCAAGGAGCAAGGAGGAGCAAATGAGGAGAGTACTCGCCGCCTTCGCGATCGTCCTCGCCTACGGCGCGCTCGCCACGCCGGCCGTTGCCCAGGAAGGCGAGACCTGGGAGACGCAGGAGATGGTCTACAACGTGACGCTGATCAAGGTGCTCCCGAACATGGACGAGCAGTACCTGAACAACCTGAAGCGCACGTGGGTGACCGGCGTCAGGGAGTCCATCAAGGAAGAACTGACGACCGATTATCACATCTACCAGACCGTCACCTCCAACGACGGGGGGTACAACCTCATCCTCGTCACCTCGCATCCCAACCTGGCCTCCTTCGACGCGACCGCCGAATGGCGGGCCAAGATCCAGCGGATGAACGCTGCGGTCGAGGCGATCATCAGCGACGAGGAGACCGACCGAATCACCTCGACGGTCTACCCGGAGGTCCGGAAGATCCTGAGCGAGAAGCTCGTACGGGAGATCACGTTCATCGAGTGAGGCCCGTGCTGCCCGGTGCGAACGGGAATCCCGAGCCTCCCGTTCACGGCTGCATCCGGGACCGATTGCCACGCCTCAACACGGGCCACTGCCATGCCGAGACACTGGTTGATGAAATCCGAGCCGGAGGTCTACTCGATCGAGGATCTCCGGCGCGACGGGGTGACGAGTTGGGAGGGGGTCCGCAACTACAAGGCGCGCAACTACATGCGGGAGATGGCGCTAGGCGATCTCGTGCTATTCTACCACAGCAACGCGTCGCCGCCCGGGGTGGCCGGCATCGCCAGGGTGGCACGCGAGGCCTATCCCGACTCCTTCGCATGGGACCCGTCGCACCGGTACTACGACCCGAAGTCGACGCCCGCCGAGCCGCGCTGGTTCATGGTCGACGTGGAGTTCGTCGAGACGTTTCCCGCCCTCGTCCCCCTGCGCACGCTCAAGGAGACACCGGGCCTGGAGGAGATGATGGTAACCAAGCCCACCCGCTTCTCCGTCCAGCCCGCTAGCCGGGCCGAGTTCGAGATCGTGAGAAGGCTCGGACGCCGAACAGCCTAGAGACGGCCGAGCCCGGCCCCCCTGACGTCGCCCCTCACTCCTCCCGCAGCACGACCGCCGGATCCACCCGCGTCGCCCGCCTTGCGGGCAGATACGACGCCAGCACCGCCACCGAGAGCAGGAAGGCGGAGAAGGCGACGTAGGTCGCGGGCTCGACCGGATCGACCTCGTACAGCAGGCCCGACAGGAGGCGGGTCAGCGCCAGCGCGGCCGCCAGCCCCAGGCCGGTTCCGATCGCCGCCAGGAAGAGGCCGTGCCGGGAGACCATGCGTAGGACGGCGCTCGAGTCCGCCCCCAGCGCCATCCGGATGCCGATTTCCCGCACCCGCTGCACGACGGAGAAGGACATCACGCCGAAGATCCCGATCCCCGACAGGATGAGCGCGAGGGCGCTGAACAGGCCGAGGAGGGTTCCGGTGGACCGGGTGCCCGCCATCGCTTCGCCGACGTACTCCTCCATCGTCCGCACGGCGTGCAGCGGCACATCCGGGTGGAGCGCCGTCACCTCCTCGCGGACGAGCCCCGTGAGCTGCAAGGGATCATCACGCGTCTTCACGAGCACGAACATGTCGGTCGACCAGGCCCGGCCGCTCTGGTTGAACGGGACGTAGACCTGGACGCGGGACGGATTCTCGAGCTCGTAGTGACGGACGTTGCGGACCACGCCGATCACGGTTCGATAGATCGGGTCGGGATTGTCGAAATCCGACTCCTCGGTGATCTCGAACGCGACCCGCTTGCCGATCGGGTCCTCGCCCGGCCAGAACCTGGCAGCCATCGTCTCGTCGATCACGCAGACCAGGCCGCTCCCCTCCCTATCCGCCTCCGTGAACGCCCGTCCGCGCACGAGCTCGATGCCCAGCGTCTCGAAGTGTCCGGGCTTGACCATGTGAAACAGTACGGATTCCCAATGTTCCTGATCGAACGGAACGCCCTCCGGCACGATGATCTGCTCCCACGAGTTGCCCTGAAGAGGCACGATGTTCGAGAGAGAGACCGCTTCCACCCCAGGGAGAGCGGCGAGCCGCTCGTGCAGGCGGTCGTAGAAGGACCAGGCCTCCTCCTTATCGGTGTACTCGGATATCGGGAGCGAGACGCGCGCCGTGAGCACCCGCTCGGCCACGAAGCCCTTGTCCACGCGCTGGAGCTCGGAGAGGCTCTGGATCATCAGCCCGGCGCCGATCAGAAGCACGAGGGCGAGCGCCACCTCGCCGACGACGAGCGCGGATCGAAGCCGCTGACGGGCCCTACCCGCCGTACCGCCACGTCCCCCCTCCTTCAGCTCCTGACCGAGATCGCTGCGGGCCCCTCTGACGGCGGGCGCGAGCCCGAAGAGCACACCGGTGAGGAGCGTCACGGCCAAAGTGAACAGGAGAACGGTCGGATCGATCCCGACCCGCTCCGCCATCACGGAAGGAATCGCGTCCGGCAGTCTCGGGATCATCAGCCGAACGGCGAGAACGGCGAGCGCGATGCCGAGAATCCCGCCTCCCGTCGCCAGCACCGTGCTCTCGGTCAGCAGCTGACGGATGATCCGGGCCCGCCCCGCTCCGATCGCCATCCGGAGAGCCATCTCCTGCCGCCGGCCTTCCCCCCTCGCCAACAGGAGGCTGGCCACGTTGGCACAGGCGATGAGAAGAACGAAGGCCACGGCGCCCATGAGGATCCAGATCTGGGTCTGGACGTCGCC
>CAZEBA010000055.1:13201-15921 GCA_964510615.1 uncultured Gemmatimonadota bacterium
ACGCCCACGATCGTGAACGGCTGGCCATCGAGTCTGATCGTTCGGCCGAGCACGTCCGGGGCGGATCCGAGGCGCCGCTCCCAGAAGCCGTGCGTGACCACGGCGATCGGCTCGGCTCCCTCCCAGGTCTCGCTCCCGGGGATGAGCCGGCCGCGAGCCGCCTGGATGCCGAGCGTCTCGAAGAAGTCGCCCAACACGAGGCGGACTCGGATGATCTCCGGTCGCTCGCCACCCGTAAGCGTCCGCCACCGGCCGGCGTTGGCGCCCCACGATTCGAACGCCCGGCTCCTCCGGCTCCAATCCCGGAAGTTCGGAATGGAGAGCGAGATCGAGTACCCGGACGGGGAGATGACGTCGGGAGCGACGAGATCTCCGGGCTCGCTCACCGGCAGGGGCTCCACCAGCACGGCGTTCGCCACGCTGAAGATCGCCGTGGTAGCCGCGATGCCGAGCGCAATCGTGAGCGTCGCCACCAGCGCGAACCCCGGCCGCTTGCGCAGGGTGCGGATCGAGAAGCGGAAATCCTTGAGCAGCGACTCCATGGGCACCTCGCATACCGTTCGTTTCGCGATGGCGGCGGCCGAGCACTGCGGGGTCCGGCCGGACACGGGTCCAGCCTTTATGGACGGTCGGGAGGAGGTGGGGGTTGCAATGGCCGCGTCGCCGGCGGACGAGAGCCGGGACGGGATGACGACGGCTACGACAGCGGGCGACGCTTGAGGCCGGTCTCCTGCAGGATCCAGCTCGCGATCTCCTCGACCGAGCGCTCGGTCGTGTCGAGGTGCGGAATCCCGTAGCGTTCGAACAGCGCCCCGGCGCGGCGAAGCTCGTAGCTGACCTGCTGCGGCGACGCGTACCGGCTCCCCGGTCGCCTCGCCTCGCGGATCTGCCCCAGTCTCGCGGCGGAGATGGTGAGGCCGAACAGTTTGCTCCGGTAGGCCACGAGGGCGGACGTCCGACCCTCGCCCTCGAACTCATCCTCGGTGAGCGGGAAGTTGGCGACGAAGATCCCGTACTGGAGGGCGAGGTAGAGGGACGTCGGGGTCTTCCCGGACCTCGACACGCCGATGAGAACGAGGTCGGCCACGCCGTAATCCTCCACCCGCCCCCCGTCGTCACAGGCGAGAGCGAAGTTCGTGGCTTCGATGCGGCGATCGTAGTTGCGCGCATCGGCCATGCCGTGGGCGCGTCCCGTCGCATGGGCCGAGGGAAGGCCGAGCTCGCGCTCGAGGGGCTCGAGAAACGTCTCGAAGAAGTCGAGAACGAACGCGTCGGCTTCGGCGACGATCTCGCGAATGTTGTCCTTGACGAGCGTGCTGAACACGATCGGCCGGCTGCCGTCGGCTTGCCCGATCGCGTTGATCGTTCGTACGGCCTCCCTCGCCTTGTCGGGGGTTTCCAGGAATGGTAGGGTGATCCGCTGGACCCGTAGGCCGTCGAACTGGGTCATCAGGCTGTTCCCGAGCGTCTCGGACGTCACGCCCGTCTGGTCGGAGACGAAGAAGACAGTTCGAAGGGTCATGGTCTGCGAATTCTCCACTCCGATCGCGCGCCGAACAAGGGAAAACGGCGATGAGCGACTACATCGTCCCGTTCGAGTCCGTCGGCAAGGACGACCTGGAGACGGTGGGCGGGAAGAACGCCTCGCTGGGCGAGCTGATCCGGGCGCTGGCCGATGAAGGCATCGATGTCCCGCGCGGGTTCGCCATCACGGCCCGAGCCTACCGTGACTTCCTGGCGCGGGAGCGGCTGGCGGACCGGATCTACGACGTCTTGGACGATCTGGACGTCGACGACATCGAGGCCCTTCGGCAAGCGGGCACCGAGATCCGGGGCTGGATCCGCGAATCTCCGTTCCCCGCCGCTCTTCGCGCCGAGATCAAGGATGCCTACGAGGCGCTCGCGGGCGGGACGGAGGTGTCGGTAGCGGTCCGCTCCTCCGCGACGGCCGAGGATCTGCCGGAAGCGTCCTTCGCCGGCCAGCAGGATACCCTCCTCAACATCCGCGGGTCGTCCGCCGTCGCGGACGCCGTGCACGCCGTCTACGCGTCGCTGTTCACGGACCGGGCGATCGCGTACCGCACGCACCACGGCTTCGCTCACAGACAGGTGGCGCTTTCGGTGGGGATCCAGGAGATGGTCCGCGCCGACCTCGGGGCGAGCGGTGTCATGTTCACCCTGGATACGGACTCCGGTTTCCGCGATGTCGTGCTGATCACCGCTGGCTACGGCCTGGGTGAGACCCTCGTGCAGGGATCGGTGAATCCGGACGAGTACTACGTATACAAGCCCGCCCTGGAGGCCGGCCGGAGCGCCATCCTGCGGCGCACTCTGGGGAGCAAGGCCCTCCGGATGGTCTACGCCGCCGAAGGGGAAGGGCGCGCCGTCAGGACGGAGGAAGTGCCGATCGACGAGCGACGGCGGTTCTGTCTCCCCGACTCCGACGTCGAGGAGCTCGCTCGGCAGGCGCTGAGGATCGAGCGCCACTACGGGTGCCCCATGGACATCGAGTGGGCCAAGGACGGGGTCGACGGCCGGTTGCGCATCCTGCAGGCCCGGCCCGAGACCGTACAGAGCCGCAGCGGACGGTTGATCGAGCGCTTCAGCCTCGAGGGGAGGGGCCGGGTGCTGGCGAGCGGGCGGAGCATCGGTCAGAAGATCGGCAGCGGCCCAGCGCGAGTGGTGGAATCGGTAGCCGAGATCGGGCGGGTGTGGGAGGG
>CAZEBA010000056.1:0-14673 GCA_964510615.1 uncultured Gemmatimonadota bacterium
CCGACGAATTGCCCACCGGCACCCGCAACACCGTCGTCGGCTCCACCTGCTGACCTGCTACCTCCGACACGCCCCCGAACAGCACCGCGGCGGCGACCAGGAGGCCCCAGGCCGCCGCCGACGCTCCGAAACGGCCAACTGCGCCTCGCATTCGATTCATGACGGTTCCCCTGTCAGTTCACCGATTGAGGGCGGGACATTGAGCACACCGTTTCGGTTCTCACAATCCTCAGGTTCTCGTTCCGTCCGTCGGTATCCGCGGCCGGATCAGGAGCCCGTACCTTGCTCGGGCCGGACGCTCTCCACCGCGCGCTCGGGGCCGCGGTACACCTCGACGCTGATCGCGGCCGGAACCGCTCGACCGGCGCTCACGACCTGCCGCTGCCGGAGCAGCCCGCGGGGTTTCACGCCCGGCGTATCGACCGTGTCCATGTCCAGCGTGTTGCGGAGCGCCAGCTGGATCCGGCCCTCGGAGGTCGCCAGCGTGAGCTTCTCCGCCTCCTCGGGGTCGACGAGCAGCGTGACGACGGGCACCGTAATCGGCTCCCCGTCCGTGTCGCGCTCGATCACCTGGCCGGCCGTCAGCACCTCGATGTTCTGGAGGACGATCTGCGTGATCGGCTCCGAGATGCTCTCGATGTTGTCGAGCGTGACCAGCACGTCGACCCGCGTCCCCGGCAGGGTGAAGCCCGCCACGCCGATCACCTGGTCCACCTTGACGCTCATGGCCCTGCGGCCCTCCGGAATGATGATCGGCAGGCCGCCGCCGGCCTCCTTCACGGCCATCTTCCCGGTGAGCAACGGCTCGTTCAGCTTGATCGGCGTCAACAGCCCCCGGCCGACGACTTCGGCGGGCGTGCTGCTGTAGCCCTCGGGAAGCATGGTGGACGGCCACTCGGCCAACCGGATGTCCTCCGCGCCCAGTACGTGTCCGACGTCCATGTCTCGGGCCGCGACGACCACGTGCGCCAGCGGGGCTTCCGTCGCCTGAACGACGACCGACCCTCGATCCCGAACCACGTTGAAGGCCAGGTAGGCGGCCAGAGCCGCGGCGACGAGCGCCATCATGAACACGATTCCAACTCGAGTACGCATAATCGGCCTCTGAATGGTTATTCGTTTCGCATGACGGAGGCTGCCGTCAGCTGGATAGTGCTGTACGCCGTCCCATCGCAGCCCGCGGCCGTGCACATCAGGTCGATGAGCGGACCGAGGAATAGGAACTGGTGTGGGTACTGCACGACCACGGTGTCGGCGGTCCCGGTGCATCCCGGCGGATCTCCGGGTCGGGTATCACCGACCGAGCACGTGTGCGTCAGGTCGATCGCGGCCTGGGTCGCGTCCATGCCGGTGTCGTTCAACCGGTTCTCCATCAGCGTCTGCACAGTGGCCTTGGTGCTGGACTGGAGCACCGCCTCTCTCGCGCCCTCGCGAGCGGTGTTCGTGAGCAGCTGATACTTGCGCCAGGCACTGCCGAACTCGACGATCCCGAAGAAGAGCACCAGGAACATCGGGACCACCAGAACGAACTCGACCAGCGTCTGGCCGCCGTCACAGCGGCTCGCAGCTCGCACTCGGCGCGTTCGCTCGCGCACGGAGGCGCGGCGCAGCGAGAGTCTCTCGCCGATACTCTGGAATCTCGACTTCATCCTACGACCTTTTGCGATCGTCATCCGACGATCATCGACATCAGCGACCAGCCAGGCATCGTCGCATATACGAACCAGGCGGTCAGGGCGCCGACGGCGATCGCAAGCCCGTAGGGGACCGTGATCACCGCGGGGGAGTGAATCGTCAGCGGCACGTTCGAGTCCTTGCGCCATCCCGAAAAATTGCGCCGGCCGAACGTGCTGATCAGCGTGTGGAAGTTGGCGAACGTCTCGCGCAGCGCCCTCCGTCGGAAGATCGCGACCGCAGCCATGAGCCCTCCGAACAGGGCCATGATCAGGAGCGCGAAGAAAATCCGCGGCAGGCCGAGGAAGGCTCCGATCGCCACGAGAAACTTCAGATCGCCCCCACCAAGACCCCCCACGAGGAAGAACGGGAGCGCCAGCGCGAAGGCGACCGCCGCCCCGGCGAGACCGCTCCCGACCTCGGTGAGGCCGCCCGGGATCCTGAGGAGGATCGCCGCGGCGAACGCACCCACCGTGAGGAGGTTGGGGATGCGCCGCTCGCGCAGGTCGAACCACGAGGCGGCAAGCCCCGTGATCACCAGCGCGATGCTCATCAGTATGGTCTGTGTATCGAAAGCCACGTTCATCCTGCTTCCTGACGATGCTCTATCACGGCTCTATCACGATGATGCTCTATCACGTAGCGCTATTACTGCTCATCGTCCTTCGCCGCTGGACCGAGCCGATGCGGCGTCGTGCCTCAGCTTCCGCCCGGTCCCGGGGTCACCAGCGCGTTCGCTGACGCGCTGAAGCCGGCGTTGATCGCGGTGGCGAGGATGCCCATGCCCACCGTCGCCGCCAGGGCGATCAGCACCACCAGCAACACGTACTCGGTAGTGTCCTGCCCGGACTCGTCGGTCCAGAGCGCCCTCACAAGAGTCTGCATTTCGCCTTCCTGTTTTCTCTTCTTCTGTCGTTTCGGTTCGGCTGCCCGGCTCAGCTGCCGCCGGAGAAGTCGGCCACGCTGCTCTCGACCGCACCTCCGGCCGCGCTGAAACCTCCGTTGACGGCGGTGGCGAGAACCCCCATGCCCAAGGCAGCGGCCAGGGCGATCAGCACCACCAGCAGCACGTACTCGGTCGTGTCCTGCCCGGACTCATCGGTCCAGAGCGCACTCACAAGAGTCCGTAGAGTCTGCATGTCGCTTTCTCTCCATCGACCTGCGAGCGGATGTCCTTCCCGCGGTCCGCTGGCCATTGGGACGGGGCTAGCCCACGTCCCGGTTTGTCGTTGACCGAGGTGTGGGGCCCGGTAGCCGGACCCCCCATCCCGGTCGGTGGACGGCTAGGGCTTAGCTGCCGCCCGTGAAGTTGGCCACGTTGGTGTCGACGGCATCGCCTGCCGCGCTGAAGCCCTCGTTGACCGCCGTGGCGAGAATGCCCATGCCCACGGTGGCGGCCAGCGCGATCAGCACCACCAGCAGCACGTACTCGGTCGTGTCCTGCCCGGACTCATCGGTCCAGAGCGCTCGCAGGAACTTCTGCATTCCTTCCTCCTCGGCCCCTAGGCCATTGGATTGGGTTGATCGGGCAGAACCTCCGGCCTCTGCCGTCACGGCTGCCCTGCGCCTGCCGGGCTGTTTGTCCTCCTGTCAAACCGAACGCATGCTCCCGGCACCTGCGCAAACGACCCGTCCCCTGACCGCGGCTCAAGTGCCGAGCGGGCGACGGGTCACCCAGGCCTTACGAAGCTTTCGTGCCGCGGTTGCCCAACTCGGCGGGCGAAAAGCACCTGCACTTCGAACTGTATATGAAAGCGTCTCTTACGGTCCGCCCGAAGTTCGCGGCTCCTCCGGAGGAACGGGTTCAGCCATGTACGACATGGCGCCCGACGACCCGGTTTGTAGTGCAGACTCCACGTACCCGCTGCGTAGTGTGGGACAGGCCCAACACAGCCCGCTGGGTGTGTTGTGCCTGCAGGGTACCCGTCTAAGCTGGATCACATTCTCGCGAGCCGGCCGGCGAGTGCAGAACCGGCACCGCAACTCGCTGCCGTGACCAGCGGTCGCGTCCCACCGGACGCAACCGTGGCGGCGGAGAGACAGAGGGGGATGAAAAAGCTAGGGAGCGGTGGGTGCGCCAGCAAGCTTCGGGCGGGGCGACCGGGGTCGTCTCAGCCGGCTCAGGGGAAGCAGGTACCCTCGCCGTTCGCCGCCCTGGCAGGGGCGTTGGCAGCCGCCAGCCGCACCCGCCCGGCCCACCCCTCTCTCGCGAACACCGCGACCATCGTGTCGCGATACGCCACCTTCCACCCGGGCTTGAGCTCTAGGAGGTTGTAGGTGGGTCCATCTCGCGGAACGAGGGCAACGTCCGAGGGATACTCGTCCAACACGGCATCCCAGTCATCGCGTCCGGACTGGAAGCGGAGCGCCTGCTGGTAGATGCTGTCCGGATACACTGTCTCTCGCCGCCCGTCCATGGACACCTTGAAACGGTCGGCGAGGTGCCAGATAGCATACTCCCCGTAGTTGAAGTGAATCGCCAGCTGCCCCCCGGCACGGCTGTCCTTGAGCCAACCGACTGCCCGGACGGGCAGGGCGGTCGCGAGACGGGGACGGATCGGGATGCAGCCGAACCTGGGCATCGCGCCGAGGCCCATGAAGACGGCCACCAGCCAGACGACCGCCACCACGAGTCCCCGATGCGACCGAGCCGCCGCCACGGGCACGGGGCTGGAGGCGGTCGCTGCCGCAGCGCCCGCGCCCCCCCAGACGTCTGCGAGATACTCCGCCAGGAAGACCGCGAACGTCAGTGCAAACAGCGAGAGGTGACGTCTCGCGGTGAGCGGCAGGATGGCGAGGCAGGCGAAGATGAGCACCGAGGGCACAAGCCGGCTGCGCCGCGTCCGCGCCAGCGTGACGGCCGAGACCGCTATCAGTGCCAGATAAGCGAGCCCGCCTCCGCTAAGCACGTGCAGAGGCTGCCATTCGGCGATGTCCGGACGAGGGACGGTGGCCGTTCGAAGAAGAAACGCCGGCAGCCTCCAGCCGTAGGGGTTCGCAAGCAGCGCTAGGATGGAAGCTGCGACCACGCCGATGAGTACGAACCGCAACACCTCGTGATCGAGGGCCGCGCCCTTCCTGAGGGTGAAGACGAGACGCGCGCCCGCCCATAACCCCAGCAGGCCCAGGCCGGCCAGAACGCCTCCGTGGAAGTTGATCCAGAGGGCGAACAGGAGAGGGAGCAGCCAGAGCCGGGTGGCTCCCCCGACCCGATCGACCCGATCCAGGACAAGGAGGGTCAGAAGGAAGAACAGGTTCGTGAACAGATGGGGCCGGATCGTTCCCATCGACGGCGTCAGCGCCGCGAGCACGAGCATCAGCAGCACGCCCGCCCGGAGCGGCTCCAGGCCCGCCTTCAGGAAGTGACGGTACAGGATCCCCGCGATCGCCAAGGCCACCGAGACCTTCAGGAGCATGAGCGCCGCTGTGCCCCCCAACCGGTACGCCGCGCCGAAGGCCAGCTCGGACAGCAGCTCGTGGTTGATCCACGGGTGGCCGAAGCTCAGATAGGAGTACGGATCGGTGGCCGGGAGCGTTCCCGTGCGCAACATGTCGAGGCCGAAGAGCACGTGGCCCCAGAGGTCGGGATCCGCGATCGTGAGCGAAACCAGGTATAGAGCGCATGCGATGGTGAGCGACGCCACGCTCAGATTCCAGGCGGCGGGGCTGCTGAGCCTGCGCAGCATGTTCCGCTCTCCTCGGGCCGGTATGTCGGTGTGAAACGCCACGTGAGCCGCTCCGGCGGCTCGCAAGTCTCGGACCCGCAGCCGCCCGTCGCGCGCTGGATCACGCTCCTGACGATCCCCTGACGCCGGTTGCGCTCTCCGCGTTGCTCGTCGCGCCGGCTCGATGACCAGCAGCGGCCTGCGGGACGTCGAGGTATCTTCGATGACTTCGATAGCCTCCGGGCAGGAGCGCCTGCAAGGCACAGGGAGAATCGCGAGCTGGAACGCCATCGATGACTCAGGAGATGGCTCGCCGCGTGGCGGATGCTCTCGTCGCGTCTCGCAACGGAGACGGCGGCTGGGGGACTCGTCCCGGGCTGACGAGCGCGACGGAGCCGACGGCTCTCGCCGCCCTCGCGCTGCTCGGTGGCCCCGAGGCGGCGCACGTCGCCTCCGCCTCCGGCGCGCTCGGCTGGCTCCTGGCGAGACAGAATCCCGACGGCGGGTGGCCGGCCGTCCCCGCCGTTGAAGCCAGCGGCTGGCCCTCCAGCCTGGCCGTCCTCGCGCTCGCGCGCACCTCTCCCGGCGACGAATCGCAACGCCGTGCCGCGCTTCGCGGCGGGCTCTGGCTGCTCGGACAGCGGGGCCGCCGCCTGCCATGGCTGCGGAGGTTGATCAGCCGCCTTCGCCCCGAGGCCGTGCCGAAACCGGCCGTGGAGCTCGATGCCGATCTCGTCGGCTGGCCCTGGACCTTCGGGTCGTTCAGCTGGGTCGAGCCGACGTCCTACGCGCTCCTTGCACTCAAGACCCTGCGCGGTCGCATAGGATTCCGGCCCGGCGAGGGGCGGATCCGGGAAGGCGAGCGCATGATCCTGGACCGGGCGTGCGTAGGAGGCGGATGGAACTACGGGAATTACCGCGTCCTGGGCGAGGATCTTTGGCCCTACCCCGACACCACCGCTCTCGCGCTGTTGGCGCTTCACGGCAGCGAGAGCGCCAGGGTGGACGAGGGGCTGGAGGCGCTGGGGCGAATGATGGAGACCGTGGATTCGCCGCTCGCGCTGTCACTGGCGATCGGCTGTCTAAGGCGGTACCGGCGCGATGCATCGGAGTTGGAAGTCCGCCTTGTTCGGCAGTTGGAGAGCGGCGAGCCCTCGCGGGAGACGCGCACGCTGGCCTTCACGGCGGTCGCCCTCGCCGGCCGTGAGCAACCGTTCGCGTTCGAGGCCGATGCCTGACCGCCGCACGTTCCTCCAGGCCGTCTCCGGCGCGGCCGTCGCGTCCGCCCTCCCGGGCTGCCGGCGTGAGACCGGGCCGAAGTGGGACGCAGCGGCATTCGTCAAGCCCGAGATCTCCGAGGTCGCGATTCTGGGTGCGACCGGCTACGACGGAGATCTTCGAGATGCGGTCGTCCGCGGGATCCGGCTGTGCGGCCTGGACCCGTTGGGCCGCCGGGTGCTCCTCAAGCCGAATCTGGTCGAGTTCGACCCCGCGGGCGTAATCAATACGCATCCCGCGCTGATCGCGGCCACGATCGAGGCGTTCCGCGCCCTCGGCGCGGCCAAGGTGATCGTCGGCGAGGGACCCGGCCACCGGCGTGACAACCGATACCTGCTGGACGCCTCCGGGATCGGCTACGTCCTCCGCGATACCGGAAGCCGCTACGTCGACCTCAACGCCGACGACGTTCGTCCGGTGTCTCTCCGCAGCCGATACACCCGCCTCGGCCGACTCTACCTGCCACGGACCCTCCTCGACGCGGATCTTCTCGTCTCGATGCCGAAGCTCAAGACGCACCACTGGGCGGGCGTGACGCTGTCCCTCAAGAACATGTTCGGCGTGGTGCCGGGAGGCGTCTACGGCTGGCCGAAGAACGTGCTGCATTGGGAGGGGATCAGCGCGAGCATCCTCGACATCAACGCCGCCCTGGATCTCGAGCGCTTCACGATTCTCGACGGAATCGTCGGCATGGAGGGAAACGGACCGATACAGGGCACCGCGCGTTACACCGGGGCCCTGGTCTTCGGAAACGATCCTGTCGCGGTCGACGCGACCTGCTCCCGCCTGATGGAGATCGATCCGGAGAGGGTCGCGTACTTGAAGGAGGCGGACCGGTTCCTGGGGAACATCTCCCCGGAGCGGATCCGGCAGGTGGCGGACGAACCGGGAGCGTTCGTACAGGAATACGAGGTGATCGAGTCGTTCGCGTACCTGCGGGCGGAACCGGAGGTCTCCGGTAGCTGAGCCCTCGGTAGGGAGCTCTCGGGCCGACCTCCGCGGAGAGCTCCGAGGGAGCCTCCGGGAGCACAGGCTCCTCGCCATCGTGATCTTCGTCTACGTCGGCATCTGCTTCCTGATCCCTCCGCTGTTCGGCTTCCCGTATCTGCGGCCGATCACGGGGACCACCGCGAGCGTCTGGTGGACCTACACGCTGATCTGCCTCACCTTCCCCACCGCGTACCACCTCGCGGCGTTTCATCTCGGGTATCTGAGGACCCGTCGCCGGGAGGGAGCGTCGGGTGGCGGGCTCGTGCGGGCCTGGGAGATCTATCGGCGAGAGCGCTTCACACCGTTCCGGATCTTCGGGGTGGTCGTCGGATGTGCGCTCCTGGCCCCCATGATGACGACGTTCCTGGCGTACAAGCGGGCGATCCCCCTCTTCCTGCCGTTCGCCTGGGACACGGCCCTCATGCGCGCGGACCGAGCCCTCCACCTCGGCGTCGATCCGTGGCGTTGGCTACAACCCCTGTTCGGCGGTCGACTCGCCACCGTGGTGATCGACACGGTCTATGTCGGGTGGCTGCCCGTCATCGCGTTGGTTCTGGCCTGGCAGCTCTGGACCTCCGACCGGACGCTGCGGACCCAGTTCCTCCTCTCGTACCTGATCTCGTCCATTCTGGTCGGGACCGTGCTGGCCACCGTCTTCTCGTCCGCTGGACCCTGCTATTGGCGGGAGGTCGTGGGGGAGCCCGACCCGTTCGCTCCCCTGATGGCCCGACTTCGCGAGATAGATGCCCTCCGGCCGCTCAACGCCCTTCGCCTGCAGCAGATACTGTGGGATGGCTACCTCGGAAAGCGGGAGTTCTACGGAATCTCTGCCATGCCGAGCATGCACGTCGCGCTTCCGGTCCTCTACGTGCTGGCGGGCTTCCGAACGAGCCGCCTGCTCGGCTGGCTGTTCGCGCTCTACCTGGCGGTCATCCTCATCGGATCGGTTCACCTGGGCTGGCACTACGCCATCGACGGGTATGCGAGCATCGCGCTGGTGCTGGTCGTGTGGGCGGCGGTCGGTCGAGCACTGCAGCGCTCCTCCCGGACTGAGCGCGAGGCCGGAATCCCGGAGACCTAGATCGAATCCGGCGGCACGGGAGGGTACCACTCCTCGTACAACAGAGGGTTTGCGTAGTACTCAAGCTGCGCCCGGCGCCAGGCGTGGAGACGGCGCGCCAGCCGCCGTACGTCGGCCGGCCGCTCGTCGGTCAGGCTCTCGGTCTCTCCGGGATCCGTCTCGAGCTCGAAAAGCAGGTGCTCTCCCGTTCCGGCGTCGAAGATCAGCTTGAATCGCCCGTCCACGACGGCGTACTGGTGTGCGGCCGCCTGGCCCACGAGGAAGGCGTACCTTCTCCCTTCCGGTGAGCTTGCGAACAGATCCCGTCCCTGAAAGCTCGGGTGCGGAGGCAGACCGAGAAGCCCCAGCACGGTCGGCGGCACGTCAATGTGCTGGGAAAGAACATCCTCGGTTCGCGGCGCGAGATCGGGTGAGCGAATCACCAGCGGCACCCGCATGACCTCGTCGTACAGCGCGTTCGCATGTCCGGCGAAACCGTGCTCGTAGAAGGCCTGCCCCGTGTCGCCCGTCACCACGAGGATCGTCCGGCGCCACAGTCCTGCCTGCTGCAGGAAGTGAACGAGTCGTGCGATTTGCGTATCGACGTAGGCTAGACTGTTCGCGTACATGTCCATGACCGCGCCGACCGAATCGCGCGGGAAGTAGCCGAACTGCAGGGGAAACGAGACCTTGCCGCTGCCGAACCTCGCTGGGAAATCCGCGGGGATCTCGTACGGCACGTGGCTGTCCTGGAGGTTCATATAGATGAAGAACGGCCCTTGCTCCAGGGCCGCGATCCACTCGATCGCCTCCGATACCGTGAATCGGTCGTCGATCTTTCCGGAGCGCTTCGAGCCCTTGATGAACCGGTAGAAGTAAGGGTCTCGCCGAGGAACCTCGGTAGGCCCCTCGAACGTCTCTGCGTGAAGAAGCCGGTCGATGCTTCCGGTCTGCAGATAGTTGATCATCCCGCTCCAGCTTTCGTTCTGGGATGAGAAGACCCCGACGTGGTAGCCCAGCGCCTTCAGCACATCGTAAACGAGGACCCGGGGATAGCTCGGATCTCTAGGGTAGATGTGGTAGCGGGGCGACCGGAGGGGATAATGGGAGGAGAGAATCGCCAGGTCGGCGTAGTCGGAGTGGCTCGCTTGCGTGTAGTTGTGCGTGAAGACCGCGGCATGGCGAGCGATCGAATCGACGGTCGGCATGACCTCGCGCTCCGAGCCGGTTGCCAGCAGCTGGTCGTTCCGCAACGACTCGACCACGAGCACGACGACGTTGTACCGCTGCACATCGGTCGCGGCGGCGGTCGCAAGGTACTCGGACACCGGTATGATCGGACGCTGGCGCGGATCGATCACCGGGGCGCGCTCGATCGGATCCGTTCTCTGGGCGAGCCGGGTGGCGCCGTCGAGAGCCAGCGAGAGAAGCGGACCGGTCCGGGAAAAGCCCCCGATCCGGTACATCTGCGGGACGGTGGCGCGGTTGCCGTACCAGCCGGCGAGGAGGCAGAGAAGCAGCGCAAGCAGCGCGACCACCATGGTGCGTTGGGCGCCCTTCAGGCTCACGCGCACCGCCAACCGCGGCACGATCAGGGCCGACAGGACCGCCGTCCACAGCGCGATCACCGGAAGCAGCAGCAGCGACAGCGGCGCCATGTGCGCGGCGTGCTGCATCATCTGGACGGCGTTCGCCCGGACGAGCGGGAATGTAAACGGATCCAGGAACCGGCCGGTCGCGCGGAAGACCGCCCAGCTGATCAGATACGCCGTCGTCAGCATCCACACAGGCACGGTGACCGAGGCCAGAGCCAGCCAGCGCGACCAGCGAGCAAGACCCGGCTTTCGTACGAACACCGTGTAGACTCCCAATCCGATCGCAAGCACCAGGACGCCCACGGCTAGAGCGAAAAGCTCCAGTCCGGCCAGGCCGACCCGGGAGGAGAGGGGCAGGATCGGATCGTTCCAGGCGGATCGCGAGACACCATGGTAGAGCAACAGCGAAACGGATCCCGCCATGGCCCAGATAGCCGCGAACTCCACCCTTACGACGGAGGGAAACGTCCCCTTGCCGCTACGAACCTCGGCCATCAAACCTCGTGGGAACACTCGTCGGCTCAGGCATGTCGGCCCATGTCTTCCAGTTCCGTGCGTGCCAGGCGTCGATGTCGGCAGGCGGCTGCCGATGGCGGCTGCGGCCCGCCTGCCGACATGCAATCACAATGCCCCGCACGCGTCCTGCGTGACGCGCATATTACTTGCTCGAGCGGGGAACCGGCGTGCGCTCGGCGGATCCGAGCCTGCCTTGGCCCACCAGCCGTCGCAGAAGGGAAGGAGCGAGGACAGTCGTGTCATCGACCGGACAGGACGTCGCAGACCTGACCATCGCCCGTCTCGGAACCGGCGACGAGAGCCACTCGGCGAGCGCGCAGCTGCGAGCGTCGATCCAGGAACACGCCCCGCTGCTCTGGCTTGTTGCGATCTTCCTCGGGGTTTGCGTGGCGCTCCGACTCGCGACCGGCGATCCCGGACTGGAGCCCTTGAACCGCATCACCGTCTATTTTTGGCTGCGGCATTCCCTCGTCGGCCTGGGGATACCCCTGGCCTACCACCTCGTGGACTTTCACACCCGGTTCTTCATCGGGCTCAAGCGGGATCCTGCGCGCTACGAGGGGACGATCGTCCGTCGCTTTCTCGATTATCGACGGGAGAACATCACCCTGTTCCGAGTCGCCGGAACACTGCTGTTCTCAGCCCTCCTCTCGGTACTGTATACGACGTTCTGGGCCTTCAAGCGCACCATCCCGCGCTTCCACCCCTTCTCCTGGGACCCGGCGCTGAGCCGCCTCGACGAGACGCTGCACCTTGGCCATGAGCCGTGGATGCTCCTGCAGCCCGTGTTTGGCAGCTCGACCGCGACGGTGGTCCTCGACAAGCTCTACTACCTCTGGTTTATTGCGATCCTCGTGGTGATCGCCTGGCAGGCCTGGCGCGCCGATCGCCGGGCGAGAATGCACTTCCTGCTCGCCTACTCCTGGTCCTGGGTCTTCATCGGAACCATCATGGCGATTGCTCTGTCGTCCGCAGGCCCGTGCTACTACGGCAGGATCGTGCCGGGACCGGATCCGTATGCGCCACTCATGACCTTTCTCTACCGCGTGGACGCGGGCACGCCCCTGCTGGCGCTTCGGGTCCAGGAATGGCTCTGGGACGGTTATCTCGGCCTCGGCTACTTTCAGGGCATCTCGGCGATGCCCAGCATGCACGTGGCGCTCCCGGTGCTGTTCGCCCTGGGAAGCCTCAAGGTCGGACGCTGGCTCACCGCGTCGTTCGCGCTGTACACGGTCGCGATACTTCTAGGCTCTGTTCACCTCGGCTGGCACTACGCGGTGGATGGCTACGTCGCCATCGTCGTCGCGCTGGCGATGTGGTGGGTGATCGGTCGGTGGCTGGGCGCCAGATCAAGCTATACAACCCTCTGAGGAATCCATGCGGGGTGCTGGTCACCCCGCTGCTCATCGGGAGGAATCCCGGGCGGCTGGTGCTTCCATCGCCGGCGGTATCTCCTGTCGTGCCACCGGAAGACGCTCGGTCACGTCGACGAATCGGTAGGGGGTCCGGTACGCGGACGCGTACTGCCGCGGTGGTAGCAGCTCCAGATCCGCGCCAAAGTAGACGTGGAGGAGCAGACGAAACACGTTGACGAGCGTCAGGTCCTCCGGTACCGGCTCGGAAGCGCCCGGCAGGTGAAGCGCGGCCAAATTCGCGAACCTCGCCCTCAGATACTCGTCGACACCGGCATCCTCTATCGACGGGCCATGGTCGGAGACCAGCAGGACGACCGGCTCCCGTTTCGACGCCTGCAGGATCCCCCGCACCGCTTCCAGCACCATGCGGTTGACGAACAGGAGCTGTTCTACGTACGCCTCCCTGTCCGCCCACAGCCTCTCCTGCTGGTTGAGCTGGTTGGCCACCGTGGCGTGTCGCAGCACGTTCCCGTCACGGTCGAAAAGATACGGGTGGTGAGGCGGTATGAAGTGAGCGAAGACGAACTTGGGCCTCGGACGTGCGGCGATCTCGGGCAGGGCCTGGAAGTTGTACAGATGACACGCCGCCAAGTCGCCGACGACCATGAAGTCCAGCACGCGCAGCCAGGTGGTCTCGACGAGGACCCGATACGCCTCCACCTGAAAAATGCCGGAGCGGCAGTGGACTTGCTCGTCTGCCAGCGGGTTGCGGAGGGTCGGCGTAAAGGTCGAGTTGACGTGGACGTAGCGGTAATCCTGGCCTCGAAGGAACCGCACGACATCGCTGTCGCGAATCAGCCGGTGGGCCGGGCCTTCGTCCTGTGAGTCTTCGCCCACGATCTCAGCCAGGTCCGTCACATACCTCAGGTTGAGAACCGAGCTCAGGGACAGAAACGTCCACATGAAGTTCGCCGTGGCCAGCTCTGGAACGTCGAACCCGAGTCGGCTCAGCTCTTCGACGAACGGCCGGTTGTCGTACCCATAATGGTCCCGCAGGACATCCGCTCGTGCGTAGCCATCCAAGACGATGAAGTAGATGTCGGGCCGATATCCGAGCTCTCTCACGAGGCCTGCCTTGCCCGATCCTACCGTCACTGGGGACGGAGAAGAAGCGTCGCTCACGCGGCGACCGACCAGGGACGCGAGCGGCAGCAGGAGCAGAATGGCTGCCATTACGTTGGCGGCTCTCGTCAGCCGTGCCGCACCACGGCAATTCGCCAGCAGCCGGATCCCGATGGCGAGAGCGGCGAGGACAGCGATGGACAGGTAACCGTGCAGCAGCCACGGAAGCTTCGAGTTCCGAAGCGATCCGAGGTCGGTTTCGACGATGAGGGGAAAGCTGAGGGAGTACAGGTGGCCGTAGGTGAAAAAACCAAGCACCAACGCCGAGGCGATCAAGGCACTTCGCTGGCGGTCGCGCACGACGATCCCCGCGAAGCGCCACAACAGAGCAACCGCGAGCAGCGACAGCCCAAGCGGCGCCACGAGCTCTACCGGCGCGATCGACCCTCGATTGCTGGCGTATAGGAAGACGTAGAAGTACGTCACCAGGAGGAACGGGTGGAGCGGAAGGCTCATCCCGACGCCGCTTCGATGTCGCCCCGCGTCAAGCTCGAAACCGCAGCGCCTTCGTCACGCCGCCGCATCAGATAAATCGTTCGATCCATGTCGGCGACCTTGCTCCTCGACTCGATCGCGTAGTGCATCCCGAACGCCGCTTCGAATGACTCGCGCGTATAGTCGTCGAACACGTCCTTGCGAGCGACCAGCAGCCGTCGCGCTTGCGGATCGGTCTTCGGTACGTACTCCACGATAAGCGCCCGGCCGAGGGAGGCCATCCACGCTGCCATGTCCCGAAAGGGCACGTTGTGTGTGATCGCGAGGTGGTGGACGAGTGCCAGCGCGAGCACGGCGTCGGCGGGTCCGCGCTGCGCCAGCGACAGCCGCTCGGCGTGCGCCCAGCCCGCGGCGGGACTGGGGTTCGATAGGTCGATCCACAACGGAAGCAGCCGATTGTCCCCGGCCGATCGGAGCCGAAGGTAGTTAACGTCGACCGCTCCGGGATCGCCATCCACCGAGAGGACCCAGGCACCGGCATCGGCTGCCACGCGACTGAAGATCCCGATGTTGGCGCCCAAGTCCCATACTGTCCCCGGCCGGATGCGATCCAGAAAGCCAGCCACCAGGAGCCTTTTGGCGGCGAACCCGTTCTCGCTGTATCCGTGGTCGTGTTCGTAGTCGGCCCACTCGGTGCGGTTCCCCTGCCACTCCGCCGCGCGGACGATGCTCTCGAGGTTCGCAATGAGGGCCTCCAGGCCTCGGCGGCTGACTCCGCGATCTACGATGCGGCTGGGCTTCATGTGCCCGCCGAAGTGCCGGATGGTCCGGGCGTGAAGATGCACGTGGATCAAGCACCCCGGGCGCAGCCATGAGCCCTTGGGAAGGAGCCCACTCGCCAAGTCGAGCGGGACCCCGTCGGG
>CAZEBA010000056.1:14683-15909 GCA_964510615.1 uncultured Gemmatimonadota bacterium
GGTACAGAGCAGACTCCTTTCCGAAACGGATGTCGACCTTCGCCATCAACAGCAGCGGTGCCAAGAAATGCTGGCAGAACTGGCGGTAGGCGACCCAAGGCCGGCCCTCGTGGTAGAGGTCGAACGACAGGGTGTCGATGAAGAGGGGGCGGCCGGCGTCGAACAGGACGTTGTAGCCACTGGCATCCTTCAGAGTCATGCCATGTCTCAAGGCGCGCCTTTGAACCTCCAGGGTGAGGAGGGCGGCGTCTTTTAGCTGCCCAAAGCACCACTCATAGGGGTACGAAACGAAGCGAGCGGGCTGAGGCCGGAGCACCCTATAGGCGCGCGAGTCGAAGGCCTCGTCTAGAGAAACCTCCTCGTGGCTCGTCAAGAGCCCATCCTCGCAGAGGCTGGAATAGAGGCCGCTGTGGATCAGATGATCGTATTCAGCGCGGTAGGAGGGGTTGACCTGTCGGAGGAGGGATCCGTTCGAGAAAAAGACGAACCCGCTCGGATCCCGGAACGAGGCCCGGCATCGCCGAACCATCGGAGCTGCTAGGCCCGCTTCGCCTTCTCTCTCAGGTCCCTCAGCAGGTTCCCGACCCATTGCCACACTCTCCTGAAGGTGAGCAGCGAAGCCAGTACCGCCGCCGAGATGACCTGCAGGACCAAGCTGCCGGAAGCCGGATCTATGTAGGCGAAGGCGTTTGTCGGCAGCGCTACGAGAAACAGACCGAGGAGGAAGAAGGATCGTTGTATCATCGACTGCGGTCTCCTTGAGCGACATCATACACCGCTTCGACGAAGCGGCGACAGCCTGTCTCCGACGGACTGGGTTCGGGAACGCGTTTATCATGCCACACTCCAAGAGACGGCACAGACACGGAAGAGCCGTCGCGACGTGGGTGGGGGCAGAGACGATCTAAGGATCTGCATGTGAAGGAAAAGCGGGGTGGGGTTTCCAAGCAAGAACCTAGCCCGGGACCGTCCGGACACGATGCCGGCAAGACCGGACGCCCGGCTCAGGGATCTGGCGGTGTCCCGCGCACGCCACACCCAGAACGAATTGATCGCACGCCCCGGATGTCCCGTGCGCGGTCACGGGGGGAGCGCGCTCCGCCCAGCCTCGCAGGCAGCCGCTCGCCGGTGAGCTCGGAAATCCTCCTGGGTGAAGATCTCGAAGTCCGGTACGGGAACCGGCTCGTCCTCTCCGTGGAGAGGATCGCTTTGCGGGAGGGCGAGAT
>CAZEBA010000057.1:0-15480 GCA_964510615.1 uncultured Gemmatimonadota bacterium
CCTATCCCGTGGTCCAGGGCCTATCCCGTCCCGTGCGTCTCGTCCGTCTCCGTCTCGTCCGTCCCGTCGCTCCTCGCCATCTGCTGGGCGGCGTGCATGCCCACCAGTCGCGCCACGACGATGACGAGAAAGAGTTGGCCGATGGCGGCCTCGAGCGCGGCCAGGGTGCGGGCGGAGTCCGAGATGGGTGTGACGTCCCCGTATCCGAGAGTCGTCAGGGTGACGAAGCTGAAGTAGGTGAAGATGCCGCGGCTGGAGGGGTTTTCTCCCAGGGCGACGAGCCGCTCGGGAATCGCGAGCGTCTCCGGCTCGAACGTGTGGGCGAGCTCGTAGCCCAACGACCAGATGAGCGCCAGGAGCATGTAGATGCACGCCGCGGCGAACAGAATCTCACCGGTGATCCGCCGTACGCTCAGGCCGTGGCGGAGAAGGATCAGCGTCACCCAGATCAGGAAGAGGATGGCGAGGATCTGTCCTGGCACCATCACCTCTCCGCGCGGCGAGAGCCAGTGAAACAAGAGGGCCGGCACGGCCAATAGGATGGCGACGATCAGTGCGGCCGGGTGCTTGGTGGCCGTGGGAAGGGCGGCGATCGTCAGCGCGGTGAACAGCAGCGGCACCAGGAACGCGACGAGGCGGTCCGATAGGACAACGGGCAACGCCAGGGACAACACGAGGGCGACGAAGAGGAACTGGAACCGGATCGACATCGAGACATGGAAACGCCGGTTGACGAAGTTCATGACGGTCTCGAACTCCCGCGTTGTCTTCGTTTCTCTGTCCGTGAGCCGAACCCACGCCTCGCTCCGCAGACGCCACCCGCCGGCTGGCCTCACCGCTGGACGGCAGGCCGGCCGGACACGAGCGGGCCGCCGTCGCGGGCCGCCGTACGTCCGAGTACGTTCCCGGTGGCCCTGTAGGCTCCGCCGCACGCTCTGGCGGCGCTCGGAGGCCGGCGCTATGAGGATGCGCGGTGCGGGTCGTCGTGCCAATCCCGCGCGGCAGATCCACCACTACAGGAAGATGCCAACGATGCGAGCCAGCCGTCTGCCGACTCACATTCTGGTTCTGGGCGCCGCCACGCTGCTGGCCGCCGGCTCAGCCCGTGGACAGGCGATTCCCCGCGACGAGTACCTCAGGTACATGCCGCTCGAGGTGCCGCGGGCCATCCGGGCGACGCCGGCGACCGAGCGCCTGCACCTCTACGGCGATCCGGCTGATCCGACGTACCGGGACATGGATCCCGTGGACGGAATGGACGACCGGCGCTTCGCCCTGTTTCGCGAGCTCTCGGTCCGGTTCGCGCCCTTCATGGTGCAGAACACGTGGGGCGCTCCGATGGACCTGAAGAAGTTCCGTGAGGATGGAGTGGCTGGGCGCCTCAACGTCGATACCTGGAACCTGATGACGCGGCCGCAGAGCCTGACGAAGACCGAGGAGATCCCGTTCTTCCCGGTCGCGGCCGTTCCGTGCACCGGCCCCGTCGAGGCGCCGGCGGCTCTCTCGGCCGCCGAGATCCAGCGCCTGAGGGATGCGGACTGCCGGGTGCAGCAGCTGATGGCGGAGTACGATCCCTACCTACCTACGACGGCCAGGGTGCGTACCGAGTCGATCGAGGTCTTCGAGGACTGGTTCCAGCTCCTCTGGTTCGACGTTCCCGGACGCGGCCCCAAGGAGTGGAACCAGATCTTCGAGAACCCGGTGACCTCGTCGCTCCGGGAGGAGTGGCGAAGCCACGTGTTGATCTACTCGCACCCGTTCCTGCGGGAGGTGGTCGGGGCGGCCGGCCCCGAGGGTTACGAGTTCATCCTCCAGTACTGGTTCTACTATCCGACCAACGACGGCGGGAACAACCACTCGGGGGACTGGGAGCACATCAACGTCGTCGTCTCGCCTCGTGACCGGGTAACGCGAAACCTGACGGAGGAAGAGGTCCTGGCGCTGATCGACGGAGAATGGGCCGGCGCCACCGGCGATGAGGAGCTCGTCATCAAGCGGGTGGACTACTACTTCCACAGCAAGGTGATGCAGCTAGACTTCGGCGCGCCCAACGTCTATCTGCCCAGGGCCGAGTGGGAGGCCCAGGTGGAGGCCAGCGAGCAGCCGCGAAGGGGAATGGACCACATCTGGGCCTATGTCCGGCATATGGCCTACCAGGATCCCGGCGAGACCCGGGTGAACACGCATCCGGTCGCGTATATCGGCGCCGACAACAAGGGGACGGACCAGATCTTCCAGCCGCCGGGCGGGACGAACCGCGATTCTCACGGGACGTTCCCCGGCCCGGCGATGTACAAGGATGTCGGTCCGGGTGGAGCCACCGAGGACGTCACCCACTACTTCCGCCACCAGGAGTGGTACGCGGAGGGCGAAGCCGGCCGCCAGGCGATGGCGACGTGGAGCCGCGGCGGCGTCGTCTTCTTCGGTCGGTCCGACCGGGTAGAGGTGATCCCGGACTGGGAGCGGATCTACGGGCTCTCGAAGATCGACTACCGGGTGCGTGCGGAGTGGAGCTGGATGTTCCTGCCGATCCGCTGGGGGTACCCCGCCGTCCAATCCCCGTTCGCGGGGATTGTCGCGCATGCGGAGACGGGGAACCTGTCGGTGGTAGGGCCGGCGTTCAACAACGGCTGGAACCGCTCGGGCCCTACAGCCCAATACGCGCTCTACGACCCGAACGTATTTCCCCGTTTCTATCAGCTCGGCTGGCAGGACGGCTTCATCAACGACTGGGGATTCTTCAACCTCACGTTCCCCAGCCTCATCATGCTGCCGCCGCTCGACGTCGTGTGGAAGCTGGTGGCGCTCCCGTTCCGGGCCGCGACCCAGTCCAACTACCCCTCGCTGTTTCCGACCGAGAGGCTCCCCTTCCGCGCCCTCGGCGCGCAGGCCGGCATCTCTTGGAACAGCTTCACGGAGGGGTATCAGGATCTGTTCATCCAGGACCCGCAGTTCGACGAGATCCTGGTGGATCTGGTCATCTACCTGCGGGACGCGGGGATCGGCGAGGGAGGGGCGGTGATCGTCTCCGACTCGACGTTCACCGAGACGGCGGTCGCTCCCTACTACGAGATCGATTTCTTCGTCGGCTCCAAGTTCGCCAGCCAGAACCGCTTCAAGTTTTCGAAGAGCGAGATGGGGTTCCAGCTCGGGTTCCGCGACGTCGAGGAGCCCTTCCGCGTAACCTCGGACATGCGCTGGAACGAATGGACGGGCTTCCTCCGCTTCAGCCTGCTCTCGGGCGGCTTCCAGCCCTACTTCAAGCCCGGCTACGGGATCAGCTGGTTCCGGCTCGAGAACATCTCGACCAATCTGGGGGAGATCGATGACCCGGATCTCAGCTACAACGTGGAGTTCACCTGGAGTTTGGGCCTCGGCTTCGAGTTCATCTTCAACCGGAGCACCGCCAGCCCGCCCAAGGGCCTCGACTTCAGCCTCATCGCCGAGTACGTGCGGGGATGGAACAACCTCGGCCTCGATCTCTCAGACCTGCCGCTCGAGTCGCTGGTGCTGCTCGGCGTGACTGCCGACGAGTTGCCGCGCAACCGCACCGTGGGCCGCAACCAGTTCTTCGTCGGCCTGAACATCGGGATCTGAGCGAGTCGGCGAGCGAAAGGCGCGCGTTTTGACGCATCGGCCGGGGGAGCGGACGCCGTGAGCCAGAGCGGAGAGCCGGAGTGGCTCCGAATCCTGCGCCAGCGGGAGCGGTCCTCGGGCCTGGCGCCGACCACGGAGAGCGCAGGTACGGACCAGGCCGCGGTGGAGGAGTCCTCGCCTCCAGCGCCGCCCGGCCCGGCCGTCTCGGCTCCCGATACGCCCCGGTCGCCCGATGCCCCTTCGATGCAAGCGTCGCAGGTGGTGGACTCGGCGGAGTCGGCGGCGCCGGCCGCCGGGCGAAGCCCTGCCAGTCCGGCAGAGACACCCGGGACGCTCGTGCCGTCCGCTCTCGGCGGGATGCCGTCCGCCGGCGGGCCAGGTCACACGGCGGAGCAGCGACGACGGGTGCGACTGCGGGGCGTGCTGCTGGCGACGGCAGGCCTCGTCTTCGCTCTCCTCGTGGTCCTTGGCCTCAAGCTCCTCGCGCTCTCGCCGATCTCCTACGCCGAGTGGTCGCTGGCGCTCGTGGTGACAGGTGTCGTCCAGCTCGTCGTCTGGTACATGCCGCACCGGTACCTGGACGAGCACATTCGCTGGGATCGGCACTACATCTACGTGCCGATGCTCGCCGGCGCGCTGCTCCTCTCCCTCTACATGTACCTGGCGGTTACGGCCGTCGCGCGGCTGCTCATTCTGATGGGCTGGTTTGTCGCCCTGCTGTTCACGGCCGGCCTGGCGGGCTTCATCGAGGTCGCGGTGTTGAGCGGCGCCATGGCGGCGGGCTATCTGGTGGCGGCCCGCGTGCTGGCGAACCGGGAGCTGCTGCCGTCGTTCGCCTTCGAGGTGATCGTCGCCGGGGTCTTCTTCGGGATCTGCGTCTACGCCGGCGTCGTCTTCCAGCGTCTCCGCCAGGAGCGTGCGGAGGCGCGGGAGCTGCGCCGCGAGCTCACCGAGCAGGCGCTAACCGACCCACTGACCGGTCTTCCCAACCGCCGGGAGTTCGAGCGCATCATGCGCTCCGAGCTGGATCGGATCCGCCGCTACGGCGGGGCCTGCACGGTGGCGATGATGGACGTCGACTTCTTCAAGAACTACAACGACACGCTCGGTCACCCGGCCGGCGACGCGCTGCTGCGCGAGCTGGCCACGGTGATCACCCTGCAGCTGCGTCAGAGCGACTTCTTCGCGCGTTACGGCGGCGAGGAGTTCGCTCTGGTGATGGTCAACACGCCGAGCATGAGCGCCCTCGATGTCATGGAGAGGCTCCGCCGCCATGTCGAGACCCACCGGTTCCCGGACGAGGAGATCCAGCCCGGAGGAAGCATCACTATCAGCGCCGGCCTGGCCGGCTTCCCGGACAACGGCTCCACGTACGAGGAGCTGATCGCCCACGCCGATCAGGCGCTGTACGTGGCCAAGAGCCGCGGCCGGAACCGGGTCTGCGGTCCCTGAGCTCGCCGGAAGGGTTCCGGGCCGGATTCTGCGCCATCGCCGGGCTTCCCAACGTCGGCAAGTCCACCCTGCTCAACCGCCTCATTCGCCACGAGCTCTCGATCGTGACCCCCAAGGCGCAGACCACCCGACAGCGTCTGCTCGGGATCTACACGGACGATGACCACCAGGCCGTGTTCGTCGATACGCCGGGCCTCGTCGAGCCACGCTACCTCCTCCAGGAGCGCATGCGGACGGATGCGGAACGGGCGATCCGGGAGGCCGATCTCCTCCTCTACGTGGCCGATGCCGGCTACCCGCCCTCCGTGGCGCACGCGGCCGAGTTCTCCCGCCCCGATCGCGAAGCGCTCCTCTGCCTGAACAAGGTGGATCGCGTCACGTCGGCGGTGCGATCGGAGCTCGAGGCGAAGCTGCTGGCTGCCGGGTGGGGCGCGGTCATCTCGACCATCGCTACCGAGGGACGGGGCGTCGAGTCCCTGAAGGCAGAGGTCCTCCACCGACTTCCCCTCTCGCCCCCCCTCTATCCGCCCGAAGATCTCGCCGTGGCGCCCGTGCGCTACTTCGTGGCCGAGATCATCCGCGAGGCGGTCTTCGAACTGCTGGAGGCGGAGGTTCCCTACGCGACCGCCGTCACCATCGAGGAGTTTCGCGAGCCGTCTCGACCGGGAGAGGTCGCGTACATTCGCGCCACGATCTACGTCGAGCGCCCATCCCAGAAGGGGATCGTGATCGGATCGTCCGGCCGCATGATCCGGCGGATCGGCGCCACCGCGAGGCCCCGAATCGAGGCGCTGACGGGCGCAAGGGCCTACCTGGAGCTGCGGGTGAAGGTGCTCCGCAACTGGCGGAGACGGGAGGGCGCGCTTAAGCTGCTCGGGTTTCGAAGCTCCGCTTGAAGGTTCGGCGCCTGGGCGCCCGGCGCGCCTCGAAGAGCGCAGGAAGGCACGATGCCACTGGACGCGCGACTGCTCGAGATTCTCGTCTGCCCGGATTGCAGGGGCGACCTCGAGTATCGAGAGGAGGAAGAGGCGCTCCTCTGCCATGCCTGCCGGCTGCGCTACCGCGTCGAGGACGACATCCCGATTATGCTGATCGACGAGGCGGAGAGCTTCTGAGCGCACCGCCGGCCAGTCTCCCGCCATCCCGTTCCTCCCTCCGACCTGTCCGAATCTCCCGTGAGTAACGCCCGTTCCGGACGCGGAGCCGACCCCGGCGAGATCGTCTCCTATCTCCGCGATCGGGCCAGGCGGCCCATGCGGCCGCAGGAGATCGCCCGCGGTCTGGGAATCCGGAACCGGGAAGGGTACGTGCGGTTCAAGCGCACGCTCCAGGAGCTGGAGCGGGCGGGCCGGATCGTACGCCAGCGCAAGGGACGCTACGCGGTCCCCGACCAGCTCGATCTGGTACAGGGGGTCCTGCAGGTGACCCGTTCGGGCGATGCGTTCGTCCTGAGCCCGGGAGAGGAGCCCGATGTCTTCGTCCCGGCGAGGGAGCGCAACACGGCCGTGGACGGGGATCGCGTCCTCGCCCGGCTCGAGCGCCGTCCGCGACGCCGCAACCCCGAGGGGAGGGTCGTCCGCATCCTGGAGCGCGCCCGGGAACAGATCGTCGGCGTGTATCGAAAGCGCAGGGGCTACGGGTACGTCGCGGCCCAGGAGCCGCCCCTGGATGTCGAGGTGTTCGTCCCGCCCGAGGCGGAGGCCGACGCCGAGCACGGCCAGCTGGTGGTGGTGTCGATCGAGGATTGGGGCGAGCGCGGTCCGGGCCCGGTGGGCCGGGTGGTCAGCGTGCTCGGCGATCCCGAGGACCCGGGAGTCACCGTGCTCGGCATCATCCACGGCCACCGGCTTCCGCTGGAGTTTCCAAGCCGGGTGGAGCGGGAGGCGAACCGGATCGCCCGGAGGGGGATTCGGCCGGAGGATCTGGAGGGGAGGGAGGACTTCAGGGACCGGTTGGTGTTCACCATCGACCCGGCCGATGCCAGAGATCACGACGACGGTCTGTCGGTACGGGAGCTGGCGGACGGCAGGCAGGAGATCGGCGTCCACATCGCTGATGTCTCCCACTACGTCCGCCGGGACGCGCCGCTCGACCGGGAGGCGGCCGTGCGCGGAACCAGCGTCTACCTGGTGGACCGCGTGATCCCGATGCTGCCGCATGCGCTGTCCAGCGACCTGTGCTCGCTCGTGCCGGACGAGGATCGGCTGGCGTTCTCGGCCATCTTCGTCCTGGGCGCCGCCGCCGAGGTGGAGAGCGTGCGCTTCGGCCCCACCGTGATCCGGAGCCGGTTTCGGCTGGCCTACGAGGAGGCGCAGGAGATCCTGGACGGAGGGCGATCGGCATCGACGGAGCTGAGGGAGGCGCTGGAGCGGCTGGATCGGTCGGCGCGCCTCCTCCGGGAGCGCCGCCGGGCCAGGGGGAGCATCGACTTCGATCTTCCGGAGTCGCGGGTGATCCTGAACGCCTGCGGGGAGCCGACCGATATCCAGAGGGTGCTGCGGCTGCCCACGCACATGCTGATCGAGGACTTCATGGTCCTGGCCAACGAGGCGGTGGCCGAGCTGGCCGCGCGCGAGAGGATCCCGCTCATCTATCGGGTGCACGAGGCGCCGGCCGAGCGGAAGGTGGAGAACCTGCGAACGCTGGCCGCCACCTTCGGCTACCGACTCCCGCGCCGGGATCTGCAGCCAAGGGACATCTCGAAGCTCCTGGTGGCGATGGAGGGCGCTCCGCAGGAGCAGCTCGTAAGCACCGTCGCCCTCCGGAGCATGAGCCAGGCGCGCTACGACCCGGAGAACTTCGGCCACTTCGGCCTCGCTTCCCCGGCGTACGCCCACTTCACCTCGCCGATCCGCAGGTATCCGGATCTCGCCGTTCACCGGCAGCTCAAGGCCTACCTGCGGGATCCCGCCGTGGCGCGGGCGGAGAGTAGCGAGCGGCTAGGAGCCGTCGCGGAAGCGTCTTCGCTGAGCGAGCGGCGCGCCGAGGAAGCGGAGAGGGACTCGGTCGATGCGATGAAGGTCGAGTTCATGGCCCGCCATCTGGGGGATGAGTTCGCGGGAACGATCAGCGCAGCCACCGCGTTCGGCCTCTTCGTGCTCCTGGACGACTATCACGTCGAGGGGCTGGTGCACGTCAGCTCCCTCACCGACGATTACTACCACTTCGACGAGGCTCGCCACGCTCTGGTGGGACGCAAGCGCAAGCGCACGTACCAGCTCGGAGACCCGATCCGCGTCCAGGTCGTCCGGGTCGACCGCGAGCGCCGCCGCGTCGATCTGGAACCGCGGGACGAGAAGCGCGCGGGCCGCAGGCGCAGTGGCACCGGTGCGGGACGGGCGGGGTAGGGAAGGCCGCAGCAACCGCCGCGCGGGGCCCTGCGCGTGCCGGTTCGGACGGGCGGCGGTGTGGACGGGCGGCGTGTCCATCCATCACTCAAGCGAGGGATAAAGGCGGAATGACCGAGGCGACGGGTAGTCTCGAGGCTCTCGAGGCGCAGAAGACGCGTCTGGAGGACCTGAGGAGGTGTCTTTGAGATTCCCGCGAAGCTGACCGAGCTCGAGAAGCTGGAGGGCGAAATGGCCCGTCCCGACTTCTGGGAGCAACCGGAGGAGGCGCGGGCGACGATCGAGCGGTCCAACCAGTTGAAGGGATGGACCGTTCCATGGACCGAGATCTCCGGCAAGGTGGACGACCTGATCGAGCTCGCCGCCCTGCTGAGCGAGGAGCCGGATGAGGCGTTGCTGGCGGAGGTCGAGTCCGAGAGCGAGCAGATCGACCGGCGGCTCGACGAGCTGGAGCTGCGGGTCATGCTTAATGGACCCGATGCCCCGCGCGATGCCCTGCTGACGATCCATCCCGGCGCTGGCGGGACCGAATCCCAGGACTGGGCCGAGATGCTCCTCCGCATGTACTCCCGCTGGGCGGAGTCCCGGGGTTTCGAGGTCGAGATCCTGGACCTGCTGCCCGGGGAGGAGGCCGGGATCCGATCGGTGACGGTCGAAGTGCGTGGCAGCTACGCCTACGGCTATTTGAGTGCCGAGCGCGGCGTCCACCGGCTCGTCCGAATCTCCCCCTTCGACTCGCAGGGCCGGCGCCACACCTCCTTCGCTTCGGTCTTCGTCTACCCCGTGGTGGAGGATGACATCGAGGTCGAGATCGACGAGGAGGACCTGCGAGTCGACACCTTCCGGGCCTCGGGCGCCGGCGGTCAGCACGTGAACAAGACGAGCTCGGCCGTTCGCATCACCCACGAACCGACCGGAATCGTCGTCTCCTGCCAGCAGGAGCGCAGCCAGCACAAGAACAAGGCGAAGGCGATGAAGATGCTCCGTGCCGCCCTCTACCAGAAGGCGCTCGAGGAGCGCGAGGAGGAACGCCGCGCCCTGGAGGACACCAAGAAGGAGATCGCCTGGGGAAGCCAGATCCGCTCCTACGTGCTGCAGCCGTACACGATGGCCAAGGACCATCGCACCGGTGTGGAGATCGGCGACGTGGGCGCCGTGCTCGACGGTCGGATCGACGAGTTCATCGAAGCCTTCTTGCGCGAGCGCGGTGGAGGCGACGCGTGATCGGTCGCGGCCCGCCGTTCCTGCCGGGGTCGAGATGAACGAGCGGGGGCGGCCCGACAACGGCGAGCTCGGCACTTGCGCTTCCTGCGGTCGCCGGAGCGCGCTGCGGGAGGGACTGTGTTCCACCTGCTGGTACGAGGCGCCGGAGCGACCGAAGCCGGTGCGGGACCGATTCCGAAAGCTGGCTCGCCTGGAGGAGATCGGCGTGGCGCCGTATGCGTACGGCTTCGACCGCACGCACACCCTCGCCGAGGCGCACGCGGCCTACGCGGCTTCCCGGGAAAAGGAAGGCCCGGAGGTACGGGTGGCCGGCCGTATCCTCTCATACCGGGACCTGGGCGGCAGCGCCTTCGCACACCTCGGCGACCGGTCGGGGCGGCTTCAGGCGTACTTCAAGCGCGATCTGCTGTCGGACCGCGGCGCCGAGCTCGTGGAATTGCTCGATCTGGGCGACTGGATCGGCGTATCCGGCCCCATCTTCCGAACTCGCACCGGCGAAGTGACCGTGCGTGCCCGCACCGTGGAGCTTCTGGCCAAGACGCTGCGACCGCTTCCGTTCGGGAAGGAGGAGATCACCGAAGCCGGGGAGCGGATCGTCCACAGCGGGTTCTCGAACCCGGAGGCCCGCTACCGGCAGCGGTACGCCGACCTGGCCGTGAATCCGGATGTACGGCAGGTCTTCGAGGCCCGGGCCGGTATCGTTCGCGAGCTGCGCTCCTTTCTCGAGGCAAGGGGTTTCCTCGAGGTCGAGACGCCGATCCTGCAACCGCTCTACGGCGGTGCGTTCGCGCGACCCTTCACTACCTACCACAACGAACTCGACGCGACCCTGTACCTGAGGATCGCGGACGAGCTCTATTTGAAACGGTTGATCGTGGGAAGCCTCGATCGCGTGTACGAGATCGGCAAGAACTTCCGCAACGAGGGCATCGACCGCACCCACAGTCCCGAGTTCACGATGCTCGAGCTCTATCAGGCATTCGCGGACTACGAGGCGATGATCGAGCTCGCCGAGAGCATGGTGACGGCGGCTCTCGAACGAGGCATCGGAGGATCGGAGGTGGAGTGCGCGGGTGAGCGGATCCAACTGGGGGCGCCGTGGCGTCGGGTCACGTACCGCGACGCACTCTTGGAGCACGGCGGGATCGACGTGCTGGACACCGACCTCCAGACGTTGCGCTCCGAGGCACTGGCGTCTGGGCGATCCGACGCCGACGGGCTGCCGCGTGCCAAGCTGATCGATGTGCTGTTTGCGGCCCGCGTCGAGCCCCAGCTCGTGCAGCCGACCGTCGTCTGCGACTTTCCGATCGAGGTCAGCCCGCTCGCCAAGCCGAAGCGTGGCGAGCCGCGGCTGGCCGAGCGCTTCGAGGTCGTCGCTGGGGGCTTCGAGCTGATCAACGCCTTCAGCGAGCTCAACGATCCCCTCGATCAGTGGGAGCGGTTCTCCGCGCAGGCTCAGGCGCGTGCCGAGGGCGACCTGGAGGCTCAGCCCCTGGACGAGGACTACCTTCGGGCCCTCGAGTACGGTCTGCCGCCCACCGGAGGGCTGGGGCTCGGCCTCGATCGTCTGGTGATGCTCGCCTGCGGACGCGCCTCGATCCGTGAGGTAACGCTCTTCCCGACCCTGCGACCGGACGAAGGAGAGGAGCGGTGAAGATCTCCCCCCGCCCCGTCGAGTGGTTCGTCGCCCGTCGATACCTGTCGGCCGGGAAGGGCCGTGGCTTCGTGTCCCTGATTACCCTCATCGCCGTCGGCGGCGTCACGGTCGGAGTGATGGCCCTGATCGTGGTCATCTCCGTGATGAGCGGCCTGCAGAAAGACCTCCGGGAAGCGATCCTCGGCGCCAGTCCGCACGGAATGGTGATCCGGCTGGGGGACGATGTCTCGATGTCGGACTGGCAGCGGGTGGTGGATCTGGTGCGGGCCGACTCCGCCGTCACCGCGGCGGCCCCGTTCGTCTACACGGAGATCGTGCTCGCTCCGCCGGGGAGCTTCAACGAGGGTGCCGTGCTGAAGGGGATCCCGGACGGCCCCGAAGCGCTCGCCGTAGCCCGGGTGGACGAGTACCTGGTCTCGGGCAGGCTGCCCTTCGGGCCTACGGAGTCCGGCCATCCGGGGCTTCTCGTCGGCCGCGGCCTCGCCGACCGCCACTCGCTCTTTCCGGGGCAGATCGTGACGGTCGTCTCCGTCCAGAACGCGGAGCTCACCCCTACCGGCCTGCAGCCACAGATGCGCCGCTTCGAGGTGACAGGGGTGTTCGACACGGGGCTGTACCAGTACGACACGAAGTGGACCTTCGCCGCTCTCCCCGCGGCGCAGGAACTGCTCAATCTGGGGCAGCGCGTGACCGGCGTGGAGTTCGGCGTGAAGGATCCGTGGCGGGCCGCGGAGGTGGCCCGGCGACTGGACGCCGAGCTGCGGTTCCCGTATGCGGTCGACGACTGGCAGCACCAGAACGCGAGCCTGTTCTCGGCCCTCAAGCTCGAGAAGCTCGCCATGTCGGTCATCCTCCTCCTGATCGTCCTCGTGGCCTCGTTCAACATCGTATCCACCCTGATCATGGTGGTCACCGACAAGACGAAGGAGATCGGGATCCTGCGGTCGATGGGTATCACGGCGAACGGGATCCAGCGGATCTTCCTGTTTCAGGGGCTGGTGATCGGGATCATCGGAACCGTGGTGGGGGGGACGCTCGGCGGCCTGCTGGCCTATCTGCTCGACCGGTACGAGTTCATCACCCTCCCCGGCGACGTCTACTTTCTCGACCGGCTGCCGGTGGACGTGAACCCGATCGACGTCGGCCTCATCGTCATGGCGTCGATCGCCATCTCGTTCCTCGCCACCATCTACCCGGCCAGACGGGCCGCCGACCTCGCGCCCGTGGAGGCCATTCGCCATGAGTGAGGTCGCGTGACGGACGCCCAGGACTTGGTGCGCGGGCCGGCCGGGGCGGCCGTCGCGCCGGAGCGGGACGCGGGTGCATCCGCGCCCGTCATCTTCGCCAACGGCGTGCACAAGTCCTTTCTCAGTCCCGACGGCCACGAACTGCGCGTCCTGAGAGGAGTCGACCTGGAGATCGAGCGCGGCGGCACGATGGCGATCATGGGACCGAGCGGTGCGGGCAAGTCCACCCTCCTGCACGTGCTCGGGGCGCTGGACAAACCGACGAGCGGCACGGTTCGGATCGCCGGTCAGGAACTCGACGGCCTGGCGGATGCCGTGCTGGCCAGGCTGCGCAACCAGCTGGTCGGCTTCGTGTTCCAGTTCCACCACCTGCTCCGGGACTTCTCGGCGCTGGAGAACGTGATGCTGCCGGGGATCATCTCCGGCATCGAGCGCGTGGAGGCGGCGGCGCGGGCCCGGGATCTTCTGGAGCAGGTCGGCCTCGGCGAGAGGCTCCACCATCGTCCCAACAAGCTCTCCGGCGGGGAGCAGCAGCGCGTCGCCGTCGCGCGGGCCCTGGTGAACGAGCCACCTCTCTTGCTGGCGGATGAGCCGTCGGGTAACCTGGACACGGAGACCAGCCAGCGCCTTCACGATGTGCTGTTCGGTCTGGTGGAGGGTCACGGGACCGCGCTCGTCGTCGTCACCCATGACCGCGAGTTGGCCGAACGTGCCGGCGTTGTGCGACACCTGGTCGGGGGAGTCCTCGAGCCGCCGGCCTGAGGTTGCCGAACGCCCGCCTCGCGCCTTGACCGCGACACAGCAGTCGAAGCCCAAGGCCGTGCAAATCACCAGACGCCATGGGACGCGCGCAACACCAGCCGGGGCCGTGTCGTCCCGGGGTAGTGGAACTTGGTCATGGAAGGACCGATCTTAGAAGGAGATAAGAGCCTGGCCGGAACGCTGGTACGGTCCGAGCGGCAGACAGGCGTCAGCGGACGGATCGGGTCGATCGGCCGACAGGTCCGAGACACCGTCGCGGGAGGTTAGATGCTCTGCGAGCGCTGTCAGGAGCGGAATGCCGAGGTCCACCTGACGACGATCGAGAACGATGAGATGGCGACCGTCCATCTCTGTACCTCCTGCGCCTCCGAGCAGGGGATCAGCGCCTCCGTTCCGGCCCCCACCCCCCTGGTGGACTTCCTCTCGCTCGGCGCGGTCCCCGACCAAGCCTCCCAGGGCTCGAGCGTCGAGCCCTGTCCGTACTGCGGTACCTCCTCGGGGGACTTCCGGCGATCGGGCAGGCTGGGCTGTCCGGAATGCTATGCCCATTTCGAGGGCCATCTCCGCGCCCTCCTCCGGCGCATCCATGGCTCGACTCAGCACGTCGGAAAGCTCTATCTCGGGGAGGCGCTGGACGTCGATGACCGGTACGCCAAGCTTCGCAGCCTGAAGCTCCGGCTCGACCGCGCGGTCGAGCTCGAGGACTTCGAGGCGGCGGCGGAGCTGCGCGACCAGATCCACGTGCTCGAGGCGTCCGAGCGATGAGCTCCGCGCCGGGCATGGGGGTCCCCGCCCCGCAGGTGGAGGATCGCGGCACGTCCTGGCTGGACGCGTCGGGGCTCGATCACGAGATCGTCCTCTCCACCCGGGTCCGCCTGGCACGCAATCTTCAGGGCTATCCGTTCTCGCCCCGCGCCCGCCCGGACGATCGAAGGAGCATCCTCGACCGCGTGCGCGCCGCGCTGGCCGCCAGCGGTCGGCTCGACGATGGAGGCGTTCTGTGGGAGATGTCGGACCTCCCGACCGTGGAGCGGAGGATTCTGCACGAGCGTCACGTGGCCAGCCGGGAGCTGATCGGGCCGGACAACGGGCCCGCGCCCGGTGGGACCGCGCTGGCGCTGACGGCCGGCGGGCTCGCCGGCCTGATGATCAACGAGGAGGACCACCTCCGCCTCCAGTCCCTGAGGAGCGGCATGGAGCTCGAGGCCGCGTGGCGGCAGGTTGCCCAGCTCGACGAGGAGCTGGGAGGGCAGCTTCCGTACGCGTTCCACCACGAGTTCGGCTTCCTCACCTGTTGCCCCACCAACGTCGGGACGGGGCTGAGGGCCTCCGTGCTGGTTCACCTGCCAGGGCTCGTGCTCACCAAGGAGATCGCCAAGGTCCTGCAGGGCATCGCCCAGGTGGGGCTCACCTACCGGGGCCTCTATGGCGAAGGCTCGGAGATCGTCGGAAACTTCTTCCAGGTTTCCAACCAGACGACGCTCGGGAAGAGCGAGTCCGATCTTGTCGACCACCTGCGCGAGATCGTCGGTCAGGTGGTTGAGTACGAGAAGCGCGCGAGGGCGGTTCTCCTGCGCGAGGCGCCTAGCGTGCTGGAGGACAAGGTGTGGCGGGCCTATGGGATTCTCCGCTACGCCCGCGGCCTATCCTTCGATGAGATGATGAACTTGCTCTCGGGCGTACGCCTCGGCCTGACGCTGAAACTTCTCAGAACACCTCGGGTACGGACGCTGAACGAGATCATGATCTTCGCGCAGTCGGCGCACCTTGAGCGGAGGGCGGGTCGGACGCTGGATGAGGGCGACGCCGATGTCTACCGCGCCTCGTTCGTCCGAGAGCGCCTCTCGGACGATGGCGAGGCCGCACCTTCTCCCACGGAACGCCGCTCCGACGCGGATAGCTCAGCGACATGAACTACAACTTCACCGATCGGGTTCGGAAGGTACTCGCGCTGGCTCGCGAAGAGGCGATTCGCCTGCAGCATGATTACGTCGGAACGGAGCACATTCTCCTCGGACTGATTCGGGAGGGGGAAGGCGTGGCCGCCGCCGTGCTCAGCAACCTGGCGGCCGATCTCGACGAGCTCCACCGGCTGGTGGAGGAGAACGTCCGGCGCGGCAAGTCCGCCTCGAACATCCCGGAGCTGCCCTACACGTCGCGCGCCAAGAAGGTGCTCGAGTACGCGATGGCCGAG
>CAZEBA010000058.1:0-14929 GCA_964510615.1 uncultured Gemmatimonadota bacterium
GACTCGGCGTCAAACCACTCTACTACGTCTGCTCCGGCGACCACCTCATCTTCGGATCCGAGATCAAGGCGCTGTTCGCTTCCGGGCTCGTCGAGCCCTCCCTGGATATCGACGCGGTCGGCCAATTCCTGGCGTGGGAATACGTTCCCGCGCCCCGCACCCCTTTTCGAGGGATAACGAAGCTCGAGCCCGGCGAGCTGCTCAGCGTGGCCCAAGGCGCATGGACGTGCCGGCAACGTCGCTGGTGGGAGCTGCCGGCGGCGGATCCGGCGCGGGATGCCGAGATGCAGGCCGCGGACTGGGAGGAAGCGGCACAGTCGGCGCTGGCCACCGCGGTCCGCAGGCAATCCATGGCCGACGTCCCTCTCGGCGCGTTTCTCTCCGGTGGGGTGGACAGCTCGCTCGTCGTGGCCCAAATGAATGCGCCCCGCACCTTCACGATCGGCTTCACCGACCCGAGCTACTCGGAGCTCGACTGGGCGAAGAAGGTAGCCGCCCATCTGGGGGTGTCCCACGAGTTCGAGGTGCTCGAACCGGACATTTGCTCCGACTTCGAGACGTTGATGCAGTTCATGGACGATCCGATCGGTGACTCGTCGATCTTCCCCACCTATCTGCTTTGTCGGTACGCGAGGGCCCAGGTGAAGGTCTGCCTGTCGGGGGACGGCGGGGACGAGCTGTTCGGCGGCTACGAGACCTACATCGCACAGGGACTGGACCGGGTCTGGCGCCGCCTGCCCGCCCCGTTGCGGGGCTCGTTGGGAGATGTCGTGGGTGTGCTGCGGCCCCGGCCGGTGAAGAAGGGATGGGTGAATCGTGCGCTCCGGTTCGTCCAGGGGGCGGAAGAGGACGAGGCGTTGGCCCACGCGCGCTGGCGGCTGTTCGCCGGGGAAACGGTGAGAGAGAAGCTGTTCACACCGGAGGCGAGGGCGGCCATGGTCACTCCGGTCGGCCACCACATCGGCGAGTTGTTTCACCGTGCGGGAGGCAGGGACGACCTGAACCGGCAGCTCTACGTCGATCTCTTCAGCTACCTGCCCGACAACTGCCTCCTCAAGGTCGATCGGATGTCCATGGCCTGCTCGCTCGAGGCGCGGGTGCCCTTTCTGGATCACGAGCTCGTGGAGCTGGCGTTTCGGATTCCGGGCGAGCTGAAGGTCCGAGCTGGCCGGTCGAAGTACCTCCTGAAGCGGATCGCAGCGCGCCATGTGCCTCCGGACTGCGTGTACAGACCGAAGGAGGGGTTTTCGTCGCCCGTGAAGAGATGGCTGAACGCCGAGCTGCGTGATCGTAAGGAGGAGTACCTCGCTCCGGCTCGGCTTCGTCGAGAGGGGATCATCGATGATCGCGTGGTTGCCCGTCTGGTCACGGAACACGCGACCGGCTCCGCGAACCACAGCCACGTTCTCTGGTCGCTACTGGTGCTGGAAGACTGGCGGGAGCGGTGGTCCGTGTGAGTTCGCCAATCTGGCGGATGCGAGCTCGTCGTAGAAAGCGAGCACCTTCCGCCTGTGGGCTTCCGGGGTGAACTCGCGCTGAACTCGCTCCCGGGCCGCGCGCGCCAGCCGATCGGCGAGTTCGACGTCCATGAGCGCCCGCGTGATGCCTCGACCGAAGGCTCGAGCCTGGGGCTCCACAAGAATAGCGATCTCGTCGTCGAGAATCTGGGTGTGAGTCGGCAGGCGCGTGGCGACCACGGGCCGACCCGAGTCCAGGTACGAGTAGATCTTCATCGGCGTGTTCGTGCCCGTAGCGCGCGGCGACACGAGCACCTGTGCCTGTCGAAGATAGCCGGCGAGCAAATCGGGGGACCTCGCTCCCATGAAGTGCACCCTGTCGCCGATTTTGAGCTCCTCGGCCAGCTTGCGGTGGTGTTCGATCGTCCGCTCCACACCCCCGATGATCACGAGATGCGCGTCCGGCACGTCGGCCAGCGTCTGCCGAAAGCCCTCCAACAACAGCGGGATGCCCTGGTAGGGTTGGAGGTTCCCAACGTAGAGCACGATCGGCCCTTCGGACGCGGTCGTCGCGCGCAGGTCCTCGGGCTCCGCTTGCTCGCCGCCGAGCAACGTCACGTCCTCGGCCCGCTGCACCAAATGGTTCGGCGAGTGTCGTAACGTCAACTGTTCGAGCGACTTGCATACCGTAAGCACTCCCATGCTCTCTCGAATGGCCTGGCGCTCGAACCAACGCAACAGCCTCGCGGCCGGCCGCAGCCAGGGGTAGCGATACAGCAGCTGCTCGGGCAGTGACGAGTCCATGTCGTACACGAAGGGGATCCCCAGCAGACGGCGAAGCACAATGCCGATGAACGCTGCCTCTTCGACCGCGTGGATGAGGTCCGGTTGGAGTCGACGGGCGAGTCGAAAAGCTGACAGGAGCAGGATCGGGTCGTACACCAGCTTTCTGAACGAGAAACCGGGAGGAGCGGCGCCGACTCCCGAGACCCGGGGGACGCGGTGTATTCGGCAGTTCTCGATCTCCGGATCCTCGCCATACGGGTAGGTGAGAACGTCGATCTTGTAGCCATGGCTGGAGAGGGTTCGGAGGAGCTCCCGTTCGGCGATCGGGGTGCCACGAAGGGTGAAGAAGGGATGGGGCGCGATCAGCAGGACGTGCAGCCTCGGATTTCGGACGGACGCCGGCCGTGGCCCGGCAGCTGCTCCTGCCGTTTCCCGCAGAGTGGCAGTGGCCGAGGCGAAATGCCCGAATCGCTCCATGCAGGCCTGGATCTCGTCTAAGGTCCGGGATTCGTCCCAGTTCAGCTCGCCAGCCATGATGGCCGCCGCCTGGCCGAGCTCCTTCGGCGCCGGGCAGCCGACAGATCCCAAGCCCGTGCGCCGGAAGACCACATCGGAGAGAGTCCGAGCCATCTCGTCCCGGACGGCGTGAGCGATCTCGCATCGGAGGTGTTCGGACCCCGGCGCGAGCGGACCCCGAAGGTCTGGCTCTTCCCGCGCGTGCCGAAGCACTTCGGGCAACCCGCTTCCGTAGCTTCGGGCGAGCCTCTCGGCAGCGCTTTCATCCAGCAGAACTCCGGTCTCGCCGGAGATCAGCTCGCGCGCCTCATGAATCGAGGGTAGAGGCTCCTCCGCGCCCCAGAGGCGGACGTCTCGTGCGGCCGGAGGCGGAGGAGTCTGGCCGCGTAACCGAAAGACGCGATCGACGACCAGCTCCGCACCCCTGCGCGCTGTCGTGTATTTCGTGCCGATGATGGATACGAGCCCCGACGCGCCGTCACGGGAGTGGTCGACAACCCGGTTGTGCTCGGCGAGGGCCGTGGCTCGTCCGCGCTCGAACCCCGCCTTCAGCGGAAGGAAGCCCTGGTGAGCGAAGCAGACGTCCTTCCAGGAGAGCTCGAGTCCGGGTGCGGCGGCGTTGAACTCGTCGACGAGGGATCTGAGGTCCTCTTCGCCAACCGCGGGCTCACCGCTCGGCTGGCCGTCTCGGTACGCCGTGCCGAGCAGCGTCCGGTCGCGCCAGGGGACGAGAAAGAGGAAACGCTGTGCCCCAAGGAAGGGATCAGGGGGTGAGAGGGGGGATGCGGGCAGGCCGAGCGCTGCGTCGGCCAGGGGGCGATTCACTACCAGATTGAACCCTATCGCCTTGTACTGGTTGACGATAGGGCGCGCCGGACCGGCGATCGTATCGACCAGGCCGGTGATCCACGGGCCCGACGCGTTCGCCACGGCGCTCGCGCGGATCTCGAAGACGTCGCCGGAGCTCGTGTCTCGAGCCTCCACGCCTCGGACCCTTCCCGATCGCGCGAGCAGTCGGGTGGCTTCCACGTAATTCGAGACCGAGGCGCCGGCATCCGCAGCCTTTCTGAGGACCGAGATGACGAGGCGCTCCGAATCGTACACGATCGCGTCGTACCAGTAGGCGCCGCCCGCTGCATCGCCGCTGACCTCCGGGAAACGGGCCGCGAACTCGGCGGAAGTGAGGGTGCCTCCGGGCGGCAGGACCTCCCGCCCGTCGATCCTCAGATCGTTTCTCGTCAGGGCGCGGTAGAGTCGCAAGCTGGCTGCGAGGGCCGCCCTGCTGGGTGACGCACTCCCCCCCGCGGCGATCGTCACCTGCAGCAGGCTGACCAGGTGGGGTGCCGCCCGCAAGAGGATCCCCATCTCTCGCGCCGAGCGCCGCAGGCGCCTGAGGTCGGCTCGTTTCAGGTAGCGAAACCCGCCGTGGATGATCTTCAGGCTGTTGGCGGAGGTCTGAGAGGCGAAGTCCCCTCGCTCGATGAGGGCCACCTGCAGGCCGCGCAGGGAGGCGTCGAGAGCGATCCACGAGCCGTAGACCCCACCCCCGATCACGAGGAGGTCCCAGCTGCGGTCCGCGAGCTCTCGGGTGTTCCTGTTCAGGCGACTCAACCGGATTCCTCTACGCTCGAGCGTGGGGCTCCCGACCATCGTCGTTTCGGCCGGCATGAATTGCGCCGCCTCTCGCGGTTGCCTGCCGAGCCTTCATTACGCCGGCCCCGAGGCTTAGTTTCGCACCGATGTGTTCCCGGGTCGAAACACGTCGTTGCAGGCGTGCAACAGCGGGGCTCTCATACAGGCCTGAGGAGTCGATCGAGCCGGTCACCGTGGGGCACGCCCGTTGCACGGGGCGAGAGCATGTCGAGACAACCCGAGATCTCCATCGTGGTCCCTCTCTACAACGAGGCGGAGAGTGTGCGTCTTCTGGTGGACGAAGTCCGGAGGGCGCTGACCGATCGAGAGTGGGAGTTGCTGCTGGTAGACGACGGCAGTACGGACGCCACGGGCGTTTTGGCTGAGGACGTTGCCCGCGAGGACAGCCGGGTCCGTGCAATCCGCCTGGCGCGCAACTATGGGCAGACGAAAGCCCTGCAAGCCGGATTCGACCACGTCGAAGGCACGGTAGTGGTCACCATGGATGGTGACCTCCAGAACGATCCGCGCGATATCCCGAACCTTGTGGATACGCTGAAGACCGGCTACGACCTCGTGGCCGGGTACCGCGCCCATCGCCAAGATAAGCTTTTCACGAGAAGAGTGCCGTCGCGGGTGGCCAACGCCCTGGTTCGGCGTCTGACGGGAGTTCAGATCCGGGACAACGGATGCTCCCTGAAAGCGTACCGCCGGGCTTTGGTCGAGCGGCTCCACCTCTACTCCGACTTTCACCGCTTCATCCCCGCGCTGGCCGCGGCAACCGCTGGAGCCCGCATCGCGGAGGTGCCGGTCCGGCACCACCCGCGAAAGTTCGGGGAGAGCAAGTACGGGCTGTCGCGCGTATGGAAGGTGGTGGCCGATCTCGTCACGCTGAAGATGCTGCACTCTTTTCGCGAGCGGCCACTGGCCGTGTTCGGGGGAATGGCGCTGATCGCCGCCGGCGTGGCCACAGCGTGCGCGGCAGCTTCCGCTCTCGGCCTTATGGGAGTGATCGCCAACCGACCCGTCGTCATGTCCGGGCTGGCCCTGCTCTGGTTCGGGGTCGCGTTCTTCCTGCTTCTGCTGGGCCTCATCGGCGAAGTGTCGGTCCGGGAAAGTAATACGTCGGAGAGCCAGATTATGCCGCTGCTCTCCGAGAGACGGTTGCGTCCATCCGCAGGTGAGGACGCGGCTCGATGACCGAACAAGAACTGGCCCACCCGGTGACAACCGAAGCGGGCCGAGCCCAGCAGAAGAAGCCGGAGATCACCGTCTCCGTGATCGTGCCCGTCACCGAGCGTCCCGACCGCCTGGAGGAGATCTACGCCGAGTACTCGAAGCCGTTCAAGGCTACCGGCAGCGGATTCGAGTTCGTGTTCGTCCTGGGCCCGCAGCATGTCAGACTGGCCGATCCCCTCATCGAGCTAGCGGACCGGGGAGATCCGATCCGCGTGTTCGAGACGGGTCAGCTGTTCACCGAGGCTACCTTGCTGAACGCCGTCGTCGATCGGTGTCGGGGGAGCATCCTGGTCACTTTGCCCGCCTACTTTCGCGTCGAGGCCGCTGGCCTTCTCGATCTGATCGGAGCGGTCGAGCGTGGCGCGGATGTGTCGATTGCAAGGAGATGGCCGAGATCCGACCCACTGTGGAATCGACTGCAGGCGAGGCTGTTTCACGCGCTGGTACGCCTGTCCGGCGTGACGGAGCAGACCTTCACGGACCTCGGCAGCGGAGTACGCGCTATCCGTCGAGAGGTGCTGAAGGCGCTTCCGCTTTACGGAGATTTTGCCCGATTGCTCCCACTCTTCGCCGTACGCGAGGGGTACCTGGTCACGGAGGTCCCGGTTCCGCAGCACGAGCGCGATACCGGCGCGCGGGTCTACCGACCCGGTATCTACGTGCGGCGCCTGCTGGACCTGTTCGGGGCCTTCTTCCTGCTGCGGTTCACCGAAAAACCCCTGCGCTTCTTCGGTCTCGTCGGCAGCTTGCTCTCCCTCGTGGGAGGGACCCTGCTGATGGTGCTATTCGTTCAGCGGCTGCAGGGACAGGCGCTGGCGGACCGACCTCTCCTGCTCCTCGCCGTGCTCCTGTTGCTCTTCGGCGTGCAGGCGATCGCACTCGGACTCGTGGGTGAGATGATCGTGCATCTGAACGCCGCCCGTACGGCGCGGGCCTACCGCCTGGCGCGCAAGTAGCTTGGCACGCTGTCGACCTCGCGGTTGCTGGTGGGCGTGCCGCAAGCGCAAGACTGCTTGATGCGGCCGAGGCACCCTTGTTGCGGCGCCTGGTGGCGCCGTGCTATAGAGCAGGAACGCATGAAAGGCGAGGAGGATCCGAGAATGACACTTACGCGAGGTCGCACATCGCTCGCCGCACGCGCCGGCTTGGTGCTCGGTATCGCATCCGGGACCATGGGGATGCTGACCAACACCGCCTCCGGCCAGACCGCCCTCGCAATGGGGGATTCCGTACGCATCGAGGTGTGGAGATTCCCCGAATACACCGGCAAGTTCGTCATCGGCCCGGACAACAGGCTTGTCTCCTCCGTCTACCAGGACGTCGTGGTTGGGGGTATTCCGATTCTGCAAGTCGAGGAGAACATACGAGCCTTTCTGTCCCGCTATGTGGAGAACCCCCAGTTCGTAGTCGAGCCGCTGCTTTCGATCGTGGTGAGCGGAGAGGTTCTTCGGCCCGGGCGCTATGCACTGCCTCCCGAAACCTCCGTGGCGCAGGCGATAGCGGTCGCCGGTGGCGTCAACACAAGAGGCAAGCGGAGCAAGGTCCGCGTCTATCGCACGATCGGAGGGCAGAACACGGAGATCAAGGTGGATCTCACGAAGCCGCAGGGGGGACAGGAGCCGATCCATTCCGGCGATGCGATCGCCGTCTTAAGGGGCGGTATGTCCTTCCCTGAGATCCTGGGCATCATCGGCTCGGTGGCCGCGCTGGCCCTGGTCATCGAGCGTGCCGTCGATCCCAACAACTAGCACACTCCGGGTATCAGCTACGCACGGCTTCGTCGTATACCTGGATCGTTCGTGACACCGTCCGGTCCAGGGTGAAGCGCCCCTCGTAACGATGACGGCCGCGGCGACCGAGGCGGGCGCGCAACTCCGGATCCCGCAACACCGAACGCAAATTGCGGCGCAAGCTCTCCCCCGGCTCCTGGCGCCCGCTCAGCAGGCCGGTTTCGCCTTCCGCAACGGCCTCAGCCACCCCGCCGACATCGCTGGCGACCACGGGCAGCCCCGCACGCATCGCCTCCAGGATGCTGAGAGGAAGGCCCTCGAAGTGCGAGGCAAGAACGAAGATCTGCGCCCGTGCCAACCTCTCGGCCACGTCGTCACGCCAGCCGAGAAAGTGTACGCGTCTCGCGAGCCCCAGCTCGGCGGTCAGCGAACGGCAGGCCTCCAGGTTGGGGCCATCGCCGACGAAGTCCAACTCCCAAGGCAGCTCCGCCAGTCCGCTCAGCGCGTGAAGCAAGATCGGCTGTGCCTTCTGCGGCTCGAAGCGAGCCGCCATCACGATCCGAGGAGGACTGACTTCCGGCGTCGCGAGCGGAAGGTCCACGTCCGGCAGGCCATTGGGGATCGCGACGACCTTCTCGGGCGGGGCGATCCGATGGCGTAGCGCCAAAGTCCGGTCGAACTCCGAGACGGTGATGATTCGGTTGGCCAGCGGGGCGGCGACGCGCTCGACGTGTTGGAAAAGCCGGGCCTTGCGAACGGGGACGCCAGGGGTGAACGACCAGCCGTGCACTGTGAAGGTCGTCGGGATCCCGAGCGTCCTGGCGGCCAGGCGGCCCACGATTCCGGCCTTCGAGGAATGCGTTGCCACGACATCCGGCGACAGGGCGGCCAGCGCCACCCGCACGTCGCGAAGGGCGATCAGGTCCTGGACCGGGTTGATGGGACGGCGCATCGACTCGACACGGGTGTACGGTATGCCGAGCGCCTCGAGGCGGTCGAGGAACGGCCCACGGCCCCCCACGATCACCGTGGCCTCGTGGCCGCGCTCGAGAAGTGCACGACAGAGGAGCAGGAGGTGGATCTGTGCTCCGCCGATCAGATCGGCCCTGGTGATCACTTGAACCGTTCGCAAGAGAGTATCCAATAAGGTATTGTGCGGCTGGCGCCTGTTGCCGGGTATGTGTCTTGCATGCAAGGGATGCGCCCGTAAAGTTGCGGACGGAGGGGCCGTACGTCCATGAACTGTAAGGCCTCGCGTCCTTCCGGACGACGAAGAAGGCGGCAGAGCAGTCAATGGCTGAGTACATGCTGAGAGGCGAGGTCGCCGCGGCCCCCGCCGAAGAGGTCATCGAGCTCCGGCAGATCTTCGCGGCGCTGAGGCGCCATCCTCGGCTGATCCTCGCCACCACGGCCGTTCTGACCGCCCTCGCGACGTTGTGGGCTTCCCGCGAGCCTCAGCTCTACGAGGCGACCGCCGTCGTCCAGATGTCCGGCGCCCGCGGTCTCTCGGCAGAGGTGGGGGTCGCCGTCCCCGTCTTCGGCCGCGAGTCCGATCCGCTCCTTTCGAAGGTGGAGCTCATCGCGGCGCGCGGCATCCTCGGCGTCGTGGTGGACTCGCTCGGCCTCCAGCTCCTTCCCGGCCCCGACCTGCCGATTCGCTTGCTCGCGGAGCGCCACGTGCAACCGACCGCGACGCCCGATTCGATTCACTTGGAGTTCTCGGAGCGCGAGGTCAGGGCCTCGAGCCTGACTGAGACCGCCAGGGCGCCCTACGGCGAGCCGATCGAGCTCTCGGGCGCCCGCTTCATCATCACCGAGCTCCCGAAGGTGAAGCAGGCGGACCTGTTCGTCCTCACCCGGGAGACGGCGATCAAGATGACCCGGTCCGGGCTCGGTGCTGCCCGACGGGAGGGCACCGACATCGTCGACATCTCATTCACGGCGGAGGATCCGAGGTTCGCCCAGAGCGTCGTGAATGCGACGGTCGAGATCTTCCGGCGTCAGAGCCTGCTTTCGTCGCAGGAGCGGTCCCGGATCTGGAGAGGATTCGTCGCCAAGCAGCTGGCAGAAACGGACAGTCTACTCGAGGGCGCACAGGCTCGCTTGAGCCTGTTTCGCAGTCAACGCCAGGTGTCCAGCACCTCGGACCGGCTGGCGGCGGAGGAGCGGCAGGTGATCGAGCTGGACGTCCGTCGAGACCAGCTGAGCTCCGACCTGCGCATCTACCGCGACCTGCAAGGCAAGCTCGCAAGCCCGGATCAGAGCGAGCGCGCCGAAGCGCTCAGCGCGCTGGCCTCCTGGCCCGAGATCAGCAACAACGTCGTGATCGGAACCCTCCATCGTCAGCGCCTCCAGTACGAGCGAACGCTGGATTCTCTCACGAGCGGGCCGTGGCGGATCACGCGGGACCATCCAGACGCGAAGCGGCTTCTGGAACTGGTCGAGGAGACGGACAGGGGCCTCCAGAGTGCCGTGGGGAGCCACATCGACGCCCTCGAGGCTCGAGTCGGTGCGCTATCCGATCTCAGATCGAGCACGGGGACGTCCATCGCCGCGCTGCCGGCCATGGAAGCCGAGGAGATACGGCTGGGCCGTCAGGTAGAAGTGTTGACATCGATGGCAAATCGACTGCGTGAGGAGTACCTGGAGGCACAGATCGCCGAGGAGGTCGAGCTCGGGGACGTGGAGATCGTCGATCTGGCGTGGGTCGGCGAGGCGGTGCCGCGAGGGACGCGGCTCAAGATGATCCTGGGTCTTCTCGCGGGCGTCCTCCTGGGCGGTGTCGGAGCCGTGGTCCTCGAAGTGCGCAACACGTCGATCCGGGAGCTTTATCAGCTCGAGCAGGTGCTCGAGGCGCCCGGACTCGGCGTGATCCCGAAGGCCCCGGCGATCTCGAACGGCCGGGGGTTGCAGAAGCTCTTGCCGAGCGGCAGGACCCGCGCTCTGCCCGGCGGCAGCCGGTTTCCGACGGCGACTCCCGAGTGGGCCGAGGCATTCCGCTTCCTGCGCACGAACCTGCTGTTCGCAGAGGTCGGAGTGAAGCCGCGCAGTCTGGCGGTGACCAGCATGGCTCCCGGCGAGGGAAAGACGACGACGGCGACGAACCTGGCGGCCACGATCGCGAGAGAGGGACGTAAGGTGCTTCTCGTCGACTGCGACCTGCGACGGCCGAAGATCCACCGGATTTTCGATGTGCCGCGAGAGCCGGGCATGGCGGAGCTGCTGGCCTCACCCCCGCACGAGCAGGGGGAAGACCTCGAGTCCGTACCGGGCGTCCGGCCGACTTCGATCGCGAACCTGTACGTGATGCCATCCGGTCCGTATCGATCCGATCACTCCGAGCTCTTCCAGGAAGGGCGGATCGAACGGATGCTTCGGGACCTGAACCGTCTCTTCGACGTCGTCATTCTCGATGCGCCGCCTCTGTTTGCAGGCGCGGATGGCACCATTGTGGCTGGAGCCGCCGACGGTGTACTCCTCGTGGCCCGAGCGGCAGCGAGCGACATGGCGGAGGCAAGACAGGCTCACGATCTGTTGGCTCGCGCCAGAGCGAACGTGGTCGGCGCTGTCCTCAACGATCCCAAGGGAACGTTGGAGCGGGACAAGGCCGGCTACTACGGCTACGCGTACGCGTACGGCCCGGAAGAGGACTGACCCGATAGCCGACGACCGCCGTGCAAACCGCTGCGGTTGATTCGTCGGGTGGCGAGCGCGAACGTTCATCCCAGACCACCCGCGCCAGAGGTCTGACCCGCAAGGCCTCCCTGAACGCCCTCGCGTCGATCCTCGACTACGGGGCCCGCATGGCGGTCGCCTTCGTCATCAACCCCTTCCTTGTCAGAGGGCTCGGAGCTTTCGGCTTCGGGACGTGGGAGGTGCTGAGAAGGCTCGTCGGACAGCTCACCCCGGCGAGCGGACGTCCCACGCAGGCTCTCAAATGGACGATCGCCCGTGAGCAGTCCTCGGCCGACTGGGAGGGCAAGCGGCGACACCTGGGAGCCGCCCTGGCCGTGGCGCTCGTATTCCTCGCGCCGACTCTCGTGGCCGGAGCCGCGGTCGCCTGGTTCGCTCCAGCCTGGCTGCACGCGCCACCGGAGTGGGTGGGCCAGATTCGGGTGGCGACCGCCGTCCTGCTCGGGTCCGTGGTCCTTGTCTCCCTCACCGCCTTCCCCCGGGCGGTGCTCGACGGGGAGAACCTGGGCTACAAGCGCATGGGCCTCTCGGCGGCCGTCGTCCTGGCGGGGGGAGGGCTCGTCATGCTTGCCATCAAGCTGGAGACCGGGCTGGTCGGCGTGGCGGCAGCCACCGCGTTCACCAGCCTGGTGAGCGGCCTCGTCTTCTTCACCGTCGTCCGGCGGTACGTGCCGTGGTTCGGACTGGCGCGTCCCTCGTCGGGGGCGGTGCGGCGATTCCTCGGCCTCAGCTGGTGGTTTCTGGTCTGGAACGTGACGATGCGGCTGATGAATGGCAGCGACGTGCTGATTCTCGGGATGGCCGACTCGCCAGTGCTGGTCACCACATACACGCTCAGCCGGTACGTACCGGAGGCGGGCGGCTACCTCGTCGTGCTGGCGATCGTCGGGGCGAGTCCGGGTCTTGGGGGCCTCCTCGGCTCGGGCGATCTGGGCAAGGTCCGGCGCATTCGCGAGGAGATCATGATGTTGGTCTGGCTCACGAGCACCGTGATCGGCGCCTGCGTGCTCCTGCTGAACCGTTCCTTCCTGGGACTCTGGGTGGACGAGTCCTACTACGCAGGGCAGGTTCCGATGCTGCTGATCATCCTGTTGGCGGCGCAGCTCGCGTTGATCCGCAGCGACGCGGGCCTGATCGACCTCAGCCTCGAAATCCGCCCCAAGGTGCTGCTCGGAGTGCTCTCTCTCGGAGTCTCGGTTCTGCTGGCGGTGCTCCTGGTAGGGTTCCGGGGAGGCGGCATCGTTGGCCTGTGTGCGGGCTTCCTCGCGGGCAGATCGATCATGTCAGCAGCCTATCCCCGCAGGGTCGGAAGGTTGCTCGAGGTACCGCTCGCCAGTCAGTTGAAGGCCGCGCGCAGACCGGCCGTCACGACTTTGCTCATCCTCGCCCTCTGCTTCGCCCTCGGGCCTCGGGTGTCGCTGGGCAGCTGGTTCAGCCTGATCGGCGCCGGGATCGTTTCGTGCGGGCTGGTTGCGTCGGCCGCGTTGCTCGGCGGGCTGCGGCCGGATCAGAGGGGCCGCCTGATCGCCCGCTCGCGGATCGCGACGTCAGAGCTTCTGGCGCGACGCCGATGAGAGACGGGACGGAACGCCTGGCCATCTTCCTGCCGGCCCTCGGGGGCGGTGGGGCGCAGCGTGCCGCGGTGAACCTCGCACAGGGTATCGCAGCGTCCGGACACGACGTGGACCTCGTCCTGGCGCGCGACGCGGAGGCCTTTGAGGTTCCGCCGCAGAACGGCTTGAGACTCGTGCGTTTCGGCACGGAGCACGTCCTCGGAAGTGCTCTGAAGCTCGCCTTATATCTGCGCCGCGAGCGCCCGGCGAGCATGCTTTCCGTGATGAACCATGCGAACATCGTCGCGGTATGGGCGCGATCCATCGCCGGAACGTCGACGAGGCTGGTCCTCAACGAACAGAACACGTTCTCCCAAGAGCTGGAGAACGACGGGAAGCTTCGCGCCCGCTTCGTCCCCGGCTTGGTTCGGCGGACGTATCCACGAGCGGACCGAATCGTGGCGGTCTCCAGAGGCGCGGCGGAGGACCTCGCAAGGGTTACGGGGCTTCCGCGTCACCGGATCGACATCTTGTACAATCCTGTGGTCACCCCGGAGCTGAAGGAGACCTGCAGGCGAGATGTGTCCCACCAGTGGCTTCAGCCCGGATCGCCGCCCGTGGTCCTTTCCGTCGGGCGGCTGTGCGAGCAGAAGGACTTTCCGACGCTCCTGCGGGCGTTTGCTGTCGTGCGCAAGCGACGGGCAGCACGCTTGATGATCCTCGGAGAGGGACCGGATCGGGCGGGGCTGGAGGGGTTGGCCGATGAGCTGGGCATTCAGGAGGACGTCGCGCTGCCCGGCTGGGTGCACGGACCCGCGGCGTACATGGCCCGCGCCGCCGCCTTCGTCCTGTCGTCTCGCTATGAGGGCCTTCCGACGGTGCTCATCGAGGCCCTGTACGCCGGAGTTCCGGTGGTGGCGACGGACTGTCCGAGCGGACCACGAGAGATTCTGAAGGATGGTCGATGGGGTCACCTCGTACCGATCGGCGACGTCGATGCGCTAGCGCATGGCATCGATCATGCGATCTCCGGTCGCTCAATCCACCCACCGCCGGAGAGCTGGCGTGAGTATGAGCTCGAGCGGGTCGTCAGCCGTTATCTAGCGCTTCTGTTGGATTCATAGCCGTGCGCAAGATCGCGGTCGGGCTCGCCCTCCTGTTCGTCTTCGTCATGCCGTTCAAGAACGCCATCCTAATCGGCGGCTTCGGAACTCTCAGCCGTCTGGTCGGCGTCCTCGCGGGCGGTTTCTGGGTGGCTCTCGTCCTCATCGAGGGGAGGTTTCGGCGGCCTGGCCCTTACTGCATCCTCGCCACTCTGTTCGTGGCGTGGAACGCCCTGAGTTACTTCTGGAGCATAAGTCCGCAGATGTCTGAGCACAGGGTTCGCACCTACGTTCAGATCCTTGTGCTCGTACTCATGCTCTGGGACCTGTTCCGGACCAGATCGGCGCTGGAGGCGGGCCTTCAGGCCTACGTGCTCGGCGGCCTCGTGACGATATTCGTGCTCTTCATGAACTTCGCCGCCGGTCTCAGCATCTCGCGAACGTGGGCCCGCTACTCCGTGGCCGGGTTCGATCCCAACTATCTGGGGGTCATTATCGCCCTGGGCGTGCCGGCGGCCTGGTACCTCCTCCTGGAGGCGCGGGAGTCCAGGCGGAAGAGCCGGCTCCGCTGGTTCAACATGGCCTATCTGCCGGCCGCGCTCTTCGCCATCACGCTCACGGCCAGCCGCACGGCCTCGGTAACAGCCGTCGTCGTCTACGCCTTCGGATTCTGGCTCCTGACCCGAAGTGGCGTTTCGAATCGGGTCCTCGCGGCGGCGTGCCTCGCCTTGATCACGCTCACGGCGATCCCGTTCGTGGTGCCGGAGAGCTCCCTGGCGCGCATCGCGACGACGGGCGAAGAAGCGCTCGAAGGCACCATGCACGGAAGGGTGACGATCTGGAGGGTGGGTCTCGAAGTTGTCGCCGAGCGGCCTCTCCTCGGTCACGGGACGGCGTCCTACGAGGTGGCGGTTCGGGTCGGCGGGCATGTGGCGCACAACGTCTTCATCTCGGTTCTCGTGGAGCTCGGCATCATCGGCGTTCTTCTGTACGTCGGCATATGGCTCGTCGCCGCCCTCGGCGTGCTCCAAATGAGGAAGGTGGAAGCGGTCATGTGGCTCACGATCCTGCTCGCGCTTGGCCTCGGCGCCTCCACGCACAGCATCGAGGCTCGGGAACACACGTGGCTGTTCATCACCCTTCCCGTGCTAGCCGCATCCGCCTACGCGCGTGAGCCGAAGCGTCGTGGTCTCGGACGACCCGAACATCTGGCCAGACCC
>CAZEBA010000059.1:0-4589 GCA_964510615.1 uncultured Gemmatimonadota bacterium
TCCTTATTGTCGCCCCGCGGCGGATAGTAGTTGATCCGCACCTTGTGGTAGATGTTGTCGTACAGCTCGGGGTACATGCCGGGCTGGAGGATGTACTCGAGCACGCCCAGCTTCGACTCCTCCTTTGTCTTGAAGCTCTCCGGATCGTCCAGCACCTCCCCGTCCCGGTTCCCGAGGATGTTGGTGGAGAACCAGCCGTTCAGCCCCAGCATCCGCGCCTTGAAGCCGGGCGCGAGGATCGTCTTCATCAGCGTCTGGCCGGTCTTGAAGTCCTTCCCGCAGATCGGCACTCCGGCCTCGTCCGCGAGCTCGAGCATGGCCGGGATGTCGAGCGTGAGGTTGGGGGCCCCGTTGGCGAACGGCACACCCTCCTTCAACGCGGCGTAGGCGTAGATCATCGAGGGGGCGATCGCGTCGTGGTTCTCCTCCATGGCGCGCTCGAACGACTCGACCGAGGCGTGCACCTCGTGCGGCTGCAGGAAGACCTCGGTCGAGGCGGCCCACACCACCACCAGACGGTCGCAACCACTCTCCTGCTTGAACTGCCGGATATCCTCTCGCAGCTGCTCCGCCAGCTCGCGCTTGTTCGCGCCCCTCTTCACGTTCGGGCCGTCGAGCTTCTTCACGTACCGCTTGTCGAACACGGCCGGCAGCGGCTGGATGCCCCGGAGGAAATCCTCCAGCGGGTCCACGTCCTCCGGCTTCAGCACCCCGCAGACCTTCGCCGACTTGTAGCCGTCGTCGGGAATCGGATCCCAGGCCGCGAACTCGAGGTCCTCCAGGTCCGCGAGCGGCGTGAACTCCTTCACCAGCGGCGTCCGGCCCTCCGTCCGCTTCCCGAGCCGGATCGTGCTCATCTGCGTCAGCGATCCGATCGGTCGGCTGAGTCCGCGCCGGATGCTCTCGACTCCGGCGACGAAGGTGGTCGACACGGCCCCGAGGCCGACCAGCATGACCCCCAGCTTGCCCTCGGCGGGCGCGATCTCCACTCCGTCACTGCTGTCTTTCGCGTGCATAGGTGGTTCCTGGCTCCTGGAGCTCCTGATGTTCTAGATGCTGCCGATGTCTTCGGACCTTGCTACCGCCTCGCTCAGCCCCCCGGCGTCTTGCGAAACCCCGGCTCGGCGGCCGGAGGGGGCACGGCGGCCCCGGGCTCCGGTCGGCCATGTGGCCGCGAGTGACGGTACACCCAGAGGATCCGCTGCAGCACGGTGATGTTGGTCAGGATGGCGAGGCCGATGATGACGACCCGCAGGGCGAGGCCCTGGACGCCCAGCAGCGTCGCCTCTCCGAACAGAAGGGCGGCGAACCCGATCAGAATCACCCGCTCGGCCCGCTGCATCATGCCGATGTCGCAGCGCACCCCGAGGCCTTCCGCCCGAGCGCGGGTGTAGCTGATCATCAGCGACCCGGCCATCGCCAGCATCACCCAGTAGATCATGCCGACGTCGCCGAGCTCGAGCCGGTAGTCGTTGTAGAGCGAGAGCAGGCCCAGGTAGACGATGATCTCGGAGAGGCGGTCCAGGGTCGAGTCGTAGAAGGCCCCGAACGGCGATGCCAGGCCGGTGCGGCGGGCCACCGTGCCGTCGAAGATGTCGAACACGCCGCCCAGCAGGATCAGGAAGCCCGCCGTGCGCACGTGGTGCTGATGGAAGAAGAACCCGGAGCTGCAGGTGATCAGGAAGCCCGCCGTCGAGAGAATGTTGGGGTGGATCCGCCGACCGGTGAACCAGGAGACCACGGGCTCCACGGCCGCGCGCAGGCCGCGTTCCAACGCCGCGCGGAACGTCTTCATGACGAGATGATGATCCGGCTCTCCTGGCCCTTCTTGATCCCCCGCCCGATCGCCTGATGCACCTTGTCCATCAGCTTGTCGAAGTTCAGCTGTGACGAGATGAGGGATTGGTACTTGCTGCTCGTCTGGACCTTCTCCTGGAACCCCGCATACTCCTGCTGGAGCTCTTCCGGCGGATCCTCGCCGTTCGAGATGTGGGCCAGGATCCTCTCCTGGAGCGCCCGCATCTCGTTCAGCGTCTCGGTCGCCTCCCGGTCATCGGCCAGGTCCCGGTTGGACGCGTTCAGGTAGGCGTACTCGGGCGTCTGGGAGATGAGCCGGCCCAGCTCCTCGGCCTTGTCGAAGATCTTCTCTCTCGGGTCGTCGATCGCCATGGATTTCGCTCGGTTCAAGGCGCGCGAAGCGCTTCGGCGCGCGCCGGCGGCGCCGGCCCTGGGGCGCATCCCGCGAAGGGCGGTTCGGGTCGAGCCGACAGTATAACCCGGCCCTCATCGGCACGCGACCGCGAAACGTTCCCGCCCGGCCAGGTCCGTCTCGATCTCCACCCTCGCCCACGGCCCGGACGCTTCGAGCAGCGCCCGGACGCTCGCTCCCTGCCCCTCGCCGATCTCGAGGAAGAGCGCGCCGCCCGGTCTTAGGCGCTCGCGCGCGCCGGCCACGATCTCACGGATCACATCCAGGCCATTCTCGCCACCCGCCAGCGCCTCGGGCGGATCGCGGCGGACATCCGGCGGCAGGTCCGCCATCTCCGCCGTCGAGACGTACGGCGGGTTGGTGACGATGAGGTCGAACCGCTCCCCGCCGCGAACCGCATCCCAGAGCGAGCCGAGCACCCGGCGTAGCTCCACCTCGGCCTCGGCCAGGCTCGCCCGCTGCCGGTTCTCCGCCGCCTGCGCCAGCGCCGCCGCCGACCGGTCGAGGGCGACCACCCGCTCGGCGATCCCCTCCCGCACCAGCGAGAGCGCGACCGCCCCCGACCCGGTGCCGATGTCGAGCGCTGTCCCGACGAGCGGCGCTGTCGGCAGGCGGCGCGGGCGCCGCACGACGCGCACCCCTGAGCCTCGCTCCTTCGCGTCCCTCCCGCTCCCTCCCGGCGTGTCGGCGCCCGTCGTCCGCCGAGCGGCCGCCCAGGCGAGGATCCGGTCCACCAGCTCCTCCGTTTCGGGTCGGGGGATGAACGCCCGCGCGTCCGCCACCAGCACCAGCTCCCGGAACGCGACCGTGCCCTCGATGTGCTGTAGCGGCTCCCCGGAGATTCGCCGGCGCACGGCGTCCGCCAAGGTCCTGGCCTCATCAGGGGAGAGCGGGGAGGCGAGCGAGAGCTGCAACTCGGAGCGTGATCGCCCCGTTGCCAGCACGAGCAACCTCTCCGCCTCCACCCGGGCAGATTCGACGCCCGCCGCCTCCAGCTCCCGGGCCAGGCCGTCCAGCGCCTCTCTCACGGTGGGCGCGGCGGGCCGACTCGGTCCGCCGGGCTCGCCGGTCGGCTTGGCGGGATCCTGCCGGCCGGGTTCTGCTGCTTCGGCGTCCTCGCGGCTCCGCTCGGGATCGTGCTCCCTCACGCGCCGGCAGCCACCTCCAGGCGCTCCTCCGTCCCCGCTACCCGGAGCGCCTCCACCACCTCGTCCAGATCCCCGCCGAGAATCTCCTCCAGCCGGTGCAGGGTGAGGTGGATCCGGTGGTCGGTGACGCGGTTCTGCGGGAAGTTGTACGTCCGGATCTTGGCGGAGCGGTCGCCGGTTCCGACCTGCGTCCGTCGCTGCCGCGCCCGTTCCGCCTCCTGCTCGGCGATCTTCATGTCGAGCAGCCGGCTGCGGAGCACCTTCAGCGCCTTCGCCTTGTTCTTGTGCTGCGACTTCTCGTCCTGGCAGGTGACGACCAGTCCTGTCGGTTCGTGGGTGATCCGCACGGCGGAGTCCGTGGTGTTCACCGACTGTCCGCCGGGACCGGAGGAGCGGAAGACGTCGACCTTCAGGTCGGCCGGATCGATCTCGATGTCCACCTCTTCCGCCTCCGGTAGCACGGCCACCGTGGCGGCCGAGGTATGGATGCGGCCCGAGCTCTCGGTCTCGGGCACCCGCTGGACCCGGTGGACCCCGGACTCGTAGCGGAGGTGGCCGTAGGCATCGCGGCCGCGCACGACGAAGATCACCTCCTTGAGGCCCTCCAGAACGCCCTCGGTCGAGGAGATCATCTCCACGCTCCAGCCCTTGTCGGCCGCGTACCGGTTGTACATGCGAAACAGGTCGGCGGCGAACAGGCCGGCCTCGTCGCCCCCGGTTCCGGCGCGGATCTCCAGCACGGCCGGGCGGTTATCCAGCGGATCGCTGGGCGCCAGCAGGTGTCGGAGCCGCTCCTCCAGCTCCTCCTTCCTCGCCGTGAGCTCCTCCGACTCGGCCTCGGCGAGCTCGATCAGCTCGGGTTCATCGGAGCCGGCGATCAGCTCTTCCGCCTGCTGGAGCTGGTCCAGAACGGAAAGGTACTCGCTCCCGGCGTCGGCGATCGGCGCGAGCTCGGCATGCTCGCGCGCCAATTCGCGCAGGCGTTCCGGATGGGCGATGACGGCGGGATCGGCCATCAGCTCGGCCAGCTCCCGGTAGCGCACGCCGCGCTCGCGGACCTGCCGGAGGAGAAGATCGGAGGTGTCGTTCATGGGGATAGCGTGGCCGGGACCGGGCGGCGCGACCGGGACCGCTCAGGCGCTGGCGGGCTCCGCCTCTTCGGGCTCTTCGGTCGGTTCAGGCGCCGCGGCGACGGCCTCGGGTGCCTCGATGGCTTCTTCCGCCTCGACGGC
>CAZEBA010000059.1:4689-13214 GCA_964510615.1 uncultured Gemmatimonadota bacterium
ACGGCCTCTTGCGGCTCGACGGAGCCCGCTTTCTCCGCCTCCGCTTCCTTGGCCGCGTCCACAGGGGCCTCGTCACTGGCCGACTGCCCGGAGCCGTCCCCGTACTTGGCCATGAAGCGCTCGACCCGTCCCGCCGTGTCGACGAGCTTCTGCCGCCCGGTGAAGAACGGGTGGCAGTGAGAGCAGATCTCCACGTGGAGCTCCTCGACGGTGGATCTCGTCTCCGAGACCCGACCGCAGGCGCACGTGATCAGGGTGCGCTTGTACTCTGGATGTATGCCTGGTCGCATGGGTGACTACCGTGCTCGTTGATGCTCGTCGCCGATCGAAATACAGCAAGCAAAGATACGTGGGTTAACCGGTGCCGACAACATTCCTACCCGCAACGCGGCGCCCGGGGCCGATGCCCGCCACGTCGGCAAAGATCTTCTCTCCGTCGAACCGTCCGTTCTCGATGAAGATCTCCGACGTCCGGCGCCCGTGGGTGATGCTGCCCGCCATATACACGCCCGGGACGTTCGTCTCCAGCGTCGCCCGGTCGATGGCCGGCACGTACGTATTGGGGTTGAGCTCGATCCCGACCCGGCGGAAGAGTTCGAAATCCGGGTGGAAGCCGGTGAGCGCGTAGACCCGGTCGCTCGGCAGCCGTTCTTCCCGGCCGTCAGCGCCGCGGACCGTCACCGCCTCCCGCTCGATCTTCACCACTTCCGCCCCGAAACGGGCCTCGATCTCACTCGCCTCGATCCGGTTCCGGATGTCGGGCAACAGCCAGTACTTCACGGTCGGCCGGAACTCGTGGTGGCGGTTAACCAGCGTCACCACGGCGCCGGCCCGGTACAGCTCGAGCGCCGCCTCGACTGCCGAGTTCTTCCCGCCGATGATCACGACCCGCTGGCCGTAGCCCCGGTGTGCTTCGTCGAAATAGTGGCTGACGTGCTCGAGCTCCTCGCCCTCGACGCCGATGAGATTCGGGTGGTCATAGTAGCCCGTGGCCAGGACGAGCCTCGCGCAGCGAAGCCGCTCGGTCCCGAGTCTCGTCTCGAGGCTGCATACGATCCCGCCGCCGCCCGCTTCGTCCCCATCCGCTCGCTGCGCGCCCGTGAGTTGCGTGTAGGGTCGCACCCGAAGCCCTTCCGCTCGCACCACCCCACGGTAGTACATGAGCGCTTCCTCGCGCGTCGGCTTCTGGCCTGCGCAGGTCAGCGGGTGCCCCCCGATCTCCATCCGCTCAGGCGTGGTGAAGAAGGTCAAGCCGATCGGGTAGCGGACGATCGAGTGGCAGATGCCCCCCTGGTCGATCACCAGCGGATCGAGCCCGCGCCGTTTGGCGGAGATCGCGCACGCCAAGCCCACCGGACCGGCGCCGATGATGATCGCTGCTTCCATTGGCTCCTTCCCGCCTCTCGCGCGGACGCCTACTGGCTCTTCCTCGACGGTGCGCTGCGTAGGGGGCGCCCTGCCGAGGCAGACGCCGTGTCGGGGCTCAGATACGGACGAGACATCGGTTCGGTTCCGTCACGAACCTGGCTCTCCTGCCGACCCCAGGTTCTGCCCCGTGCCGGACTGGTCAAATGAGGGGGATCCACGATACCCGAACAAACACCGAACAAACATCCCTTCCGGGTGTATCGAGGCCCCATGCAGCCGCTTCCGATCCGCGGCCGCGGGGCCGCCGAGAACCCGCCGAACCGGTTCGTACCGATCTCGCTCGAGCCGGACCCGTGGACGGAGGGGGATCCCTCCCCCCGCACGCGCTTCTTCTGGGACGACTCCCGCTCGATCATCGCCTACAACGACAGCCCGGACGTCGGGTTCAACGCGAGCCTGAATCCGTACCGAGGCTGCGAGCATGGGTGCCTCTACTGCTTCTCTCGCCCGACGCACGAGTACCTCGGCTTGTCGGCAGGGCTCGACTTCGAGACGAAGATCCTGGTCAAAGAGGACGCGCCGGAGCTGCTCCGCCAGGAGCTCTCGTCGAGGCGCTGGAGGCCGCAGCTGCTCGCGCTGAGCGGCGTGACAGACCCCTACCAGCCGATCGAACGCAGACTGCGGATCACGCGCCGCTGCCTCGAGGTGCTGCTCGAAGCCCGAAACCCGACCGGGATCGTGACGAAGAACCACCTTGTGACGCGCGATCTGGACCTCTTCACCGAGATGCACCGGTCCGGTACGATCGCGGCCAGCCTCTCGGTGACAACCCTGAACCGTGATCTCCAGCGGATCATGGAGCCGCGCACGTCGACGCCCGAGCGCCGGCTCGATGCGATCCGGAAGCTCGCGTCGGCGGGGATTCCGGCCGGGGTCATGGTCGCCCCGGTCATCCCGGGCCTCACCGACCATGAGATGCCGGAGATCCTGGCGGCGGCCTCAGAGGCCGGCGCCACGCGGGCCGCATTCATCATGCTTCGCCTGCCCGGGGCCGTCGGTCCGCTGTTCGAAGCCTGGCTGGAGCGGCACTTCCCCGACCGGAAAGACAAGGTCCTCAACCGCCTCCGGGATCTGGGCGGCGGGAAGCTCTACGACTCTCGCTTCGGCCGCCGGCAACGGGGCGAGGGCCCGTTCGCCGACCAGGTAGGCCGGATGTTCGAGATCAGCTGCACCCGTCTCGGACTCGCCACCAGCTCGCCCCCCCTGTCCACGGCCCACTTCCGGCCTCCTTCGCTGGGCAGCCAGCTGGGGTTGTTCGACCGGGCCTGACGCCGCGGCCCCCGCCTCACATGCCCTTGCTTCGTTCTACCTGTCCACCTGTACAGGTAGAAAGAGCGAAGGCAGAAGAGGAAGCAAGAAGAAGAAGAAGACGATGACGAACGGATGAGGAAGGCCCTAGCAGGTGGAGTGAATCAAGGCGCCGACCGACTCCGTCTCGGCCAGCTCGTTGTAGCGTTCGATCGCGCGCGCCGTCGGCAACAGCTCGAACCGTACTCCGCTCTCCTCCAGAAACCGCTTCGTCTCGTCACAGACTCCGAGCCGCTTCCAGACCCCGAGCGACAGCACGATCCTCGTCGCACCGTGCTTCACGAGCTCCTCGACGTCCGCCGGCTGGACGCCTGGGGAGTGCCGCGTTCCGGTCTCGCGCCAGTCCCACTCCCGGGCTCCGCCCGGATAGAGCTTGGCATCCTTGAACGGACCCAGGCCGCCGGCTACCTCGATTCGGCCCCAGGCGGAGGCGGTGATCCTCGGAGACTTGTTCCACATCGACATGGCATCAAATAGACTACGCTAAGATGCAGAAAACAAGTAGCTTGCGGAATCCGCGTCGGCGGGTTCCCACGAGTAGGACTCGAACACCGAGATCGCCCGGAAGCCGGCTTCGCGCAGCAGCGTGGTGAACTCCTCCTGGGTGTACCAGCGCAGGCGCTGGACGCTCTCCTCCGCGGCGATCACCTCCCCCGCCCGCACGACTTCGAAGCGGAGCCGCACCTCCTGCCGCTGCCGGCGGAAGTCGAAGCTCGGGTTCTCGTAGCAGCGCACAACCGCGTCATCCTCCGGCCGGGCGGTCACGCGACGCAGGCGCCACTCGCCCGGCGTGGCTGGCTCGACGCCGATATCGTGACGCCACGGCAGGTGAAGGGGAATGAGCGCGCGGCCGCCGGTCTCCAGGTGCGCGCGGAAGCATCGGAGCGCGGCCCGGGCCTTCACGAGATCGTTCAGAAGCATGAACGATCCGAATGGCACGAAGATCGTCCGGAAGCGGCGCTCGAGGGCGAAGTCCTCCATCGCCGCCAGATGCAGACGGAGCTGCACGCCGGCGTCGTCGGCTTTCCTCCGGGAGATCTCCAGCATTGCTTCGGATGAATCCAGACCCTCCACATCCAGACCCTCGACCGCGAACGGGATCAGAAGACGGCCGGTGCCGCAGCCTACCTCGAGCGCGGGCTCGCCTCCGTCCCGGATCGCGGCGCGGAAGAACTCGGCGTCCTCGAACGCCTCGCCGCCGAACCAGAGATCGTACGAGGTCGCCGAGAGCCCGGTGTAGGGAGTCGGCGTCATGAGGGTAAGATATGTGGCATAGGGACGAGGGGTGACACAGCCCGGATACGGCAAGCAAGAGGGGCTGGCGCGGGCCGCGTCCCTTGAGCGGGGAGGTTGTCTTCAGCGACCGCGCGCTCAGCCCCTAGGCACACCCACCTGTGCGGTAGACGACGGCAAGGGGCGTGGGGTTACAGGACTGCCCTACCGGAGACGATCGCGACGTCGGAAGAGCGCTGCCGACTCTTCCTTTCGGCTCAGATCGGCGCTAGCGCCCAGAAAGCCGCGCGGCCCGTACGACTCGTAGTACACGCTGTCGAGAGCGGCCTTTCGAGTCAGATCGACGCTGCCGTTGTTGACGCAACCGATTCCGTAGGTAAGAGCTTCATGGAAGAGGTACCTTTCGCCGCTGACGTCCTCGGCCAGCAAGTCTCCGCCGCACGGGTAGAGGAGGTCACCCCCCAAACCGTAGTCGAACGTCCCTGCCCGAGCACCGACTGCCGCCTGCGAGTAGACAGCGATCTTCACGGGGTACATAGGGCAGCCGAGAGCCCGTTGCGAGGAGAACGCGCTGCGATGCTCGAGATCCAGGTCGGTCCCGCGATCGGGGAGAAGTCGAGGACCGGACTGGTCCCAGATTTCCGTTACCGTCCCCTCCCACGCGCCGGCGTACAGGAAGGCTGGCTGCCTGCTCCGATGCGTCCTCCGCTGGCGAGGCAGCTGCCCAACAGTTCGACGAGGCGCTGGCTGGTGAGCGCGTTCCCTTCGATCTTGGGGTCGCCGAGGGCCCGCCCCGCCTCGGCCCGCAGGACGTTGCCGAAGGAGCCGGCTGCTTCTAGTAGATACAGGCCGGCGGCGCGCCGTTCAACGCGCCGCGCGACTGGCTGGGACCGCCGCCGGAACCTGCCCGGCTTCGGCGGCGAACCCAGGGCCCGCCCTATGGCCTGCCTAGTGTGATGAAACGGGGTTGACGGAACGGATTGCGGTGTCGGCGCACCGTCGGTCACCGCCGACCAGTTCGCACGCCCGCTCCCACACCTCCTTTTCCGACAGGTCGGGCCGCGAGATGCGGACGCCGGCCCGCAGCAGCACTAGCGCTTGAACTTCTTGTAGGCCCAGAGGAGGAGCAGGGCGCCGGCGACGGCGATGATGAGGCTGCCGAGGTTGAAGCCGCTCACGCTCCCGATGCCGATGAACGACGCCAGGAACCCCCCCACCATCGCGCCGGCGATGCCCAGGAGCGTCGTGATGAAGATTCCGCCGGGATCCTTGCCCGGCATGATCCACTTCGCGAGCGCGCCGACGATGAGGCCGAAGATCAGCCAGGAGATGATGCCCATCTGAGTCTCCTCGATTCGTGTTGCCGCCGGGCGAGCCGGCCGGGACGGCGTGCCGGGAGAGCCCCGCGCGCACCATCCGCACCCTCCAGGATTGACTACGAGAAAGCAAGAGCGAGCGGTTTCAGGACCCCGGCATAGCAGCCGGCGACCGAGCTGGCGCAGCCCGTCCCGGTAGGGCTTTGCCCGAACCGCCGGTCGGGGCGATCTTGTCCGCCCGGTGAGGCCAGAGCCAGGCCGTCGCGATCAGCTGCCGACCCTGGCCGGACTGAAGGCCGATTCCGACCGCAGGCCTGTCGAGCGGGCCCCGATGGGAGCAATGCGCAACAAGACCTACACACCACCCGAACAGATCCGCTGGTCGGAGGCGCGCGACGCGATCGTGATCCTCGACCAGACGGAGCTTCCGGCCCGCCGGCTCGAGAAAGAGCTGCGCACCGTGGAGGAGGTCGAGGAGGCGATCCAGAGCCTGCGGGTCCGCGGTGCACCGCTGATCGGGATCACCGCCGCGATGGGGATCGGCGCTCTGGCGAGGAGAGCGGTCGGCGCGGCCGAATCCGCTCACCACGCGGCCTCGGGTGGCCAAGCCGCGGCCAGGCAGCTCACCGCCGACGAGCTCCGAGAGCGGCTGCGCGAGTGGTGCAGCCGGCTCGAGCAGGCGCGGCCCACCGCCGTCAACCTGGTGTGGGCGATCGAGCGGCTGCGGCGCGTAGCCGGGTTGGCCGGCGAGCCGGGCGGCGAGGCGGCGACCCCGGCCACACGTGCGCCCGTGGCAGGCCCTCCCGACGAGCTCACCGCCACCGAACTGGCCGACCGCATCCAGGCCGAGGCGGACGAGATCCTCGAGGAAGACCGGGCGATGTGCCGCCGGATCGGGGAGCACGCCGCCGAGCTGCTCCGCGACGGCAGCCGCGTGATCACGCACTGCAACGCCGGCGCGTTGGCGACGGGCGGGATCGGGACAGCGCTGGCTCCGGTCTACGTCGCCACCGAGCGCGGCCTCCGGATCCGCGTCTTCGCCGACGAGACGAGGCCGCTGCTGCAGGGCAGCCGGATCACGGCATGGGAGCTGGGCGAGGCCGGGGTCGAGGTGACCGTGATCGCCGACAACATGGCCGCGGCGCTGTTCGCCAGCGACCCGCCGGACATCGTCTTCGTGGGCTCGGACCGGATCGCCGCCAATGGCGACGTCGCCAACAAGATCGGCACCTACGGCCTGGCCGTGCTGGCCCACCACCACGGCGTCCCGTTCTACGTGCTGGCCCCGACCTCGACCATCGATCTCGGCACACCGACCGGAGCCGACATCCCGATCGAGCAACGAAGCGCCGACGAGATCCGCCAGGGGTTCGGAAGGCTCACCGCTCCGGCCGATGCGACGGTCTGGAGCCCGGCGTTCGATGTGACGCCCAACCAGCTGGTGGCTGGCATCATCACCGAGCAGGGGATCCACCGCTCGCCGTACGTCGAGTCGCTGGCGGCCGCTGTCGAAGCGGCCGAGCGGGAGCGGGCGGAGCGTGGCACCGCGCTCGCCGCCGGCGCGAACCCGGCCGCACGGGACTCGGACTCGTGAGCACGGGGAATCACGCCGGGAAGAACGGCAACGGGGCCGGAAACGGTTTCTTCGTCCCCGACCAGGAGACGGAGGCCCCCGATCCGTCGGGTGGCATCGAGACCGGTCCCGCCATCGAGACCGACCAGATGCGGATCACGGTCCGGACGCAGTACGCCGATCACCAGTCCGATCCACGCAGCTGGAGGTACGTCTTCGTCTACCATATCCGAATCCAGAACATCGGGGAGGAGGCCGCGCAGCTCCTGTGGCGTCACTGGCGCATCCACGACCCGATCGGCGGAGACCACGAGGTGCAGGGCGAGGGTGTGGTGGGGGAGACTCCGTGGCTTGAGCCGGGTGCGCGGCACGAGTACAACAGCTTCTGCGTGCTGCGCGGGCCGATGGGCCACATGGATGGGTTCTATCACTTCCGCCGGCGGGACGGGTCGGTGTTCCGGACCCCCGTCCCCCGCTTCTTCTTTCAGGCTCCACCGGGAACGGGATCGCACTTGGCCTGAGCCGCGGGCGTCAGGAGCGACCTCGAGGCTGCTCCTCCTCCGCCAGCTCCTCGCCCGCCTCCTCGTCACCCACTTCCTCCTCGCACACTTCCTCCTCGCCCGCCTGCTGGAGCAGCGCCAGCAGGCCGAGCGCCGGCTGCCTCATCTGCGCGTGACGCAGGTACTCCCAGTGGTCCTCGATGTACCTGCGCAGGTAGGAGATAACGTGCGCGAGCGAGATCGCCTGGAAACCGCGCACCCGGCGCGGATCGATGACGGATCCGAAGGCGAGCACGCGGACTCGGGGCCCGGAGCGAATATCAGCGCGACCCTGCTTGCGGAGGCGAGCTACCACCCCTGGAAGGTCGTCGCGTCTACAGAAGCCCCAGCGTGTCAGAACGGCCTCGAGAACGGCCGGATCGCGTCCCCCGGGGTTCAGCTCCGCCCGGCCCTCCTTCACCTCCACGATGAGCAGCTCCGGTCGCTGTTCCTGCGTCCCCAGCAGCGGATCGGCTTCGAACCGCTCGTGGTTCCCGGCGTCGCTGCCTCCCTGCCGTCCGGCGACGCGCGGAAGTCGCAACGCCAACAGGTCGATGTCGGTGGCGGTCTTGTACCCGCCCTCTCGCAGCGCCTGGAGAACCGGGTACTCGGTCACGGTGAAGTATCCGTTGATGTGCAGGTACGCCTGCACCAGGGCAACGGCGTGATCCACCGTTTCTTCTCCCGTCTCTGGTCTGGCGGTAGCGGTCCCCGGGCCCGAAAGAGGTCGGCGGCTCTTCCACCGACGCGGCCGGGCCCGGCAGGCAGGAGAAAAGATCCGTGGATCTCCCCACCCGCGTCAAAGCTTTCGTCGATGTGACCCTCGGCGCCCGAAGCCGGTCATTCCCATGAGGCGTGGTCACGAGCGGGGATCGCATCGTCTCGAGCGGAGGAGTCGATGGCAAGATGGGCGCGGGACCGCGGGTCCCTCTGGCATCGCATCGGAATCGGCCTGGCGGCGGCGCTGGCGCTGTCCGTTCTCATCCAGGCCTGGAGCTACCTCAGCGCGACCTCGGTGCCGGGCAGCCACCGTGCCCGCCTCGTGGACGAGCCGGGATCGACACGAGCCCGCTTGGCCCTGGCCGAAGGCAGCCCGGAGTCGTACGACCTCGCGGACGTTCGTGTCGC
>CAZEBA010000060.1:0-9413 GCA_964510615.1 uncultured Gemmatimonadota bacterium
GAGGAGCAGGAGGAGCTCCACAACAACATCATCGACAAGGGACTGCTCCAGCTCTCCCAGGCCAACATCAAGCGGGCCCGGGTGATGGCCGACGAGTTCCCCGAGGTCGAGGTCGACACCCAGATCCTGATCGGAAAGCCGTTCCAGGTCATCCTGCAGTGGGCGGAGGAGGTGGACCCGACCCTGCTCATCCTGGCACGCCACGGCGCCCACCGGATCGAGGGAACCGAGATGGGCAGCCAGGCGGAGAACCTGCTTCGGATCGCCCCCTGCAACGTCCTGCTCATCGGCACCACCGAAGTGCGGCCGGAGCAGATTCCCTGGATCGAGGAGGATGGACAGCAGGGGCTGGAGTGGGCGCCCGAGGCCGAGGTCCGGATCCTGCGCGTCCCGCCGTTCGCACTCGGCATCGCGCGCAAGGCCGTGGAGGAGTACGTGCTCGAGCACGCGGAGTACGAGCCGCCGCACCTGCCCACCGTGACCAACCCCTGGCTCGATCAGGCGATCCAGAAGCTGCTCCCGACGCACATGCAGCTGATCATGGGCATCGGCGATGCAGAGGAGCTGGCCCTCGCCGAGGTCAAGGCGGAGGAGGCGATGGAGAGGACCGTGGTGGCCACCAGCGACGCCGAGGAGCTGGCGGAGCCGCTTCCGGTCGAAGCCCGCTGCCCGGTGACCGGCCAGGTCAGCCTCCGGGAGCGGACGGGCGCGGATCCGATCGTCTGGACGCACGAGGCGTTCGCGAGGCTGAGGCTCGTGCCGCTGATCGCCCGCCCGCTGGCGCGCAACACGGTCGAGCGCTTCGCTCGCGGCGCCGGCCTCTGGCGGGTGACGACCCCCGTGATGGACGAGAACAAGCAGGCGATGATCGAGGCCGACGAGTTCGACCTGGACACGATGCTCGTGATGTTCAACGAGCTCAAGGCCAAGCAGGTGAAGGCCGAGGCGGCGGGGCTGGACGGCGTGAGCGACGAGATGCGCCGGTTCATCGAGGAGGCGAAGGCGTCCGGCGTCACCCGGTGTCCGATCCGGGACGTCGAGCGGCAGATGTCGGAGTGCCCGGTGGACTTCAAGACGACGACCCCCGAGGAGGCGAAGCGGGCGATCGAGACCCTCCTCGCTGCGGAGGAGTCGCGCGCCGCAGAGGAGTCGGACGCCGAGGAGGAGTCACGTCGTTGACCGAAGTGCCAGGAGCCTCCTCGCTCTCCCCCGGCGTCGTCGCGCCGGCCGAGGACTGGGTTCCTCTCTCCGCGGTCCGGGACCGCGTCTCTCCCGTGCAAGCGTCGCCCGGCCCGGAGGCGGTACCGCACGTGGTCGCCTGGAACCTCACCCGCCGCTGCAACCTGGCGTGCGCCCACTGCTACATCTCGGCCGGCTCCTGGCACACCGGAGAGCAGGAGCTGGGTACGGCGGAGTGCTTCCGGATCGCCGATGAGATCCTCGAGCTGAGCCCGGCGCCGATGTTCGTGCTCTCCGGCGGCGAGCCGCTCGCCCGGGATGATCTGGAGCCGATCGCCCGACATTGCGCCGACGGGGGCGCCACCGTCGTCGTGGGCACGAACGGCACCGGACTGACGCGGGAGCGCGTCGCGTCGCTTCGGTCGGCCGGCGTCCGCGGCGTGGCGATCAGCGTCGACTCGCTGAGGCCCGAGTACCACGACCGCTTCCGGCACGGACAGGCGGCGCTGCAGGAGACGCTGGCGGCCGTGGAGCGGCTGGGACGTGCCCGGCTCGACTTCGTGGTGCAGACGACGCTCACCCGTGCCAACCGGTACGAGATCGGCGCGCTGGCGGCATGGGCTGCCTCCGCCGGCGCGGTCTGCTTCAACCTCTACTTCCTGGTCGCCACCGGCCGGGGGGAGCGGATGCGCGGCCTGTCACCGGCGGAGAACGAGGAGGTGCTGAGCGAGCTGGTGGAGCTCCAGCGTCGGTACCGGGGCGTGATGATGGTCCGCTCGAAGTGCCAGCCGCAGATCATGCGGCACGTCTTCGAGGCCGATCCGGAATCGCCGCTCCTGAACTATGCCACCCGCTGTCCGTGCGGCGTCCAGTACTGCCGGATCACCCCCGAGGGGAAGCTGACCCCGTGCCCCTACCTGCCGCAGGTAGCCGGCGACCTCCGCCGGGAGAGCTTTGCGACCGTGTGGCAGGAGTCCGCCCTGTTCGCGCAGATCCGCTCGGGCCGGCCCGGCGGGAAGTGCGGACGTTGCGAGTATCGGCTGATCTGCGGCGGCTGCCGGGCACGGGCGTACGCCGACACGGGCGACCCGATGGCGGAGGACGCCTCCTGCGCCTACGAGCCGTCCGGCCAGGTCGAGCCGGTCCTGCCGCGCGCCGCCGCCTACGGGACGGCGACCTGCCGGGAACTGCGCTGGACGCCCGAGGCGGAGGCCCGGCTGGAGCGGATCCCCTCCTTCGTGCGCGGCGTGGTCGCCCGGAGGCTGGAGGAGTTCGCGCGCCGGTCCGGGGAGTCGGTGGTCACCGTCGACCTCATGGCCCGCGTGCGCGACGAGATGCCGGTGGACTTCTCGAAGCGCCGGCCGTTCTTCCTCGGAGGGAGGTAGTGAGCGGAGGCGGGCATGGAGGCGGGCATGTGCGGAGGCGGGCCGTGAGCCGAGGCCGGCGTGAGCGGAGGCGGGCCGTGAGCGCCCGACGCTGGTTCCGCGGCCCGGCTCCCCTGGCCACCGCGGCGGCTGCGGCGGCCGGCCTTCTCCTGCTGGCCGTCGAGCCGGGCCTCGCACAGGAGGCCGGCCTGGTGCCCGAGTACGGGAACTTCCCCGTGATCGGCGCCCGCGGAGCCGTCTGGATCGCGGCCCAGGTACACCTGATGTTCGCCGCCTTCGTGCTCGGCGTGCCGATGTTCGCGGTGGTGGTGGAGGGGATCGCCATCTACGGCGGGGACGCCCGCTACGACAAGCTGGCCAAGGAGTTCACGCGGCTGCTGGTCGTCGCCTACAGCGCCACCGCGATCTGGGGCGCGCTGCTCGTCTTCGCCCTGGCCACGCTCTACCCCCGCTTCTGGGCCTACCTGACCGCGATCTTCGCGCCGTCGATGTGGCTCTACGCCGGTCTGTTCTTCCTCGAATCCTTCACCCTCTACCTCTACTACTACGGCTGGGACCGCTGGCGGGCCGGCCTCTCCAAGCGGTTCCATCTCGGGCTCGGCGTGGCCCTGAACGTCTGGGGTACGATCGTCATGTTCATCGCCAACAGCTGGCTCACCTTCATGATGAGCCCGCCCGCCGAGCTGGCGGCGGACCCGGCGCCGCAGGCGGTCCGGCTCTGGAGCGCGATCGCGAACGCCACCTGGATGCCGATCAACATCCACCGCCTGATCGCCAACGTGGTGTTCGGCGGCGCCGTGGTGGGCGCCTACGCCGCCTACCGCTTCCTCGCCGCGCGCACCGACGAGGAGCGCGCCCACTACGACTGGATGGGATACGTCGGAAACTTCATCGCCATCGGCGCGCTGATCGTGCTTCCCTTCGCCGGCTACTGGCTCGGCCGCGAGATCTACGAGTTCAACCAGCAGATGGGGATCACGATGATGGGCGGCTTCATGAGCTGGCTCTGGATCATCCAGGCGTTCCTCATCGGCGTGCTGTTCCTGACGGGCAACTACTACCTCTGGGTCGGCATGGGCCGCATCCCGGGCGCGGAGCGCTTCACGCCCTACATCAAGTGGATGCTCGTCGTGCTGGTGATCGGCACGATCGTCTGGGCGACTCCGCACACGATGATCGCCAACAGGCGCGAGATCGCGGCGATGGGCGGCACGCACCATCCGTTTCTCGGGGTGCTCGGCGTGATGAGCGCCAAGAACACGGCCGTGAACCTGATGATCCTCACCACCTTCCTCTCCTTTCTGCTATACCGGCGGGCCAACAAGCAGCCGGTGGTCGGTTGGGCGAGGACCGGCACGATGCTGCAGGGGATCGCCTTCGCCGTCTCGGCCGGGATCGTGCTCTTCTACGGGATCTACGGCTACTTCGTCACCGCGATCGTGCGGATCGGTTTCAGCGTCTACCAGGTGCTGGCCGTGCTCGCCTGCATCCTCTTCGTCATCACGCTGGATGTGGCCTTGATGCGGGGAGCCACATCGAGGGGCGCGATTCGCTGGGGGCAGATGCCCGCGAGGTCCCAGTACGCGCTGTTCATCCTGGCGGTCACCTTCACCTGGCTCATGGGGCTCATGGGCTTCGCCCGCAGCGGCATCCGCCAGCACTGGCACGTGTTCGAGGTCATCCGGGACAACAGCCCGCAGGCGGTCACGCCCGCGCTCGGCCCGGCGGCCACCATGATCAGCGCCTGCGTGCTGATCTTCTTCGGCCTCGTCGCCTTCATCTTCTGGCTCGGCGGACTGGCGGAGCGGCCGGCCGCGCCGGCCGCGAAGGAGCTTGCCGGGCCGATCCCCGACATCTCGGCCGGAGCGCTCCCGGCCCGGGACACGGGGCGGGTGGGGTAGGGCGATGCTGCGCACCAACCTCGCCATCCTGTTCGTCGTGCTCGGCACCCTGTCGGTCTATACGGCGGTCGCCAACATGATTCCGCAGGTGCAGTCCGAAGTGCCGGAGGAGACGGCGATCGGGGCCGATGTCACGCCGGCGGAGCTGGCGGCGATCGGCGAGGGGTTGTTCGCCGGGGCAGGCGGGTGCACGGCGTGCCACGGGCTCGGAACACGGGCACCGGACCTGATCGGCGTCGTAGGCACCCGCTGCGCGACGCGCCGGGAAGGCCTCGGGTGCAAGGAGTATCTGTACGAGTCGCTTACCGAGCCGGGCGCCTACGTGGTCGAGGGATTCCAGCCGATCATGCCCGACCTGCGCCGCACCCTCTCCGAGGCGCAGATCTGGTCTCTGGTGGCCTACCTCGAGAGCCAGGGAGGTGAGGTGACGGTGACGGCGGCCGACATCCCGGCCGAGGCAGCCGGGCCGGGAGGCGCGATGGCCGGTGGGGCGGGGGGCGCCGGGGCGGGAGCATCCGGGCCGGCGATCGACGCGACCGTCTCGGATCCGGTCGAGATCATCCGGGGCAACCTCTGTCTCGCCTGTCATCAGCTGGGGGACGAGGGCGTGGCCCTCGGTCCTCGCCTGGACGAGATGGCCGGCCGTCTCGAGCCGGAATACATCCGGCGCTCGATCCTGCAGCCCAACGCCGACACGGCCGTCGGGTTCGAGGCGGTGGCCGGCACGATGCCGACGAACTTCGGCGACCAGCTCTCGGCCGCGCAGCTGGAGGCGCTCGTGGGCTTCCTGGCGGGGAAGCCGTGATGGGCCGGGTCGGTCGGATCGTCCGACACCCGTTCTGGGGGTCGCTGATCCTCATTGCGGGATCGTATCTGGGGCTCAAGTACGGCATCGGCTACCTGCTGCCGGCGCTCGGCATGCACAGCGCGCCCGTCCCGTCCAGCGTCGTCTTCCAGTACATGGTGACGGTGCTGGTGGCGGTCCTGCTGTACGTGAGCGCGGACCAGGAGCGGTGGCGCGAGTTCCGCGAGCCGCTCCGGCAGGTGCTGGTGGATCCCGGGAAGCGTACGATCCGGGCCGTTCTGCTCGTCGGCCTTCCGCTGCTGGTCGCCCTGTTCACCTACGGCCGCGTCCGCGCCGACGTGGGGGCGCCTCCCTCGCTGCGCTCGATCCACCCCGCGCCGCCGAACGAGATCACCTTCCGGGGCGAGCGGATGCGGCTGACGGGACTGGAGAACCCGCTCCGCCGGGGAGGAACGCTCGAGGAGGGGCTGGCGGCCGGAGCGACGATCTACGTGCAGAACTGCATGCCGTGTCACGGAGACCGACTGGACGGCGAGGGCCCCGCGGCGTCCGCCCTGAATCCGGTGCCGGCCGACTTCACCGACAACGGCACGATCTCGCAGCTCACCGAGAGCTACGTCTTCTGGCGGATCGCCAAGGGCGGGCGCGGGCTGCCGGTGGAGGGCGCTCCGTGGAACTCGGCGATGCCCGCCTGGGAGGACATCCTGACGGCGGACGAGATCTGGGCCGTCATCCTCTACATCTACGACCACTCCGGTTCCACTCCCCGTACGTGGGAGGAGTCCGGCGAAGCCGGAGAGGGGCACTGAATGGACCGTATCGGCGTCCCGGTGGATCGTCTTCGTCGGCGTGTCGCGCCGAACAAGCCCGCGCGGGTCGCGGGCGCGGTGGCGGCGATCGCGGCGGTGGCGGCGATGGCGACCCTCCTGACTCCGGCCCGTCCGGCGGCAGCCCAGGACGCGGCGAACGGCGAGGCGCTCTATCGGGCCTGGTGCCTCGAGTGCCACGGGGCCGAGGGTCGCGGGGATGGCCCGGCGGCGGACCGGATGCTTCCGCGTCCCCGCGACTTCGTCGGGGCCCGTTACCAGATCCGCACCACCGCGAGCGGCCAGCTCCCGACCGACGACGATCTGATGCGCGTGCTACGTGGAGGCCTGCCGAACACCGCCATGCCGGACTGGCCGAACCTGAGCGACGCGGAGAAGCGCGACGTCATCGCCTACATCAAGAGCTTCTCTCCGTTCTTCGAGCGGGAGACTCCCGAGGTGCTGCCGCGCTCTTCCGATCCGGGCGGCGGGGCCGAGCGGGTGACGGCCGGCCGGGAGGTCTACGCCACGCTGGAGTGCGCCCGCTGTCACGGCGAGCAGGGGAGGGGCGATGGGACTTCCGCGCCGACCCTGGAGGACTGGAGGAAGTTCCCGATCCGGGCCGCGGACCTCACCGAGCCCTGGCTGTTCAACGGCGGCATGGGCGCCGACGCGATCCACACCCGCTTCCTCACCGGAGTGGACGGCACGCCGATGCCCTCCAACCAGGACGCGCTCGAGGCCGGCATCGTGACGGAGGAGGACCTCTGGAACCTCGCCCACTACGTCGCCAGCCTCGGGCCGGAGAGGAGGCCCGAGGTCCACGAGGTCATCCGGGCGGAGCGGCGCGAGACCCTGCCGCGCGATGCGGCCGATCCGGCCTGGTCCGAGCTCCCCGCCTTCTACCTGCCGCTCCTGGGCCAGATCATCCAGGCGCCGCGCCAGTTCGCCGCCACGGTGGACGGCGTATGGGCGCAGGCGGCACACGACGGCGCCGAGCTCGCGCTCCGCATCTCGTGGGACGACCCATCCGACAGCCCGGACCCGGCCTGGCAGGAGTGGCAGGAGAAGGTGGCCGCGACCGTGTTCGCCGACGAAGAGCCGATCCCGACGGAGCCGCTGCCCGATCTGCTGGCGGTGCAGTTTCCGGCCAGCCCCTCCGGCGGCCGGGGCCGTCCCTACTTTCTCATGGGCGAGCCCGGAAGCCCGGTATACCTCTGGCTGTGGCATAGCCGGCGCGGGGCGGTCGAGGGTCGGGCGACGGGCCTCGGCACGGCCGAGGCGATAGATTCTGGCGCTCGCCTGGCCGCGAGTGCCGCCTGGGAGGCTGGCCGCTGGCGGGTGGTGTTCCGCCGGCCGCTGGCGGCGGGAGAAGGGGACGCGCCCTCGTTCGCCGAGGGCGAGCCGATCCCGGTCGCCTTCTTCGCCTGGGACGGGAGCAACGGAGAGACGGGATCGCGCGGTGCGGTCTCCGGCTGGTACTTCATCGCCCTCGAGCCACCGACGTCTCGCGCGGTCTTCGTCACCCCCCTGCTCGCCTTCCTGGCGACGGGAGGGCTGGGATGGCTGGCCGTGCGTCAGGCTCGCAAGAGCCAACAAGTCTAGGTTGAAGCACCGGCGGAGCCGGGACGAGCGGAACCGGAAACCGAGGAAGAGGAGGAGCAGCATGTTCGAGAAGACTCGCCTGTCGGCAGCGGTCATCGCGGTCGGCCTGGCATGGGCCTGCGGCGGAGGAGGCGACGCCGGCGCGGGCGGAGAGGCCGCGGCGGGTGCGGCCGAAGAGGCAGCGATGCCGGTGGTCGATCCCGCCACGGCCGGTGCGATTACCGGTGTCATCGCGTTCGAGGGTGAGGCACCGGCAGCGCAGCCGATCGACATGGCGGAGGAGCCGACGTGCGCCGACGCCTATTCCGGCGAAGGCCCGATGACCGAGGGTGTGCTGGTCAGCGGCGGGGGACTGGCGAACGTATTCGTGTACGTGAAGGAGGGCCTGGGCATGAGCTTCCCGGCCCCGCCCGCGCCCGTCGTGCTCGACCAGCACAACTGCCGCTACCATCCGCACATCCTCGGCCTGCAGGTTGGCCAGCCGCTCGAGATCCGGAACAGCGATGCGGTCCTGCACAACATCAACACGCAGCCGACCGTCAACCGGGGCTTCAACATCAGCCAGCCGCAGCAGGGGATGGAGACGACGCGCGACTTCTCGATGGCCGAGGTGATGATCCCGGTCAAATGCGACGTCCACGGCTGGATGCACGCCTACATCGGCGTGCTCGACCATCCCTACTTCGCGGTGAGCGCGGCCGACGGTTCCTTCTCGTTGCCGAACCTCCCGCCGGGCGACTACGTGGTCGAGGCCTGGCACGAGACGTACGGCGCCCAGTCGATGAACGTGACCGTGGGCGAGAGCGCCACCGCCGAGGTGAGCTTCAGCTACAACGCGGCCATGGCCGGCAACGTCGTTCCGCTCGGCGATCCGCTGATCATCGGGCACGGAGCGGACGGCAGCGTGACGGCCGATCGTCGACCAGCCGGCGACTAGCGGAACGAGCGGCCGCGAGCCCCCGCGCTCCATGTCGGGGGCTTCGCAGGGCGGGGCCCCAATCGAACGGAGGAGACAACCTTGAACTGGTCGCTGCCCGAGAACATCGCGACGTACGGCGGCAAGATCGACGCCGTCTTCTGGGTGATCACCATCGTGACCGCCATCGCCTTCGTGCTGGTGGAGGCCGGGATCATCTGGTTCGCGTTCAAGTACCGGCGCCGGGAGGGTCATCGCGCCCACTACACGCACGGTAGCAAGAGGCTGGAAGTGCTGTGGACGGCGGTACCGGCGCTGGCGATGGTGGCGCTCGGCATCTACAGCGCCGAAGTCTGGTCCCAGATCAAGGGCCGGAACTCCGCTCCGGCGGAGTCGCTCCAGATCGGCATCTCCGCCAAGCAGTTCGAGTGGAACGTCACCTATGCCGGCCCGGACGAAGTGCTCGGCACGAGCGATGACTTCTCCGTTCGCAACCAGCTGCACTTTCCGGCCGGCCGACCCATCCTCGTCTGGCTCGAATCGGAGGACGTGCTCCACTCCTTCTTCATCCCGCAGCTGCGGGTGAAGCAGGACGCGGTTCCCGGGATGACCATCCCCGTCTGGTTCGAGGCGACCAAGGCCGGCGACTACCAGATCGGATGTGCGGAGCTGTGCGGGCTCGGCCACTACCGCATGCGGGCCAGGGTCGTGATCCACGAGCCGGAGGCCTACGAGACGTGGCTCGGCGAGCAGATAGCCGCGCGCTCGCCGCTGGGACAGGCCCGGCTCGCCGATGCCGGGACCGGCGCGACGAGC
>CAZEBA010000060.1:9513-13171 GCA_964510615.1 uncultured Gemmatimonadota bacterium
GCGACGTGGGCGATGCGGAGAGCGAGGCAGGCGAGGCCACCCCGCGCGAGCACAGGACGGGCATTTAGGAAGCCACGGAGGCCAGGATGCGACCAGAGAAAGGCGCAGGGTGAGATGGCGACGATCGTAGCCGAGCCGACCGGAATCCCCGTCGTCGAGGTGCACCACGAGATGTCCTTCGTCCGGAAGTACATCTTCGCGACCGACCACAAGGTGATCGGGATCCAGTTCCTCTTCCTGAGTCTCTTCTTCCTCCTCGTTGGCGGAGCGCTGGCCATGCTGATGCGCTGGCAGCTCGCCTGGCCCGGTCGGGCGATGCCGTTCGGCGGACTCTTCCCGGAGACGATGGCGCCAGACGGGATCATGCTCCCGGAGTTTTACATCTCGCTCGTCACCATGCACGGGACGATCATGGTCTTTTTCGCGATCATGCTGCTGCTGGTCGGCGTGTTCGCCAACTACCTGATCCCGCTCCAGATCGGCGCGCCCGACATGGCGTTCCCACGCCTCAACATGCTCTCCTTCTGGACGGCGGTCCCGGCGGGACTCATCGCGCTGGCCAGCTTCGCGGTCGAGGGTGGGGCCGCCGGGGCGGGGTGGACCTCCTACGCGCCGCTGAGCGCCCGCCCCGACCTGAGTGGCGTCTCCCTCGGGCAACAGATGTGGATCGTGAGCCTCGTCCTCCTCGGCCTGTCGTCGATCCTCGGCTCGACGAACTACATCACGACCGTGATCAACATGCGGGCGCCCGGGATGACCTGGACGCGGATGCCGCTCACGGTATGGGCCCTGTTCGTCACCGCCATCCTCGGCCTGCTGGCGATGCCCGTTCTGTCAGGCGGGCTGATCATGCTGCTCTTCGACCAGACGATCGGCACCAAGTTCTTCCTGCCGGAAGAAGGGGGACAGCCGTTGCTCTGGCAGCACCTGTTCTGGTTCTTCGGCCACCCGGAGGTCTACATCCTCATCCTGCCGGCGATGGGCTTCGTGTCGGAGATCCTGTCGGCCGGCTCGCGAAAGCCCGTGTTCGGCTACAAGGCGATGGTGGGCGCGATCGTGGCGATCGCCTTTCTCGGATTCATCGTCTGGGGCCACCACATGTTCCAGAGCGGCATGAACCCGATGCTCGGCACGAGCTTCATGGTTTCGACGCTGGTGATCGCGGTGCCGTCGGCGATCAAGACGTTCAACTGGATGGGGACGATGTGGAGGGGGGACCTCCACTTCCACACGCCGATGCTGTTCGCGGTCGGCTTCGTGATGCTGTTCGTGATCGGCGGGTTGAGCGGGATCTTCATGGCGTCGGCCCCGTTCGACATCTTCATCCACGACACCTACTTCATCGTGGCGCACATCCACTACGTGCTCTTCGGCGGGGCGCTGTTCGCCATCTTCGGGGCGATCTACTACTGGTTCCCGAAGATGTTCGGCCGGATGATGAACGACCGGCTGGGGAAGGTCCATTTCGCGCTGACGTTCATCTTCTTCAACCTCGCCTTCTTCCCGATGCACACGCAGGGACTGGCCGGAATGATGCGCCGGCTCTACGACACATCCGGTTACACGCACACGGCCGACCTGCAGTGGACCCATGTTCTGATCACGGTGAGCGCCTTCGCTCTGTTCGCCAGCGGCGCTCTGTTCGCCTTCAACTTCTTCTGGAGCATGGCGAGGGGGGAGAAGGCGCCGGCGAATCCCTGGAACGCGACGACGCTGGAGTGGCAGACTCCCTCCCCGCCGAAGCACGGCAACTGGGAGCAGGCCCCGGTCGTCTACCACGGCCCGCACGAGTACAGCCACCCGGAGGTCACGGACAAGGATTGGCTGGCGCAGAACGAGCGGCCCGACATCGTGTCCCCCGCGCGGCATTGAGACTCTGTTGATGCCTGGAAAGAGCCGGGTCAGCGCATGCACAACGCCCCTCGCCCTCTACCTGTACAGCTGTACAGGTAGAGCTGCGGCGGCGGGAGAGGACGGCGGACGGCCGCGGTCACGAATGTCACGAATGAGCCATGTGAGCAGGAGAACGTGATGGACGCCCACGCGATGCCGTACTACGGAGGCCGGGAGGCCGAGCGAGGACTCGGCGTCTACACCCAGAAGGTGGGGATGTGGGTCTTCCTCTGCTCCGAGGTGATGTTCTTCACCGGCCTGATCGGCTCGTACATCATCCTCCGCTTCGGGGCGGCCGACAGCTGGGCGGCGCCGGGAGAGGTGCTGAACATCCCGGTCACCGCCGTGAACACCTTCATCCTGATCTGCAGCTCGGTGACGATGGTGAAGGCCTTCGCTGCTGCCGAGATGGGGGACCGGAGAGGGACGCGACTGTTCACGCTGGCGACGGCGCTCATCGGCGCCACCTTCCTGGGCGTGCAGATCTACGAGTACCGGCAGCTGCTGCACCACGGGTTCGGCCCGTGGTCCGGCCAGTACGGGTCCACGTTCTACACCATGACCGGCTTCCACGGCTTCCACGTCTTCTGCGGCGTGGTCTGCATGACGTGGGCGACCCTCAAGGCGTTCCGGGGGGGCTACGACGGCGGGAAGTACCGGGGGCTCGAGGTTCTCGGTCTATACTGGCACTTCGTGGATCTCGTTTGGATCATTCTGTTTACCATCGTCTACCTCATCTGACGGGAGAGCTGTCTTGGAACGCACGGAGACCCTGCACGAGAGCTCGGGTGCCGCGACCGCCGATACCCGCGAAGGCGGGCACGACCATCCCCGCTACATACTGGTCTGGCTCTGGCTCGCCCTGCTGACGGTGGCGGAAGTGGCGGTCGTCTGGTTCGCGGCCCTGCCGAAGTCGTGGGTCGTCATCGCCCTCCTGCTCATGGCGGTGTGGAAGGCGCTGCTGGTCGCGCTCTACTTCATGCACCTCCGGTTCGAGCCGCTGCGGGTGGCGGTGGTGGCGGCCTCGCCGCTCCCGCTGGCCGTCCTGCTCGTGATGCTCGTGCTGCAGGAGTACCGCTGACGTGAACCGGGCGGAAGCGACCGAGTCGGCGGTAGAGGCGTACGAGCTGCGAACGGCCGCCGAGTCGGCGGCGAAGACGTACGACGGGCGCGCGGGTGCGCTCACCCGGCCCCGGGCCGGTGCCCTCCGAGCCGCCGACTTCTTCGAGCTCACCAAGCCCAGAATCACGAGCTTCGTCCTCCTGTCGGCGGCCACCGGCTTCTTCCTCGGCTTCCAGCCGGGGGTCGGGCTCGCCGTCCTGGTCCACCTGATCATCGGCACGGCGCTCGTCGCGGCGGGGACGAACGGCTTCAACCACCTGCTCGAGCGCGAGGTTGACGGGCGGATGGCCCGGACGAGCGGGCGCCCGATCCCGACCGGGCGGGTGAGCCCGCGCGAAGCCGCCGTGTTCTCGGCTGTGACCGGGATCGCCGGGATCGCCTACCTCGCGCTAGCGGTGAACCTGCCGACCGCCGGCCTCGCGGCGGCGACGCTGGCCATCTACGACCTTGCCTACACGCCGCTCAAGCGCGTGACCTGGCTCAACACCCTCGTCGGTGCCGTTCCCGGGGCTCTGCCGATCGCGGGGGGCTGGACCGCGGCCCGAGGCTCGCTCGGTCCCGAGACGTTCGCCCTGTTCGGGATCCTGTTCTGCTGGCAGCTGCCCCACTTCCTGAGCCTGGCCTGGGTCTACCGCGAGGATTA
>CAZEBA010000061.1:0-12699 GCA_964510615.1 uncultured Gemmatimonadota bacterium
ATCCAGAACGAACAACCGTACGACTGGAAACAACCCTGGGGCCTCCAGTACCAGGACAACCAACCGTAAACGACAAGCGAGAACGACGAGAGAATGCGGGGCAGTGAGATGTGCAAGCTGCGGAGCCGAATCCGGAACCTGATGCGCGACGAGCGCGGCCCAAGCGGTGCTGAAGCTCGTCGAGTGACGGGCGGCGGCAACGAAAGAACCCTCTGGCGCTAAGGGGCAGTCGTGGCGAACAAGAGCTCGAAGAACGGATCGACCGTAGCCGGCGCGCTGATCTCGCGCGACGGGGCGTTTCGCGCCTCGCTCAACGAGATCCTTCAGGCGCGGCCCGACCTCATCTCGCTCGAGGTCGAGATCGACGTTCCGTTCATGGAGATCTCCGACAAGGAGCTGAGCGACCTCAAGGTCATGAGCCCGGAGATCATCTTCCTCGATCTGGAGGACGATCCACACATCGGGCTCAAGTTCGCCCAGTACCTGAGCGAGTCCGGAGAGCTGCGAACGCTGGTGGGCGTCGGTCCCGAGCTGCCGAACGATCTGCTCCTGCAGGCGATGCAGTCCGGGATCTCGGAGTACTTGCCCAAGCCGATCAACGCCGAGGCGCTGAACGAAGCGATCGAGCGTCTCTGGCGCCGGTCCGGCCGCAAGGCGTCTCCGCAGGAGAGGGCGCCCGGGCGGATGATCGCGGTGTTCAGCCCCAAGGGCGGCTCCGGATCCACGACGCTGGCGGTCAACCTGGCGGTCCAGATCAACCGGCTGACGCGAGACCGCACCCTGATCCTCGACCTCGACCTCGAGCTGGGCGAGACCGCCCTCCACCTCGGGATCGAGCCGCGCTTCAGCGTGGTGGACCTGATCCGGAACTTCCACCGGGCCGACTCGGGGCTGCTCGCATCGTACATCGAGCGGCACGACTCAGGGGTCGAGGTGCTGGCGGCTCCGATCCGGCCGGCGGACGTGGAGCTGGTGAGCGAGGACCAGATCCGAAAGATCCTCCAGTTCCTGAAGCGCCACTACGACTATGTCATCGTGGACACGCCGAAGTCGTTCGGCGCCACCACGCTCGCGGCGTTCGAGGCGGCCGACCAGATGTTCCTGCTCACCGCAGCCGACCTGCCGTCGCTGCGGAACATGATGCGCTGCCTGCCGCTGCTGCAGAACCTCGATCCGCGACGTGGCCCCGACTGGATGCGGCTCATCGTCAACCGGTACGAGTCGAAGGGCATGATCTCCCTCGCCGAGGTGGAGAGCATGCTCGGCATGAAGGTCTTTTGGACGCTGCGACACGACTACGAGGCGGTGCTCCTCTCCGCCAACACGGGCGAGCCGATCGTCCTCACCGGCGGCTCCGACTTCGCGCGCGATGTCCGCGCGCTGGGTGCGGAGATGACGGGCATCAAGAGCCTCAAAGACGCTCCCAAGAGCTGGTTCAAGAGCGTGGTCTCCATGCCGCTCAAGGGAGTGAAGATGCCATCGGTGGTGGCGTCCCAGCAGGAGGCGATCGCACATGAATGACGAGACCGGTCGGTCCGACGCCGCGCGCGTTGGCGCGCTGGATGTCGGGTCGCTGCCATGGGAGCGTCCGGCGGCGACCCCGCCGGCCACGCCGGAACGGCACTATCGGCCCCCCGAGGACCAGTCGCACTTCCAGGAGGTCAAGACCCAGGTGCACCGCAAGCTCCTGGAGCGTCTCAACCTCTCCAACATCGATGAACTCGACCGCGACTCGGTGGTGTTCGAGATCAAGAAGATCGTCCGTGGGTTGCTCTCGGAGCAGACGCTGCCCCTCAACCTCCACGAGCGCGAGGAGCTGGTCGACCAGGTCCTGGACGAGATCTTCGGCCTTGGTCCCCTCGAGCCGCTGGTCAAGGACCCGACCGTCTCGGACATCCTGGTCAACACCCACGGCCAGGTCATCGTCGAACGGAACGGCAAGCTGGAAACGACGGACGTCCGGTTCAAGGACGACCGCCACCTGCTGCAGGTGAGCGACCGCATCGTGTCGGCCGTCGGCCGGCGGATCGATGACTCCTCGCCGATGGTGGATGCACGGCTCCTGGACGGCTCGCGCGTGAACGCGATCATCCCGCCGCTGGCGATCGACGGCCCGCACCTGTCGATCCGGAAGTTTCGGCGCGACGTGCTCTCCGACGCGGACATGCTCCGGAACAAGACCATGACCGAGCCGATGCTCGAGTTCATGAAGGGCGTTGTCACTTCGCGTCTCAACGTGCTCATCTCGGGCGGCACCGGCTCCGGTAAGACGACCTTCCTCAACGTGCTGTCGGGCTTCATCCCGGCGCGAGAGAGGATCGTCACCATCGAGGACTCGGCCGAGCTCCAGCTCAGGCAGCCGCACGTCGTACGGCTCGAGACCCGGCCGCCCAACATCGAGGGGATGGGGGAGGTCCCGCAGCGGCAGCTGGTGATCAACTCCCTCCGCATGCGGCCCGACCGCATCATCGTCGGCGAGGTCCGGGGAGCGGAGGCTGTGGACATGCTGCAGGCGATGAACACGGGTCACGACGGATCGCTCACGACCCTGCACTCCAACAGCCCCCGCGACGCCCTCAGCCGACTGGAGACGATGATCTCGATGGCCGGCCTGCGGCTTCCCGAGAAGGGGATGCGCCAGCAGATCGCCAGCGCGATCGACATCGTGGTCCAGCTCGCCCGACTGGCCGACGGGACCCGCAAGATCATCAACATCTCGGAGATCGTCGGCATGGAGGGCGAGGTCATCACCATGCAGGACCTGTTCGTCTTCGAGCGTGAGGGCATGGACAAGGAAGGCAACGTCCTGGGCCGGTTCCGGGCGACCGGGATCCGGCCGCGGTGCGCGGACAGGCTGCAGCAGTACGGCGTCGACCTGGCCGGCACCCTGTTCTCGGAGGTCGATCCGCGGCTGACGGCCGTGCGAGGTGGCGCATGAGCCCGTCAGGCAACTGGTCGGGGGCGATCCTCGGCTTCGTCTCCGTTTCGCTCGCGGTCGTCACGATCGCCCTCCTCTGGGAGGCGATCCAGGAGTGGAAGCGCCGCCGCGCCGTCGCGGAGCAGATCAAGCACCTTTCCGAGGGCACGCTCGGCGAGTCGCGCGAGGTCTCGCTGGCACTCCTGCGCGGAGCGGATGGCGAGGATCCGAAGTGGCTGCAGGCGATCGTCTCGATCCTGCCCCAGCGCCGCGACATCGCGCACCTGCTCGAGCAGGCCGACATGTCGTGGAGCGTGGGCACGTTCCTCCTCGTGACCTTCGGCATCGGCTCGGCGCTCGGCGTCACGACGATGATCCTGCTGCCGGGCACTCCCCTTCCGCTGGTCGCGGCGGCCGGAGGCGCGGCCCTGCCCTACGCGTACATCCGCAAGCGTCGCACGCGCCGGGTCAAGGCGTTCGAGAAGAGCTTTCCCGAGGCGATCGACCTGCTCGGCCGGTCGATCCGCGCCGGCCACGCCCTCAACAGCGGGCTCGAGGTGATCGCCGAGGAGCTGCCCGATCCGGTGTCGAGCGAGTTCCGGCAGGTGTTCGAGGAGCAGAAGTTCGGCCTCCCGCTCCGGGACTCGCTGATGGCGATGGCCGACCGGATCCCGCTCGTCGACACGCGGATCTTCGTCACAGCCGTTCTGATTCAGCGGGAGTCCGGGGGAAGCCTGGCCGAGATCCTCGACAACATCTCCTACACGATCCGCGAGCGCTTCAAGATTCGGAGGCAGCTCAAGGTCTATACGGCGCAGGGACGCATGACCGGCTACCTGCTCGCCGTTCTGCCGATCGTCATGGGCGTGATCATCTACACCATCAGCCCGGAATACATGAGCGTCATGTTCGAGGAGTCGATGGGCCGGTTCGCGCTCGGGTTGGCGGCCGTCCTCCAGGTCCTCGGCTACCTGACCATCCGCAAAATCATCGACATCGATATCTGAATGATCTACTTCGTGATGATTCTGTCGGCGGCCTCGGTGTCGCTGCTCATCCTCGCCGTCGCGAACTTCGCGCCCTCGCGGCCCGCCGCGGTGGACCGGAGGATCGCCTCGCTCCAGGCCGGGGGCCGCCCTCGCGATCTCGCGGAGCGTCGTCGCCGCCAGGTGAAGCGGGAGCGCCTCTCCGCCCTCGTCGAGGCGATGGGCAAGCGGATGGGGCAGATCAAGAACGAGCGCGACATGCGGGGCCGCCTGCTGCAGGCCGGCTACCGCCAGTCGAGCGCGCTCTACCTCTTCCTCGGGATGCGGGTGCTCCTGGCGGCTGGGCTGTTCACCTTCGTCCTCGTCACCTGGCCGCTGGCCGGGGTGGCCGGAAGCCGCGTGATTCTCGGGCCGTTGATGGCCGCGGCCGCCGGCTGGCTGCTGCCGCGGCTCATTCTCTCCCGGCGGATCCGCAAGCGGCAGAAGGGCCTGCAGAAGGCCCTGCCCGATACCCTCGACCTCATGGTCATCTGCGTCGAGGCGGGTCTCGGCCTCAACCAGGCCCTGTCCCGCGTCTCGGAGGAGATGGAGAGCCTGAGCGGTCCCATGAGCGAGGAGCTCCAGATCGTCAACCTGGAGATCCGCGCCGGCGCCCCGCGCGAGGAGGCCCTACGCAACATGGGGGACCGGACGAACGTGACGGATCTGCGCCAGCTGGTGGCGATGCTCATTCAGACGGACCGGTTCGGAACCTCGATCGCGCAGGCGCTGAGGGTCCAGGCCGACAACCTGCGGACGGCACGGAGGCAGCGGGCCGAGGAGGCGGCGGCGAAGACGACGATCAAGATGATCTTCCCGCTCGTCCTGTTCATCTTCCCGGCGATGTTCGTCGTAATCCTCGGCCCCGCCGTCTTCCATATCGTCGAGCTCTTCACGGCGGCACGATGAACAGACCAACGAGCCTGGCCGAGGTCACGGAGACCCGAGCGGCCGAGATCACCGAAACGAACGAGGCGACCGGGGTGCGGCGGACGGTTCAGCCCGCGGCTATACGTGGGGCGCCATCCCGTTCCGGGGAAGGGCCTGAGGCCGCCCCCCCGGTTCCTCAATCGCTGGAAGAGACGGGCCTGTCGTCGGCATCCCTCTCCGACCTGCTGCTGCGCACGCTGAACCAGCAGGGGGCGCGGACGGGCGCCCAGCTGGAGGAGTTCATCCGGCTCCCCTTCCACATTCTCGATGACGAGCTGCTGAACTTGCAGCAGCGCCGCTTTCTCGAGGTCCGGTCGACGCAGGGCGTCGGACGCCGCGGTTACGTCTTCGACCTGACGGGTGAAGGCCGCACGCGCGTAAGGGAGATCCTGCCGTCGAGTCGCTACGTGGGGCCGGCCCCGGTCCCGCTCGGCCAGTACTGGGCGGTGGTGGATCGCCAGAAGGTGCAGGACGTTCGGGTCACCCGGGCGATGGTACGCGAGGGCTTTCGCCACATGGTCCTGCCGCCGGAGCTGATGGACAGCCTCGGCCCGGCCGTGAACTCGGGCAAGTCCCTCTTCCTCTACGGCTTCGCCGGCAACGGCAAGACCACCATCGCCGAGGCGATCGCCAACATGATGGGGGGGGCGATCTACGTTCCGTTCTCGATCGAGGTCGAGGGCCAGATCATCTCCATCTTCGATCCGCTGCATCACCGCCCGGTGTTCGAGGGGGATGAGCCCGCGGGCGGGAATGGCTGGCTGCGGGCCGACAAGGGACACGATCCGCGCTTTCTCAGGGTGCAGCGGCCCGTCGTCATGGTGGGCGGCGAGCTCACGCTCGATCAGCTCGAGCTCCAGTTCGACGCCCAGAGCGGTGTGTTCCGCGCCCCGCCGCAGGTCAAGGCGAATGGTGGCGTGTTCATCATCGACGACTTCGGTCGCCAGCGGGTGCGGCCGCGGGATCTCCTGAACCGCTGGATGGTGCCGCTCGAGAAGCACGTCGACTTTCTCACGCTGCCGATGGGGCCGAAGCTGCCGGTTCCGTTCGAGTGTCTGCTGATCTTCTCGACGAACCTGGATCCGTCCGAGCTCGTCGAGGAAGCGTTCCTGCGCCGCATCCGGTACAAGGTCCTCATCGGCGATCCGAACCGGGAGCAGTTCGAGGAGATCTTCGAGCGCTGCTGCGCGGCGCGCGGGGTCGAGTACTCGAAGCGGGCGGTCGACTACCTCTTCGACACCTACTACGACCACGGCATCTCTCCGAGGGCGTGCCATCCGCGCGACATCGTCAACCAGGTATGCGATGTGGCGCAGTACCTAGAGGTCGAGCCGTCGCTCTCCATGCAGATGCTGAAGCTCGCGTGCGGGGCGTACTTCCTCGACACGACCACACCGCAGCCAGGACACGAGGGGAGCGAGGCGCATGTCGACTAGAATCGAGGGCCAGCGTCCGAGATGGCTCGAAGAGACGGAGCCCGCGCCCACCGGGGCGAGCGGCAGAGGTCTCGCCGACGTCGAGCCCGTGGGCCCGTCGGCCAACGGCCATGGATCGCTGGACGCCATCGGCTACGATCCGCTCCAGGGGGGCATCGAGAGGCTTCGCGAGGCCGCACTGCGGGTCGCGCGGGAGGATGCCGCCGCCGGTCTGCCGGAGATGGAGAACTCCCGCGGAAGCGAGTCCGAGCTGGAGCTCCGGCAGCGGTGCAAGGCGTTCTTCCAGCGCTGGCAGTCCCAGGAGCGCCGCCGCCTGAGCCAGCAGGTGGCCGACGTGGAACGGGAGATCTCCCAGCAGCTCGGCACGGCCTCGCTCGAGATCGATCGCTTCGAGCGCTTCACCAACGACCTCTGCCGGCTCAAGGCGAAGGTCGCGATCAGCCGGCAGGAGGTGGCCGGCGAGCTGGAGGCCGCGAAGGAAGGGACGCGCGGCCTGCCGACGAAGGTGTACCTGCTCGCGATCTCCTTCCTCGGCGTGGTCGAGTTCTTCGCCAACGCGCCGGTGTTCTCCGCCCTGTTGCCGCGAAACGAGCTGACGGAGCGGCAGATCCAGCTCATCGGGGAGACCTCGATGGGCTGGCTCGCCGGCGCCGAGCGGGTGTTCGCCCAGCTGATTCTGCGTCCGGACGCGGCCTTGCTGGCCGCCGGCGTGATCACCTTCCTGTGCGTTCTGGCCCACTTCTTCGGGCACTCGCTGCGCGATCTGATCATCAATCGCGACCAGCAGAAGCGAACGACCTCCGGGCGAACGGCCATGGAGAGCATCGTGCCGATGATCCTGTCCGGACTCGGGTTGATGCTGGTGATCGGCGTTCTGTACGAGGCGCGGGTGACTCTCGGCGAGGTGGGCGAGAAGCGCTTCCAGGAGGACATGGCGGTGGTCGAGGAGCTACGCAGGAACGCCGGCTGGCTGCGCGTGGACGGCGACCTGCTGGCCGCCAACGAGCAGGCGAACCGGGCCGACGACATGGAGGGCGCGGCGACCCATCTGAGGGAGTATGCGTCCTCGATGAGCCGGCTGAGCTTCCCGATCCTGCTTCTGAACATGACGCTGGTGCTGTGCGCGATCTCGGCCGCCTACTTCCACCGGCGGGATCGACGGCAGGAGGTCTTCAACGAAAGCCCGTTCGAGAGCGAGCGGGAGCGGCACATCGACTCGGCCGAGGGGTCGGCGGCCAGGGTCAGCGGCGGGCTGGCCGATCTCGTGCGCAACATCCGGGAGCTGAAGAGCCTGCTCACCGAGCAGCCGCTGAAAGAGTGGCGCGGGGTCGTGCATCAACTCGAGGCAGTGATCGTGCTCTACCGGTCGGAGAACGGCAGGGCACGCGATCTCGATCCGCGTTCCATCCCGGCCTTCTCGAAGCGTGTGCGACTCGGCCTGCAGATCGATGAGAACGCGGAGATTCCGCATCCCGAGACCCGGGATCCGGAGGACTACGAGCGGGAGCGGCGCGAGCTGAAGGAGCGCTTCGAAGGCGTGCGCCGCCGGTTCACGGAGGAGGCACTCGCGTGATGCACTCTACAGGGATTCACCGCCGCCGCGGCAGCCCGGTCGGGATCGCTGCGGTCCTGGCCGCCGGCCTGTGGCTCGCGGCCTGCGGGACGGAGCCGACCCTGGATGCCTCGGTGAACGAGGCGCGAACGCCGGAGCTGGTGATATTCGTCTACGATCGGTCGGCGAGCATTACGGACTACCAGTTGGAGCTCGCCCAGCAGCTTACCCGCCAGAGAGTCGGGGAGCTTCACCATGGCGACCGCATCGCCGCGGTACAGGTGCTGCAGCTCTCCCTGGATGAGCCGCCCCAGAGGTGGTCCCAGGATGTGCCCAAGCGGGAGTGGGAGGGGATGGACGTGGCGCGGGACTCGGTGACGCTGGCGCGCTTCGAGCGCGATGCCGACGCCTATCTGCGCTCGTTCACCGAGGTCGAAGGCCGGGAGGATATCATGGGGACGGACCTGCTCTCGACCTTCCACGATGTAGCGGCCGAGATCCGACCGTTCCGCGACTATCGGACGGTCGTCTACGTGTTCTCCGACATGTTGCAGTCGGGCACGGATATCGAGATGGAGGGCCTGCGGCGAATGCCGGCGGATGACTGGGTCGAGTCCAGGAAGACCGCCAGCCGATTGCCGGATCTGGACGGAGCCTGCCTCGTAGTGATCGGGGGAAGAATCGATACCGACGCCGGCCAGCGGGTGAAGGCCTTCTGGTCGGAGTATTTCCAGGCGACGGGCGCCACGATGTACGATCACAACTACTCGTTGCGTCCGGTCAACCTGCCGCTCGATCCCTGTCCGGGGGTCTGAGCGGGAGTAGATCAGCGGTTCGGACGAGACACCGGAGAAACGAGCAGAGGGAGGAACACCGATGGCGGAGCGAGTCGACGTGCTGGAGGCGAGCCACGAGGCCTTGAAGACCGAGCTGGCCGAGACCGAGCGTCAGATCCAGGGGTGCTACAAGCGCGCTGAGAAGCTGAAGACGGCCCTCGATGCCCTGCAGGAGCTGCTGGGCCACGAAGCGGTGGTTCAGCTGAAGGACCTGGAAGCGGCAGGTGGGAAGGGCGACGGGTCCGTTACCAAGGTGATGGACAAGCTGCAGGAGGAGGGCGGGGCGAAGGGAAAGGCCGCCGGCGATGAGGCTCAGGCGAGCGAGCAGACGCCCGTCTGGCTCGAGAAGAAGGAAGCCTGATCAAGCAGGCTTCACGCCGCCCTCTTTCCCCGGTGCATCCTGGCGATCCGTCGGGCGGAGCCCGACGGACTCGCTTCCAGCTTTCGAACCGCGCTTCCCGGCCGGGCCGCCCGCGCGAGGGTCCCAACCTCCGGGCGGTCCGGTCGAGCACATCCGCGTCGTCTGGCTCACGGCCAGCTGTCGGCTAGGGGATGATCCTCAGCCCCAAGCCGAGGAAGCTCTCGTCGAAGTTCCGGAACTTGCCGATCGCGGACGGGCCGAAGTGGCCTCGCAGAGCCAACTGCAGGCGCACGTCCGAGATTCGAAAGGTGGCGCCCGCCAGCGCCGTGCCCGCTACCCGCTCGGACTCATCGGTGATGCGAAAATCTGCGGCCACGAGCGGAAAGACGTGGCCCTTCGGCTCGACCTCGCTCCGGTCCCATTCGACTCCCCATTGGAGGGCGAGATCCTCCACTCCGGGGTTCGAGTGAAAGTTGAGGTTCCCGCCGACATACAACCGCACCTGTGGTATCAGTCGCCGGGCGGCGAGCAGCTGAAAGCCGTCGAACGTCACCTGCGCGTTGGCGATGCCAAGCCGGTCGAAGAGGTCATCCCCGAAGTGCGAGCTCATATGGAGGATCTCGAAGCGTCCCTCCCAGCCGGACCAGGCGATCTCGAACGGGAGGCCTACGCGGAAGTCCGCACTGATGAGGTCCCTCTGCGAGGTCTCCAGCAGGAAGCGCGAGAACACGCCGACCTCGAACGCGATGGCCAGGGCGGGCCGGCTGGTGGTCTCCTCCTGGAACTGCACGACGTTCTGGCGGTAGCCGATGACCACCTCGGCCTGCGCACTCCGCTGCTCGAGCAGGTCTACGGTGGAGGAGTCCGCTCCCTCGAGACCCGTCAGGTCCAGTCGCGCTGACACGATCGAGCCGCGGATCTGGGTTTCGAGCGGATCTGCGATCAGGGGAGCGAACGGCTCGGGACCCGAAAACCAGCGGATCCCATCCTGCTGCTGCTTCCCGGTTCCCTCAGGCTTTTTGCCGCTCTCCTGGCCAAGGCCCGGAACGGCCCACGCGAGCCACAGCCCGATGCCGAGGAGTACCGTCGACCGCCGCCGTTGCGAAGAGGTCACTCTGTCGTTCTCCTGTCACCTGGGCCCGAGGTCGCGCGGGCCGCGCTGCTCGCGCCGGCGGGGGCCAAAGTGGAGCGAGGCGATCTCGCGCACAATGAGGAAGGACCGAGATGACCTACCGGGACCTGGACGTGCGGCTGATTCGGGCGCTGCGGGAGGACGGTCGCCGCTCTCTGCGCCGGCTGGCGGCCGACTTGGGGGTCTCGACCAGCACCGTGAGCAAGCGTCTCGACGATCTGCGGAAGCGCGGCGTGATCGTGGGCTTCCGGCCCGTAGTGGACTACGCCAAGCTCGGCTTCGGTCTGATCGCCGTAACCAAGATCAAGGCGCGCGGCGACGCCCTCCCGAAGATCGTCGAGGCCCTGGCCGCCGATCGCGTCCTCACGCACGTGTACGAGATCACCGGCGAGTTCGATGTCCTGGTCATCGGCCGCTTCCGCAACGAGACGGAGATGAACCACGAGATCAAGCGCATGCTCGGGCTGCCCGGGATCGAAGGGACGAACACCTCCGTCGTTCTCTCAGCCGCCAAGGAGAACGCGGACGTGGATCTGATAGACGAGCTCGTCGAGCCGGGCGCCGGCTCCTGAGTCCGGATGCGCCTTTGCGGCGCCTCGAAGCTGGTGTTATCGCCTGCCGGCGCTGCGAGCGACTGGTCTCGTGGCGGGAGGAGGTGGCGCGCACCAAGCGGGCGGCGTACTCGGACGAGGAATACTGGGGCCGGCCGGTTCCCGGCTTCGGTGACCCGGCGGCCTGGCTGCTGGTCGTGGGTCTCGCGCCGGCCGCCCACGGAGCCAACCGCACCGGCCGGATGTTCACCGGAGACCGATCGGGTGACTGGCTGTATCGCGCCCTGCACCGGGCCGGGCTCGCCAACCAGGCCTCATCTACGCGGCGCGACGACGGCCTGCGCCTGAGCGGTGCATACGTCACGGCCGTCGTCCGGTGCGCGCCGCCCGGCAATCGGCCAACGAGCGAGGAGCGGGAAACCTGCCGGCGGTTCCTCGAGTGCGAGCTGGACCTGCTACCCGCCGTGCGAGTGATCGTGGCGCTGGGGGGCTTCGCGTACGATCAGCTGCTGCGGACTCTGGGCGACCGGGGATTCACCCTCCCCCGGCCCCGACCCAGATTCGGGCACGCCGTCGAGCTGCGCCTCTCCCCCGACCTCACGCTTCTCGGCTCCTACCACCCGAGCCAGCAGAACACGTTCACCGGCAAGCTGACCGAGCCGATGTTCGATCGAGTCTGGGAACGTGCGGTCGAGCTTGGGGGGTAGGGCCGGCCCGAAAGCGGGCCGCGGTGACGTGTCAGGCTAGGAGCCTCCCGGGGTGGTCATGGCGCGAGCCGCCGTAGCGCCCTAGCCGCGCCCGACCTCCAGCATCCGCTCCACAGCCCGGAGTGCCCGCTCCCGGACGTCCGCCGGCACCTCGACCCGATACTTCAATTCGCGCAGGGACGCCAGCGTCTTCTCCAGGGTGATCTTCTTCATGTGCGGGCAGATCGCGCACGGCTTGATGAACTCCAGCTCGGGGTGCGCCTCCTGAACGTTGTCCGACATGCTGCACTCGGTGACCATGATGACGCGGGAGCCTCGCGCCGAGTCCAGGTAGCCGATCATCCCGTTCGTCGAGCCGACGAAGTCGGCCTCCTCGCACACCTCGGGCGAGCACTCCGGATGGGCGATCACCTCGATTCCGGGATACTGCGCCCGGTAGGCCCGGATCTCGTCGACGGTGAAGCGCTCGTGCACCATACAGGTGCCGTGCCAGGTGATCACCCGGACGTCGGTCTCCTTCGCCACGTTCCTCGCCAGGTACTCGTCGGGAAGGAAGATCACGACGTCGGAGCCGAGGGACTCCACCACGGCCCTGGCGTTCGCCGACGTGCAGCAGATGTCCGATTCGGCCTTGATCGCGGCAGGCGTGTTCATGTAGGTAACGACCGGAACGCCTGGATAACGCTCCTTCAGCAGGCGGACATCCTCCACCGTGATGCTCTCGGAGAGAGAGCAGCCGGCGTCGAGATCGGGGATGAGAACGGTCCGGCCGGGATTGAGGATCTTGGCCGTCTCGGCCATGAAATGGACGCCGCAGAAGACGATGACCTCGGCGTCGGTGTCCCGGGCCTGCCGCGCCAGCCCTAGCGAATCTCCTCTGAAGTCGGCGATGCCGTGGAAGATCTCCGGCACCATGTAGTTGTGCCCGAGGATGACGGCGTTGCGGTCCTTCTTGAGGCGGTTGATCTCCGCGATGAGCGGGGCCGCGAGCTCCCACTCGAAACGGGGAATGCTCTGCTTGACCTTCTCGTAGATAGGGTCGGTCGCCTCGGCGACTGCCTCGGTAAACTCGAGCGTCTCCGGCACGCGTCCTCCGCCACCAGCCGCGGCTGGTGAGAAACGGGTCGCAGGGCACGCCCATCCCGGTGCCCGACAGCGCTTATGTGAAAACGCGAACGCCGCGAAAGTTCCGCCTCGTCCGCTGCCTGCGGCGGCCGGAATGCGACGATATTCTATCCGCATGGCGCACGAA
>CAZEBA010000062.1:0-10829 GCA_964510615.1 uncultured Gemmatimonadota bacterium
CCGCACCCCGAACCTGTAGATTGCGCTCGCGACCGACAAGGAGGTGGCGCGTGAACATCGATGCCCTGTACTCGGGGCGCTTGAGGTGGCTAATCCGCCCGCTCTCACTCCGGCCGGCCGATCGATAGACGCACTGAGTCCGCGGCCTCCGCCGCGAGCGGGACGTCCAGCCGTGCCACTCCCCGGTCCGCAACCAGGTAGGCGGTGACCGCCCAGTATTCCTCCTCGCCTAGCGACCCCGGCTCATCGTGGGGCATCGCGAGGGCGATGTAGTCGTGCAAGTTGCGGGCGCTGTAGTACGAGGCGAGGATGTACGGCGAGAGTTGCTCCCCGCTGCCGTCCGGCTGCTCGTGGCAGGCCCCGCACCGGTCCCGGTACAGAGACTCCCCGCGCTCCTGCTGCGCTCGCACCGTTTCGGCCGAGCCGTCCGATGGCGGAATGCCGTGTCCGCCTCCGCTGGCGCAGGCCGTCAGGATGAAGAGCCAGGCGCCTAGGAAAGCCGGCGTTCGGCCGCCGGGCGCCACGTGTGCTGCTCGCCGCATGGGAGCTAGAGTGTCGGGCCGAGCCGCTGGCGTGCAAGATGGACCGCAGGTCGAACGGAGCCGCAGACAAGACGGGAGGAAGCCAAGATGATCGAGGCTGGCGAAATGGCGCCGGAGTTCGAGCTCGAGTCGGACTCCGGCGGGACGGTCCGCCTGCGTGACTACCGGGGCCGACGGGTGATTCTCTACTTCTATCCGAAGGATGACACCAGCGGGTGCACGAAGGAGGCGTGTGGTTTCCGGGACACGTTACCGGAGTTCGAGTCGCGCGACGCGGTCATCCTCGGGCTCAGCCCGGACGGCGTGGCCTCTCACCGGAGATTCCGCGACAAGTACGGCCTCAACTTTCCCCTGCTTGCGGACACCGATCACGCCGTTGCCGAGCGCTACGGCGCCTGGGGCAGGAAGAAGATGTACGGCCGGGAGTTCGAGGGCATCCTGCGCAGCACCTTCGTCATCGATCCCGACGGTCGGGTCGAGATCGTGTACGCCAAGGTGAAGCCCGCCAGCCACGCCCGGCAACTGCTGGCGGATCTCGCCGGGTTCTAGGGCAGTGCGTCTTCGAAGACGCCGCCAGCGGATGCGGTGTCGGGCTCGCCGAACTATCCGCTCGGAGTCTCCGTTCGGGACGAAAGCCAGCGGCCCAGGCAGCGGCAGGCCTCCGTCCCGGCCCCGACGAACGAGCACACGATGATGAGGGCGACAAACAGCACGCTGAGCGCCATTACGGCGATCAGCGTTACCAGGAACAAGAGCTTCAGCATTCCGAGCATCGCGACCTCCCTGGGGTGGGCCGACGAATGACCCGCTAGGGACCGTAGTTGGCCGCGACGGCGGTGATTCTTACCTTGGTTGGGCCAAACACGTGGGCCCTTGCGGCTCATGTGTCCGGTAGGCTGTCAGCTGGCGTGGTCGTCCAAGATTCGCCGGCTGGCAGCCTTTCTTACTCCGATCTATGATGACAGCGACGCGTCTGTCCGCCGAGCGCACGCGGCCGCGCCCCCGGTTTCCGAGGGCAGCGCGGTAGTGATTCCGATTCTCGAGAGCCGGGAAGCGCACAAGGAAGGGTCAGGCTGTGCCGGAAATCCGGCCGGCCCCTGGGCTAGTTGAAGTGCGGCCGTCGCGGGGCGCATAGTTCGGTACCTCGGAGGCGGGCTGGAGACGCACACCTCCTATCCTAGAACCATGACCCCCCAGATCCGCCGTCGCAAGTCGGGAAAACCTCGATTCGCCTCAGCCGGGGAAGCGCGCTAAGCGCCGCGATTCGCCTCCCGCCACAGCATTACCGCCAGTCCACCGAACAGGACGAACACCAGCACGCTCGGCCACATCGGGATCACGAGCCCCTGCACGACGATGCTCCAGCCCAGCAGCACGCGAATCAGATGTCCGAAGGCGATCAGCGAGAGGAAGACGACCGTGATGACGGTGAACGGTTTCATGCGATTCAACCTCCGAGCGGTGGTCGGCCCGGAGGGACTCCCTCGACCCCTCCGGCGCGCCGACACGAGTCCTCCTGAACGAACCTCCCTGGCAAACGCATCGACGCAAGTCGGAAAAACCTCGACTAGGGCAGTGCCTCACCGGATGAAGAGCACGGTGACGCCTACCTTGAGGACGAGGGACCAGTCGAAGTTCTCGAACGGCAGGGTGGAGGCGATCAGCACGAACGAGGTGCGGGGCAAAGGCAGCGGGATCACGCTCGTGCTCACCAGCATTGGATAGGGTCGGTAATCGTTCCCCTCGAGCCACAGAAGGCCGGCGCCGGCGCCGGCGAAGGCACTTCCGACGTGCAGCAGGGGCCGTTCAGCCGCGGTGATGAGGGTCGGGGCCCAGCTGTCGTCCGTCCAGGAGAGGGTGAGGTAGGCCCTCGCCTCGAAGAATGGGGGCGACTCGCCGTGTAGCTCGAACACCGGCTGCGCCGGCCTGTTGCTCATGAGCACGCCCGCGCCCGCGGTCGCGAGCTGGGCTCGGGCCGCGGGAGCGAAGGCGAGTGCCGAGGTGCCGGCGAGCAGGAGCGTGCGCGCGCCGCGGGCAACGAGGCTGCGTCCGGCCACCCGCCGGTGTGCCGCTAGGCGGAGCCTTTCTCGGGGGGAAAGTCGGCCAGCAGCTCCCGAACTGCCTTGCGGATCAGCGGTCCGTTCTTGTGGCTGTCCGTCGGCTTGGCCTCGATGTCCGCGCTTCCGCTCCACGCCGCCTCGTTCGTCTTCGGGTCGATCACGTCGATGATCAGCCGGCTGTGCGTATCCACGTGCGCGTAGGTGTCGCGCCAGTACGGGTTGGCATAGTGGCGTGGGGCCACCTCCGCCTGAGGGCCGAACTGGTAGGACACGAGGAAGCTCGGGCCGTCTGTATCCTGGCGGTAGCCCTTCCTCTGCAGCACGGTGTCCGCCGTGGTGACGATCTCGGCTATGGTCTCGGGATCGATGCCCGGCGGCGGCGCATGCTCGATCCAGGCGTAGGTGCCTAGGCCGGAGAATCCGTACGACTCGTCCCAGTTGATCTCCGTGGACACTCCGGCGCACCCGGCCGCCAGCCAGGCGAGGGCAGCAGCGATCACGGCTGTCCGCCTCATCGGCCACCTCCCGCAGCAACGTCTGTCAGGAGTCCAGTGTAAGGGCTGCCGGTTCGAGGGGCCAGGCAAGCCGCACGCGGTTGTTCCTGGCTACGCCCACCGACGACCGGGCCGAGGCTCAGCCTCGTTAAGGATCGAGGATTTCCCGACTTGCGCCTCGAGCTCGCATCTCTCAAGGTGCGGGTCGTAGAGGATAGCGGGCGGCTTCCGCTGCTCGCTTCAGAGGCCATACAATGATCGGGGCCGTACGAAAACTCCTTGCGCCCTCGGCTGACGGGGATCCGCAGTCAGCCTGGGGGCCCGATCATCCCCACCGCATCGACTCCACAGCTCCAATCAACAAGATCATTCGGCCGGCCCGCCGGTGTCCCGGCGCGCCGCACCGTTGGAGGTGGTCCATGAAGAGCGCGTGCCCGTTCGTATTCGCCATGTGTTTGACGCTCTCGGCCTGCATCGACGTCTCCGACTCTCCTGTAGCTCCGGACGACGACCTGGAGGCACCTTCCGCTCTCGGTGCCGTCAGCGCCGCTCGCGCGGTCGGGCTATGGCGACTGAGCGGCGGCGGCCACATTCGAGAGGGAGCGTGGGACATCAGCTTTGCTGGTCAGCTGACCGCCGTCGCCGGGGATCCCGACCTGCCGAGAGACGGAAAACTGGTCGTCCAGTTCCACCGCGTCTCGGTCGAAGACGTGTCCGGCGGCACCTTCCGGGCAACCAGCATCGACGCCGTCAACTTCGCCCTGCCCGGAGATCCGACCCGCTGCATCGCGGCGGCCTTCGTTTCGTTGACCGGCACGTTCGACGGCGTGCCGGGCTGGACCTTGACGTTCCGATCGAGCGACGGTGGCAACGGGGAATCGGCGCTCGCCCCCGACACGGCGCGCTTCACGCTGTACGATCCGTCGGGCCTGCTCGTCTACGATAGCGCGGTGGGTGGGCCCGGTGGGGATTTTCCGCGTGAGAGCGACTGCGTCGGCCAGGGCCGCACGAATCTGGACAACGGTAACTTGAAGATCATGCCTCCGGCCTGACCTTCGCGCGGCCCCCGTCGTGCCTGTGACGGGCGGCAGACGATTCCCGACAGATGGGGCGGTGTCTCATGAGCGATCGGGATGAAAGGCTCCTGACGAGAGGGGAAGGACAGCGAACGAGCGGGGAAGGACAGCGACGTCCGTCCGACACACCCGGTCGTTCGACCACCGGGCTGCCGCTCTCCCTCCTGCGGAAGGCAGCGAAGCGCCTTCAAGCTGTCTGCTTGATCCTGGTCGCCTTCCTCGCGATCGGCTGGCTCGGGGCCAACTGGATCGAAGGCGATCTCGCCCTCGAGTTCTCGGACCCGCTGCAGTACGGTCCCGGGGTGACGATGATCGTGGCGTCGCTGGTGGTCCTGGCCCTGATCCGGAGCGCCTGGTTGTCTCCGGCGGGGGTGATCACGCTCGGTCTCGTCTACCAGGTGGTTATCAGCTTCTGCATCCCGATCTCCGAGTACTGGGGCGCCTTCCGCGGAGTGGGAGCCGAGCAGATCAACGACGACCTGGTTGGCCTGTCCGGGGTTGCCCTTTGGATGGTCTTCTTCGCCGTGCTCGTACCGGCCAGGCCGGGCAAGGCGCTGATCGCGCTCGCGCTCTCGGGCACCTCGGTGCCGATCACCATCGCGCTGCTCACCCGCCTCGGCGACGCACCGGTCCTGGCCCCGCAGCAGTTCCTGTTTGTCTTCGTCCTGCCCTATGCGATGATCGTCGTCATCGCCTACATCGCCGCGCGCATCATTTACGGCCTGGGGAGGGAGGTGCTACGCGCACAGGAGATGGGCAGCTACCGCCTGCTGGAGCTTATCGGGCGGGGCGGCATGGGCGAGGTCTGGAAGGCGAGTCACAACATGCTCGCGCGCCCGGCGGCCATCAAGCTGATTCGAGGTGAAGCGTTGGGCATGGAGCCGGAGGGCCTGGAGCAGGCGCTCGCCCGCTTCGAGAGAGAGGCGCAGGCGACCGCCTGCCTACAGTCGTCTCACACGGTCGAGCTGTACGACTTCGGCATCAGCGACGACGGCGCGTTCTACTACGTGATGGAGCTCCTCGACGGCATCGACCTCGAATCGGTGGTCGCGCGCTTCGGCCCGGTTCCCGCCGAGCGCGTCGTGCACATTCTGCGTCAGGCCTGCCTCTCCCTCGGCGAGGCGCATCGGCGAGGACTCATCCACCGGGACGTCAAGCCGGCCAACCTCTACCTCTGCCAGCACGCCTTCGAGCCCGACTTCGTCAAGGTCCTCGACTTCGGGCTCGTGCGGCACTTCAAGGCCGGCGGCATCCCCGAGACCGGGACGGGCTGGCTGGCGGGAACGCCCGCGTACCTTCCCCCCGAGATCGCCATGGGCAAGGAGGATGTGGACGGACGGGCCGACATCTATGGCTTGGCCTGCGTAGCCTACCGGCTGCTCACCGGGCGTTGCGTGTTCGAGGAGGAGACGGTGGTCGCCACCATCGTCGCCCACGTGCGCACGCTTCCGCCGCCGCCCAGCGTTTTTTCGGAGATGCCGGTTCCTGCCGACCTCGATGACCTCGTTCTCGTCTGCCTCTCCAAGGATCCGGCCGAGCGGCCGCCGACGTGCGAGGAGCTGCTGTGTGCGCTGGACAGGATCGAGCTGGACCGACCCTGGACGAGGGAGCGCGCCGCCGAGTGGTGGCGCACGCACCTTCCCGCCTAGTCGAAGCCCGCAGGAGCCCGCGCCGCTACTCCAGCCCCACCCTCTCCAGCACGGCCGCGTAACGGGGGTCAGCCCGGAGCACGTCGGCCGACGGATCAACCCTGAGCTCGCCGAAGATGCCCGGGTCTTCGGCGGCGAGGCGGTTCAGGTACTCGAAAGCACGGTCCAGCTCCCCCAGCTCCCCGTACACGATCGCGATCTCCTTCAGTAGCGCTCCCTGCTCGGGCACCTCCGCCAGCAGCGCGAGGCACGCCTCCCGGTTTCCCGCCCGGGCGTGGGCCCAGGCGAGCCCCGCCGTGTTGTAGGCGTCCCCAGGGTCGAGCCCCCGGGCCCTCTCGAACGCGGCGATAGCCTGCTCGTTCTCTCCCTTCATCGCGTGTCCGTAGCCCGCGTTGTAGTAGGCGATCGGGTCGCTCGGCTCCATCTCGACGAGCTTCCAGGATTCCTCGATCACGCCGTCCCAGTTGCGGGCGAACAGGAGAGACGCCGCCAGTCCCTGGCGGTTCAGGGTCGACAGCGGGTCGAGCTCGACCGCGTGCCTCGCTTCGCGGGCCGCCTCGTCGTACCGGCCGAGATCGTTGAGGAGAAGACTGTATCGCCGGTGCTCTTCCGCCGAGCCGGGATTGAGCTCCAGAGCCCGGAGGTACGCCGCCTCCGCCTCCTGGAACCTCAGCTCGGCTCGGAGCAGCGCCCCTCGGGCCGAGTGGCCCTCCGACAGCTCCGGATCCAGTGTTACCGCCCGGTCGATCGCTCTTCGCGCCTCCGAGAGCGCCCTCTCCGGCGGCATGTAAGCCTGGCTCCACTGGATCAGGTACACCCGTGCCAGGGAGGCCCATGCGGGCGCGTAGCTCGAATCGGCCCCGACCGCGGCCTCGAACAGTTCCCGCGCCTGTCCAAGACCCTCCCGGGAGAAGCCCTGCGGCCCTTCCATGATGTATCGGCCCCGGCTGTACAGGTCGAACGCCTCCAGGCTCTCCGTCGGCCGGCTCGAGATTCTGGCGGCCACGTCGGCGGTCAGAGTGGCCCTGAGCGCACCGGCGATCCTTCTCGCCAGGTCGCTCTGAATGGCGAAGATGTTGGTCGCCGTCAGCTCTTCGTCGTACGTCTGTGCCCACAGGTGACGATCCGTCCGTCCCTCGATCAGTTGCGCGTTCACCCGAACCCGGTCCCCCGCTCGCTGCACCACGCCCTCCAGGACGGCCGCCACGCCGAGCTCGGCCGCGATCTCCGGAATGCCCTTCTCCGTATCCTTGTACTTCATCACCGAGCTGCGTGAGATCACCTTCAGATCCCGGACCTTCGCCAGCTGCGTGAGCAAGTCGTCGTGCATGCCTTCGGCAAACACCGTGGCTATCTCGCCCTCTTGGCTGCGCGCCAGAAAGGGCAGCACGGCGACGGAGTGCGGGTCGATGGTGGGCGAGGCGGCAAAGCCGGTCTCCGGCTCCTCGGGCCGCACGCCCCGACTGACTTGGACGACGGCGGCCCCGGCCGCGAGGAGCAGGATGGCGATCAGGAGCAGCTCGAAGCCCGTCGCCCGCTGCCGCCCGCTTTCCCCGTGATACCAGGCCAGGACCAGCGCGACGAAGAAGCCCACCCCCACCAGGACAGTGGCGCCGCGAACGACGGCGGCGGGCCAGCCGAAGTTCTCGGCGACGAAACCGAGCACCTCGAGGATGAGCCACGCGCCGGCCACGTAGCCGATGGCCCACTGGACAACCTTGCGCTGCCTGACGTTTTCGATGAGAGACGGCACCGGATCAGCACCTCGTACCGGGCAGGCGCACCCGCCGGTTAAGGCTATTCATGCGGACGCTGCCAGTCTGTGGGGAGGATCTCCCCAGAAGTTGTGGTGAGATCACCTTCCGCTCGGAGCCGACGGGCCGTAGCGCGGCGGGTCGGCCCGGGCCCGCCGCCCCACACCGCCCGGCCGCATCGTGGGACTTCCCCCTACACTTCACGTGGTGATATGCCGGACTTGTCTGGCACCCCTTCCTCTTACAGACGCGAGCTGGCCTCCCCTCCTACTTTTCCCGCCAGCTTGGCGCGTGAATCCGAGTGAGGAATCGCCGTCTCCGGCTTCTCACCAGCCCTGTCAGCCGAGCTGACGATATGACCCAGCAGGTGCCTCGCCTGGCTGTGCTGTTTGCCGTGCTGGCGGTCGGCTTCGTCGTGGCGCGGGAGTACCTCGTTCCCGAGACCTTCGGCGAGACCGGTCACTACCGCGCGGCCGCCATCGCTTCGATCCTCGCCCGCGAGAAGAGCTACGCAGGGCATCGCGAGTGCGCCGACTGTCACGACGACGTCGCCGAGAAGCGGCTCGCCTCCCACCACGCCGGCGTGGCCTGCGAGGTCTGCCACGGCCCCGGCGCCGAACATTCGGAGTACCCGGACGAGGTCGAGCTTCCCGCCCCCCGAGAGCGAGGATTCTGCCCGCTCTGCCACCGTTACGATCCGTCCCGGCCGAGCGGGTTTCCGCAGATCGATCCCACCGTGCACAACCCCCTCGAGCCGTGCATGTCGTGTCACGACCCCCATGCGCCCGAGCCGCCCGAGGTGCCCGAGGAGTGCGGGGCCTGCCACGGCCAGATCGCGCGCCAGAAGGCGGTGTCGCACCACGTCAAGCTCTCGTGCACCACGTGCCATGCGACCGAGGAGGAGCACAAGATCACGCCGCGGCTGGTCCGGCCGCAAAAGCCGGCGGACAGGAGCTTCTGCGGCACCTGCCACGACGAGGATGCGGACAGCCCCGAGTCGATTCCCAGGATCGACTTGAGCACGCACGGCGAAGACTACCAGTGCTGGCAGTGTCACTACCCGCACTTCCCGGAGACGGGCTGATGGCCGAGGTGCGACATCCTGCAGCGCCAGAAGGCGTGGGCACGGAGCCCGAGGTGGATCGGCGCGAGTTTCTCGAGCAGGCGCTGAAGGCCTGCGGCCTGGGCGTGCCCATCCTGCTCGGGGTGGTCCGCATCCAGGACCTCGTGGCCGACGACGCGGAGCAGGAGGGCTACGACCCGAGTGAGCACTACTACGGGATGGGTGTGGACGTGGGCCGCTGCATCGGCTGCGGCATGTGCGCCAAGGCCTGCAAGATCGAAAACGAGGTGCCCCTCGAGCCTCACTACTTCAACACCTGGATCGAGCGCTACGTGATTCAGACCGATGGAGAGGTGCTGGTCGACAGCCCCGACGGCGGCATGGATGGCTTTCCACGGATCGAGAGCGAGGGAGAAATCCGCCGGACGTTCTTCGTCCCCAAGCTGTGCAACCACTGCGAGGATCCGCCCTGCGTCCAGGTCTGCCCCGTCGGCGCCACCTTCACCACCGAGGACGGCGTCGTGCTGGTGGACGAGGAGTACTGCATCGGCTGCCGCTACTGCATCCAGGCCTGCCCCTACGGGGCCCGCTGGTTTCACCCCGAGAAGCACGTCGCGGCCAAGTGCACCTTCTGCTACCACCGGCTGGTCGAGGGACTGGTGCCGGCCTGCGTCGAGGTGTGCCCGACCGGCGCGCGGGTGTTCGGCGAGGTGGAGCGCCGGGCGACGCCGCTGGCCAGGTTCATGCGCTTCAACGAGATCCAGGTCCTGAAGCCGCACATGAACACCAAGCCCAGAGTCTACTACGCGAACCTGGACGGGGAGGTGAGATAGCCGCGATGCAAGGCTACATCTACCCGAACGAGTTCGAGCTCCAGTGGGGCCTGCTGATCGTCCTCTATCCGTATATCACCGGCCTGGTGGCCGGCGCGTTCATCCTCGCGTCACTGGAGCGGGTGTTCAACGTGCGGGAGGTGCAGCCCACCTACCGTCTGTCGCTGCTCACCGCGCTCGCGTTCCTCCTCGTCGCCCCGCTCCCGCTGCTCGCGCACCTGGGCCACCCACTGCGCTCGTACGAGATCTTCCTGACGCCGAATCGCAAGTCGGCAATGGCGATGTTCGGCTTCGTCTACGCCTGGTACCTGACGGTGGTGCTCCTGCTCGAGATCTGGTTCGAGTACCGGAAGGACCTGGTGCTGTGGGCGCGGAGCGAACGCGGCCCCAAGAAGTGGATCCACTACGCGCTGACCCTGGGTGCCACCGACCTGTCGGAGGATGCGCTCCGCTTCGATGACAACGCCGGCCGCTGGATCACGATCATCGGCATCCCGTCCGCCTTCCTCCTGCACGGCTACGTGGGCTTCATCTTCGGGTCGGTGAAGGCGAACCCGTGGTGGAGCAGCGTGCTGATGCCGGTGGTGTTCCTGTTCTCCGCGATCGTCTCCGGGATCGCCCTCGTCCTGTTCCTCTACGTGGCGGCCACCCTGTTTCGAGCCAAGCCGGTGGACATGCGGTGCGCGGACAAGCTCGCCGCGTTCCTGTTCTACGCGATGATCGTCGACTTCTCGCTCGAGATGCTCGACTTCATCCACCGCCTCTACGAGTCCGAGGAGTCGATCGAGATCCTCTCCCAGCTGATTCAGGGCCGGCTGTTCACCAGCCTGATCGTGCTGCAGGTCGTGCTGGGCACCCTCCTGCCGATGATCCTGCTGGGCTGGGTCTCGCCGGCGCTGTCGAACCGGGGCGTATCCCGAACCCCGGATGAGCTCCGGCGGCTCATCTACCTCGGCTGCGCGACCTTGGTCCAGATCGGCATCTTCAGCATCCGCTGGAACGTGGTCCTGGGCGGGCAGCTGTTCTCGAAGAGCCTGCGCGGCCTGACGGTCTACAAGCCGCTGCTGTTCGGGGCGGAAGGGCTGCTGATGGCCAGCGCGCTGCTGTTCCTGCCGCTGGTCATCCTCTGGATCCTGGTGAAGGTGCTGCCGCCCTGGCTGGACGCCGAAGCGAAGAGGTAGGATTGGGCTGGGTGGGGCGCGGGCGGCGGGAGGAGTGTCCCAAAGGCTGGAGGAGCCATGAAGAAGAACATGGGCAAGGCGGACCGTCTCGTCCGCACGCTGATCGCGCTCGCCATCGCGGTCCTCTGGGTCACGGGGGTCATCAGCGGTCTCGTGGCCGTCATCCTCGGGATCATC
>CAZEBA010000062.1:10839-12066 GCA_964510615.1 uncultured Gemmatimonadota bacterium
CCTCCTCACGAGCCTGACGGCGAAGTGCCCGGGCTATGTCCCGCTGGGAGTCTCCACCAAAGGCAAGGATCCGGCTCCTCCCGCTGCCTAGCCGGTGGCGGTCCGCGGCCTGGAGCGGAGTTCGACTCGGCTCACGGCGGCACGTGCGTCGAACAGTCACGTGGCTCTTGCTGCGGCGGATACTTGACAGCCCCGCCGGAATTATACAAACTGGTTGGTATGTTAGCTGCGGCAACAACACCTACCCACCTGCGCGAAGATGCGCAGGCCACTCGCGAGGCCCTGCTCGAGGCCGCTTTTGACGAGATGTACCTGAACGGTTTCCGGGCGGCGAGGCTGGATGCGATCCTCCGGTCGAGCGGCGTGACGAAGGGGGCGCTCTATTACCACTTCCGGAGCAAGCAGGGACTCGGATATGCCGTGGTGGAGGAGCGGGTCAGGCCACTCGTCAGAGAGCGCTACATAGATCCCTTCAGGAGCGTCGGTGACCCGATCGAGGGGCTGAAGCGGATGGGGCTCCGGATGCAGCAGGAGCTGGAAAAGAAGGGGATCCTGCTTCTGGGATGTCCCGTGAACAACCTCGTCACCGAGATGTCAGGAGTCGATGAGGGCTTCCGCTCCCGCCTGGAGGAGATTCTCGACGAGTGGAAGGAGACGATCTCGGAGGGCCTCCGCCGCGGACAGCTCGACGGTCTCGTGCGCTCGGATATCGACGCGGCAGCCGTGGCGACGTTCTATGTGGCCAGCTACCAGGGTGCCTGCGGATTCGCGAAGAATGCGCGCGGCATAGCGCCTTTTGTAGCGTGCCGGAAGGGACTTGACGCGCATCTCGAGTCCCTGCGGCCGAGCCAGTCGACGAAAGACACTCCCCGGCACTGAACACGTTGATGCTCCCACAAGGCCGACGGCGTTGCCGAAATTATACCAACCGGTACGTATGACACGTCCTCAACAGAAAGGACACAGCATGTCAGTCGAGGCGAACAAATCCGTTCTTCGCGCCGGAGCGGCGTCGTTCAACGATCCGGAGGACAGATCTGGATGGCTGGAGATTCATGATCCGTCGGTCGTGGCGAATGGGCTGGGGCCCGAGCCTCTGGATCTTGAAGGGCTGAAGCAGTTCTATGGCGGCCTCTGGAGAGCGTTTCCGGATCTACACCTGACGGTCGAGGACATGGTCGGGGACGACCTCGACCATAAGCGCGAGGCCCTCGCCTTCGTCAACGA
>CAZEBA010000063.1:0-11871 GCA_964510615.1 uncultured Gemmatimonadota bacterium
GACCGACTTGATCCCTGCATCGCCTCACCGCTTTCTTAGGCCAGCCGCGCCTGTAGCTCAGCTGGATAGAGCATCGGCCTTCTAAGCCGAGGGTCGCAGGTTCGAGTCCTGCCGGGCGCATGCGGGCGGCACGACGTGGTTGGAAAGGGGAAGGCCCCCATCGTCTAACGGCTAGGACACCACTCTTTCAAGGTGGAGACAGGGGTTCGATTCCCCTTGGGGGCGTAGGCGCGGCCGCGAGGTCGCGAGCGCAGACGAAGAACGACGGGGCCGTAGCTCAGCTGGGAGAGCGCTGCAATGGCATTGCAGAGGTCGCGGGTTCGAGCCCCGCCGGCTCCACTCCGCAGGATGATGGCATGAAGGATCGGACTCGAAGGCCGTCCCGCGGGACGACCTCGCCGGTCCCCCGGTTCGCGCGCGCCGCTAGCTCAATTGGCAGAGCAACGGACTCTTAATCCGTAGGTTCGGGGTTCGATTCCCTGGCGGCGCATGACTGTGCAACAGGAAAGGCGGCTCGCACTCGAAGAGTGGAGCCGCCTTTTCCTCCAGCGACGACGCTCGCGCCCAGCGGCGCGCCCTTCGGCCTCGGAACGCCGCCGCTAGTTCCTGAGCTCGACGTCGAAGTTGAAAGTCCGTTCGACGTCGAACCGCGTATCCGTATCCTCGGTCGTCCCCGACACCCGGACGGCCGTCACATCGTCGAGGTCACTGCCGGTCACGGCCGTCTCCACGCTCCCGTCGGCCATCACGTACTGGAAGGACGCCGTGTCGGCGAACGGTCCCACCAGCTCGTCCGTGCCCCGCCACAGCGTCCGACCGGTGGAGAACACGGAGGGGGCGAACCGGTAGGTGAGCAACCGGTACACTCGCACGTACGAGCCCCGATCAGGCAGCTGTCCGAACTCCGCCTGCCAGCCGGAGAGGGAGCGATAGTCGGCGCTCGCCAGGCCGCTGGGTGCGCCGTTCCCGGTGCATACGGCCTTGGGACCGCTGCCGGTGGCCGTTACCGTCGCCGTAGACCCGTCCGCATAGATGAAAGCCGAGTCGTACGGCTCGCTGAACGCCAGGCCGCTCACGGCGCTCGAAAGGCCGAAATCGCTGACGGTGTCGAGGACGAAGGCGGCAACCTCGTCGGGGCCGGTCGAGTCGCAGACCACCGCCCGCAGAACGTCATAGCGGACGGAGACGGAGTCCCCGGTCGCGACCACCAGATCCTCGGGCGCCGCCATGCGGATCTCGGTGGAGAGCAGATCGGCGGCCGCCCGGATGTTGCGCTCGGCGGTGATGATCTGGTCGCTCTTGGCGTAGAAGAGGCTCTGACCGGCGAGCAGCGAGATCAAGGCTCCGCCGATGATCAGGCTCACTACCAGGGCGATGAGGATCTCGATCAGGGTGAATCCCCCCGCCCCGACGGCCGCCAGCCGCCGGTCGAGACCTTTCCCGCCCCCGCTTCCCATCGGCTTCATCACTCCTCGTCCGCCGGACCCGGGAGCTGGCGCGGCGCGTAGAGGCGGGTCGTGTATGTGCGCGCTTCCAGCGGCCCGACCCCTTCGACTTCCACCGACACCTGCTTCACCCGAACGGAGACGTCCGTGACCGTGATCGCGACGCCGTAGCTGTGCCCTCCGACCTCGATGGTGGTCTTACGAGACGCCACACTGTCGAAGCCAGCCTGGTGTGCCTCGGCGAGAGCCAGCTGAGCGGCCATCGCCTGGTCGGTCTGCCAGCGGGCAAGTCGCTCGTGACCGGCCGTGGTCATGGTCAATCCGGCGACGGCCAACAGCCCGAAGGCGAGGATGATGGCCGCCAACAGCGCCTCCACGAGGCCGAAGCCCGCCTGGCCAGCATCTTGGCCACGAACGGCCGCGACCGCCCGGGTCGGGACGGCTCGAGCCGTCGTGCTCTCCTCATCGGCGCGGAACATCGGCTCAGTCCTCGATCCTCACGATCCGGGCGCGGCCGAGCACGGTAAACTCGACCCGCATGCCGCGATCGTCCCTGGTGACATCGAAGTCCCGCTCGCCGGAAGACACGAGAATCCCGCGGGAGTTGAAGGTCAGCGAGTCGCCGTCGAGCTTGAGGTCGAGCTTCGTGAGCGGCAGCTCGGATTCGGTGTTGAAGCTCCGGACCGGGTGCAGCACGGCACCGCTGTCGGACCGGATCACGTAGGCGAGGGACTCCTCCCGAACGACCAGGGAGACGTTGCGCCTCAGCTTGATGGCGGCGCTTCGCGTCACGGCGATGTCACCCGCTATGACGTTGGCCGCCTGCCTGGTGACGGTGTTCTTGTGGTAGTCCCGCAGGGCCGAGGCCCCGATCGCCATCGTCATCGACAGGATGGTGATAGCGATCAGCAGCTCGACGAGCGTGAAGCCGCTCTTCATTGGCGTCTCGGTCTTCCACCACGGCCTTCCCCGCATCACATGCTCTCCGTCCAGGTGCCGGGCACCTCGTGCAGGCCGCCGAACGCGGCCTCGGAGGCTGACAGGACGTTGCAGGAGTGGTAGCGAAACTTCTTGATGCCGTTGCCCAGGTCGCTGTCCGGCGGGACCTGGCCCAGCGTCACGTTCAGGCCGGCGATGATCGCGCCGTCGAGGGTGTTGTTTCCGTTGCTCGTGAAGTTGTCTCCCACGAGCACGATGCCGTCCCACTTCCAGCTTCCGTTGACCGCTAGGCTGCCCTCCACGATGAGCGCTCCACGGCCGCTGTTCTCGGGGCTGACCGTGTAGTCGCCCTTCACGTGGATCACCGGCCACTCGCCGGCGCCGATCGTCGGCCAGTTGTCGGGCGGGATGGTCGCGTCGGGCGTCAGGACGTCGCCCGCTACGATGCCGGCCCAGTCGAAGTCCACGAGGTCGAGGAGGTCTGGCAGGTCCTCCTCGAGGATATCGGGATCTCCCGTGGGCAAGGACTCCCCTCCGTCCTGATCGTATCCGGCGGGCTGCACGGCGACCCCGGCCACCGAGTCGGCGGGGGCTCCATCGCACTCACCGGCTGACGCCTGGTCGCCGCCCGTGATCGTTCCCGAACCGCCGTTCTTGTGCAGCGTCGTAAGAGTCACGATCGCGGCGGGAAACTCCATGGCTCCCGTCGTGTGGATGACCGTAGTGGAGACCGAACGCGTGGCTCGACCGCCCTCCGGCGGCTGGTACACGGACCCCGAGGCGATCCGGTACAGGACGCGATCCGTCCCGATATCGAGCAGCTTCTGCGGCCGCACCGTCGCGTCGCCGATGGAGAAGGCGTACGTGACCGTGGAGTCCGCGTTCTTGCGGACCCCCAGGTACTCGTAAAGGCCGCCGTTGGCCGCCAGGAACGCATGGACGCTGGAGGCGTGGTTCTGGCTCACGCGGTAGTCGGAGTCCGAAAGGAGGAATCCGGCCGACGCGAGCGCCGTCAAGCCGATCAGCACGAGGAGGACCGTCAGGAGGGCGAACCCTCCCTCTTCGCCGGATGGGGATCCGGCGGCGGCGTCGTGACGCGCCCCATCGCTCCCGCCCGCTCTGATCTTGCCAGGTACTACGGCCATACGTCCAACGCGTGTTGCCTCTTCGTCCGTTTGGTTCGATCCCATCGCCGGGTCTTGCAACTCGACGCGTCGCCTTGCGTCTCGACGGGCTGAGAGGGCAACAAGCGAGCCTTCGAGGGGGCCTTCGGTCACGTTCTGCTTACCCGCACCAGGACAATGCGTTACGAGCCCTCGGCTCTGGCCGGCAGCGTGTAGTGCGTCCGGGCGGCTGCGGCGGTCGGGGTCGTTTTCTGCGCATTGTGCAAGAGATCCGGGGCCGGGCGCCGGATTGCTTGCATCGGGCGCGCTCGGGACCTATTCCTTGGGTGTGGTCGAAGGCAGGTAGGCGAAGAGCCCCGCTGGCGTGCCAGGGAGGGCTCGCTTTTTTCGACCCCCCGTGCCCGTAGCTCAGTCTGGATAGAGCGTCGGCCTCCGGAGCCGAAGGTCACAGGTTCGAATCCTGTCGGGCATATTGGACAAGACAAATCCACGTAGTGACTTGCTGATCCCGGATGAACCGACCTCTGCGCTGGACGCCGAGATCGAGGACTCGTCGCTGGACGCCTTGGACCACCTGATGTCGGGGCGCACAACCTTTTTCGTCGCGCACCGGCTGTCGGCGATCCGGCGGGCCGGCCGGATCGCGGTGATCGAAGACGGGCGCGTTGTGGAAGGAGGCTGCAGAGAGGATCTCCTGGCCGCCCAGGGCGGCTACCACCAGCTGCTTCGCCCCCAAACCGCCGGTGACCAAGAGGAGGCCCCCGTTTGATCGTCCTCTTCGCTGGCAGCATAGGTCGCTTCCCCGTGGGCGGCCATGCGTGGGTCGATCTGCAGTACCTGCTTGGCCTACGGGAGCTAGGGTGCGAGGTGTATTACCTCGAGGAATTGGGAGACGGCTCGCGGGCCTACGACTGGGAGGCGGAGGAGCTGGTCACGGACCTCGACTACCCGACCTCCTACTTGAAGTCCTGCCTCGAGCCGACGGGCTTCGGCGATCGCTGGATCTATCGAGCGGGCGATCGTTGCGTGGGCATGGATGTAAGGGAGCTGCACGACGTATGCCGGGCGGCCGACTTGCTGATTATTCGCGCCTGCCCGCTCGGCCGCTGGCGGGAGGAGTACTCGTTGCCTCGACGGGCGGTCTTCGTCGATTCCGATCCCGGCTTCACCCAGATCAAATTGACCCGAGGACATGCGGCGCTCACCGTGACGGTAGACCGCTGCCAACGCCTGTTTACCGTAGGGGGACGCGTCGGTCGGAAGGACTGTCCGATCCCGACGGTGGGCAGAGAATGGATACCGATGCCGCCGCCCGTCTTCCTTCCAGAATGGCCGGTGGGTGCGAACAGCGACCCCACTCACTTCACCTCGGTGATGATGTGGAAGAGTTACGCGGAGATCATCCACGAAGGGGTCCGATACGGAAACAAGAACCTGGAGTTCCCCGAATTCATCGACCTGCCGAAAAAGACGCTACAGCCCCTGTGCCTCGCCGTGTCGGGCGTGCTACCGGAGAAACTCGCCCAACACGGCTGGGAAGCCGTCATCGGCTGGAAAGTCGTGTGGACGCCGGACATGTATCGGGAGTTCGTCCAAGATTCCCGCGCCGAGCTCGGCATCGCCAAGCAAGGCTATGTAGTGTCCCGCGGCGGCTGGGTGAGTGATCGAACCAGCTGCTACCTGGCGTCGGGACGGCCGGCTCTCGTGCAAGACACCGGGCAAGAAGACTGGCTGCCGGTCGGCGAAGGGTTGCTGACGTTCCGAAACCAAGAGGAGGCGTTGGCCGGCATCGATGCGATCAATGCGAACTATCGACGCCACTCCGTGGCGGCTCGCAAGCTCGCTGACGAGCATCTATCGGCCGAACTAATCTTGTCGCGACTGTTGGAGATCTCGGTCGAGTGAACTTGGTGAACTTGAAGAGTCCGGATGGTGAAGCTACCGTCATCACCCCGGGCGATCGAATGATCATCATGCGCCTGCCATGCCCAACGCACCTGTCCACAGGCGTCGAGTCGAAGTGTCCCACCATACTCCGCTTCACAAGCACATCACCATTCGGGAAGGGGGGCTTCAGCCCGAGAGGGCCGCGGCAAACAGGCTTGGCCCGCGAAGCGCCAAGTCGTCGGTTCGCCTTTCGAGACCAAGCTAGACCCGTCGCGGGATCTCGTTACGGCTGATCGACGCGAACGGTGCGGTCTGCGATGGTGACCGCGGAATAGGCAATGCCGACTCGCCCCGTCACTCCTGGAGTTGTGTGAATGGCCTCTTCTACTCGTCGTCGAGCCGTACTGGCGGTGACGATCGGCGCCTACACGGCGGTCGCGGGATGCACGGCCGATGGGGAAAACATGGAGACTACCAGCGGCGCCGGCCGGGCAAGCCAGCCTGGAGCCGAGTGGCCCGTCGTCGGCGGAGACGTCTACGGTACCCGCTACTCGGGACTCGACGAGATCAACCGGAGCAATGTCAGCGGCTTGCAGGAGGCGTGGCGCTACCGGGCGGGCGATGAGCCGAGGCTCGAGGCCACGCCGATCAAGCTGGACGGGACGCTCTTCTTCGCGACACCGTTTGGACGCGTGATCGCTCTCGATCCGGCGACGGGCGAAGAGCGGTGGCGCTTCGATCGCCAGATCGACCGGAACGAGGGATACGGCGCCTTCGCCAACCGGGGCGTCACGGCCTGGGCTGACCCGGCTGCAGATGAGCGCACGCCATGTGCCCGGCGCATCTTCGTAGCAGCGGTCGATGCGCGGCTGGCCGCGCTCGATGCCGGCGACGGCCGGCCATGCTCCGAATTCGGGCAGAACGGGATGGTCGATCTACGGGAGGGTCTCCGCGCGGCGCCGTTCAAAACAGCCGCTTACGCGGTTACCTCACCGCCTGTGGTCGTCGGCGACCTCGTCGTTACCGGATCGGCAGTCGCGGACAACAGCCGCGTGGCGCCGGCCAGCGGCGAGGTCCGGGCGTTCGACGCCCGGACTGGCGAGCTGCGCTGGAGCTGGGACCCGATACCGCAGAACCCTGACGATCCGGCCTACACTACCTGGGAGGAGGGGAGCGCGCACCGTACCGGGGCCGCTAACGTCTGGACGACCATGGTGGTGGACCCCGTTCGGGGCCTCATCTTCGCCCCGACCAGCAGCCCGGCGCCGGACCACTTCGGCGGACGCCGGCCGGGAGACAACCGCTACGCGAACTCGATCGTCGCTCTGCGAGCCGAGACGGGAGAAGTCGAGTGGAGCTTCCAGACCGTTCACCACGATCTCTGGGACTACGACAACGCCTCCCCGCCCGCTCTCGTCGAGGTCGAGCGCGCGGGCGTGCTGATCCCGGCCGTCCTGCTAGCCACCAAGACCGGCCAGCTCTTCGTCCTCGACACCGAGACGGGCGAGCCGCTGTTCGATGTCGAGGAGCGGCCGGTCCCGGCCTCCGACATACCGGGAGAGGCAGCTTCTCCGACCCAACCGTTCACGGCGCAGATCGCTCCGCTCTCCCTCCACTCCTTTGCCTCACAGGACGTGTGGGGGATCACGCCGGAAGACCGCGACGCCTGCAGGGAGATGGTCGCTGGCCTCCGTAACGAGGGGATCTTCACACCACCCAGCCTGGAAGGCACCGTGGTGATTCCCTCCAGCTGGGGCGGTGCACACTGGGGCGGGCTCGCCTTCGACCCCGAGCGTCAATTGGCGGTCGTGCCGGTGAACCGGGTCGCCGAAATGGTGCAGCTGATCCCGGCGAAGGGATTCGACCTTGTGAGGGCCGAGGCCGAGTCGGACCGTCTGCGCCTGGGCTACGACTACAATGTGATGGTCGGCACGCCCTACGCGATGCGACGCCGCCTGCTCCGCGCCCCGTCGGGAATCCCCTGCACACCGCCTCCGTTCGGCGAGTTAGTCGCCGTTGACCTCAAGTCGGGTCGAATCGCGTGGCGCTCACCCCTGGGCGTTCCGAAACCGAGCTCCACGCGCCAGGTCCGGCTTGCACCTGGGTCCGGCTCGCGGAACTTCGGCGGCCCGATCGTGACCGCGGGCGGGCTCATCTTCATCGCCGCCACCCTCGACCACGCATTCCGCGCCTTCGACGTAGGGACGGGTGTGGAACTGTGGCAGACCGAGCTTCCCGGCTGGGGACGAGCCACCCCAATGACGTATGAGGCAGACGGACGCCAGTACGTCGTGATCGCGGCCGGAGGATCTGACACGTTCGGCGAGGCAAACTACATCATCGCGTACAACCTCCGATAACGCAGAGGGCCTGCCATACGGCTGCCGCTTTCTTCGCCAACGATCGGTCCGGCTGTTGAGAACGTTCAACAAACACCGGCATACGTCTGCGACCTTCTTCTCTGCTCGGCGCGGGCCGATGGGCTGAACGCTCACTCTTTCAGGATGTTCCGGGGCTGGCCTTTCAATGCGGGACATTCGTCCATGGTGGGCGCGCATCTTGCGACCTGAACGGACCCATATGTCTCTGAGTCCCTCAAGTTTAGGTCATCCGCAGTTCGAGGCGGCGCGCTGGGCGTGCCGGCCCGCCACTCCCGCCTTGACGTCATCCACGAATCGATACGCAGGGCCGACCGATAAGCCTGGCCTGACGGCCCCGCGGAAGGACGCGCCAGGAGATGCTGTGGTTCGATCTTGGAACGCCGAAAGACGTTCTCTTCTTCAAGCCGCTCACAGAGCGCCTGAGAGACCGGGGAGAATCACCGCTCGTGACGTCCCCTGCTGGCGCGGCACAGCGAGGTTTCCGTTTTTCCTCGCTTTCACGATCTAGACGCGGTCCTCGTGGGCGAATACGGCGGTGGCTCCCCAGCCGGGAAGCTCAAGGCGTCGTTGGCGCGATAGCGCCGTCCATTGGATCTCGTCAGCGAGTTTGTCGGATGACTTCGGTAGTCTCGACCCGGTCGTTCATGAGCCATGCGACCGATTCTTGATCGCGCATGGTCTCATGCAGCACGCCGAGTCACCCGACCAGCTGAAGCGCATGTGCGAGGCACTATCCGACCGGCGTACAGATCATTCGATCCTCAGGGAACAAGGGAAGCGCGCGAGTGTCGAGTCGCTGCTGCAAAGCGTGGGAGCGTAAGCCATGGGATACATCTACCTCCGCGGTGAGAAGAAGGAGCTGGACAACACGCGTCCCGTCGATCTCGTGATCCCCGAGTGGAACATCATCATCCTCGACACGAGGCTCGGAAAGGGCGTGGTTATCTGGTCGAACTTGAATATCTACGGAGCCGTGATAGGGGAAAATGTGAAGCTCGGATCGTTTGTCGAGATTCAGGACGGCGTTCACATCGGGGAAAACTCCAAGATACTCTCGTTCGTGGGTGTTGGACGCGGCGTCACCATGGGGAAAGGCGTATTCGTCGGTCCGCACGTCATCTTCACCAATGATATCTACCCCAGGGCAACCACGCCGGACGGACGACGGTCGGACGAGTTCGAGGTCGCGGAAACCGTTGTGGAGGACTATGCCAGCATAGGCGCTGCTGCTGTGATCCTCGGTGGGGTCAAGATCGGTAGCCTCGCTCTTATCGGGGCAGGCAGCTTGGTGGCCGATGACGTCGGCGAGCGCGAAATCTGGTATGGCGAAAAGGCGCGCAGGAGAAGGACATGGGATTGAAGACGGCGTTGGTTGGCTGCGGTTATTGGGGGACGGCGATCTCCCGAACGATTGCCAACCTGCGAGAGGTGCAGCTCGTGTCCGTGTACGATCGCGACGCTGCCGTGTCCGAACCGATCGCGCGATTGCACGGTGCCGTCAAGGCGAGTAGCCTCGAGAAGGCGGTGGACCGCGCCGCACAGGCAGCGATAATAGCGACCCCTCCAGAAACGCATTACGAGCTTGCCCGAAGATGTCTCGAAGCCGGGAAGCACGTCTTCGTCGAAAAGCCCTTCACCACGTCGCTCAAGCACGCGCAGGCACTACTCCGTCTCGCCGACAGGAAGGGCCTCATCTGCATGGTGGATCACACGTATGTGTACTCCGAGTCCGTCAGGGTACTGCGGGAGATGGTCGGCCGCGGGGAGCTTGGAGAGATCGTCTACGTGACCAGCCGGCGGATTAACCTCGGCATCTTCCAGTACTTCACGGATGTCATCTGGGATCTGGCGGTCCATGACCTTGCCGTCATCGATTACCTGTTCGGCCTTGATATCGACAGCGTTCAGGTGTCGGCTATGAAGTATAACGGCTTCCCGAAAGACGCCATGGCCAATATCACCCTGCATCTGAAAAGCGGGCTACACGCGCACCTCACCGTCTCTTGGCTGAGCCCGGTCAAGGTGAGAGAGACGGTTATAGGAGGCACGGATCGGATGGCCGTTTACGACGATACGCAAGGCGACAAGCTCTTGGTGTTCGACAAAGGCGTGGTCCTCAGAGAGGAGCTGGATCGGAACGATCTCGTGCGAAAGATGGCCGAGTATAGATACGGAGATACGGCGATTGTTCCGCTCGTCAACAAGCCGCCGTTGTCCACTGCTCTTAGGCACTTCGCCGAATGCGTCCAGACGGGAAGGCAACCGCTTACAGGGGCGGGCTCGATACGCAGCGTGACGAAGGCGCTCGACGCCATCTCGAAGTGCCGCGAGACAACTACTTCCGGAGACCGCCGTAGCGGGGAACGTCTCCATCGCTCCACGAGGACCGGCCGGCGCTGCGTCTGACATGGCGGTTCCAGCAAGCAGCCCTCCCGGGCCGAGCAGCAGCGGACGCGCCGGCCGAAGGTTCCAGTCGCAGCCGGCGAATCCCGTCGGTTACACAACCCGGGATTATTGGCCGGTTCCGGTCTGTTAGTAGGGTCGAAACTTCGGCTCGGTTGCGTTGGGATCCGGGACTAGACTGCCGAGCGCTGTGCAGACTCCGAGCACGTAGCTTTCTATCTGCCAACGGCGAAGCTCGGACGGTCGGACGTCGAGTACGGAGAGGGGCGCCATCAGGCAGAGGCCGATATCGCGTGCGACGGCGAGGCCAGGGGGCACGGCGTCGACGGGTGTCGCTCGAGGTTCGCCGCGGATCCATTCCTGACGGTGGGCCTCGGCCGCGGCCAGTCGCTCCCAGGTCCTCCAAACGGCCGCCGCTGCGAGAGGAGGCAGGTCGCCGAAAAAGATGAACTCCTCCTGCAGGGCTTGCTTGACCTGCTGGCGGAGTTCGGCCCAGTCCGCGTCCTGGCCGCGCTCCTGTACGGCCATCCACGCCGCCCCTTCGGCGGCATCCGCGACCGCCTCGCTGCCGGCGCCCTCGGTTCGCGTCGGTTGGCCAACACCTTGGACAAGCCACGCCGGCTCCACATCGAGCGCGTCGGCCGCCGCCAGAAGGAACTCGAGGGGCGGGACCGCTCGCCCGTGAAGGTATCCGTGGACGCTGGCATAACTGCTTCCGCGCACCCCCTCCTCGTGGAGCTCGAGGTGCAGGGAACGAATGCTCCGGTCGCGGAGCGACAACGAGCGCTGAAGTCGACCATCCACTCCGGGAGCAGTCTTCATGGCAGCCTCGGATGAAGCCTACGTCGCGTTGTGAAGCCAGGTTCATCGGAATTATCACAAACTACATATATGATCGACATTCCGGCAACTCGCCCCGTCCTACCCGCCGGGCATGAACCGGGCGGTAGTTATCGTGGTGCGATAGGATATCGGGCAAGATCGGCCGTCTCGTTTCTTCGGCTCGGGGTAAGGTCCGCTTGCTGGCCCAGGGGAACCAGGTGCTCGACGCGGTAGTGGGCTGCTCCGAGGAGTCCCGGTGGTCGACAGGCGGCCGGTCGCGGTCGAACGGACGCGGCGGTCGGCAGGAACCGAGCGGGACGGCCGGGGAGGAGAGCGTTGTCGGTTGCGAAGCCCGGCGAGAAGAATAGATTGTCCGCCCCGCTGCGATCTCCCCTGCAAACGGAGACGAACCTCGCCCTCGTCGTGTGGCGGGGGGTGTCTCGGGAACAATCGGGTCCGCCCGTGGTCCAACCCGGGGCCGGCCTGAAGCCGCGGCGGAAGCTCGGGTGGCGGAATTGGCAGACGCGCAGGATTCAGGATCCTGTGGGAATTACTCTCCCGTGGGGGTTCGACTCCCCCCCCGAGCATTCGGCGGGTCGTGGGCACCACTGGTGTGCCGGTCCGGCGAGCCCAGGTGGCGGAATTGGCAGACGCGCTAGCTTGAGGGGCTAGTGCCCGTATTAGGGCGTGGAGGTTCGAATCCTCTCCTGGGCATCCACCGACGCTGTCCCCCGGCCCCGACGGCCGACGCCGGATCGGCGTGCCGAAGCGGCTGGCACCCGAGCTTGCGCCCGTAGCTCAACTGGATAGAGCACCTGACTACGGATCAGGAGGTTGGGAGTTCGAATCTCTCCGGGCGTATTCCACATC
>CAZEBA010000064.1:0-4640 GCA_964510615.1 uncultured Gemmatimonadota bacterium
CGACGAAAGGGGAGCGTGGGCGGTCCCGAAGGAACCGCCCCTTCGCTCACACCTACGTGCAGATGGCTTCCTTGAACGTCGCAGTGAGAGAGAACTCGGACGCGACGCTCGGGTCGCCCACGACCGTGATCGTGTATCTCGGGATGCTGGAAGCATCCACCTCGGCCTCGATCCGGGTTGGAGAGCCTGGGCTCGGTCCCCACCGAACTCGTCGCATGCGCCGTTTGTTGCCGGATCACAGTCACGCCCGGCTGTTACGAGCCCTAGTGTGACGGTCGGGTCCGTCCAAGTGAGCACGATCACTAAGTTCCCCGACCGGATCCCGTTGTTCACATCGAACGACTGCCGTGCGCCCACCGCCACTAGTCCGTTGGTGCTGAGTAGGTCCTCAAACACTCGATCAGCGGCTGTCGGGCAACTGTCGCATCCCGAAACGGTCGGGCCGAGCAAGCACAACGTCGAGAGCAACAATGCCACTTTGCTGCTCATAGAGTCCTCCCTTCGTCGGCCTGAGTGGAACAGTGATCGGAGCGAACCTAGGTCCCGAAGCCGAAAGTCTCCGATGGTGATCACGGCAGCTCCGACTGCCTATCCTCAATTCGTCTGCGGCCAGGTTGGAACGCCCATCCGCTCTGCTTACGTTTCCCGCACACTCACAGCCTGAGCGACAAGGCAAGTCGTACCGCCCCATCCTTGCCGAGCCCGAGTGAAACCCCCGGAGTGCGAGACGACAGCTCCGCCCTTTCCCAGCGTTCTGACTTGATCAGAGCGCCAATGCCTGCTCCCGCGCCGAATAGAGCCGCACCGCCAAGAAATGCGCCGACGACAACCCCCTCGCCAACCTCCAGACAGTCGCCAGAATCACATACACCGGCTGATACGGCCCCCAGGATGCCGCCGGCAACAAAGCCGACGGCGCCTCCCACGATTCCGCCCAGAAGCCAGTTGCTCTCTTCGCGGTAAACCAGGACTTCGTCCAAGTGTGAGCGAGGGATCCAGAGTTCGGCATTGGCGTGCTCGGGCAGAATCACGAGCGTGTCAGCGCCCAACATCCTCACGCTGCCCACCTGCTGCACCCTCACACTGCCCACCTGCTGCGGATGCCAGAAGCTCACCCGCACCCGGTCGCCCTGGCTCACGTAGGTCGTGTCGGAGCTTTGGAGTGCTGAGGCACTGGAGAGTAGCAGGGCTGCGGCGTAGGCAGCGCAGGTCCGGGATCGCAGATGAACGGGCCTCCTGGCGCAAGCGCCAGCACGGAACCGGTTTAGGGTGAGCACTCTGCGGTCCCGACCCAGTACTGCTGCTATGCGCTTCCACATAGCTTCCTCCTCGGCTTCCAAGCCGCATGCAGGGAGGAGCAACCCGCAAAACCCATCCACCCGGAGCGCCGACGACGCGCCACACTGGCGATGCGTTCGGCAGGCGTGACGCCGGTCACGCGGTTGCATGTTTGCCGAAGGGACAGGCGCAGGAACGCGCCCAAACGGTCTACGCCCGGGATGGACTCCGGCTCAGAGCCTGAGGGAAATTGCCATCCCCAGGGAACCGTCCCGGCCCAGCCTGAGTGCCAGGGGTGGTGGCTGGGCGGGCACCTCTTCCCATCGGTCCGACTTGTTCGCTGCCCCGATGCCGGCGCCAATCCCGGCGCCCAGCGGAGCCGCCAGCGCACCGCCAGCCAGTGCAAACGTCAGATCCGAGTCATCCGAGTCATCGCACTTGCTGCCGCTGCAAATGAGGGCCGTAGTCCCGAAGCCAGCCGCAAAGCCGGCGACCGCGCCGATCCACGCTCCCTTCCAAACATTGGACTTCCTCCCTTGGCTCACTTCGAGCTTCGAGATCTGGTTGCGCGGAATGGCTGTCTGTGTCCCCTTTCCGACATCGAGCACCAGGGTTTCCGGCTCCCAGGAGGCGACCTGTCCGGCCACTGAAACCTGCTTCGACTGGGCCAGCACGCCTCCCCGGCGTTGGGAGACGAGGACCTGCTCGCTGAAGGTCACGCGCACCCGCGCGCCCGGCTCGGGCGGGCTTCCCTGAGCTGGCAGGTGCGGTGCGATCATGAGGGCGAGCGCAAGGGTGGAAGGGACGCCTCGGCGGATCATCATGGCGACCTCCTGGCTGCCGGCCGTGCCAACAGCCCTGGGGGAGGCGAGGAATGGCATGCGGCTTGGCCGGGAGTGGCCCAAGGAGATTCCTCGCGAATTGCCTCCCACGGCACTATACGTCTACGTAGGTGACATACGCAATAGTATGGCTTAGACTCATGCGGATAGCGATGACCCATCGCGAACGAGGACGAACTTCCCGATCACGCCGCCCTTCCCGAGCAACTCGTGGGCGCGCTTCGCCTCGGCCAGCGGAAACCGCTGCGCGATCAGCGGCTTGATCTTCTGCTGCTCGAGGAGGTCGAGCAGAGCGATCAAATCCTGTCGAAACCATGCCGGTCTCAGCCGCTTGAGCCACTGGATGCTGTACAGGGGCATCCGCTTCCGGCCCGGGAGGATCCAGCCGCCGACCATGTACAACACGTAGGTCGGGACTCCATGAAGGCGATTGCGGCGGCCTGAACGACCCGAGGCCAAGCGCCCCCCGCGTAGCGAGGACGTCAGGCCGTAGATCACGACCTTGCCACCAGGACGCAGGGCCTGGCGGGAGCGCCACATGTGCTTCCCGCCCATGCCGTCAAAGACGACGTCCACGCCATCGCCCGTTCGCTCGTGAATCTCTTTCACGAAGTCCTGATGCTGGTAGTCGATCGGGATGCCGCCCAGCTCGGAAACGGCCGACGCCCCTCGCGCTGAGCAGGTGCCGTACATCTCCAGCTCGGCGAGTCGCCCGAGCTGCATCAGCGCCGAGCCGACCCCGCCCGAAGCGCCGTGAATCAACACGCCCTGGCCCGCCCGGACCTTGGCGGAGCGATGCATCATCTGGTAGGCCGTGACGTAGTTCAGCACGAGGCTGACCGCCTCTGCGGCATCCAACGCGGAGGGCACGGGAACCAGTTCGCGTTGCGGCAGGCAGACGAACTCCGCGTACGCACCGCTGATGGGGAGAGCGGCGACCATCTGACCCGGTTCGATGCCAGCGGTACCCGCGCCCAGCCGATCCACTACGCCCACCAGATCCCAACCCGGCGTGAAAGGCAGCGACGGTGTCTCGGGATGGATCCCCTCGCGCATCATGAGGTCGGGCAGGGCGACGCCTGCCGCCAGCACTCTCACCCGCACCTCACCGTGCTTCGGCTCGGGGCACTCTTCCTCGACCACCCGGAGTTCCTCGGGCCCGCCGTAGCGAGTGACGACGATCCGCGTGTGGTTCATGGAGCTCGTTCGCGCCGGCCAGGCCCTCGACCTAGTGCGTGATCGAAACGGCGAGCCGAAAACCGGCCCCCGGTTCCGGTCCGGCGCTCACCCGCAGTCGATTCAACGGGACCTCCTGCCAGCGCTCGGAGCGGATGAAGGTTCCGACAAGCGCGCCCACCCCGAAGCCCGGCAGACCTCCGACAGCGGTCGACAGGGCGATGCACTCTCCCACCGATGCGGCGTCCTGGTTGGCCGACTGGTCGCAGATGCTCGTCGATCCGCCGCTGCTCAACGCCACGTACGCAACCGTCCCCCCCACCACGAATCCGATCGCAGCTCCCGTCAACCAATGGGACTTTGTCCCCGTGCTGACTTCGACGCGGCTCACGGATTCCAGGGGATGCGCCGATCTCGAGTCGTCCGCTTCGACTACGATCGTGTCCCCGCTCAGCCGCGTCAGCGTCCCGTCACTGCGACAGACTCGGTCGGGAGCTTGCGGCGACCCATCGAATGCAGGCTCGCACGGGTACGTGACCCGAATGCGGCTGCCGGCTTCGAGCACCGGCGACGGCTCCTGCGCCGTCGGGGGAGCGCCCGTCACCGGCAGGACTTCCTGAGCCGGCAGGCGAGGCGCCAGGATCAGAGCGAGGGCAAGCGTCGAGGGGACGCCTAGGCGGACCTTCATGATGATCTCCTGGCTGCTGGCCGCGCCAACAGCCCTCCGGGCGGGGAGGGATGGCATGCGGCTTGGCCGGGAACGGCCCAAGGAGATCCCTCGAAGAGTGTTTCCCGCTGCAGTATACTATACCGTACAGAAATAGACGCAATAGTATGGATGAGACCTATGCGTACAGTGAAGCTGCTCGAGGCGCACGACTGGCTGGATGGAGGACTGGAGCTTCTGCGGGTCCGGGGGATCGGCGGAGTGCAGGTCGATCCGCTCTGCCGGCGCGTCGGGGTCAGCAAGGGCAGCTTCTACCACTTCTTCGCCAACCGGGAGGCGTTTCACGAGCAGCTGATCGAGCGCTGGCGGGAGATCACGACGCCGCGGCCCGAGCAGGTGGCGGAGTTTGCCCGGTTGGGTTCCCTGGAAGAGCGGGTCCGGGCCATGCTCGACTTCATCCGGGAGCACGATCTGGGGCGCTACGACCTCGCCATGCGGACGTGGGCCAGGGAGGACGAGAAGGCGAGGAAGGCCGTCGAGGCGATCGACAGGATGCGCGTTACGGCCACGGTCCGGCTCTTCGAGGCGGACGGCTGGTCTCGGGAGGCGGCGCTTCAGCGCGCGAAGATCATGTACTACTTCATCGCGGGCCGCTACGAGATCGAGGGACGAGCGCC
>CAZEBA010000064.1:4740-6841 GCA_964510615.1 uncultured Gemmatimonadota bacterium
TGTTCCGTGCTAGCCCTCGTGAATGCGCACGCTGTCCCAATCACCACCGAACTCGAGGATGAAGCGCCCTGAAGCCCCAGCCCTGCGGTTCGCAGCAGACGTGACGCTCACCGTAAACCGGTAGGTGCCCGCTGGGTACTCCCGATGGCTCTCAGAGGGCGGCATCGGAGAAACAAGTTGCAGGCTACCACTACCTTCGTAGACTCTCGCGATGTCCAGCTTGCGAGAGGTGCCGGGGTGGAGATCGACTTCCGTCGTTACGCTTTGCTCCGCCCACTGAAGAGGAAGCAGATCGAAGCCGGCCCGCCGATGCCACTCGCCGTGTGCATTCAAGGATTCGAGCGTCCTCAGAGTCCCCCTGCACGCCATCGCCACCGAGGGTCCTCGGTTCTCGACGTGAAGATGGTACCGACGAGCCGTGTGAACACCGACGATCCAGTACGGTCGATGTCCGAGAGCAACCTCCTGCTCCGTGTCCGCCTCGTCGACATAGACGCGAAGATCCGCCTCTGCCCGCCGTCTCTCGACGTCGTGGCCAGAATGACGTCGTCGGCGCCGAAGCCAACCCGGCAGGCGCGCGAGCCCGACCATGGGTACACGCACAACGATCCAGCCAGGCGCGGCGTCTCTACACCGGCGGACCGTGCTTCACCCAGACGTCGCCATCCGCCGCGCCGTTTGTCGGTGGGCAACGTTCCGAGACCAGGTCCTTCAGCGCGGCAACGGCCGCCTGCAGCTTCTCCGCCCGTGCCAGCAGCTTCCTGATGTCGTCCTCGGTTTCCTGAAGCTCGAGCCTCAAGCCGTCGTAGCCCGCCTCGAGCAGCCCGTTGCGGCCTTCTCGGTTTGCCACGGTTTGTCCTCCGCGCTGGTTTGGGATCCATGCGCCATCCTATAGCGGTGTCGTTCACGAGTCGTGCCGAAGGTTGTGCAATCGTGGTAAGCCGCTTCCCGAAGGTCGCTTGTAGCGAAGACCCGCTGTCTCATGCGCCTGGAGAACGGTCGGAGATCGTTCACAAAGGTCACACATTTGCCGGAGAGCGGGTAATGGTCAGATGCCGACCGTTGTGGGTTGGGTGATGCGGCTCGGGGCCAGAGATCGAACGCAGTGAGCAAGCGGAGGCGGCGGACTCCGACTATCTTCCCGCGGGCGACCCGGGACGCCCGGTCGTAACCGATTGGAGTGGGAGTAGCCAGCCTGGACCGCGAGGGCGCATTCCCGCCGACTACGTCGGGCCACGCGCGACTCGGCGCTCTGTTCGAGCGCGCGCTGGCGGTTCCGCGCGAGCGACGCATGGTGTTCGTAGCGGACGCGTGCGGAGATGACGTGCCGCTGCGCGAGGATCTGACGTCCCTTCTCGAGGCGCACGAGACCGCACCTCGGTACTTCGATGTTCTTTCGGCCGGTGTCGTCACGCCTGCCCTTTCGGCGATCGCCGGGCTCTCGGACGATGCTCCCGCAGCCGACCTGGCAGAGACCCTCCGGGCGAAGCTCGCCGGCACCTACGACATCGACCGGGAGCTCGCCGGTGCCGGGATGAGCCGTGTCTTCGTCGCCCAGGATCTCGGGCTGAAGCGACGGGTCGTCATCAAGGTGCTGCCGCCGGAGATGGCGCCGGCTGCCGACGCGGCGCGGTTCCGTCGCGAGATCGAGCTCGCCGCCCAGCTCCAGCATCCACACATCGTGCCGCTGCTCGCGGCTGATTCGGCCGACGGCATGTTGTACTACACGATGCCGTTCGTGGACGGCGAGTCGCTGAGAGACCGGTTGTCGCGCGAGGGTGCGCTACCGCTCGAGGACGCGTTGCGAATCTGGCGCGACGTGCTGGAGGCGCTCGCCCATGCGCACGCGAGCGGGGTCGTCCACCGCGATATCAAGCCCGGCAACGTCCTCCTGAGCGGCCGACACGCGCTCGTCACCGACTTTGGAATCTCCCGCGCGATCGAAACGGCCGCGGGCGACGCGGTGGCGGTGGCTTCGCCCGGGCTCGTGATCGGCACTCCGGCCTACATGGCGCCGGAAGAGGCCACGGGGGAGCTCGAGGCCGATCACCGCGCAGATATCTACGCGGCCGGTCTCGTCATGTACGAGATGATCGCGGGC
>CAZEBA010000064.1:6941-9883 GCA_964510615.1 uncultured Gemmatimonadota bacterium
GCGACGCTCTTGCCGAGGGCATGACACGGGAGTTGACCGCGATGCTCGCCCGGAGCTCGGACGTGCGGGTGATCGCGGGCGCGACCCTGTCGGCCTCCCAGGGCCCCGGAATGGATCTGCGGCAGCTCGCCGACAGCCTGCGGGTCTCTCACGCCCTCGAGGGCACCCTCCGCCGGACCGGATCGCACCTGCGCATCGAGGTCCGGCTCGTCGATGCCAGAGATGGGTCGACTCACTGGTCGAAGACGTACGACCGCGAGTTCGAGGACGTCTTCGAGGTGCAGGAGGAGATCGTCCATGCCGTGGCAGGCGAGTTGGCCGGGGGGTTTCCGGGAAGGAGGCAGACCGTCCCTGGCGCGCGGCGTCATGTTCCCGACATCGCGGCCTACGAGTGGTACCTGCGCGGCATGGATGTGGCCTTGCTGCGCACCGACAGCGGGCTGCGGCAGGGCGTCGAGTACTTCCAGCGGGCGATTTCCATCGACTCGGCGTACGTCGCGGCGTACGCCGGACTCGTGCGGATGTACATCCACCTCGCCAACGCGGCGCCCCGCGCCGAGCGCGAAGAATGGCTCGAGCGCGCCGAGCGCACGGCGCTCACGGCCCTCGCGCTGGACGACGCCGATGCGGATGCACGCGCTGCGCTCGGCTGGGTCCGGCTGCTGTCGCGGGACTACGCGGCGGCGGAAGCGCAGTTCAAGAGCGCCCTTGCCCTGGACCCGAGTGTCCCCCGCGGCCACGAGGGGTTGGCACGCGTCTACATGATGACCGGTCGACCGGCGGAGCAGTTGGCGGAGGCCCGGCTCGGGGTGCAGACGGATCCGTTCTCGCACTCGGCGATTCGGGAGCTGGCCCTGGCACTCGCCACCAACGGCCGCTGCGAAGAGTCGCTCGAACCGCTCCGGTCGCTGAAGAACCTGAGCCCGCCGGCGGGAGTTGCCGGAGTCATTCGCGGTCTGTGTTACGCGAGCCGGGAGATGTGGCCGGAAGCGATCGAGGAATTTCGGTGGGCGGCCGACCACTCGGCGACCGCAGCGCCGGCGTTCCTGGGCTACTCGCTGGCGCGGGCGGGCGAGCAGGACGAAGCCGCGAGCATCCTGTCGGATCTGGTGGCAGGGCGAACATACAGCCACGGCTCGTTCGGCGTCGCCACGGTCTATGCCGGGATGCGAGACTACGACCGGGCGTTCCTATGGCTCTACCGGGCGACCGAAGACGGCACGATGAGCTTCTACATCGTGCACCCCGTGTTCGACGACCTGCACGGAGATCCGCGCTTCAAGCGCATCAGGGCGCGCCTCACCCCTTAGCGACGATCCACCAGTTACCGCCGCTCGCCGCCAGCTTGATCGCCGAGGTTTGCCCGGCTGTCGTCGGCGGGTGCAGAGAAAAGCTGCTCCCGCCATCGATCTTCTGGTTGCCCGTCGGCGACACGGAGACCGCGGCGTTCGCCGCGGAGATGTTCTTGATCGTGAACGTGAGGTCGTCCTTTCCCGCTGCGTCCGGGAGCGCGACAGAAACCGCGCCAGCGCTCGCGTCGACGAGCAGCGTGATCCCGTGGTCGCCGACGCCGAGGTTGGTGCTGCCCGACACGAGTCGGGTCGGCGAAGCCTCCCCGAGGAACGCCTTGCTCGCGGCGCCCGCGAGGCTGGCGGCGTTGCGGATGAACCACGTGTTGGTCGCCCCATCCAGCAGCAGCGATCCGGCCGGGCCGGTAAATGTTCCGGCGAACGTGGAGTTCACGATTCCGGGAGGGCCGATGGATTTGAGCGCACCGAGTCCGGGCGCTCGTGACACGGTCATGCCTCCGGCAAACGCAGCCTGATCTATGCTGGCGTACTGCGTTACCTGCACCAGCCGTTCGTATCGCGACATGAACGACGTGGCGAGCACGTAGGCCGGAGCGCCGCCGGTCTGGTTCAGGTAGCCGAGGATATCGCCACGAAACCGAGAGCAGAAATGTCGATCCACGAGGGCGCCGTGGAACGCACGGTACTCGGTTCCGTCGATCACCACCTCGACGGCGTTGACGGCCGGCTGCACCGCGGGCGTCTCACCGTTGGGTGCATTCGGGTCTCGCGTGATCCCGGCGTCCACCTGTGTGTTGGCGATCGCGAGGAATGCCGCTCCGCCGGAAGGCGCGGGCGCACCCGGGCCTCCCGCCGTGCCCTGGACAAGGACCGAACCCGAGATACGGTTCACGATCGGCTTCCCGTGGCGAACGACCTCCGTGCCGTCGATCGTTCCGATGACGAGCTGGGGCGCCGCGCCATCGGCGATCATCTGCTCCTCGTCATATGTCCAGATCACGTTTCTCGGCGTGGCCTGCGAGACCGCCACGATGTTGGTCTGTGACCCGCCCGCCACCGTGTATCGTCCCAGACGGAACGCACCCAGCCCGATCAGCGCGAGCCTGACCGGGCCGCTGATGGCAACATCTTCATCGTAGTCGCCCGGAGCGATGAGGATCGTCCAGTCCTCCGCCGACTCGGCGACGGTGGCGGGGAATCCGATGGCGTCGACCGCGGCCTGGATGGTCCGATACGGGTGAGTGATCGAGCCATGCTCTGCCGATGAGGTGGCACCTGCATCGACGAATCGGACTCGGGTTAGAACGCCGGCTGGGGGCATGCGTCGACCTCCTTTGGCTTGCGTTCTGGCTTCAGGGCCGCGGCGCCGCGGGCGACCAGACAGGACCCAGGTCAAAAACCGTCGCGTCGTTGGTCAGGTTCACGGGATTGGAGCCGTCGGCGCCCATGACCCAGATCTCCGAGTGACCGGTCTGGATGAAGCGCGTGAACGCGATCGTCGTTCCGTCAGACGACCAGGCTGGGCCGTAGTCCTCGGCCGGGTCGTTGGTGAGGTTCACGGGATTGGAGCCGTCAGCGTCCATGACCCAGATCTCCGAGTTACCGGTCTGGGTGAAGCGCGCGAACGCGATC
>CAZEBA010000064.1:9983-11850 GCA_964510615.1 uncultured Gemmatimonadota bacterium
GTCCATGACCCAGATCTCCGAGTTACCGGTCTGGGTGAAGCGCGCGAACGCGATCCTGGTCCCATCGGGCGACCAAACGGGGCCGGAAGCGTCCCCCGTGTCGGTCAAGGGCACCGGGTTCGAGCCGTCGGCGTCCATGACCCAGATCTCCGAGTTACCGGTCTGGGTGAAGCGCGCGAACGCGATCTTCGATCCATCGGGTGACCATGCGGGCGAGCCGTCGTCAGCCGGGTCGTTCGTCAGGTCTACGGGATTCGAGCCGTCGGCGTCCATGACCCAGATCTCCGAGTTACCGGCCTGACGCGTGAACGCGATCCTGGTCCCATCGGGCGACCAGGCAGGGTTCCAGTCGTCAGCCGGGTCGTTCGTCAGGTTCACGGGATTGGAGCCGTCGGCGTCCATGACCCAGAGCTCCGAGTTACCGGCCTGGCGAATGAACGCGATCCTGGTCCCATCGGGTGACCAGACGGGGCTGTATTCGTAAGCCTCCTGACTGGTGGTCAGGCTTATCGGGTTGGAGCCGTCGGCGTCCATGACCCACAGGTCGGATGGGGGCCCAAAGTCATCAAAGCCGCCTCGCGTGAACGCGATCCTGGTGCCATCGGGCGACCAGACGGGTCCGTAAGCGTCCCCTGCGTTGGTCAGGCCCACCGGGTTGCCACCGTGGCCTTCCATCACCCAAACGTTGTTGTCGCGTACGTAAGCGATCTTCCCAAGAGCCTCGAGATCGATGGACTCGCACGCGACCTCGAAGCTCGCCGAGGCCGTTTCGCCTGCCACCACCGTCACCGTCTGCGGGTTCGCGCCGGTCACCGCGCAGTTGGACGTGAGGCTGATCAACTCCACGTCGTGGTCGCCCGGCGCCAGCCCGGTAATCGTCACCACCGCGTTCACGCCGATCGACTGCCTCCTACCAAACACCCTGGCGAGGTAGCCATCCGGGTCGATCGACCCCCCCGTTGTGACCGTCGTTACCTCGATCGAGCCGGTGTCGGCCACGCCAGTCGTGCCATCGCTGCTGCATCCGGCGAGCGACGCGGCGGACAGAAGAACGACCGAAACGACTACCCAGGTCCGAGCGGCACCCAGTCCCGACAAACCGAGCATACCACGCCTCCAGCTGGTGGCTTCCAGCACGCGCGCATTCGTGACGAACGGGAGCATGACTCCTCCCCGTTTCCTGGAGGGAGCCCGAGATCGCTATCTTGGATCACACCGGAACGGGTCGAACCAGCTCACCTTCAGCCCGGCCATGACGGACCGTAAGCCGTCCCAAGCCAGCATCACCGCGCTGCTGCAGGCAGTCGGGAAGGGCGACCGGGAAGCGCTCGACGCTCTGTTTCCCCTCGTCTACGAGGAGCTGCGATCGCTGGCGCGCAGTCAGCGCCGGCGCTGGCACGGCAATCTGACGCTCACCGCCACCGCGCTCGTGCACGAGGCGTACGTGAAGTTGGCCGACCAGGGCGGCTTCGTTCCGGAGAACCGCGGCCACTTCTTCGCCGTGGCCGCCAAGGCCATGCGTCACATCCTCTGCAACTACGCGCGTGACCGAGGGCGCCTGAAGCGCGGCGGCGGCGCCGAGCACGTGCCGATCGACCAGGCGATGGATGCGGTGCCGATCGGTGTATCGGAGGAACAGGCGGCCGAGCTTTCGGCGCTCGACGAGGTGCTGCGGCAGCTCGAGCAGATCGACCCCAGACAGGGTCGCATTGTGGAGTGTCGATTCTTCGCGGGACTCAGCATCGAGGATACGGCCCTTGCCCTCGGGATATCCCCGGCGACGGTCAAGCGCGAGTGGACGATGGCTCGCGCATGGCTCTACCGTGAGATGCAGAAGCGGCCCTCCACGGGGTGATTGACTTCGCGG
>CAZEBA010000065.1:0-2151 GCA_964510615.1 uncultured Gemmatimonadota bacterium
TGTATCCGAACGTGGACTTCTACAGCGGGATCATCTACCGGGCGATGGGCATCCCGACGAACATGTTCACGGTGATGTTCGCGCTCGGCCGGCTGCCGGGCTGGATCTCGCAGTGGAAGGAGCTGACCGAGGATCCGCAGATGCGGATCAGCCGCCCGCGGCAGATCTACACCGGCGCCATCGAGCGCCCCTACGTGCCGATCAAGAAGCGAAAGGCGGAGGGCAAGGTGAAGCCCGAGCTCGTAGGCATCTAGATCCCGGCGCTGCCAGGGCGAACAGCGGAGCCCCGTCGCGAGGCGGGGCTCTCGCGCATCGGGGTTCTGGCGCCTCGGGGGTCGGGCAAAGCGGAGGGTCGCCCGACAGACCGACGCTCGCTCATCCTCCATCCCTTCCCATATCTTCGTCCGGGTAGCTATCCGGCAGGGGCCGAGCCTCAATCCCTGATACGCTCTTGGGGATGCGTCCGCGCTCGAGCCCGCAGCAGGGAGATCGGCGTTGCTCAGAACCATCTCATGCCTCGGCGTGGTACTTGCTCTCCTGGCGGCCGCTTGCGAGCGGGCTCCGGACGAGGGGACGCTTCGCGAGCTGATCACGGCCCGGACCCTGGGACTCGCCTACCTGGAGGAGAACCAGCTCGACGAGGCGGAGGCCCAGTTCCGCAAGGTGATCGACCTCGAGCCCGACGAGGCGCTGGGGTACGCCAACCTGGGCCTCCTCTACATGCTGGTCGACGACCGGGAGACCGCCGAGGAGTACGTCACCCGCGCCCTCGAGATCACGCCTCACGATCCGGACGCGCGCTACCTTCTCGCCCAGATCTACCTCCACACCGACCGGGAGCCCGAGGCCCGCGCCGAGCTCGAGGGGACCATCGAGCGATCGCCCGAGCACGTCCGCACGCTGTACGCGCTCGCCGAGCTGGCGGCGCGGTCGGACGCCCCGGAGGCCCGGGAACGCAGAGAGGGATATCTGGCCACGATCGTGGATGCGGCGCCGTCCAACCTCCTGGTTCGACTCCAGCTGGTGGAGCTTCTGCTTGAGGGCGGGAAGGCGGACGAGGCCGCCCGTCAGCTGGAGGAGATCGGGAGGATCTTCCCGGAGCTCCCGGCCGGAGCGCAGCCGTACTATGAGGAAGCGCTGCGGCTGACGCTCGATGCTCGGGCCGCCGATGGGATCGAGCCCGCCGCCGCCTTCCACGCCGCCATGCGGCAGACGACCGAATACGGCATCAGCATCCCCGACCTGGTCTGGCAGGGCCTGCAGCGGACCGGGTTTGCCACCTTCAGCGGCGGCTTCACGCTCGAGGTGAAGGACGAGTTGGCCCGGGCCCAGCTGGCGGCGATCCGCTTCACCGACGCCTCGAGCGCCGCGGGGCTGGAGGCGGTGTGGGCCTCCGATCAGACGACATCGCTCCTGGCGGCCGGCGACTACGATGGCGATGGCGACGTCGACCTGTTCGTCAGCGTAGGACCGGCGGACGAGGAAAGGCGAACGGGACGGCTGCTACAGAACGAGTCGGGCCGGTTCATGGCCGCGGCCGAACCGAGCTTCGCCGCCGAGGGACGAGACGTGGCGGCCGCGTTCGGCGATTACGACAACGACGGCTGGCTCGATCTCTACGTCGTCCGGGCCGGCACCGACCGCCTCTACCGCAACGAAGGGGAGGGACTGTTCACCGAGGTCAGCGCCACCGCGGGCGTGGGCGAGCAGTCGAACGGGCGGGACGCGGTCTTCCTCGACGCCGACCATGACGGCGACCTGGACATCTACGTCCTGAACGAGGGCCTGAATCGCCTCTACCGGAACAACCTCGACGGGACGTTCGTCGAGCGTGCCGAGGAGATGGGTTTGGCCGGAGGCGAGGCGGACAGCCGGAGGGCGGCCTTCGGCGACTGGGACGGCGACGGCGACCTCGACCTGTTCGTGGCCAACGCCGATGCCCCGAGCGTGCTCTACGACAACCTCCGTCAGGGCCGCTTCGAGAACGTCGGCGCGGCCTCCGGCATCGACCGGGTCGAAGTGGCCGTGGTCGCCGCCGGCGACTACGACAACGACGGCCTCGTGGATCTCTTCCTCACCGGTCCGGAGGCCGGGCGGCACCGGTTCTACCGCAACCGGGGCGATGGGACGTTCGAGCCGGACGGTCGGTTC
>CAZEBA010000065.1:2251-11029 GCA_964510615.1 uncultured Gemmatimonadota bacterium
ACGCTGGGCGCCGGTTCGAGGACTTCTCCTCCGCGCCGCCGGGATTGGCCGGCATCGAACGGGTGATCGTCGCCGACTATGACAACGACGGGGACCTGGACCTCTTCGTCTCGGGGGCGGGGGCGATCCGCCTGCTCCGCAACGACGGCGGGAACGCCAACCACTACCTCGACGTCCAGCTGGTCGGCCTTCGCGCCGGGAGCGGGAAGGCCAACCACTTCGGGATCGGCTCCAGGATCGAGGTGCGGGCCGGCGAGCTCTTCCAGGCTCGCACCGTGACCGAGCCAACGACGCACGTCGGCCTCGGCTCTCGGCCGCAGGCCGACGCCGTCCGGGTGGTGTGGACGAACGGTGTCCCGCAGACGCTCTTCCAGCCCCAAAGCGACCAGACCCTGGTCCAGCGGCAGGTGCTGAAGGGCTCCTGTCCGTTCCTTTATGCGTGGGACGGGGCTCGCTTCTCGATGGTGACCGACGTGATGTGGCGGAGCGCCCTCGGCATGCCGCTGGGGATCATGGGTGCCGACCGGGCCTACGCGCCGGCCGCCGCGTCGAGGGAGTACGTGCGGATCCCGGGCTCGGCGCTGGCGGAGAGGAGCGGCGAGTACGTCCTGCAGCTCACCGAAGAGTTGTGGGAGATCTTCTATGTGGACGAGCTGAGGCTGGTCGCGGTAGACCACCCCGACACGATCGAGGTGTTCGTGAACGAGCGCTTCGTCCCGCCGGGGCCGGCCATGTTGACCCTCCACCAGGTCGCTCGCGCGCGTCCGCCGGTGGCGGCGACGGATGAGGACGGGAGCGACCTGCTCCCGCAATTGCGCGAGCAGGATGACGTGTACGTCTCGAACCTGATGCCCGACCGATACCAGGGGATCGTGGAACCTCACGACCTGATCCTGGACCTCGGGCCGTTCGCGGCCGGCGATTCCGTCGCCCTCTTCCTCACCGGCTGGATCTTCCCCACTGACGCGAGCATCAACGTGGCGATGTCGCAGTCCCGCCGGGACTCGGCGGTGGCACCGTACCTGGAGGTGATCGGCGCCGATGGAGGTTGGGTGAGGGCGATCGACGACCTCGGCTTCCCGTCCGGCAAGCGGAAGACGGTGATCGCCGACCTGAGCGGCCTGTTCCCGACCCCCGATCATCGGGTGCGAATCCGGACGAACATGCAGATCTACTGGGACCGGGCCTTCTTCTCCCTGGGGAGTCCGGACGGCGAGCCGAGGACGGCCTTCCTGGAACCGCGCTCCGCCGATCTCCACTTCCGCGGATTCTCCCGCGAGTACCGGAAGGGCGGCAGGTACGGTCCGCACTGGTTCGACTACCAGGAGGTCTCGACGCAGCCGCGCTGGCTGCCGCTGGACGGGGCGTTCACCCGCTTCGGAGACGTCCGGCCGCTCCTGCTCGAGTCCGACGACCGGTATGTCGTCATGGGTCCCGGAGACGAGATCACCATCAGGTTCGAGGCGGATCGGGCGCCCCCGCTGCCGCCCGGCTGGGCGCGGGACTTTCTCCTCTACTCGGTTGGCTGGGTCAAGGACGCGGACTTGAACACCGCGACCGGCAACACCGTGGCTCCGTTGCCGTTCCACGAGATGTCCCGCTATCCGTACGGGCCGGACGAGGCGTATCCGGACGACGAGGCCCACCGGAGCTTCCTCGAGCAGTACCTCACCCGGCGCTCCGACGCCGAAGCGCGCTAGCCTACCCCGGACGGGTGGTGCCATGCCGTGAGCGGGCCGGGCTGGAATCCAGCCCGCGGAATGCCGCGGGACCGCCGGCGCGGTATGTTGTCCGGGTAGGCGCGACGACCGGCTTCGACGCTGCGCGCGCGGGTCCCCGGCCTGCGCCGGTGGACCCTCCAGCACGAGAGATGGTCCATCCTGTCGGTTAGGAAAGGAGCTGCGGAAGTGAGCACGCGGCCGTCGCGCGACTCGAAGCCGGAGTGGGAGCGAAAGCTCCTCATCTGCGTCTCCGGCCTGCTGCTGTTCGAGACCCTCACCGGGCTCTCCATCTACCTGCTCCCGTTCAGCGTCTCCAACCAGGTCATGGTGCTACTGCACACGGCGATCGGCCTTCTCTTCCTCGTGCCGTTCGCCTGGTATCAGGTCCGGCACTGGCTGCTCTACCGGCCGAGGCGGATGTCCCACGTCAAGCTCACCGGCTACTTCGCCATGGCGGCGACGATCGTGGCCATCATCTCCGGCCTGGTGCTGACCTGGCAGGCGGTCCTGCAGACCCGGATCAGCTACGGCTGGGACCTGGTCCATATCGTGGCCACCTTCGCGCTCATCGCGTCGGTGCTGCCCCACGTGGTCGTCCTGATCGTGCGGGCGGCCCGGTCGGGCAACGGCGAGCTGACGGCGCCGATCCTCGCCGGGGCCCGGCGCTTCGGTACGGGCACGGTGCTCGTGGCCGCGCCGCTCTTCGTCGCCGTGGCGGTGCTGGCGTGGATGTACGAGCCGGTGGAGCTCGCCAACCAGCTGCCGGCGGATTACAGCTACGTGTACGGTCCCGACCGGCCGTTCGCGCCCAGCCTCGCCCGCACCAGCACCGGGAGCGCCTTCGACGCCCGCTCGCTCGGCGGGTCCGAGTCGTGCGGCACGGCGGGCTGCCACGAGGAGATCCTGCGGGAGTGGCAGGTGAGCGCCCACCGCTACTCGGCGATGGACCTCGCCTTCCAGACGGTGCAGACCGTGATGGCGGAGCAGAACGGTCCCGAGTCGACCCGCTACTGCGGCGGCTGCCACGACCCGATCTCGCTCTTCTCGGGGGCGAAGAACGTCTTCAACGAGGAGCTCACCAACCTGGTCGGCTACCAGGAAGGGGTCTCCTGCATCGTCTGTCACGCGATCCGGGAGACGGACGTCAAGGGGAACGCCAACTACGTCATCGTCCAGCCCGCTCGCTACATGTTCGAGCTGGAGGAAGGGGAGAAATGGCGCTTCGTCCGCGACTTCCTCATCCGCTCCTACCCGAGGTATCACGTGGAGACGCTGCAGCACCGGCTGTTCAAGAGCCCGGAGTTCTGCGCCGCCTGCCACAAGCAGTTCATCGATGAGGAGATCAACCAGGTCGGCTGGGTCCAGCTCCAGAATCAGTTCGACAACTGGCGCAAGAGCCGCTGGAACCACCCGGGAGACCCGCAGACGACGATCGAGTGCCGCGAGTGCCACATGCCGCTGTCGGAGTCCGGCGATCCGGCCACGGGAGATGAGGCCGATTACAACCGCACGGCCAACGACGGGCGACACCGTAGCCACCGCTTCCTGGCCGCGAACCAGTTCATGCCGCTCGCCCTAGAGCTGGAAGGCGCGGCCGAGCACGTGGAGCTCACCGAGCGCTGGCTGCAGGGCCGGCTGGAGATTCCCGAGATCGCGCACAAGTGGCGCGCCGGACCGGCCGTGCCGATCGAGCTGATGGTGCCCGACACGGTGGAGGCCGGGGCGGAGGTCAATCTCCAGGCCGTGATCACCAACAACAAGGTGGGGCACGACTTCCCGACCGGTCCCCTGGACATCATCCAGGCGTGGGTGGAGATCCAGGTGACCGACCAGGCCGGCAACGTCGTGTTCGAGTCCGGTCACCGGGATGAGCGGCACTTCATCGAGCCGGGTTCGTTCATCTTCAAGGCCGAGCCGGTCGACCAGTACGGGAAGCTCATCGACCGGCACAACCTGTGGGAGATGGTCGGGGTCAGGTACCGCCGTGCCCTGTTTCCCGGCTTCTCGGACCGGGCGGAGTTCGCCTTCTCGTGCCCGGCTTCGATGATCGCGCCGGGCGAGGGATCGGCGGCGTCCGGCGCGCAGGCCGAGCCTGGCCAGCCGCTCGACCGGCAGGTGGAGTTCCAGGTGCCGCCGCAGCGCGTCACCTCGCTGCACGTCACGGCGAAGTTGATGTACCGGAAGGCCGATCAGTTCCTCCTCAACTTCCTGTTCGGTGAGGATTCGGGGATCACGGCGCCCGCCACCGTCATGTCGGTGGACGAGAAGACGATCCACGTGAGACCGACCTAGCGTCTCGGCGCGCCTATGCTTGCAGCGCTTCCGCGGCGCAAGCGCCACCTCCTGCTGACCGTCGGGCTCGGCCTCGTCTTCGCGGGCGGGGCCGGGCTGCTCGTCTGGCGCCTCACCCGGCCGGAGCCCACCTACCGGCCCGGCGAGGCGATCGAGGGGCTCACCGCGGACCTCGCCCGTCAGCTTCCCGAGGACCATCCGCCCGTCCGGTTCGAGGATGTGACGGAAGCGGCGCGGATCCGCTTCCGGCACTTCTCCGGCTCCCGCTCGTCCCAGCTGCCGGAGGACATGGGATCGGGTGCCGCCTGGGGCGACTACGACAACGACGGCTGGCCGGATCTCTACGTCGCCAACCTGGCCGGCCCGCTGACGATGACCGCCGAGGAGGTGGAGGGATCGCCGGCGTACTCCGTGCTCTACCACAACAACCGGGACGGGACGTTCACCGAGGTGGGCGCGACGGCGGGTGTCCGGTTCCTGGGCTGGGCGATGGGCGCCGCCTGGGGCGACTACGACAACGACGGGTGGCTCGACCTCGTCGTCACCGCGTACGGCGAGAACCGGCTCTACCGCAACAACGGCGACGGGACCTTCACGGACCGGAGCTCCGAGTCCGGTGTCGGGGGAGCCGAGGGCTTCTGGGCGGGCGCATCCTGGGGAGACTACGATCGGGACGGAGACCTCGACCTGTACGTGTCCGGGTATGTCCGCTACGAGCGGCTCGCCGACCCGACGATCGCCTCCGACTACGATGTCGAGGAGCCCGCGAGCATCAACCCCTCCGCCTTCCCGCCCGAGCGTAACCTTCTCTACCGTAACAACGGCGACGGCACCTTCCGGGAGGTAGCGGGCGCGGCGGGCGTTCTCGGGGACCGAGGCAAGAGCCTCGGGGCTGCCTGGTCCGACCTGGACGAGGACGGCTGGCCCGATCTCTACGTCGCCAACGACGTCTCCGACAACGTCCTGTTTCGAAACGACGGTGACGGGACCTTCACCGACATCAGCCACGCGGCTCGGGTGGCGGACTACCGGGGGGCGATGGGGATCGCCGTCGGAGACTGGGATGGGGACGCCGACATGGACATGGTCGTCACCCACTGGATGGCCCAGGAGAACGCCCTCTATAGCAGCCAGCTCTCCGGTCCGGCCGCGTCCGGAGAACGTCCCGCGCCCCTCCGCTTCCGGGACGAGGCCGACCGCTACGGCCTCGGACAGATCGCGCTCGACTACGTCGGCTGGGGAACCTCGTTCTTCGATTACGACAACGACGGCCGGCTCGACCTCCTGGTGGTGAACGGAAGCACCCTGCAGCAGCGTGGCAACCCGCGCCTGCTGGTGCCGATGCCCGACCAGCTGTTCTGGAACCGCGGCGGCGAAGAGGGCTTCTACGACGTTTCGGCCGTGAGCGGGGAATACTTCGGCCGGGAGTACGGCGGGCGGGGAGCAGCGTTCGCGGACTACGACGACGACGGGGACGTCGACGTGTTCATCGTCAACCACGACGGGCCGGGCACCCTGCTCCGGAACGACGGCGGCAACCGGGGCCACTGGCTGAAGGTCCGGCTGGAGGGGAGGGAGAGCAATCGATCGGCGATCGGCGCCAGGCTGCGGCTCCGGGCCGGCGGCGCGGTGCAGGTGCGCGAGGTGGGGTCCCAGGCCTCGTATCTGTCGCAAAACGACCTGACCGAGCACTTCGGCTTCGGGGCAGCCGCGCGGGCGGACACCCTGACGATCGCGTGGCCGAGCGGGAACCGCCAGATCCTCGTGGACCTCCCGGCCGACCGAACGGTGCATGTCGTCGAGGGCGAGGGCCCCTCGGTGCCAGTCGGGGCCTCCACGCCGATCGCCGCCGACAGCACGAACAGGGATCGGGTCCTCCGCTTCTGGGAGCTCTACCGGCAGGCTACCGCCCGGCGGGTGGGAGGGCGCACGCGGGAGGCGGCCGACGACTACGCCCGGGCGCTCGAGCTGAACCCGCGACACGAGGATGTCCTGTACTACCTTGGGAACATGCGCTTCGAGCTCGGCGAGTACGAAGCGGCCGAAGACGCGTGGCGGCGGCTGATCGCCGTCAATCCATCCAGCGCCCGCGCCCACTCCCGCCTCGGGGATCTCTACATGTGCCCGGATCTGGAGTCCTTCTTCGACCTGGATGCGGCCGAAGCCGAGTTCGAGCGCGCCCACGAGATCAACCGGGAGGAGACCGGTCCACCCCTCAGGCTCGGCCAGATCGCCCTCTTGAGGGGCGACCTCGATGCCGCGCTTGGTCACCTGGATGCGGTAATCGGCTCCAACTACTCGAGCGTCGAGGCGCACTACCTCAAGGGCTACATCGCCTGGAAGCGCGGGGACGAACGGCAGGCGGAGGAGTCGCTGGCGCAGGCGGCGTCATTTGCACGGCCCAAGGAGGCAGCCGCCGGGGCACCAAGCGGGGCGTCGCAGGAGGGGGATACCCGATCGGGCGCGGCGCCGCTGGCGCGAAGCGGCGCCCGCTGCGAGCCGGCGGTCTACTCGGCCGAGATGCCGGCGCTCGGTGATCCGGTCCGGCTCGAAGAGGCCGAGCCCGGCTTCTGTCAGCTCGACCGATCGCTCGCCGAGGCGAGGGCGAAGCTGCGCTAGACCTTTCCTGGCAGCCGGTACGCCGCTTTCGTGGGCCGCAGGGGCCGGATGAGCCAGTGCGGTCGACGGGTCCCGTCCGGCGAGTGGCGCTCGGCGGGGCGTGTCTTGGCCAGCCACTCCTCGAACACCCGGCGGGATCTCTCGGTGTCCACGCGGATGTCGCCGTAACGGTCGGAGGGCTCCGCCTTCCGAACTCGTACGGCCTGGTGCCAGCAGTGCATCCCGGAGATGGGGTCGGGGTGGACCGGGAACGTCAGGTTCTGATGCACGCCGACGTCGGTCCACCAGATGCGGCCCGTGTCGCCGTCCTCGGATCGGTATGGTCCCGTGCCCGCCCGGCGGTTGATCCTCCAACGGTCGCCCTCGTGGCCGAGCGCGACGGTGGCCATGAGCTGCCGTTGCCCCTGGTCGACCAGCTTCCATCGGCCCATGTGGTGGCTGCAAGCCACCACGCCGGGCCGGATCCCCTCGGTGACCCACGCCTTGAGGACGAAGTGGCCGATCTCGGTCTCGACCCGCACCAGCTCCCCCGTCCGGAGGTCGAGCCGCTCGGCATCCCGCGGGTGGATCCAGAGCGGGTTGGTGTGGGCGATCTCGTTCAGCCACTTGGAGTTGGCGCTTCGCGTGTGGATCTGGACCGGCAGCCGGAAGGTGGAGATCAGCACCATCTCGTCCTCGGCCAGCGCCGAGGGGTGAACGTGGCTCCGGATGTAGGTCGGCACGGCGTACTCGGGCCATCCCCAGGCAGCCACCGTGGAGGAGTAGAACTCCAGGCGGCCGCTCGGCGTCGGGAAGCCGCGCAGCACCCGCCCGTCGATTCGCACTCCGACCGGCCGCCGGCCGTCAGGATCCGGCTCGGGGGCGCCGGTCGGAACGAGGTTGGCGGAGGGAGAGGAGGGAGTCCGCGTGTACACACGGCCTCCTCGGCCCTCGGCCGCGTCCTCCAGCTCCTCGGGCCCGACCTCCTGCTCGTGCAGCGGCCCGACCCTCTTCGCCACCTCGAAGGCGCCGTACCGGCGCATGTAACCGAGCGGCGTCAGCCCCTCGGCCTCGGCCGCCTCCGGCAGGCCGGGCACCGAGGCGGCGAAGATGTGCTCGTAGTACTCGTCCGCGGTGAGCCGCTCGCCCGGACGCTCCGCGGACTCGACGAAGGGGCGGATGCCGAGGCGACCGTCGGGATCGATCCGCCACGAGAGCTCGAGCCAGAACTCGTTCTCCTCCCAGACCTCCCCCGGATTCGTGTGCCGCGTGTCTCCCACCGCCTCGCCGAGCCGCTCACGGGCCGCCCGCTGGACGGGCTGCCGGAAGCCGATCCACTGCCCGTCGTGGGTCTCGTACGAATGGAGGTCGTGGCGCTCCGACCCGAGGCCCATCGGGAGGATGTAGTCGGCGAAGTGCGCCGTCTCGCTCCAGGTGGGGGTGAGCGCCACGTGAAGGCCGATCTTCTCCGCGTCCGTCAGCGCCTCGATCCACGAGAACCCGTCCGGGTTCGTCCACACAGGGTTGTATACGCGGGTGAAGTAGACGTCGAGGCGGCCCCGGCCCTCCCGCAGGAAGTGCGGGAGGAGGAACGAGAGCTCGTACATCCCGAGCGGATACTCCTGCGGCCAGCTGAGCTCGTTCCAGTGCTCCGGGTGGCGCGGCAGCCGGATCGGGCGGGGGACGAACTTGTTCCAGGCGTTCGGATACGTCCCGCCCTCGGTTCCGACCGCCCCGGTCAGGGCGTTGAGCAGGAAGAGCGCGCGCGCCACCTGCCAGCCCCCCTCGTTTCCGGAGGTGGCGCTCCGCCAGGTATAGGTGGAGAGGCGGGTGCCGGCGGACGCCACCGTGGCGGCAACCTCCTCCAGCACCGGCTCGTCGATGCCGGACTCGCGGGCGGCGAACTCGAGCGTGTAGGGCTCGTACAGAGCCTTCAGCTCGGCCTCGAACCTCTCGAACGTGGCCTCGGCCCCGGGATGCTGGGCCTCCAGGTACTCCTCCCAGTTCCACCAGCGCCGGACGAACTCCCGGTCGTAGAGGTCGTTCCGGATCAGGTGGCCGGCGATCGCCAGCAGCACGGCGGACTCGGATCCCGGAACCGTGGCCAGCCAGTGGTCGGCGTGGGTGGCGGTGTTCGAGAGGCGGGTGTCGAAGACGATGAGCTTCG
>CAZEBA010000066.1:0-10972 GCA_964510615.1 uncultured Gemmatimonadota bacterium
CCGCCGCTCAACGGAGAGGAGCTGGTGCGGGCGATTCTGAGAGCCCCCGTCGATCTCCTATGGAACGGCGGCATCGGCAGCTACGTAAAGGCGGGAGCCGAGACGCACGCCGATGTTGGGGATCCGGCCAATGCGGGGGTTCGCATCGATGCCGGCGAGCTGCGAGCCCGGGTGGTCGGCGAAGGCGGCAACCTCGGGCTCACGCAGCGGGCCCGAGTCGAGTACGCCTTGGGCGGAGGTCGGATCAACACGGATGCGATCGACAACTCGGGGGGCGTGGACCTCTCCGACCACGAGGTCAACCTCAAGATCCTGCTCAATCCCCTGACGCGGACCGGGAGCCTCGACGAGGAGGGCCGGGTCGAGCTCCTGAGGGAGGTCGCGGCCGACGTGGTGGAGGATGTGCTCGACAACAGCCGGTCCCAGAGCCTCGCCCTCGGCCTCGATGAGCGCCGGGCCCGCGCCGCGCCGGACGAGTTCCACTACGCCCAGCTCCAGCTCGAGCGGGCCGGGCTCCTCGATCCGGCGCTGGAGCACCTTCCAGAATCCGACCAGTACTGGGAGCGCATCGACGCCGGCGCCTTCCTGACGAGACCGGAGCTGGCCACCCTGCTCGCCCACGCGAAGATGCACCTGAAGGCAGAGATCCAGCGGTCGCGGCTGGCGGATGACCCCGCACTCGTGGAACTGCTGCGCGCGTACTTCCCGGCCCGGGCGCTGGCAGCTGGAGATGGCGAGACATCTTCCTCCGCTGGCACGAACGGGAGCGAGCGGGCGGGCCACGGTCTGCTGGCGACGCATCCGCTGCGGGCGCGCCTGATCGCGACCGAGCTGACCAACCGGTTCGTGGACACCATGGGGAGCACGACCCATCTGCGGCTGGCTCGGGAGACCGGCAGACCCGGGTGGGAGATCGCCCGCGCCTGGTACGCCGCCAGCGAGATCGCCGAAGCTTCCGAGCTGCAGGAACGACTGGGATCGCTTGCCGCGGAGGTGCCGGCCGGCGTCCTCTACGGGTGGCACCTCTCCCTGTCGGGCGTCCTGGAGCGGTGCATCCTCTGGATCCTGGGCAACTGTGACCCGTCCTGGTCGAGCGAGCGGATCATCGATTGGCTGGGCAACCCGGTCGGACGCCTCCGGGCCGCTCTGCCCGAGATTCTGCCCGTGGCCCAGCTCGGAGATCTGCAGGCGCGGCAGTCGCTTCACGAGACGGACGGGCTGCCGACGATGCTCGCAGGCCACCTCGGAACGGTCGAGATGCTGGACGAGCTGCTGCCGGCCGCGCGGCTGGCCCGGGAGACCGGTGTCGACGCCACCGCGGTCGGCCGCGTCTACTTCGCCCTCGCGGAGATGGTCGGCTACCACTGGCTGCGGGAGCGGCTGGAGCGGCTGCCGGGCGAGGATCCGTGGGCTCAGCGCGCTGCCGGGACGATGCGGACGGAGCTCGATCAGGCGGTCTCCCAGATGGCGATGGAGGTGTTGACCGATCTGACGGCGGCTGTGGGCCGGGTCGAGGGCGCGGCCGGAGAGCCGGCTGCCGCCGCCCGCCTAGAGATGGTCGCCGCAGAGCCGCCCGCCGCACCCGTGAGCGAGGTGGTCCGGGCGCTGGACGAGTTCCGGGCACGCCACGGTCTACGTCTCGAGCGGATCCGCCGCGTGCTCGACGACGCCCGGTCGATGGATGAGCCTTCCCTTCCAGCCCTCCTGGTAGCCGTGCACGCGGTTCGGATCCCGCTCGGCTAGCCAGGCGGGACGGGCCCGGCCGTCCTGGCCGGGCCCGGTCGCGGTCAGTACGTGGGCAGGTAGGCGCCCAGCTCCCACTCGGTTACCTGGGCGATGTACTCCGCCCATTCCTCCTTCTTCGCCGCCACGAAGTGAGTCAGGATGTGGTCACCCAGCGCCTCGGTCAGGACCTCGTCCTTCTCCAGCTCATCCACGGCCTCCTTCAAGTTCGCCGGCAGAGAATCCATCTGGTACCTCCGGCGCTCTTCCTCGCTGAGCTTCCAGACGTTGGTGTCGACCGGCGGGCCCGGATCGATCCGGTGCCGAATCCCGTCCAGGCCGGCGGACAGCTGCACGGCCAGGGCGAGATAGGGGTTGCACGAGGGGTCCGGCATGCGGAACTCGACCCGGGTGCCCGCGCCGCGACGTTCGGGCACACGGATCAGCGGCGACCGGTTGCGCCGCGACCAGGCGATGTTCACCGGCGCCTCGTAGCCGGGCACGAGCCGCTTGTAGCTGTTCACGATCGGGTTGGTGATCGCCGCGATCGCCCGGGCGTGCTTCTTCAGGCCGCCGATGTACCAGCGCATCACGTCCGAGATCTCATACTCCCCATCCGGGTCGAAGAACACGTTCGCGTCGTCCGTGAACAACGACTGGTGCGTGTGCATGCCCGACCCGTTCTGCCCGAAGATCGGCTTGGGCATGAAGGTGGCGTGGAGGTCGTGCGCCATGGCGGCGTTTCTGACGATGAACCGGAACGTGTTCAGGTTATCGGCCGTGGTCAGCGAGTCGGCGTACTTGAAGTCGATCTCGTGCTGGCCCGGTGCCACCTCGTGGTGACCCGCCTCCACCTCGAAGCCCATCGCCTCCAGGTCGTTGATGATCATCCGTCGCGTCCGCTCGCCCAGGTCCACGGGCGTGAGGTCGAAGTAACCGCCGTGGTCATGGGTGATCGTCGTCGGCTCTCCCTGGCCGTTCCGGTGAAAGAGGAAGAACTCCGCCTCCACGCCCGCCATCATCTGGAAGCCCAGTTCGGCCGCCTGCGCAGCTACCCGCTTCAGCGCCAGTCGCGGGTCGCCCTCGAAGGGTCGGTCGTCGGGATGGTGGACGTCGCAGATGAGCCGAGCGACTCGCGCCTCGGGGTTGCCCCAGGGGAAGACGCGGAAGGTCGCCAGGTCCGGCTTCAGGAGCATGTCGCTTTCCTCGATGCGGACGAACCCCTCGATCGAAGAGCCATCGAAGAGGATCTCACCCTCCAGCGCCTTGTCGAACTGGCTCGCCGGAACTTCGACGTTCTTCGAGTGGCCGGGAATGTCGGTGAACGTCAACCTCATGAAGCGGACGTTGAGGGCGCGGCACAGCTCCAGGACGCCCGCGGGCTCCGGATCGGCGCCCAACTCCTGGCTGTACCGGGAGAATCGGGTTTCCTCGGCGTGTTCTGGGGGCGCGGCGAAGATCATCTCGGGTGACATCAGCTCGGCTTCTCCTCTCTGAGTGTGTTCACACGTGGTCGAGGACCGCGACGGCCAAGACGACCTCGCAGCCTGGGCGCCGCTACAATAGGCAGGATTCGTGCGAACGTCAATCAATCTCACTGTATGTCGTACGTATACATGTAAATACACCACAAAGCGACCATAATACATAGCATCAATGACCATTAACGAACCGAGTGTCCTATTCTACTCGGTCCACTGCTCCATTCCGCGCCGCCGTCGACCGAGCGAGCGCGTGGCGGTCCCGCAGCAACGGTCTCCGGTTCGCCATGGGATCATCTCCGGCCGGTCGGGAATGCGGACGAATGGCGCCCAGAGGCATTCTGCCGATAGCTTGAAGCGCGGCAGCCTGCATCCAGGCACGCTCCAGACCGGACGACGATCTCTACACTGCGGACCTTCTTCTCAAGCGACGCCGCTGACCGACCAGACGCAGGGGAACAGGCCGGAGGGCGAGGGCGGCCCCTCGCATCACTCGCCGACCGAAACGCGAGCGGGACAGGAGGAGCGCAAGCCGGTCTCCCTGCGGCCCATGCCGAGCGGAGGCTCGCTGCGGTCCCAGCTTCTCATCGGACTGGCGGTCCTCCTCTCGATCGCCCTGCTGGCCGTGGCAACCGTCATTCTGCTCTGGCTCCCGCTGGGCCTGTCGGCGGACAGCCTGGCGGCCGTTCTCTTCCTTCTGGTCGCGGTGGACCTAGTGGTGCTCCTCCTGTTCGGCGACTACCTCCTGCGGCGTCTCGTGCTGCAGCCGATCGAGCGCATGGTACAGGAGTCTGAACGAATCGCGGCCGGCGACGCCGGAGTCCGCCTCGAGATCGGCGGATCCGAAGAGCTGCGCAGCCTCTCGGAGAGCGTAAACCGGATGGCGGATCGCCTCATCCACAACCAGAGCCTGCTGGCCGCCAACGTCCGTTCCCTGGAGCAGACCAACCGCGAGCTCACCGAGGCGCGGGCGGAGCTCATCCACGCCGAGAAGATGGCTTCAGTCGGGCGACTTGCCGCCGGGATTGCCCACGAGATCGGCAACCCGCTCGGCGCGATCCTGGGCTACGCGGACGTGGCAAAGCGCCGGGCCGATGCCGCAGAGGACCGCGAGTGGATCCAGGGTGTCCGCGAGGAGTCGATGCGCATCGACAGGATCGTCCGGGGCCTGCTGGACTATGCGCGTCCGAAAGCGGCGACGGTGAAGTCGGTGGACGTCAACGATGTCGTCAAGCGTACCCTGGACCTGATGACGACGCAGGGCCGGCTGAAGGGCATCGATGTGCGCTTGACGCTCGCGGACGGCGTGCCGGAGGTGTTGGCCGACCGCCATCAGCTGGAGCAGGTGCTGGTGAACCTGCTGCTCAACGCGACCGACTCGATTCGCGAGGCCGAGGTGGAGGGTCGAATCGAGGTGCGAACCCTTCGGGATCTGTACCGCTCCCGATTTCCGGGCGTCCGGCCACATCGCAGGGACGATCCCGAGGGCATAGACTACTCGCACCTTCGCCGGCTACGGGAGCCCCCCGAGGCGTTCCAGAGGTCGCCGCTTCGGCAGGGCGAGCTGATCGCCCGCGTGGAGATCGCCGACAACGGCGTAGGCTTGAAGCAGGAGGAGGCACACCAGATCTTCGATCCGTTCTACACGACCAAGCCGCCGGGTCAGGGCACGGGGCTCGGCCTGGCCGTCTCTGCGCGTCTGATCGCCGGAATGATGGGTCAGATCGAGGCGGAGCCCGGATCGCAGGGAGGGGCGGTGTTCTCCGTCTCGCTGCCGGCGGTCGAGGGGCGTGAGGCGGGGGAGCCACAGAAGCTCGAGGAGGGAAGTGGATGAAGATTCTCGTCGTCGATGACGACGCGGGGGTTCGCCGCACCGTTTCGCTCATCCTGGAGAGTGGGGGCTACGATGTCGCTGTCGCCTCGGATGGCCGGGAGGGGCTCGCGAAGGCGCTCGAGGACGGCGCCGACATCATCCTCTGCGATGTTCGGATGCCCCACATCGACGGCCTCGAGTTCGTGGAGCGGTACCGGGAGGAGGGCGGACGTGGGCTGGTGATCATCATGACGGCCTATGGCAGCATGGAGCTGGCGATCAAGGCGATGAAGGGCGGCGCGTACGATTACCTGCCCAAGCCGTTCGACGGCGAGCAGGTCCTGCTCACGATCCAGAAAGCGGAGGAGCGGGAGAAGCTCTGGCGCGAGGTGGCGAGGCTCCGCCATGAGGTTGCCGCCGAGAAGAAGTACCCGGACATCGTCGGCACCAGCGCGGCGATGGTGGCGGCGATCGAGCTGGCGGACAAGGTGGCGCCGCACCCGTCCACCGTCCTGATCACGGGCGAGAGCGGCACCGGCAAGGAGCTGTTCGCGCGGCTCATCCACTCGGCGTCGCCGCGAAGCCGGGCCCCGTTCATCCCCGTCAACTGCGGGGCGATCCCCGAGAACCTCCTCGAGTCGGAGCTGTTCGGCCACAAGAAGGGCGCGTTCACGGGGGCCGACTCCGATCGGGTCGGGCTGTTCGAGGAAGCGAGCGGCGGCACCCTGTTCCTGGACGAAATCGGCGAGCTGCCGCAGCAGCTGCAGGTGAAGCTGCTGCGTGCCCTGCAGGAAGGGGAGATCCGGCGCGTCGGCGAGTCCAGCTCGCGCGATGTCGACGTGCGGGTGGTGGCCGCGACGGCACGCGACCTCGAGACCGAGGTGAAGGAAGGGAAGTTCCGCTCCGACCTCTTCTACCGAATCAACGTCCTGAACATCCACCTGCCGCCGATGCGCCACCGGACGGAGGACATTCCGGCGCTCGTGCGCCACTTCGTCTCGTACTACAACGACCGTCTCGGGCTCCAGGTCACCAGCGTGGTCCCGGAAGCGATGAAGGCGATGCTCGCCTACCCCTGGCCCGGCAACGTGCGCGAGCTCCAGAACGTCGTCGAGCGGGCCATGGTGCTGGCCGAAGGGCCGGAGGTCCAACCGGACCAGCTGCCGCCCAGCGTCCGCGATCCGAAGGCCGAGAGTCTCCCCTTCATCGAGAGCCTTCCGGCCGACGAGCTCTCGATCAAGAAGCACTCGGCCCAGCTCGAACGGCGGCTGATCCGCCGAGCGCTCGAGCTCACGGACGGCAACCGGACGCGAGCGGCCGAGCACCTCGAGCTCAGCTATCGGGCCCTGCTGTACAAGATCCGGGACTACGGCCTGGAGTGAGGTGATGGCGTGAGGGGACGGGGCTCCTAGTCGCCATCCTTCGCGGCTCCGGGGGCCCGGACCGCGGCCCGTCTCGTTCCCGCCACGGGCGCGAGAAATGTAGCGATGGCACTACACTGCGTTTTTCCCGCCGGGCCGAAGTGCTGTAACTACAGGATTCATCACTAGTTATCAGCATGGCAGACTCTGGCACATGCGGTGCGACGTCCCCAGTGCCGGAAGCGATAACATTCGGAGCGGAAGCGAACTGGCTTGGAATCAAGGGCTCATCGAGGACTGAGAGCGACCGGGCCAATCGGGGCCTCGGAGCGAGCGGCTCACCGCATCGAGCCCGGCGGCGAGAGTCGGCGCCGGGTAGACCCGGCGTCACGGGCTCATCGTCCGGCTGGCACGGATGCCCTCTACCTGGTCGGCGCCCCACGCTCCGATGTCGAGGCGCACGCGACCGCCGAATCGCCGGCGCAGCCGCCCGGGTGGGTGAGGCCCCTCAACGTTGCGGTCGCGCTTGCGGCCGTGGTCTTTCTGGCCCCCGTCTACCTGCTGATCGCGCTCGCCATCAAGCTGGATAGCGCCGGACCGGTGCTGTACAAGCAGGTTCGCGTCGGCGTGGATCGGCGGCATACAGGTCGCTGGGGCATCGGGCGCCGCTCCTCGGACCTGGGTGGCAATCCCTCCAGCTATCCGGGCGCCGACCGGCGACGAAGGGTTCGCGGTCCCGGCCGGCGCGACGAGAACGTCGGCGGGCGGCCGTTCATCATCCACAAGTTCCGAACCATGACCGTGGATGCCGAGAAGGGGACGGGCCCCGTCTGGGCATCCCGTGAGGACCAACGGGTCACGCGCGTGGGACGCTGGCTGCGGCGCTACCGATTGGACGAGATGCCGCAGTTCTGGAACGTGCTCAACGGCGAGATGTCCATCGTTGGCCCACGGCCGGAGCGTCCCGCCTTCGTGAAGAAGCTCCGTCAGGAGTTCGCCGCCTACGCCCTGCGGCAGCGCGTGCCGCCCGGCATTACCGGGCTCGCGCAGGTACACCGCGGCCCGGATCGGAGCATCGACGATGTGCGCATCAAGCTCGACTACGATCTGGAGTACATCAGCCGGCGCTCGGTGCTGGTCGACCTCCTGATCATGCTGAGGACGGTGCCGGCGATGATCCGGCGGCACTAAGGCGACCCGTCCGACCAATCATCACTTCTTGACGCCGGTGACGGAGAGTTTGTACGCGAGGCGTTGGGCAAGCCGTTTTGGGACGGTGTTGTACATAGGCTTGAAGATCCAGGTGTAGACCAGCGCTTTGAGACCTCTCCGGGCGATTGGGAGTGCTCGGTAATGCTCGCGGTCGACCGATTCGATCCGGAAGCCTTCGAACATCGCCAGGATCTCCGATTCCGTACGGAAATCCGTTACCGGAGGGTCCTTCTCTTTGAACTCGATGTTCTCCCGGCCGAAGCGAGAGACCCAGTACATCCACGAAGGCCTCCGGTAGAAGTGCGAGATGATGGCCCGCCCCCCGGGCTTGAGCACGCGCCTCACCTCCTGAACGGCTCGTTGCGTGTCACCAGTGTGATGTAAGACGCCGTTTGCCCACACGGCGTCGAAGGTGTTGTCCGCAAAGCTCAGGTCGAGAACGGAGTCGACCCGGACATCCTCGGCCTCCACTCCCTCGAGCTCGAAGTGACGCCTGGTCATCTCGACCGCGTTGGGCGTCAAGTCCGTCGAGGTGACCCTCACGCCACGCTTCAAGAACTCGAGACTGTCATAGCCAAGTCCGCACCCTACTTCCAGCAGGTGTCCCCTGCCGAGGATCGCCGCTTCCCGTTCGATCCGCTCCATGATCCAGGGAAACTTGTAGGGATTCATCCACGGACGGATGTAGTCGAAGAACTCACGGCTACCGACCTCGATGGTCGTGTCTGGCAGGTACTGGAGACCGAGGGTGTGGACATCCCAGTAGTCGCAGATGGGATCGACGGCGGCGAACCGCTTATCAGCCAAAGTCGATCCACGCCTCTCGATCACTGCGAGCCATCCCGGAGGTAGGGTGAGGCAGTGGGATTGGAGGCCGGAGTTGGTTCCAGGTACACATGGTATGGACTATCACCGAGGCGTCGCCATTCACCAGCAGAGGGTCCGGTCGGGGTCCAGTCGGTCACGACAGCTCTCGTGCCGTTCAACAGGTCTTGGAGAAGTGCTAGAACTCGCTGCTCGTCGGCGTTCCAGAACTCGGCCGCCGCGGCCTCCGGCACCTGACGGGTGATTCGCACGCGGGCGAGGCGGGCAAAATACGCGCCGAACGCGTAGCCGACGAAGGCGATCTGTTCTTCAGGGCGCACGCCGAGCTCCCGCAGGGCAAGAGCCGCTTTCGCCTGCCCCGATGCACTGCCGCTGTTGGCCGGTGCCGATTCGGCGAAGGCAGGAACATCAGCGTCCCGTCCCGTGACCTTCAGCAGTCCTTCGATGTTGAACTTCCCGATGGAGAGTAGAACGAAGAAGACCATGACCCCGCCAGCGGTCGCCATGGTCTTCCTGTAGTTGTCTCCTGGAGGGAGGCGGGCCTCGTGCAGCATCCCCCCAAGAACGAGCAGCACGAATGGCGCTATATATCTACCTTCGACGTACACCATTCCGTATAGCCCGAGCGCGGCTAGTCCCGTGACCACGAGAGCGCGTGACAAACGTACTCCCGGACCGCCGGGTGCAGTTGGCACCTTCAGGAGCAACAGCAACAACAGCACCGCTGCAAATCCACCGAGCTGGCCGCCGAACAATTCGAGATAGAAGAGACCGCTGGATAGCAGAACGCCAGCCTGCTGCGGGAGATCGAATCTGGGCTCGACTCCACGATACCAGTAGGCGGGATCGTAGGAGAGCGGATACGTGCCACCCACTGGCTCGGCGAACTCGTACGCCTTGGGATGCTCCGAGATGAGCCGAGGCGCGTGTACGGGTTGGCTCAGGTCGGTACTTCCAGGTTCCCAGAACGGATACGGGACGTTGTTCACGTAGCGCAGATACGTCAGCCGCCCGGCCTCGCCAAAGGTCGGAGTGCCCTCGGAAGCCGAGATTAGAGCGATCCAGGGTATGGCCAGAAGCAAGAAAACCACGACGGCGGCTACCAGCGATCGTCGAAGCCTGCGGTCGCGTCGAGTGGCGACGAAGAGCGCTGTGAACAGAACAGCGGCTAGCGGGAAGAGGACGGCCTTGCAAAGGAAACCGAGACCGAGGGCCAACCCCAGCAGGCCCGCGGTAGCCCCCAGATCTCGCCGGCGTTCGCTGGTTCCCAGTCGCATCGTGAGCCCGGCTGCGAAGTAGACGAGCGCCGCTAGCAGCATGTCGGGTGTCACGGCCCAGATCCGAATAAGGTCCAGCGACGACCAGAGAAACAGCGAGTACCCGATCGAGATCCAGGCCCAGGGCGGCAAGACGGACTCGGTGTTCACGATCCCGTTGGCGCGACGGGGCGAAACGCCGAGGCTGTCCCAATAGTACTCGAAGCAGAAGAGGGCGAGCAGAAAGAGGCAGAAGTTGACGAGATGCGCCGTCAGGAACTCCCATTCGGGTCCCGGTCGAAGCACGTGAAGGATCGTCCCCAGGACCGCAGGATAGAGAGGGCTCCAGACGGCGTTGATGGCCATCGCCCAGTCGCCGCGCAGAATGGCATCTCCCATGTCCAGATAGGCGATTCCATCCTCGCTCATCGCTTCGGCCGCGATGGCGGCCCAGGTATGGCCGGCGGCGAGGAGCACGGCGGTCAGACGCCAGGCCCAACGGACTCGCGTCGCTCGGACCGCTCGACGGTCCCTCATCTTCTCATTGATTCCGCGGAGCGACCGAGCCCTGAGCTTCCGGGGAGATCCCGGCGTCATCCCCGGAGTCATCCGGGGCCTCCCGGTGTTCGAGTTGGAAGAGGGCAAATGTTTGGACCAACCGCGCCTGGCGGTCTATGAGGCCACTGAGCTGAACACTGAAGAGGATCAGCACCGCGAACACGAAGGCGAAGGCGATCAGACTAAGCGCCGAGGCGGGGAAGAGAGCGCCGACCGTCCGTGTCACAAACCTCAACAGCGGTGGAATCGATACGAGGACGATAACGGCGAGACAGGCGCTCAGCCACAGGATGGCGAAGCCGGCATGCAGCCGTCGAACTCTGACCAGATTCACGATCCCGAGGATAAACGCCACGCCGAGCAGGTCCACGACCAGAATGCCCTGCAGGTTCATCTCCGACCCCTCTCGATCAAGGCGTCCGTAGCCGCCACCAGTGTGAGAAGCAAGGTCTTCAGTGGATACGCGACCGCGCTCTTCCATGAGTGCATGGACTTGCCATGCTCCCGCTTGTCGACCGAAATCGGGACTTCCTCAACACGGAACCCGAGCAAAGCCCACTTTACAAGTGCCTCGATATGGAAGTCCTGAAAAGTCCCAGCCGTGAGAACGTCCGACGCGGTCGCCCGCATAGCCTTCAATCCCGATGTGGTGTCGTAGACGCGGCGTCTCGTCATGAATCCCGAGAGCACGGAGAGAACGCGCTGGCCCAGACGGCGGCCGAAGGGTCCGTCGTATCCTTGCCC
>CAZEBA010000067.1:0-10243 GCA_964510615.1 uncultured Gemmatimonadota bacterium
AGATCTCGCCGTTGCCGTCGCGGTTGGTGTCGAAGGCGATCTGCGTGCCGTCGGGCGACCACACGGGCAAGATGTCCTCGGCCGCATGGTCCGTGATCCGCATCGGGTCCGAGCCGTCAGCGTTCATCACGTAGATCTCGAAGTTGCCGTCCCGGTCGGTGCCGAAGGCGATCTGCCTGCTGTCAGGTGACCAAGACCGAGCCAGGTCGAAGGCCGGGTCGTTGGTGAGTCGCCTCACGTTTTCACCGTCGGCGTTCATCACATAGATCTCGCCGTTGCCGTCGCGGTCCGAGAAGAAGGCGATCTGCGTGCCGTCGGGCGACCACACGGGCAGTGCGTCGAAGGCCGGGTCGTCCGTGAGGTTCCGGAGATCCGTGCCGTTGGCGTTCATCACGTAGATGTCAGGGACGGCGCCCGCGCGTCGCGATTGGAAGGCGATCTTCCTGCCGTCGGGCGACCAGGCCGGCAGGATGTCCTCGGCCGGGTCGTCGGTGAGCTGTGTGGGGTTCGTACCGTCGGCGTTCATCACGTAGATGTCGAAGTTGCCACTCCGGTTCGAGTGAAAGGCGATCATGTCCGTTGACGGTGGTGAGGCTGGTGGCGGTACCGCACCTTCGCCCGTCGGGTTCTCGCCACAGCCGCTGAACACGGAACCTGTCATGACCAACAGGCTGAGGAGCCAGAGCCGGTGTGAGCACCGGCGACGTCGGAAGGAACGCCCGGCCAACGCGGTGAACATGTCCTCGATCATATGCCTCCCCACGGTGCGACGCCCGGTGGTACGGTCGGATGTTCGCATAGCTGGATCGCCTCCCCAGCCGATCTACACGAAACCAATCTAGCACGCGTCGGGAATGTCGCCTGAACGACATCGATACTAACCTGCGAGACGGGAGCTGCGTCAACGACAACAGCGGAGGTGAGCATGCAGGCCGGAGAGGGCGAATCCGCGCGATTGTCCCGTCAGGCAGGAACGCGCTCGATCCTGGTGGCGCTGGTGATCGCAGCCGCCGTGATCCTGCAGGCGAGCCTGCAGCAGAAGGGTCTCGAGTGGACCTCTGCCGTGCTGGTCGCCGTGGCCGCCCTGTGGGGCGGCTGGCTCCTCAACGCCCATGCGCGCGTGCCCGGGTTGCCGCTGACGACGGGCAGCCTCATGGCGGCGACGGTACTGCTGACCGAGCTCATCGGCACGGCCAGCGCCGCCGTGTCCGGTGGAACGGTCTTCGTGGCGTTGATGCTCAGCGCAGTGGCCGGATCATGGGCGGTCGGGCTCGTCGTGGCAGCGATTCTCGTCGTCGCCGCTCTGGTCGCGGTAGTCCTCTAGCGCCCGCTCTGGCGGATTCCGGAAAAAGAAGTAGTATTGGCTTGGCGTAGCGTTCTCCGAAGGTTCGCCTCCCGAGATCGCAGTAGTCTTCCCGAGTTGGTTGTAGGTACGATGTCCCAGGATCCTGGCCGAGCCGTGCTTTCCATCGTCGGCATCGGCCTTTTGCTCGCGATCGCGTTGATCGGGGGCGTCCACCTCCTCGTTCGAGTCTTTCTGTAGCTCGACCCTGAAGGAGCGCCGTTTTCATCGAGGTCGGCTGTAGGAGACCTGACTACAAGCCGAAACGGGCCTTTCCCGACATTCCCTCCAACCGACCGACCCATAGTTTCGCCCATGCTTTTGCCTCGGTCAGCAGCAGGAAGGCCAGCATGAACGCACGGGTGGACCGGACCCAGCCCTTTACTCTTTCCCAGGGGCTGCTGCACGAAGGGTGGGAGGACTCGGTGGTCGAGGTTCTCAGCCGCCGCCTCCTCGAACTGCGCCGCAGGAGCCAAGAGCCCTGGAGAGCCCCGGACTCGGACCGGCAACCGGGTCCTGCGCGAGACACTCCGCCGCGGCGCGCCGGTCCGGGAGCCTAGGCCTCTCATCTTCCCCGGCCGCGGCAGCTTCCTCTATTGCGCTGCGAGCACGCGGTCGACCATCCTGTGCACCGATCCTGAAAGAAGCGTCCGCCGGCCACGCTTCGCCGGCAGCCCGGGCTGTGACGGTACGGAATCGGAGGGGAAGGAAGAGCCAACGTGAACGGGAGCAGGGAAGACCGCCGCGCAGGCAGCAGCGTAGTCTCGACAATTGGTCCCGGTCTCCGCGTGATCGGCGACTGCATCAGTGACGGCGTCATTCGGATCGATGGCCGGGTCGAAGGCGGGATCAAGGCGGCCGAGGTAGTCGTCGAACCGGGTGGCAGCGTTCAGGGGGACATCCAGACCCGAGAACTCGTTGTCGCGGGCCAGGTGACGGGAAACATCGTCGCCCAGGGCCGTGCCGAGCTGCAGGCTTCCGCGCAGGTGCGTGGAGACATCCTCAGTCCCCGGATCAAGATCGATGAGGGCGGACGCATCGACGGCCGGCTGAAGATGGGCGGAACGCCGTCGAGGTGAGCGGGGGCTGACGGTCGTCAGGCGTCCGATGGCTCCGGCGCCCACCCGACCCGCTGGGACCATTCCGTAGCGCGCTCCATGATCTCCCACACCGCCGGTCCCTTGTGACGGCCGTAGGCGTGGCGGTCATCGGCGTACTTCCTCGCCAGATCCTGCTTCAGGACCGAGAGCCGCTCGCATTCTGCCGGGTGCGCCCTGAGGTAGTCACGAAACAGCAGCGAGAACTGTTCTGACCAGGATCCAGTGGCCCGGACGTGCACGTGCATCCGGTCCGTCCCGGGCGGCTCTCGGAAGTAGCGCTTCGACCGATCGGGGTTCTGTGCCCGGAAGACGAACCCCAGCCGACGCAGCCCGCTCGCGTAGCGGTGCGCCGGCTCCAGAGCACGCACCGAGACCTGGATGTCGAGGATCGGCTTCGCCGCCATCCCGGGGATGGACGTGGAGCCGATGTGGTCGATGCGGTCGGCGACGGGACCGAGGCTTTCCCGGATCTTCCTGCCGATCGCCTCGAACTGGCGTTTCCAGCCAGGATCGTAGGGCGTCACGATAACCGGGTCCATGGACCTGTAAGGTTCGGGGGCCGGCATACATCTACAAGCCGAACGGAAGGGCATCCAGCTGCCCGCGGTGTTCCTGGGCGGGCCGCCGCAGCGGCTGGGACGGGTGGACAGAAGGGGCGGTTCCTTCGGGGCCGCCCCTTCACGCATCTATGTGCCTTGGCTATCCTTGACCATCGGTTCCCGAGCCCGAAACCCATCGAGCACATGGAAGGGAGGGATCCATGACCACCCAACGGTTCGCGCTGGCCACGGTCGCCGGCTTCATCACCCTGTTCCTTCTTGGCTTTCTCGCCTACGGCTTGCTGCTCGCCGACTTCTTCGCCGCCAGTGCGGGCGCAGGCATCGCCGCGATGAGGGATCCGCCTCTCATGTGGGCGATCGCCCTGGGCGAGCTCTTGGCCGCCGCCCTCCTGACGATCGTTATCGGGCGTTGGGCCGGCGCCCGCACCGCCGGTGAGGGAGCCAAGATCGGCGCGACCTTCGCGCTCCTGTTGGCGTTGAGCGTTGGCCTGACGCTGTACGGCGTGATGACCACATCCACGCTGGCGTCCACCTTCGTCGACGTGATCGTCTCCACGATCCGGTTTGCCATCGCGGGTGGCGTCATCGGCGCAGTGCTGGCGAGGGGTGGCGGTGCCGCGGCCGAGTACGCGTAGTCCCTCCGAGTTGACGTAACCTCCCGAGGCCGTTTCCGGGCCGGGGCGGGGATTCCCGCCCCGCCCGGGAAGGCGTTGTCCCGTAAGAGTCCAGAGCCTGAGTGCATCTATCCCCCTGCCGGTAGTCGAGACGTTGCACACGCAGACGTTGAGGACCGCCAGCCGGGAGGCAGGAATGCGAGCGCCGCCAACCCCGCAGGGGCAGGCTCGTCACATCGGTCCGGACAGGCTGGTTCGCGGAGCGCACGCGATGGCGAGCAGCATGTTCGAGACGTTCACGGGCTACTATCCCGAACTGCTCCTGGTCGATGAGGATCGGTGGAACTTCCTCGTCACCGCCGCCGGACTGTACATAGCCGCGCGAAAGCTAGACGAGAACGGTACGCGGGGCCGGAGCGCCTGGCTCATGAGCGTCATCCGGGAGGAGTTCTCCGACCACACGATCCGCGCCATGTCGAACTGTGCCCAGTTCGCTACCCGTGCGTTGGGCACCTCCGGCGATGCGCGAAAGCTCGAGTGGGCGGTGGGCCACTGGATCCTGACGGGCCTCTTTCGCTCGACGCCCGACGCGAATCAGGTCTGGCTGGCGGCGGCGATCGGCGAGGTGCTGGCCAAGACGTTCGGCAACGGAGGCCCGGCCGCCGCGTCGTCCTGAGCGAGTGCCGGCGCGCCGGCAACTTTTGTCCTTCCCTCGGAAGCACGTAGCACGGGCTCCCGCATGCGTGCAGAGTCCCCGATGCTTCAACTACAGACAAATCATGAGGATAGCCGCGCAGGCCCGGAGGGCGTGACGAGGCATGCGGTTTGCCGCTTCGGCCTCCGGTCTCCTCACCCCCCACCCTCGACAGGAGCGCACCGTGCGACACGCGATCCCGATCCCGGCCGTCCCGAGCGTGCTCTCCCTTGTCCTCTTCGCCTGTGCTTCGGCCGACGCGGACCAGGGCGCCTCCTTCGCGGAACTCCCGGCCGGCCTCACGCTGGAGGTCGGCTTGGCGGAGACGATCAGCACCAAGTCGCACGGTGCCGGTTCGCCGGTCCAGGTCGTCATACAGAAGTCGGTGTCGAGCGGGGAGAGCGAGGTGATCCCTGCTGGCTCCCGGCTGAGCGGAGCGGTTCGCGAGATCTCGCGGGAACCCCCGAAGTTCAGCGTGGAGTTCGCCGAGATCGCGATCGGCGAGCTCGTGTACCCGCTTAGCGCCGAGGCGGCGGATGTCGGGATGTTCCCCCACTCCGAGATGAAGGACGAGGCCGCCAAGATCGGTGGCGGGGCTGCGGCCGGCGCCGTGCTGGGGGGAGTGATCGGCGGTGATGTCAAAGGCGCGGCGATCGGCGCCGCGGCCGGCGCCGCAGCGGGCACCGGGGTCGCGCTGGCCACCAAGGACCGCTGGGCCTCGCTGCCGGAGGGCTCCCGGTTCACGGTACGGCTGGTGGAGTCGACGCGGCTGCCGCTCGCCCCGGATGCAGGAGAGGTCGAGGAACCGGCGCGCTGAGCGCACGACGGTAGACCGGACCGGCCGGCTGGCCGGCTCCCGGCCGTAGGAGATCTCACCACAGCCTCCGACGGAGGCCTCACCACAGCCCCACGGGCGCGGTTCCGTTAGCTTCCCGCCTGGTCGATTCGTGCTCGGCGTGGCAGGTTTCATCCCACCGGGACGCCTTGACTCGAAGGGTCGCCTCAGGAGGCGCCATGAAGGAAGCAAACGGCATCCTCCCCCGCGCCAGAATTCCCTACGGGACCTGGGGAAGCAGCTACTTCCCCGCCTGGCAGACATCGGCGCTGGCGGAGGTCAACATCGGTCAGTTCGCGGGCGAGTCGATGAACCGGATCATGGGCCTCAGGAAGGTGCCCACCAGCGAGCTCGAGTATCTGGTCATCGGTTCGACGATCCCCTGGCACTGGAAGTTCTGGAACGCTCCCCTGGTCGCGAGCTGCATGGGGCATCGCATTCCCGGCTACCACCTCGAGCAGGCGTGCGCGACCGGTCTGCAGGCGGTGCTGCACGGGGGCGCCGAGGTGCAGACCGGGTCGGCCGACGTGGTGGGCGTGCTGACCTTCGACCGGACGAGCGACTCGCCGGTCGGGGTCTTCCCCGAGCGCCGCGCGCACGAGCGGACGCTGCCGATCAGCGATGTGTGGGACAACTTCGGCTTCGATCCGGCGACCGGGAAGGCGATGATCGCCGCGGCCGGGCTGGCGGCGCGAAAGTACAAGGCGGAACGGGCCGAGACCGACGATCTGGCCCACCACCGGCATCGCCAGTACTTCGAGGCCAGGGAGAGCGGCTTCCTCGACCGGGTGCTCGTTCCCCTCGAGCTGCTCAACGTCCAGGGCCGCCCGCTGGGCCGGATCGACGACGATCTGGGCGTGCGCGACCTGTCGCCGGCCAGCCTCCGGGCGATGCGAGAGCTCGACACCTGCGTGACCTCCGGGACGCAAACCCACGCCTCCGACGGCATGGCCTGCCTGCTGGTGACCAGCGCCGAGAAAGCCCGCGAGCTGAGTCCCCGGCCCGAGGTCGACATCCGCTTCGTCGCCAAGACGGAAGTGAGGACGCACCCGAGCCTGATGCCGGAGGCCCCCGCGCTCGCCGTCCAGAAGCTTCTCGAGAGGACCGGCTCGTCGATGGACGAGATGGCGGTGGTGAAGAACCACAACCCGTTCGCCGTGAACGACGTGATCTTCTCCCGCGTTCTCGACTACGATTGGCACGAGATGAACAAGACCGGCAGCTCTCTCGTGTGGGGGCATCCGCAGGGTCCCACGCTGACCCGGATCCTGGTCGAGGCGCTGGAGGAGGCCGTCGGGCTCGGTGGCGGCAACGTCCTGGTCTTCGGCTGCGCGGCCGGCGACGTGGGGATCGCAGCCCAGTTCGCCGTCGCCTGAACGGCACGCTGATCGGATCGGAGAGAGGAACGCACGAGATAGAGGAGAGAAGGGAACCATGACCACGACGACGATGACGGCTGGCCGGGCCGCTGCCGAGGCCACGACGGTCCTGCGGCAGCCGACCCTCGAGACCGTCGGCCTCGGGTCCGTGCTGGAGATCTTCCGCGGCGGCCGTCTTCCGGTCCGGGCCGCGGAGCTGGTGGACCGGGTGTTCGGTGCGCCCGACGCGCGCGGCTCGATGGTGATCTCCGGTGCGAGCGGCATCGTCGGGGCCGGCAAGACGATGCAGCTCGGGTCCCGGCTGGTGGAGTTCGGCGTGCCGATCATCGCCCTCGACCTGCCCTCGGCCCCCGATGGGATCGGGAGGCAGTACCCGGGGCTGGTGGCGGCCTTCGGGCGCGAGGGAGCCGACCGGATCATGCGGAACATCATCCGGCTCAGCTACGACGGAGCGCACCTGCCGGCCGAGCTCGCCGACTTCCGCCCCCGCTTCCTGCTGGAGGCGATCCCGGAAGTGCTCGACATCAAGAAAGCACATTATAAGATCTTTCGTAGCACGTTCCCGGACATAGAGATACGATCGGTGACATCGGGCTTTCCGAGCGCCGAGCTCGGAGTCGGCGTCGCCCATCCCGCCTTCCCGCACGAGATCAACAAGGTGTGGGAGATGGTGGAGCCCGAGCCCTCCGACATCACCCGCCTGTTCTGGGCCCTGGGTCTGATTCCGGTGCCCGTCAGCGACCACTGGTCGTTCGTGCTCGACGTGCTGTTCTGCGGCTCGGTCCTCGCCGGCCTCCGGTATCATCGGGCGAGCAACATGCCCTACTGGAAGGTCGACAAGCTGACGCGAAAGCTGCTGGGTCCGAACCCGTTCCGAGCCAGCGACGCGATCGGCGCCCCGGCGGCGAACTTCCTGATCTGGTCGTGCCTCCAACACCTCGGCGGGACGTACGGCGAGCTGTTCCGGCCGACGCCCGAGCTGGAGGAGCACAAGGAGACGGGCGCGACCTGGTACCCGCCGAACCACTTCCGCCCCCTGGTCGACTGGAAGCTGGACGGCCCCGGCGAGGAGGAGTTCCGCGCCTGGACCCTCGGCCCCCTGTTCCAGATGGCGAGCCTCATGGTGCACGAGAAGCGGGGCCACCTGGCGCACATCAACGCGATCGGAGAGCTCTGCGCCCAGTTCCGTCGCGGCATCCTCGCCGTGATTCGCGACCTGGGTCCCGACTCTACGATCGCGATCGTCGAGGCGTACCATCGCCTGCACCCTGAGGCGGCCGCGGCCGCCTGGCACCCGACCGCCTTCGAGGGAATGGACGGTCCGGAGTGGCAGCAGCTCTACGTGAATGCCGAGCACGACGGAGAGGTCGGCGTCGTCACGATCAGCCGGGAGAGCTACAACGGAGACGTCGACCGGGAGCTCAACCGGGCGCTGGACTGGCTGCGCGCCGAAGGGATCGGGCGCTTGATCCTCAGCGGCGACTTCCATCTCTCGACGCAGATGGTCGGGGCCGACACGAGCGAGTTCTTCCCCGCGCTGGAGAGCGAGGAGGAGGGCTTCCGCGTGGCGGCTACCTGGTCGCGGACGGCGCGTCGGCTACACGAGGACTTCGAGGTCTCGGTCGGCTTCGTGGGCGGGAAGCGTTGCCTCGGAGGCATGCTGGAGCTGCTCGCGCACTGCCGGTATCTGGTGGCGGTGGAGGGAGCGTCCCTCGGCTTCCCGGAGGTGACGCTGCCCGTCGTGCCGGGGATGGAGGGTTGTCACTGGCCGCTACGGAGGGTCGGCCCGGAAGAGCAACCCCGGATCCTTCAGCTCCTGCTGAGCGGCAGGCCGGTCCGGGCGCAGGAGGGCCGGGGCTGGCTGGTCGACTTCGCCGGCCCGCTGGAGGAGGCGCTGGCGACGACCTGGAAGCTGGCCGCGGGAGGCGAGCACGGAATCGCCGAGCGCCCCCTCGAGACCGCGCCGCTGGCCGGTCTCCCGCTGGACGTCCCGGATCTGCCGCCGGCGGACTCTCCGGGCGCCGAGCTCGCCAGGCGCGCCATCGTGGCGTGCGTGCAGGACGCGTGCGCCGCCGCGCTATCCGGAGCCCTCGAGGTCCAGGCGAGACACGCCGCCGGCTTTCTCGCCTCCGACGCCTGCCGCCGGGGGAGGGTGGGATCCGAGTACGCGCGGGTCATGTCGGTCTGAGCGTCGTCCGTACGAATCGAACTGAGCGCCGGCCGTACATGTCGCACCGAGCGGCGGCCGGCCTTGGCCGGCCCCAAGGTCCGGCCGGTTCCCCTGCAAAAGCTGGCGTATCCCTGCAATAGGTCGCTGGCCGGCGGCCCCTTCCGGATAGCGCAACTCCGCCCCATCCGAGCGCTTCCGTAACTGGCACGCCTCTGGCTCCGTCCTTGGGAGGGAGAGGGAGAGTCGGGAAGGGGAGGACCCCCGAACGGAGGAAGAGATGCGTCGGCGAATGACACATGGACCCAGAAGCGCCATCGGCCTTCTGATGCTGAGCGCCGCGCTCGCCGCCTGCTCGAGCCGCTCGGACGAGACGACGCCGGACGCTCGGCCCTCGGCCCGCAGCGGGACCGTCTCTTCGGGAACGGTGACCACATCGACGTCCACCGCGGCCACCCTCGGCATCCCACCCGGCCACCTGCCCGCGCCGGGTGAATGCCGGATCTGGATGCCCGGCACGCCGCCCGGTCACCAGCGGAAGGCAGGACCATGCTCCGCGCTCGAGCGGCAGGTGCCACCCGGCGGCTGGCTGGTCTACCGGCCGTCGGAGGACAAGAAGACGGTTCGCGTGTGGGTCTACGGATCCGACGGACCGCGACCAACGCTGACGCGACTGTTCGACGCGGTGACGGGGACACTGCTCAGCGAGGAGGTTCTGTAGGGCGGAGCGCGAAGCAGCCACTCGCGGACCCCGCCGGGCCGCTGCCTCAGGCGACGCCGGTGAACCAGTCCAGTGCCGCCTCCGAGATCGCCGCCGGCACCTCGTGTCCCCCATCGAACTCCATGTAGGTGACATCGTAGCCCGCATTGCGAAGGGTCGGAACGATGGAGAGCCGGCTCGCGGTCACCGGCAGAATCGGATCGCTCCTTCCGTGGGAGACGAAGACGCGCGGCTTGCCGACGATCGGATCCGACGGCAGAAGGTAGCCAGGGGAGTAACCGACCAGGTGGCTGAACAGGTCGCCGTTGGATACGCCCAGGGAGAGCGCGTAGGACGCTCCGTCCGAAAACCCGCCGAGCGCGATCTGCGCCGGATCGATGCGGCAGCGCTCGAAGGTGTGCTTCAACGCCAGATCCAGGAACTCCACGTCCGGCCCGAATCCGCCCAGCGCGAGATCCCAGGTGGAGAGGCGCGAATCGGGCAGCAGCAGGATCATGCCTCTCTCATCGGCCCGAGCCGGATAGCTCTGCCAGTTGCTGCCGGCTCCGCCGGCGCCGTGGAGCGCGACGAAGAGCGGGGCCGCCCTGTCGGCCGAGTAGCTCTCGGGGACGTAGAGAAGGCCGTCCCGCCTCCCTCCCAGGCCCAGCGGATTCAGTCCGGACGTGGGGGTCAAGGTCGGCGAGCCGGGTCGGGCGGTCAGCCGCTGTCGGGCTGCAGGTTCCGGCCCCGTCGACGGCTCCGAGCTGCAGCCCGGGAGCGAGGCGACGGCGAGCGCGCCGAGGCTGCTCCAGAGGAAGTCCCGTCTGGACATGCCCGGCCGGGCGCGAGAGG
>CAZEBA010000068.1:0-3269 GCA_964510615.1 uncultured Gemmatimonadota bacterium
AGTCCGGCGACGCCCGTCGTCGAGTTGATGCCCACCGGCGTGGCCAACCCCAGGTGCAGGGTGGCGGCATCCAGGTCGCCCAGTGTCGCGCCGGGGCCCACCCGTACCGAGCCTGCCTCCGCGTCCACGCGGACCTCGTTCATGCGGGACAGGTCGATCATGAATACGTCGTCCCAAACCGCGTTGCCGGCGATGTGGTGACCGCCGCCCTTGACCGCGGTAAGGAGCCCGTGCTCCCGGGCGAAGCGAACGGCACGGCGCACATCCTCCGCGCCCTCACAGCGGGCGATCAGGGTCGGCCGGCGGTCGATCATCCCGTTCCACACGGTGCGCGCCTCGTCGTAGCCGGGGGATCCTTGCGTGAGCAGGTCGCCCCGGAGCCCCGAGGCCAGATCGTCGAGCGTGTCGGCGGTCAAAGTCGCCTGGCCATTGTCCAGGATTCTGACGGTCAGGTCGTGCATCGGTATCTCCTCGTTTCTCTTTTCCATGATCGCAGCGCGGCACAGTCTAAGGGAGCGCGCGACAAAGTGCGAGGCGCGCAGCGGTCCGGCCGGCGGGCCCGTTGAACTCCCTGCCGTATCAGGTTAACTGCAGTATCGAGCCGCGCCGTGCACCCGCCACACGGAGGATCGCATTGCTACGAGGGGTCGGCAGGGCCCTGGCCGCGATCGCGGTCCTCACGCTCGGCGACGTTGGTTGGCCTGCAGTTGGCCTGGCGCAACCGTCGGACTCCGGGGGTGCGGCGTCCCAGAAGGGGATCAGCGCGATCGACTCCTTCGTCACCGTCGTCCCCGGGCCGCAGTTCAACCAGGGGAAGCTCTTCCGTTTCTTCTGGGGAACGGACTACCGTCGCGAGTGGAACACTCCCGTGCGGGCCCCCGTCCTGGATCTCGGGACGTTCGGTGGCGGCCTCCGTCCCGTGGCGATGGGAGAGCCCGGTCAGAGCCTCACGCTCTACCTGGCAGGAGCGGACGGACGGCGGTATGCGTTCCGATCCATCGTGAAGTCGCTCGCCGGCTCGATCCCCGGTGTGGTGCTCGATTCCCAGCTCGGCATCGTGCTGGAGGACCTCAACAGCGCGCTTCACCCGGCCGCCCAGATGATCGCGGACTCGCTCGAGGTCGGCACCGACATCCTGCACTCGCACCCGCTCGCCTTCGTGATGCCCGATGTCCCCGGCCTGGGGGAATTCCGAGAGGCGTTCGGCGGCTTGCTGGGCACGATCGAACCGATCGCAGGCGAGGGCATGATCGGTAGCGATGAACTCTTCACACGGGTCCAGAGAAGCCCAGACGACCAGGTAGACTCGCGAGCCCTGCTGGCCGCGAGGCTGATCGACATCTTCGTCGGCGATTGGAACCGGGACCGACATCAGTGGAGGTGGGTCCGGAACGACGTTTCAGGGAAGTGGCTTCCGATCGCTGTGGATCGGGACGAGGCGTTCGTCCGCATGGACGGCCTCTTCCCGTCGGCGATGCACTTCTTCTGGCCTCCCCTCGCCGGCTTCAAGAAGACGTACCCCAGCATCACCGACCTGACGTACACGGGGCAGGAGCTGGATCGGCGCTTCCTGGCCGATCTCGAACGCCCCACGTGGGATTCCGTGGCCACGCGCGTCGCGGAGAGGCTCACCAGGAACCTCATCGAGGGAGCGGTACGCCAGCAGCCGCCCGCGATGTACGCGATCGGAGGCGATCGCCTCGTCAGCGACCTCGTCCAGCGGCAGAAGGCACTCGTCCGCGCCGCCGCCGACTTCTACGGCATCCTAGCCGGAGAGGTAGAGGTGTTCGGGACCGATGTCGCGGAAACGGCATGGATTACGGGTCTCGAGGACGGCTCCGTGGAGGTTGCCCTGGCCGCGGGCAGCATGGAGGAAGCCGCCTACTTTCGGCGGCGGTTCCATCCCGACGAGACGCACGAGATCCGAGTCCGGCTCGGCGGCGGAAATGATCTGGCAATGTTTGGTGGCGACCCCAGGTACGGGGTTCGAGTGCGCGTCCTGGGCGGCCCGGGCGACGACGAGTTTCGATTCGTCGTGCCGGCGAGGCACGTCAAGCTCTACGACCAGGACGGCGAGGGCAGGGTGACCGGCGAGGCCGGGGGCGGGAAGAAGATCGACCGCAGGACCTACCGCGAATGGCAGTATTCTCCCGCGGAGCCGATCCCGCCACGTCACTGGGGCAGTCGGTGGACACCGGCGGCCCGCATCCAGATCTCGTCGGACTACGGATTGTTCGTCGGTCTGGGGGCCGAGCGCCGTACGTACGCCTTCCGCAAGGATCCCTACTCGAGCCGACTCCAGCTGCTGGGCGGCATCTCGACGGATGGCAAGGTCGCTGTCGGCGCGAACTACGACACTCGCTTCGAGAACTTGCGGACCCGTATCCGCACGCGGGGGGGGATCTCCCAGCTCACGCAGACTCACTTCTACGGCTTCGGCAACGCTACGCTCAACCCGCCGGAGGCGGACTCGGACTTCTTCGACGTCGATCGGACGCTCTACTACGGAGACGTGGCCGTGGCACGCTTCCCGACGCCGAGCGAGAAGATCGACGCCGCGTTCGGCGTTCAGCTCAGCCTCTCGGTCACGGGCGAGAACGAGGGGCGGTTCATCTCCCTCTTCCCGGATCTGTACGGCGTCGATGACTTCGGCCAGGTCGGCCTGTTTCTCGACTTCGATCTGGACACGCGGGACTTCGCCGCCAACCCGACGAGGGGCGCTCATGTCTACGTCAGGGGAACGTCGTACCCGAGCTGGCTGAGCGCCGACGAGGCCTACCTGCCCCTGGATCTGTTCGGAGCCTTCTACGTGACGCCGCGGATCCCGCTCCGCCCGACCCTCGCCTTCCGCGTCGGTAGCCGAGTGGTGTGGGGTGCCTTCCCCTACTTCGAGGCGGCCTACATCGGGGGGGTTCAGAGCCTGCGTGGCTGGGCCAGCCAGCGCTTCGCGGGGGACGCCTCGCTGTACGGGGGGATGGATCTCCGGGTGAAGCTGTTCGAGATCAAGCGGTTCCTGCCGGGGCCCTTCGGCGTGCTGGGCCTGATCGACGTCGGTCGCGTGTGGTTCGACGGCGAGTCGAGGGACGGCTTTCACGTCGGCTACGGCGGCGGCATCTGGACCGGATTCCTGGGCCGCGGGCAGACGGTGAGCGTGAGCGTCGCCGGAAGCGAGGAGCAGCTCTCCGTCTACGTGGGGTACGGCTTCGCCTTCTAGTCACCTGTCGGTCCGCCCGGGGCGGAATCGAATCGGGGGCAGTAGCTTTGCGGGG
>CAZEBA010000068.1:3369-9297 GCA_964510615.1 uncultured Gemmatimonadota bacterium
TGTTGGGGTGGGGGAGGTTCGTTGTGGGAGCGATTGCCATGCAGACACTACGCCCAGGTTCTCCGGGATCATCCTCATCTCAGCTGCTCGCCCTAGGCGCGGCCCTGACACTCGTCGGCTGCGGCAACGCGGTGAGCCCGGAGGATCCCGGCAGCATCGACTCGTGGATGGAGGCGTACGAAGTCCCCGGCGCGAGCGTCGCCGTCTTCAACGACTTCAGACTCGACTACGTGGAAGTTCACGGGGTCAAGAGCAAGGCCTCCCATGAGCCGGTGACGGAGCAGACCCTGTTTCAGGCCGCTTCGATGAGCAAGGGCGTGTCGGCCGTCGGGGCGCTCAGCCTCGTGCAGGACGGCACCATGTCCCTGGACCGTGATGTCAACGACTACCTGACCTCCTGGCACGTTCCTGACAACGAGCTGCAGGCCACCGAGCAGGTCACGCTACGGCGGCTGCTCAGTCACACGGCCGGGACGACGGTCTCGGGCTTCCGCGGCTACCGGTACACCGAGGTGCTGCCCTCGCTAATTCAGATCCTCAACGGCGAGCCGCCTGCGAACTCGCCGCCGATCGTGGTCGACCTGGTGCCAGGTAGCCGGTGGCGGTATTCGGGAGGTGGCTACGAAGTGATGGACCAGGCGATCAGGGACGTCACCGGAGTCCCGTATCCGGACTTCATCAGGGAGCGGGTGCTGCAACCGATCGGTATGGCAAGCAGCACGTACGAGCAACCGATCCCGACCACGATGCGCGAGTCCACCGCCTCCGGCTACTACGCTAGCGGCACGGCCGTGCCTGGCGGCCATCACATCTATCCTGAATTGGCGGCCGCAGCGCTTTGGACGACACCCACGGATCTGGCACGATTCCTCATCGAGTTGCAGCTCTCCCTTCGAGGTGAGTCCAACCGGGTTCTCAGCAGGGAAAACACCCAACTACTCTTGACGGAAGTCGACCACGACTATGCCCTTGGCCTGGACCTTTGGGAGCACAACGGCGAGCCCTACTTCGGGCACCAGGGCGCGAACGACGGATTCCGCGGCCGAATGGTCGCGCATCGAACGGCGGGATTCGGCGTCGTCATCCTCACGAACAGCGACAACGGACTGGAGCTGGCAGAGGCGGTCCTGCGGCTGATCGGCGAGCGGGAAGGCTGGCCCGGCTACTAGAGATCCGTCAAGGGAGGCGACATGGAATACCTGCAGGCGACCATTACCCTCCTCTCGCTTGTCAACCCGGTTGTCTGTGCGGCCATCTTCTCCCAGATCGAGGCCGGCCAGCCGCGCGGGGTGCGGCTCTCCGATGCGACGAAGGCGGCGGTGACGATCCTCATCGTCCTCTCGGCCGCGGCACTCGTGGGGGTGCGGCTGCTTCACATCTTCGGTGTGTCGCTGGATGTGTTTCAGGTCGCCGGGGGGTTGGTGCTCGCCTGGATGGGGTTCTCCATGCTTCGCGGGGCGGGGCCGTTCACCGTGCGGCCCGAGGCCGCCGCTAAGGACGAGGCCCGCTCGCTCGCGCCCCTGATCCTGTTCGCTGCCAGCCCCGGCACGATCACCGGCGTGATCACCCTCTCGGCGAACCACACGAGGTTGGGTTTCCCGGTGACGGCGCTCGCGGGAACCGCTCTCGCCGTGCTCGTCACCTGGCTCGTGCTGCTGGCGGCGGGCCGGCTGCTGGCGAGAGGTGGTGGCGACGGGCTGCTCCACGATCTGATGCCGCGCTTCATGGGGCTCATCGTGCTCGCAATGGGCTTTCAGTTCGGACTGGCGGGCATCAAGGCGTTCTTCGGCTGAGCCGGGCCTTCTATGGTCACGACGCATCTCAGCGAGAAGGCTACTCCGACCGTGCTTCGCCACACATATTCGGTACGCAATCGTGGATCACGAGGGAGACGACGCATGAAGCCGACGACGACGTACACGATCGCTCTGGCGCTGCTCGCGGTCACGGCGGCGTGCGCGCCCGAAGGCGCACAGCGTCCAGGAGATGATCGTGCGAGGGAAGTCCAGCCGTACACGGCAGAGCAGTTTCTCGAGACGACCCAGTTTTTCGGGAGCTCGTTCTCGCCCGACGGCCAGAAGATCCTCGTCAGCAGCGACGAGTCCGGGATCTTCAACGCGTACGCGATCCCGGTGGCCGGTGGCGAGCCCGAGCGACTCACCCACTCCACCGATCAGACGATACGCGCCCAGCGCTACTTCCCGGACGACGAGCGCTTCCTCTACGCGGCGGACCAGGGCGGCGACGAGCTGGACCACATCTACGTCCGCGAGCTCGACGGCTCGGCAACGGACCTCACCCCGGGAGAGGGACACCGGGCGACGTTCTTCGGATGGGCAGATGACGACGGGTCCTTCTTCATCGGCACCACCGAGCGGGATGCCAAGTTCGACGACATCTACGAGGTCCAGCGCGACGGGTACGCCCGCGAGATGATCTTCCAGGACGATGTCGGATACGACTTCGGCGGCGTGTCGCCCGACAAGCGGTTCCTGGCCCTCGTAAAGACCGAGACGACCACCGAGAGCGACATCTTCCTGTACGATCGCGAGACGGGAGAGATGCGGAATCTGACCGGTGACAACCTGGAGGCGGAGAACAGCCCACAGGACTTCAGCCCGGACGGGCGCTTCCTGTACTTCACGAGCGACCAGGAGGCCGAGTTCGACTATCTGGCTCGCCTCGATCTCGAGACCGGTGATCGGGAGCGGGTCCTGGAGCCGGGCTGGGACGTCTGGTTCGCCCGGTTCTCCGACGACGGCACCTACCTGACCGTCGGGATGAACGAGGACGCCCGCACCCGCATTCGGGTCTTCGAGATGCCGGGGATGCGCGAGGTGGAGCTTCCGGAGATGAGCGGGCTCGATGTCACGTCGGCGACCTTCAGCGACGACGAGGCCCTGTTAGCGCTCTACGCCGGCTCCAGCCGGTCGCCGCTGGACCTGTACGTCTATCAGCTCGGGACCGACGCCCCCCGCCAACTGACGAACTCGCTCAGCCCGGAGATCGACGCCGATGACCTGGTGGAGGGGCAGGTGGTGCGGTTCGCCTCGTACGACGGGGTCGAGATCCCGGGCGTCCTGTACCGACCGCACCGAGCCAGCGTCGAGAAGCCGGTGCCCGCGCTGGTCTGGGTTCACGGAGGTCCGGGCGGGCAGTCGCGCCTGGGCTACAGCGCGCTAATTCAGTACCTGCTCAACCACGGCTACGCGATCTACGCGATCAACAACCGCGGGAGCTCGGGCTACGGGAAGAGCTTCTTCAAGCTGGACGATCGAAAGCACGGGGAGGCCGATCTCCAGGACTGCATCGCCAGTAAGGAGATGCTGATCGAAACCGGCTGGATCGACCCGCAGCGGATCGGGATCGCCGGCGGGAGCTACGGTGGCTACATGGTCCTGGCCGCCTTGACACTGGCTCCCGAGGAGTTCGCCGTCGGGGTCGACCTGTTCGGAATCTCCAACTGGGTTCGTACGCTCGAGAGCATCCCGTCCTGGTGGGAGTCGTTTCGCGAGGCGCTGTACCGGGAGCTGGGCGACCCGACCGAGGACCGGGAGCGCCTGGAGCGCATCTCGCCGATCCTGCATGCGAACCGGATCCGGCGGCCCCTGATGGTGCTCCAGGGAGCGAACGATCCACGGGTCCTACAGGTCGAGTCCGACGAGATCGTGAAGGCAGCCCGTGAGAACGGTGTGCCCGTGGAGTACGTCCTGTTCGAGGACGAAGGTCACGGCTTCACCAAGAAGGAGAACCGGATCGCGGGCTACGAGAAGATCCGGGAGTTCCTGGACCGGTATCTGCTCGAGATGCCGCTCCCGGCGGGCTACGCCCAGGACGAGGCCGCCAACGGCACGGACCGATCCTCGACTACGAACGGAGGCACGCCATGACGAAGCGACTGGGTGCGGAGTTCATCGGAACCGGGTGGCTGGTTTTCGGAGGGTGCGGCAGCGCCGTTCTCGCGGCAGGGTATCCTGGCCTCGGAATCGGCTTCCTGGGTGTGGCGCTCGCCTTCGGCCTGACCGTGCTGACCATGGTCTATGCCGTGGGCCACATCTCCGGAGGTCATTTCAATCCCGCCGTGTCCGTCGGACTGTGGTCGGGTGGACGCTTCAGCGCCGGCGATATCCTGCCGTACATCGTTGCGCAGATCCTTGGCGCCGTGGCCGGCGCGTTCGCGCTGTATGTCATTGCGACGGGGCAGGCAGGCTTCGATGTCGTGCAGAGCGGCTTTGCGGCCAATGGCTACGGCGAGCACTCGCCGGGCGGCTACTCCCTCGCTGCCGGTCTTGTGGCGGAGGTGGTCCTCACGTTCGCTTTCGTGTTGGTGATACTGGGCGCCACAGATCGCCGGGCGCCGGCCGGCTTTGCCGGGCTCGCCATCGGGCTATGCTTGACCCTGATCCACCTCGTGTCGATACCGGTGACCAACACGTCGGTGAATCCGGCTCGCAGCACCGGTCCCGCGCTGTTCGTGGGCGGCTGGGCGCTCGGTCAACTGTGGCTGTTCTGGGTGGCTCCGCTGATCGGAGCGCTGGCGGCCGGCCCCGTGTACCGCCGGCTTGCCGGAGACGACGGAAGCGCCTGAGTAGAGCCGGCTGACCGAGCTTGCCTTTCGGAGCTCGTCCCGGCAGCCGATCGATTGGAGTCAGGGCTGTTCGTCACTCCCCGGCTGAGGCAGCGCCTCGGGCTTCTTCCGCTCGATGAGCAATTCCATGAAGTCCTGCCGGTCGGCTAGCAGCTCCAGCCGCTGGTCTATGCCTTCCACGAGCTGACGGATCTCCCGTTGGCCAAGCTCCAGCCGTTCGAGCCGATCCCGGTCCGGGGAGCTTTCGTGGCGCAGCTTGATCCACTCCTCGAGCACTCTGCCGAGGCGCCGGCTCAGCGGGAAGAGAAGGATGATCAGTCCAATGAGGAACGTCGCGATCAGCGCTGCGACTGCGTCGACCCACTCTTGAGGCATCTTGCTCCTCGTCATGTCGCGGTAGGGAGCGCACCAGGGCGAAATCGGCCGTACCATCCCAACCTACGACGGTCTAACCCGGAGGGTGAAGACGGGGGCGGCCGGCTGGCGGCGGAGTTTGGCCTCGGGTACAATGGCACGCTCGACCCATGATTGGGGCAGGTACCACCGGTAGCCGCTGGCTCGCCGAAGGAAGATCGATGGAGAGAAACGAAATGAGACGAGACCGACGATCCAGGTTCGCGTTCCGAGGTCTGCCGTTGGGGTTGATTGCGGTCCTGGCGGTGGCAGCGAACGGCTGTCAGCAGCGTGCCGACGAGACACAGCAAGCCGCTTCAAAACAGCAGGTCACCGGTGAACTCGGTTCGCCCGGCGCGACGACGACGATTCCCGCCACTCAGTTGCCGGCGCCGAACCCGCAGTTCGGCGGCGTGATCAAGGACGATGCCTTGCAGTCGACGCCGTGGTGGGCGCCGCGGATCGTTCCGCCGGCGACGGCGCCGAACATCCTGCTGATCATCACCGACGATGCCGGCTTCGCGGTCCCGAGCACCTTCGGCGGGGTGATCCCGACGCCGGCGATGGATCGCGTCGCCGACGCGGGCTTGCGCTACAACCGGGTCTTCTCGACCGCGCTGTGCTCGCCGACGCGGGCGGCGCTGATCACCGGACGCAACCACCACTCGGCCGGCTTCGGAGTGATCTCGGAGCAGTCTTCAGGCTTCCCGGGCTACAACAGCATCATTCCCGAGGACAAGGCAACGATCGGGCGCATCCTGCTCGACAACGGCTACAACACCTCGTGGTTCGGCAAGGACCACAACACCCCGGTGTTCGTGGCGAGCCAGACGGGGCCCTTCGACCAGTGGCCGACCGGCATGGGCTTCGAGTATTTCTACGGCTTCGTCGGCGGCGACGCCAACCAGTGGCAGCCGAACCTGTTCCGGAATACGACCCAGATCTAT
>CAZEBA010000069.1:0-5814 GCA_964510615.1 uncultured Gemmatimonadota bacterium
CCGTAGCTCAGTCTGGGAGAGCGCTTGAATCGCACTCAAGAGGTCGCGGGTTCGAATCCCGCCGGCTCCATAGAGCTGCCACCGTAGCTCAGGGGTAGAGCACTCGATTCGTAATCGAGCGGTCGTCGGTTCAAATCCGACCGGTGGCTCTCGAGCGGGTGTAGCTCAGCTGGAAGAGCGCAACCTTGCCAAGGTTGAGGTCGCCGGTTCGAGCCCGGTCACCCGCTTCTCGGGCGTCTGTGGGCGCCCGTCGCTCGGGGCGTGGCTCAGTCCGGTAGAGCGCTGCGTTCGGGACGCAGAGGTCCCCGGTTCAAATCCGGGCGCCCCGATTCAGCCCGGAGCTTCGGCTCCGGGCTTCTCATTTCCTCCGGAAGCGGGGGACGGGCTGGGACGCCACACGGGAGGCCGGACATGACGAGCAGGCGCCACTTCCTCCAGCTCTCCGCCGGCGCGGGCGGCGCGCTGACGCTCGGTATCCTCGCCCCGGGCATCCACCTCCCGGACGTACTACGCCCCGCGGACTTCCTCGCCTCGGGCGTGCCCCCTGCGGGCCGCTCGCTTCGCATCCTCATCCTGGGCGGAACACGGTTCCTCGGGGTCCACCAGGTCGAGTACGCGCTGGCGCGAGGCCACTCGATCACCCTGTTCAACCGCGGGCTCACCAACCCCGAGCTCTTCCCGGGCGTCGAGAAGCTGGTGGGAGACCGCGACGACGATCTCACGGCACTCGAGGGAGGGGAATGGGATGTCGTGATCGACAACTCCGCTTCCCTTCCGCGCTGGGTCCGCCAGACGGCCCAGCTGCTCGCGCCCTCTGCCGGTCAGTACATCTTCACCTCCTCGATCTCCGCCTTCGCCGACTTCTCGACCGCCGGCATGGACGAGACGGCACCGGTCGGCACGCTGGACGATCCGACGATCGAGGAGATCACCGGCGAGACGTACGGCCCGCTCAAGGCGCTCTGCGAGGCGGAGGCGGAGAAAGCCTTTCCGGGGCGGGCCACGATCGTCCGTCCCGGCCTGATCGTGGGACCATGGGACAGCTCGGACCGGTTCACGTACTGGCCGGTGCGGCTCGACCGAGGCGGTGACGTGATGGCGCCGGGCGACGGCACGGACCCGGTACAGTTCGTCGACGGTCGCGACCTCGGCGCCTGGATGATCCGTCTGGCGGAGGAAGGCCGCGTCGGGACGTACAACGCGACCGGCCCGGTCGCTCCGATGACGATGGCGGAGATGCTGGACGGGATCCAGGCCGCGATCGGGTCGGACGCCAAGCTGACGTGGGTGGACGCCGACTTCCTCGAGCAGCACGGGGTGCAGCCCTGGACGCAGATGACCGTCTGGGTTCCGGCCCGCGGGGAGTTTCTGGGCCTGGCCCAGGTGAACTGCGAGAAGGCGATCGCCGCCGGCCTTGCCTTCCGTCCGCTGATCGAGACCGCCCGCGACACGCTCGCCTGGTGGAAGACGTTGCCGGCGGAACGAAGGGAAAGCCCGAGGGCGGGGTGTCCTCCCGAGCTGGAGGCGGAGGTGCTGGCGGCATGGCAGGACCGGGAGAGTTGAGCTCCTGAGCGTGGCAGGGGGCGGCGGCTCCGGCCCGCTCACGCGGCTGCTCCAGCGGATCGTCGAGGTCCGCCCCGACGAGGTGCGCGCCCTGCTGTGGTCGTGCGCCTACTTCTTCTGCATCCTCTCCTCCTACTACATCCTCCGTCCGCTGCGCGAGGAGATGGGCGTGGCGGGCGGGGTCGAGAACCTGCCCTGGCTGTTTACGGGAACGCTGACGGCGATGCTCCTGCTCCACCCGCCGTTCGCCGCCCTGGTCGCCAAGCTCCCGCGGCTGCGCTTCGTGTCGCTCACCTACCGCTTCTTCATGCTGAACCTGCTCATCTTTTTCGTTCTCCTGAAGCTGGCGTCGGAGTCGCAGGGCATCTGGATCGGGCGCGCCTTCTTCATCTGGGTGAGCGTGTTCAATCTGTTCATCGTCTCGGTCTTCTGGGCCTTCATGGCCGACAGTTACGACACGGCACAGGGCAAGCGCCTGTTCGGCTTCATCGGTCTGGGCGGCACGCTGGGGGGGATCGTGGGATCGGCGGTCACGGCCTCCCTCGCCGAGCCGGTCGGACCGGTCAACCTGCTGCTGATCTCCATCCTGCTGCTGGAGTTGGGCGTGCTGGCCGTCCGGCGGTTGGCGCGGTTCACCCGCGGCTGGGAGGCGCCGACTGCCCTCCGCGCCGCGCCCACCGGAGCCGACGGCCGCGAGAAGCCGATCGGCGGGGGCTTCCTGACGGGCATCACCCACGTCGCCCGCTCGCCGTACCTGCTCGGCATCGTACTCTACATGCTGCTGTTCACGATCCTTTCCACTTTCCTCTACTTCCAGCAGGCCGAGATCGTGGGCCGGACCTTCTCGGAACGAGCGGCCCGTACCGTGTTCTTCGCCCGGATCGATCTGGCGGTGAACGTGCTGACCGTGGGCACGCAGCTCTTCCTCACCGGTCGGATCATCAAGTGGCTGGGGGTGGCGGTCACCCTCGCCCTGCTGCCCCTTCTCAGCATGGTCGGCTTCGCCGGGTTGGGGCTCGTGCCGACCGCGGGGCTGGTGGCCCTCTTCCAGGTGCTCCGACGGGCCGGCAACTTCGCCGTGGCCAGGCCGACACGGGAGACGCTGTATACGGTCCTCTCCCGGGAGGACAAGTACAAGGCGAAGAACTTCATCGATACGTTCGTCTACCGCGGCGGCGATCAGATCGGCGCCTGGTCGTACGCGGGGATGGGCGCGCTCGGGCTCACGATGGTCGGGATCGCGTTTACCGCCATTCCAATCGCCGGCGTCTGGCTGATGGTGGCGTTGTGGCTCGGACGCCGTCAGACCGTGCTGGTCCTCGCCAAGTCCGATCGCGACCTGGCGGCGGCGCCGTCTCCGGCCTAGCCGTCGCTGGCCTGGCCAATGACCGACTACGGAGCGCACCGATGTCTCTAACGCGCAGAGCGATGTTGAAGGCGACCGCCGCCGGCGCGCTCGCGGCCGTCTGCCACCGGTTCGGCGTGCATCCAAGGCCGCTGGGCGCGCGTGCGGCTTCCGAGCCGCTCCGCGAGCGCCCGATCCCGTCCTCGGGCGAGCCGGTACCGGTGGTCGGGATGGGCACCGCGCGCCGCTACGACGTGAGCGGGCCGGAGGAGCTGGCGCCGCTGCGGGAGGTGGTACAGGCCTTCGGCGAGATGGGTGGCAAGCTCATCGACACAGCCCCGTCCTACGGGCGCGCGGAGTCGGTGGTCGGCGAGCTGGTGAGCGAGATCGGCAACCGCGAGAAGCTCTTTCTGGCCACCAAGGTGCGGGCGGAGGGGCGGGAGGTGGGGATCGATCAGATGGAAGGCTCCCTCCAGCGCCTGCGGACGGAGCAGATCGACCTCATGCAGGTCCACAACCTGGTGGACGTGGAGACGCAGCTCGCGACGTTGCGGGGTTGGAAGGAGGCCGGCCGCATCCGATACCTCGGGATCACCACCTCCTTCCAGCGGCAGTTCCAGGAGTTCGAAGGCGTGATGCGCGAGCAGGAGCTCGACTTCATCCAGGTCAACTACTCACTGGGCGATCGCGAGGCCGAGGAGCGAATCCTGCCACTCGCGGCCGACCGCGGGATGGCCGTCCTCGTCAACCTTCCCTATGGCCGGGGCCGGCTCTTCCAGCGGGTGGGGGAGCGCCCGCTCCCGGAGTGGGCGGCGGAGTTCGACTGCGAGAGCTGGGGACAGTTCTTCCTCAAGTTCGTGCTCTCGAATCCGGCCGTGACCTGTGTCATCCCGGGAACGGCCAAAATGACCTACCTGGTCGACAACCTCGGGGCGGCTCGGGGACGGCTGCCGGATCCCGACGAGCGGAGGCGGATGATCGAGTTCTACGAGGCGCTCTGACGCGTACCGCCTTGGCGTGTAGGTGAAACCCCTACGCGGGGCCTGTCACCTTCCCCACGCCGCCTTCCACCGCTTCCCGACACCGCCCGTGGCGACGAGCGGGTAGCTTTCGTCAGACCCGTTGGATCGGAGGACACGGCGGTGAACGACAACCACGGCGCCCGTCGCGCGCACGCCCGGCGCGGCCATCTTCGCCACGATTTCTCGCAGGCTCCCTTCCTGGTGATCTGGGAGACCACCCGCGCCTGCGATCTCGCCTGCAAGCACTGCCGGGCGGAGGCGATCACCGATCGCAACCCGCTCGAGCTCACGACCGACGAGGCGAAGCGGCTGATGGACGAGGTGCGGCGCTTCGGCCGCATCGTCTTCGTGCTCAGCGGCGGAGATCCCGTCCGTCGTCCCGACCTCCTCGAGCTCGTCGAGCACGGGAGCTCGATCGGCCTCCGGATGGGCCTGACGCCGGCCACCACGCCGCGGGTGACGCCGGAGCTGCTCTCCGAGCTGAAGCGTGCCGGTCTGGCGCGTCTGGCGGTGAGCCTGGACGGCTCCAACGCGGAGATCCACGACGAGTTCCGGCAGGTCCAGGGCTCCTTCCGGGAAGGTCTGCGGATCCTCCGGCAGGCGAGGGAGGCGGGCCTGAGCACGCAGGTGAACACCACCGTCAGCCGCCACAACATCGACGACTTTCCGCGGCTGTGCGAGCTGATGGGCGGGCTCGGGATCGTCTTCTGGGAGGTGTTTTTCCTCGTCCCGACGGGTCGTGCCCGCCCTCGGGACGTGGCGAGCGCCGAGGAGTTCGAGGCGGTCTTCCATCGGCTCTACGACCTCTCGCGGGTCGCGCCGTTCGACATCAAGGCGACGGCCGCGCCGCATTACGCCCGGGTCGTCCTCCAGCGGCAGGTGGCCGAACGCAGGGCGGGCGAGCGCGAGGAGGCGCCCGACCCTCTCACCGCCGGCCTGTTCTACTCCGAGCAGGACGGGATCGGCAGGGCGCGCGGAGTGCTCGAGGGCGACGGCTATGCGTTCGTCGACCACGTCGGGGAGATCTATCCGTCCGGCTTCCTCCCCCTCTCGGCGGGCAACGTGAGGGAGAGCGGGCTGGTCCAGGTCTACCGGGAAGCACCCCTCTTCCGCCAGCTCCGCGACCGGGACCTGCTGAAGGGGAAGTGCGGTGCCTGCGAGTACCGGACCGTCTGCGGCGGCTGCCGGGCGAGAGCCTACGCGCTGACCGGAGACTACCTGGAGTCGGATCCCTACTGCGTTTACATGCCCGCGGGATACGAGGAGCCGGCCCCGGCCGTCGTCGGCTAGCGGGAAGGCGTCGCGCTCGGGCCGACGGCGCGCGCACCGGAAAGCATCTCAGACCGCTACGCTTAGCCGATGCGAATCCGTCCCGTGATCTCCCGCGGCGAGATCCGGATCACCTTGGCCGCGGCCATCGCGGCCACGTCCTTCTTTCCGATCCTGCCGCCCCGGCCCACCTGAGCCCGCAGCGCCCGGATCGCCTTCACGTGGTCCCGAACGCCGTGCACCAGGCTCGCGTCGCCGAGCGCCACCACCGAGTACCAGGGCTGCCCGAGCCCTTCGGCCTCGACGACGGTCAGGCAGACCGAAGGCTCGCTCTCAAGATTGGAGATCTTCCGTCCGCTCCGGCTGGCGACGTAGAAGTCGGTGCCGTCCCAGCCGTAGATCACCGGAACGGCGTACGGCCCCCCTGCCTCGACCGTAGCGAGATTGCCCCACCAGCTGCGGGCCAGCAGGTCTTCGATCTCCTCTTCGGTCATCTCGCGCGAGATGCCGAACCGGCTGGTGAACCTTCTGATCGACTCCTCCGCTGCGGCCGATTCCTCCGCTGCGGCCGATTCCTTCGCTGCGGCCGATTCCTTCGCTGCGGCCGACTCCCCG
>CAZEBA010000069.1:5914-8896 GCA_964510615.1 uncultured Gemmatimonadota bacterium
CGCTGCGGCCGATTCCTTCGCTGCGGCCGATTCCTTCGCTGCGGCCGACTCCCCGGGAGCAGGGGTGTTTCCCTCTGGCATCTCCGGCTTCAACCTCCCCGGGCGAGGCGGACGGCGGCGAGGACAAGCACCAGGCCCGCCAGCGCGTTCAGCCGTCCCAGCCAGGTCGCCGTTCGGCGGGCGCGGCGTCCCTCCTCGGTTGCTGGATCCAGCCGCCCCGAGCGGGGGCCGTGGATGAAGTCGTGCACCGCCTGCACGACGAGCATGACGAGCACGGCGGCCAGCTTGATGGCGAGCGCGCGGCCGTACGAGCTGTTCCAGAACGCGGCGCTGCCGAGCACTCCGGAGCCGAGCAGGCCCCGGAAGTGTAGGTTCCCGAGCCCCGTCGCGAGCAGGACGGCGATCGCGATCCAGCCGATCACCCGAAACTGCTCGCCGATGCGCGAGAAGAGGTCGCGCCGCAGGGCGGGAGGCTCCACCCTGCGGAGCACCGGCGCCCCCACGGCGGCGAGGAAGAACATGCCGCCGAGCCAAAGCAGCGCCGCAAGCAGGTGGACCGAAACGTTGATGAAGTAGAGGGTGGACATGGTAGGGGTACTTAAGCGCAGGGGCACCGGACATCAATGGCTCCGGTGCCGGCGGATCATGCGGTTGGCGTTGGCCTCGGCGGGCGTTGTCGCGGCGCTTCCGGGCCGTGGAATCGCCCAGCCGGAGACGAGCTCGGGAGTCCCTGACTCGGCGTGGCTCGCCGCGGTCGTTGCCGAGCTCGAGCCGAATGATCTCCTGCGCATCCAGAGGACGGGATCGCCTTCCCGCTTCGAGGGCCGCTACCTGGGCCTGGAGGACGTGACGCTTAGCCTCAGCACAGAGGAGGGTGTTATCGGCGCTCCCCTCGGGGAGATCAGCCTGCTCTGGACACGGGGCCGATCGACCGGCAAGGGAGCCTTGATCGGCGGCATCGCCGGCCTGGTGATCGGCGCCGTCTACGGGGCCGCCATCTCCGAGGTCACGTGCGCCGAGTCCGCTTGTACCACCGTCGGCGTGATGGCGGCGATCGGGGGAATCGGAGCGGCCGGAGGCGCCGGGCTCGGGGCGCTGGTGGGGCTCGCGATTCCCAGATGGAAGCTGCGCTTTCCGTAGCCGGGTTCAGGAGATGAGCGTGGGATCAGAGGGGTTGAACGTACTGGCGGCCCGTCGGGGGCGCTCTTCCGGGCTCCTGGCGATCCTTCTCGCCGCCCTGCCGATTCTCGGTGCCTGCGAGTCGGTCGTCGGAGTCTCGGCAGGCGACCTCTACGGATCGGACGACGGCGTCGTTTTGGTAGTCACGGAGTCGGGGGCCGACCTGGAGTGGGACTGTGCGGCCGGGCAGATCGAGGAACCGCTCGAGCCCGCCGGCGATGGCCGCTTCGACCTCGGCGGCACCTATACGCCGGGCGTCGGCCTGCCGGTGCGCGAGGACGACCCGCCGAGGGCGGAGCCCGCCCGGTATGTCGGCCGCTTCTCCGGATCCTCCCGGATGGAGCTGACCGTCGAGCTGCCGGAGCGCGATACGTCGCTCGGCCCCTACGTGCTCCGTCTCGGGCACGAAGTGGTCCTCCACCGCTGTCTCTAGGGCGCGCGTACCGCCCACAGCAGAACGGTCAGCCGGATCGCGGCATGGGCGTCAGGCCGATCGTCAGTGGCAGGCGGCCGGCCTCATGCTCCACTCACTCGCTGCCTCGTCCGTACCATTATCCACTCGTGCCACCAGGTCGCCTCCGTCTTTCCGGTAGATGATGCGCTTGGGAAAATCGTGCTCGGGGGCCTCGAACACTGCTTCCCCGTCCGCACTCCGAGTCAGCCGGAAGTCGTGCTCGGAGGCCTTCCCGCGCGGGAACGGGGTGAGCACGATCTCGCCGTCCACGGCCTCCAGTCTGGAGAACTCGTACATCACCGTTCGTCCTCCGAGGAGGTAACGCGTCGTGCCGAGCATGAGGTTGTCGCTCGGCGTGGTGTAGTGCTCCTCGATCGTGCCCGTCTCGGACTCCGAGTCGAACGAGCCCGCCCAACAGCCGGACATGAAGGCGACCGGGGCCAGCGTTCCGGCCCCCGCCTCGGGCGCTTGCGCCTGCGGTGCCGACGCCGTGGCGCTTCCTCCGGCCCGTGCCACGGGAAACGCGGCGACGGCTAGAAGCGTGGTCAGCAGGAACGGGATGAACAGCGGGGTCACGGCCACGGTGCGTGTCATCGCGTGCCTCCAGCGAGTACCTGAGGATCTCGTTCGCAGGTGAATATCGCGCGATCGGCTTCGCCAGCCTACCGTGGTGTGGTCGATCGGCCTATGTTGTGAGGCAGGGCTCGCGGCCGGCGGGCTCTCTTCGTTTCGGGGCGTGGCGCAGCCCGGTAGCGCGCCTGAATGGGGTTCAGGAGGTCCCGGGTTCAAATCCCGGCGCCCCGACTGAGTAAGGATTGTCGTAAGGGCAGAACTGAGGGTCGGGAGCTGAGTGGCTTCGGACCCTCTGCTACATTCGCTTGCTGGATTCGTAGCGACCCTCTCAGCACACGCCGCTGCGTTGCCTCGTCTGGCTGCTGGTAGATGTTCCGAAGGGTGTCGTAGTCCTTCCAATCCCCAACGTCCGCCGCATCCTGGATTGGCAGATGCTCCCTCCGTGAGGGCCTCAGAGCGACGCGCGGTGTTTTGGCATGCCCCACGGAATGCTAGCTTCATGCAGCCCCCCGCCGCACAACACGGGACCGACCCGGACTGTGATTTCGCCGGGAGACCGGTCTGGCCTTACTGATCGTCTTGGCATGTTAGAACGATCTCCGCACGCGTGCCCCGACGGGTTCGATTATCGATCATGAGTTGGGCGACACAATGCCCCGTCGTACCGCTGTGAACCATGCCCGCCTCGCCAAGAAGCTCCCAGCCGAGGGTAGGCGGACTAGAGACAGGAGAACAAGAATGAGCGCGACGGAGAGAGCACGCTGCTTGAGGTTGCT
>CAZEBA010000070.1:0-8193 GCA_964510615.1 uncultured Gemmatimonadota bacterium
CTCCGTACCTGATGTCGTGGCCCGCTCGGAACCTGGGCGCCGTTCGGGTGAGCGGATCGACACGGGCTCGGCTTCAGGCTAAGAGATGGGGAGCGAAAGCGGCAGGGGCAGGTTTCGGCGGACGCTATCAGGGCTCGCTCGCAGCCCGGGCTTCACGGCCATCACCGTGCTGACCCTCGGAATCGGCATCGGGGCCAACACCGCCATCTTCAGCGTCGTTTACGGGGTCCTCCTCCGATCCCTTCCGTATCCCAATCCGGACCGACTCGTGGGGCTGTGGCACACTGCTCCAGGAATCAACATCCCGCAATTCGAGCAGTCCGACGGCAGCTATCTGTTCTATGCGAGTGAGAACCGCACCCTGGACGGGATGGGGATCTTCGGAAACAGGTCGGTGAACCTGACGGCAGGGGAGGAGCCGGAGCGTGTCGATGCGGCGCTCGTCACGTCCACCCTGTTTCCGACCCTCGGCGCGGTCCCGGAGCTCGGGCGCAGCCTTGTCGAGGCCGACAACGAGCCCGGTGCCGAGCCGGTCGTCATCCTGAGCCACGGTCTGTGGGTGCGGAAGTTCGGCAGCGATCCGGGAATCATGGACCGCACTGTGCTCATCGACGCCGAGGCGCACCGCGTGATCGGCATCATGCCGGAAGACTTCTCCCTGCCGATGAGCGACTCCGAGCTCTGGACGGCGCTCGAGATCGATCCGGCCGAGGCGACGACCGGCAGCTACCGGTGGGACGCGATCGGCCGGCTGAAGCCGGGCGAGACTCCCGAGACCGCCCGTCGCGACCTGGATCGACTGCGTCGGCGGCTGCCGGAAGCGTATCCGGGTGACTTTCTGACCGAGCAGATGATGGAGACCGCCCAGATGGAGGCGATCGTCCATCCGTTGATCGAGGACGTGCTCGGAGACGAGAACCTGGAGCGCTCGCTGTGGGTCCTCCTCGGGACGGTCCTGTTCGTCCTCCTGATCGCCTGTGCCAACGTGGCGAGCCTCTTTCTCGTGCGGGCGCAGAGCCGTCACCGGGAGATCGCTCTGCGGATGGCGCTCGGAGCCGGCGCCAGGCGGCTGGCGCGATTCTTCCTCTCGGAGAGTCTGACGCTGGCCCTGGCCGGCGGCCTCCTGGGCTTGTTGCTTGCCTTCGCGGCGACCCGGATCCTCGTGCTGCTGGGTCCGGAGAGCATCCCGAGGCTGGACGCGATCGGTATCGACGGACCCGTCCTCGCCTTTTCGTTAGTGATCTCGATGCTGGTCGGCCTGCTGCTCGGCTCCTTCCTGACGCTCAGCTACGTGAGATCCGACATGGCGCTGGCCCTCAAGGAAGGGGGACGTGGCGGCAGTGCCGGTCGCGAGCGCCAACGGGCGCGGAAGCTCCTCGTGCTCTCACAGCTGGCGATGGCGTTCGTTCTCGTAGCCGGCGCCGGCCTCATGGCAAGAAGCTTCCAGAAGGTCCGCCAGGTGGATCCCGGCTTCGACGGCGAAGGCGCGCTGACCTTCAGGGTATCCCTACCGGGCGCGGAGTACGACTCGCGGAGCGCCGTCGCCGGATTCTACGGCCAGCTCATCGAGCGGCTGGAGGGGCTTCCGGGGGTGGTGGGGGCCGGTGCCGGCAGCAAGATCCCGCTCGAGATGAGCGGCCGGAACATCAGCATCGTCTCGATCGAGGACCGCCCGGTCGATCCGGGAGACCTTCCGCCGGTAGCCAACACCCAGCTCGTGACCGCCGGCTTCCTGGAGGCCCTCGACCTTCCCCTGCTGGAGGGCAGAACCTTCGATCGGACGGATCACTACTCCGATACGCGCGCCGTCGTCGTCAACCGCCCCTTCGCCGAACGCTTCTGGCCAGGAGAGAGCGCGCTCGGAAAGCGCGTCCACCCGAGCCTGGCGGAGGGCGAGACCGCCTGGTTTCACATTGTCGGGGTCGTAGGAGGAGCGCGCGACGAGGCGCTGACGAAAGAGCCCGAGCCGATCATCTACTACCCGGTCACCGGGCTGGAGGGACTGGAGGACGTCTATTGGCCAATGGAGATGAGCCTCCTCCTTCGAACCGAGGCTCGACCGGCCACGCTGGCCTCGCTTGTTCGTGCGCAGGTGCGGGAGCTGGATCCTCACCTCCCGATCACGGATGTGAGGACCATGGGCGAGGTCGTGTCCGAATCCACCACCCAGCTCGGCTTCGCGATGCTGCTGGTGGTGGTCGCGGCAGCCATCGCCCTGGTGCTCGCCGCGATCGGGGTGTACGGCGTGATGTCTTACGACGTGACGCGGCGGACCCGGGAGATCGGCGTTCGGCTGGCGCTCGGCGCGCAATCGGCCGCCGTGAGCGGCATGGTCGTAAGACAGGGCGCGACGATCGCCGGAATCGGTCTCGCGGTCGGACTGGCCAGCGCCCTGACGCTCACGCGTCTCCTGCGAGCCCTGCTGTTCGGCGTGAGCCCGACGGATCCCGCCACGCTCGGGTTGGTGCTGCTGACGCTCTTCGGCGTGGCGCTGCTCGCCAGCTATCTGCCGGCCCGTCGCGCCGCCTCAGTGGATCCCCTCGTAGCCCTTCGGACCGAGTAGGACGCCGAGTCGGAGCCCCCGCTGCGCACTCACCAGATTCCTGGCAGGAGCCGGTATCTCACCGTTTCCGTGTACTCGGCGTATCCCGTCAGGCCACGGAGGAGCATCAGGTCTTCCCGGTAGGTTCGGTACACGAACAATCCCACGATTGCCGCACTCGGGATCATCGCCCACCACGAACCCAAGACCAGCGGGATTCCCCCGAAGGCGAGGATGATCCCGAGGTACATCGGATGTCGTATGTGCCGGTAGGCGCCTTCCCGGACGACGACCTGCTCCCGGTCCTCCTGCAACCGCGCCCAGCGAGACAGGTACGCATTGGTCATCATGACATGCCAGACCATCACACCGGCCACCACCAGAAGGAGCCAGCCAGCCAGCTGGATGCCCCAGGCGACGGACGACCATCGATACCTTCCCCCATCGAGCGCGGCCACCAACAGCAGAATCAGCAGGATCACGGAATAGATGCGCATCACCACGCGATCCCAGGCTTCCGCCCTGTCAGCCGGCTGATTGCGCTCCCGAACCAGGTCCGGATTCGTGGTCCACAGTCGCCTGAACAAGACGCCCACGTATGCGATGAACGCGAGAAGGAAGGCCCAACCCTGCCACCAAGCCAGCCGGCCGGCCACGCCGAACCACAGGACAGCGAACAGGATCAGTCCCAGAACCGCAACGACCGTCCGAGTGAGCATGACCGTCAGGGTCTAAACGACATGCGGGCGCGTTCCGGCCGGTATCGCGGCTGACACGGCCGGCGTCCCTGTCTTAGCGCACCCCCGGACCCCGACGGCCCACGCCGACACCATGGTAGCCGACGCCGACGCCGCCCCCGGGCCCGATCTTGTCGATGAACAGCGCCGTCGCCTCGCCGGCCGCGGGCATCGTCCCCTCGATCAGCCGGTAGGTGTAGATCAAGTCCGGGCCCTCCGGGACCGGGTTGGCGAGCTCGACTACGGCGACCGTGTTCTCGGCCTGCCCCGGCTCGTAGACGGAGAGCGTGGCGTTCGGCGGATCTTCGTCGAAGCTGTCCTTGCCGGTCGTCCACTCCTCGAGATAGTCGGCCATCTTGATGTGCCCGGCGATACGGTAGGGCCGATCCGTGAAGTAGAGGGTCTGCTGGCCGACATTCACGAGGCGAAACGTGTTGGCGGCCGGGTCACTCGTCAGGCCGTCCGACGTCTGCACGAACAGGAACTCGGGCTCCTCGGCTGACGCGTACTCGCTCGAGTCGCGCTGGCATCCCGCGCCGATCACGGTCACGGCGGTGGCCGCCGCCAACAGCGTCCGCCCGGTGCGACCCATGTACTTGGTGCCCATGACTTCTCTCATGACACACGCTCCTTCCCGCTACGACGAGAAGTCGTCAGAGGCCCGTCCCCGGCAACCACGAGGCTGTCGAGAGCAGCCATAGCCAGAGCGCGATAGCCCCCGGCCCAACGAAAAGACCCACCAGAAAGTCAGCTGGACGGTATTCGTCCTTTCCCGGCGCATAGTCCCACGCCCACTTGATTCCGTTGTAGGCGCTCGCCGGGAGGAGGGTCCACAAAAGGATGCTGGCCCCAAGGAGCTCGATCACCTTCGCCGTCTCCACGGCGACACCTACCGCCTGTTCAGGGGACGCTCCACCCAACATCCCAATCGTCATCCCAATCGGCAACGACACTGCGGCGAGAACGAACGCCAACGCCACGAGAGAGAACAACGTGAATAGGAAGATACCGGGCGGGCGGCTGGTCATCATGCGAAAGACGTCGCGACAGCGATGCCACTGGCGGAGTTCCCGGAGTCCGATTCTGCTCATCGTCTCAGTCCAAGCCCCGCGGACAACCGCCTCAATCGTCGTCTGGAGGCAACGATCGGCCAGACTGAGCGTTGCGGGCGCGTCCTTACTCGACGAGCCGCAACGCCTTGAGGATCGCGCCGTCTCCGTCGCCGGCGCCCAGACCGGCACAGGGGATGATCCGTATGTAGAGGTTCCAGTTCCCCTTCTGGCTCGTGTCCGGCGTGATGAGAGTCCCCTCGCCTTCGGGGGGAGGAGGATTCAGTCCTATCTGCTCCAGATACACGCACATGAGTCCGCTGACCTGCGCCCGCAAGTTGGCACCCGACGCCTCGATGGTCGTCGGATCGATCACGGGCATCGACCGAACCCGGTACCCGCCCTCGACGCAACCGGCTTCCTCATTCCCGAGCTGAAGAACACATTGGGTACCGCTGCTCCAGTATAGGTCCGGCTCTAGGTTCATCACCTCCTCGAAATTCCACTCGTCGGCGGGTCGGCCACCTCCATCGTGAAGCAGGCTCTGCTTGTCACCGCCGGCGGACGATTCGTACACCCAATCCCCGATCTCTATCGGGGCTTGTTCGCCGTTCGGGCAGCCGCCGATCCAGGGCCACAGCATCTCGTTCCCGCCGGTGCCGTCCGGCAGTTCGGCTCCGTTCGTCGCTAGCGGCTGAAACCAGCAGCGCCAGCTCTCGGTTTCCACGCAGGGGCTCGCCTCTTCGCCCTCGCCCACCGCGTTGGACGCCGTCTTGATCTCGATGACGTCCCCGATGTTCCCCTCGTAATAACCCGTGAACGCACCCCCGTCACCCATGGCTAGAGCCTGCACACCGCCGGACACTGCGTACTCTTCCTCATCGAACGGTATGTACAAGTCGGGATCCGGTGTACCGGTGAAGAGCGCATCACCATCTCCCTCCACCCACCGGTCCGGCAAGGCAAGCGGGATCGGGCACAGGCCGGTGCTCTCCGCAGGATATGCCTCCGCCGCCGCAACCGTTACCACGTCAACCTGATAGATGCCGAGGATGCGCGCGAAGATCGTCGAGACCGCGTTTCCCCGGCTCGCGACGTTGTGCACTCGCACGCGGACCTTCTCTTCGTCAAGAAGCACGTCCACGTCCTCGGGCAAAACGATCGCCGCCTCTCCATTGACCTGGTTCAGGGCCGCGTACTCGATGGCCCAATCGCGGGGGCGATCAACGTTGTTCGGGTCGGTCAGAAAGGACGCGGCGCCCGCCAGGGCCGACGCGTCGGCCACGCGCTGCGACTCCGTCCGTCTGGCGAGCACCGTCCCTACGTCCACGGCCAGGGCGACCATGCCCAGGAGGAGGAACATACCGAGCACGGTCAGCATCAACGCCGAACCCTGCTGGGAACAAATGATCTGGCGAAGAGAACGGAGAGACGAGGACATCGGGGACTACTCCTTTACTGCAGTAACTTGGCCCAGAACACCAAGGGGTGAATTGTACAAAATCAGCCGGACGGCACAAGGATGGCAGACCCGCCACGGTGTGGCACCAGTGCTGTGGCGTTCACGCAATTCTAGCTGGACGGATCGACGAGGATGGGAAGCGGCTTGTTCTGCTGTCGCCGTATTGCCGCAGGTCAGGCGCACGTCGGGCAGTTCGCGAGCAATCTCTAGGTGAAGCCCACCTACTGCCCTTCCGCGCTGAAAGAGACTTCTGTCTTCGAGGAGGTCGCCTCCGGGCCCAGCCCTTAGGCTTCCAGAACGAGCAAAACGAGGAACCCGATGCCGCCCCCCAGCGCAAAAAAGAGACCCGCCAGAAAGTCAGCGAGACGGTATTCGTCGCTCCCGGGTGCATAGTCCCGTGCCCACTTGAGCCCGTTGTAGGTACTTGCTGGGAGGAACGTCCATAGAAGGATGCCGGCCCCAAGGAGCTCGATCACCTTCGCCGTCTCAACGGCGACACCCACCGCCTCTCTAAGGGACGCTCCACCTAGCAGCCCAATCGTCATCCCAATCGGCAGGGACACGGCAGCGAAAACGAGCGCCAACGCCACGACAGAGCATAGTGTGAAAAGGACGATTCCGGGCGGGCGGCTGGTCATCCTGCGAAAGGCGGCGACACGTTGATGCTCTGAGCGGCATTTCCCGGATCCGGCCCTGCTCAGCCGCCTCTCCATGAGCCCCATTTCAGTTTGACCGCTCGGAGGGTTGTGCCCCAAATGCTAGGTGCGTGTGCGACCTTACTCGACGAGCCGCAGCGCCTTGAGGATCGCGCCCTCTCCGTCGCCGGCGCCCAGACCGGCACAGGGGATGATCCGTATGTAGAGGTTCCAGTTCCCCTTCTGCTTCGTATCGGGCGTTATGACAGTCCCCTCGCCTTCGGGAGGAGGAGGCTCCAGGCCTATCTGCTCCAGGTACACGCACATGAGTCCGCTGACCTGCGCCCGCAGGTTGGCGCCGGACGCCTCGATGGTGGTCGGATCGATCATGGGCATCGACCGAACCCGATATCCGCCCTCGACACATCCCGCCGAGAGATCATTTTCGTCTACAACACAGGTTCCGTCCCACTTCAGGGTCGGCTCGAAGTTCATCACCTCCTCGAAATTGAACTCGTCGGCGGGTCGGCCTCCGCCTTGGTGAAGCAGGCTCTGCTTGTCACCGCCGGCGGACGATTCGTACACCCAATCCCCGATCTCTATCGGGGCTTGTTCGCCGTTCGGGCAGCCGCCGATCCAGGGCCACAGCATCTCGTTCCCGCCGGTGCCGTCCGGCAGTTCGGCTCCGTTCGTCGCTAGCGGCTGAAACCAGCAGCGCCAGCTCTCGGTTTCCACGCAGGGGCTCGCCTCTTCGCCCTCGCCCACCGCGTTGGACGCCGTCTTGATCTCGATGACGTCCCCGATGTTCCCCTCGTAATAACCCGTGAACGCGCCCCCGTCACCCATGGTTTGGACCTGCACACCGCCGAACACCGCGTAATCGTCCTCATCGAACGGTATGTACAAATCGGGATCCGGCGTACCGGTAAAGAGCGCATCGTCATCTCCCTCTACCCACCGGTCCGGCAAGGCAAGCGGGATCGGGCACAGGCCCGTCTTCTCGGCGGGATATGCTTCCGCCGCCGCAACCGTTGCCACGTCAACCTGATAGATGCCGAGGATGCGAGCGAAGATTGTCGCCACCGCGTTCCCCCGGCTCGTGACGTTGCGCACCCGCACCCGAACCTTCTCTTCGTCGAGGAGCACGTCCACGTCCTCGGGGAGAACGATCGCGGGCTCTCCATTGACCTGGTTCATGGCCGCGTACTCAATAGCCCAATCGCGGGGGCGATCAACGTTGTACGGGTCGGTCAGAAACGACGCCGCCCCTGCCAGCGCCGCCGCGTCGGCCACGCGCTGCGACTCCGTCCGTCTGGCGAGCAGCAGCCCTACGTCCACGGCTAGGGCGACCATACCCAGGAGGAGGAACATGCCGAGCACGGTCAGTATCAACGCCGAGCCCTGCTCGGAACGAATGATCTGGCGAAGAGAACGTGACAACGCGTACATCTGCGACTACTCCTGCTCAATATTCCTGCCGCGACGGCCTTGCCGAGTGGCCAGCGGCTCTCGGCGGAATACCCTCCGCATTCCATCGTGCGGCACGTGGACGTGTGCCGACCACGCAGTCTTCGTGGTTATCGACGTCAAGAACTCGCTCAACGTGCCCGAGCCTGCACGCCTTGCCCCACGTACGACGGTCACGGCCCGGTGAACGTGACCGTCTCGCTGTCGCTGTCGCTGTCCGAGTTGCCCTCGTCGTCCGACGCGCTGGCGGTGACGGTGTTGGTGTGCGAGTCTCCCGCCGCTCCCGACAGGCTCTGGGTGA
>CAZEBA010000071.1:0-1270 GCA_964510615.1 uncultured Gemmatimonadota bacterium
TCTACATGGCCGTCGGCACGAGCGGAAACCAGTTCAAGAACGCCCCCATGGTCGGCCGGATGATGGCGGAGCTGATCGCAGCTTGCGAGGCGGGGCACGACCATGACCGCGATCCGGTCAAGGTCACCGGTCCCTACACCGGGCAGACGCTCGATGTCGGCTTCTACTCGCGAAAACGGACGGTCATCCGAGACAGCAGCTTCTCGGTGCTGGGGTAAGACGCGGCGGGAAGGCTACACCCTCGGCGCACGCTGAGGAGCGCCCGAACCGATGTGCAGCGAGCCGGCCCGTCGGTCCCTCAGCCCGCCGCCGGATCCCTCACCACGCCTGTGAACAGCAGGGTGCCGGATAGCCGCTCGCGGATCGCGAACAGGAACGGCCGGTCGGCGCGGAAGGAGGGCGGCGCGGAGGTCACGCCCATCTCCACCGAGGTCACGGCCGCCGCGCGCGTGCCCTCCTCGTCCACGTCGACGAACGCCTTCTGCTTCACGCGGCTGATATGAAGCTGCAGGGCCAGGGCGTCGCGATTCATGCGCGAGAAGTCCGCCGCCCCCGGATCGAACGCGACCCCCATGCCGAGGGCCTTCAGGACGTCGTTCAGCGTCTGCTCGAACTCGAGCTTGAACCTGGGAAGCGCCACGAACAGCTCCGCCTCTCCCAGTCCCGCGATGATCTCCGCCCATGCCTCGGAGTCGAGCGATTCCACGAACGCATCGATGCCGGTTCCCTCGGAGGGCAGCACCACCGTCATGGCGAACGCCTCGCCGCCGTACGGCAGCTCGATCGCCTGGTAGTCGGCCGTCTGGGCATACCGGAACGCCTCGTCGCGCATCGTCATGAACGGCACGCTGACGGTCGAGCCGTCGGAGCGCCGGAAGTCGCCGGGCGCGGTCCGCTCCGGATCGAAGCGCAGGGTCCACGCTCCCTCGAAGTAGATCGCGTTGATCAGAAAGGCCACCGTGAGCGGATCGATCGGCGGATCCACGATCCCGTCGATCAGACCGTCTGTCGCTTCGCTCACCCAGGCATTGATCACATCGGCCGCGCCCGGATCGGCGAAGTCGAGCGCCGCGACGCGGGCCAGGTAGTCGCGCTCCACCTCGCTGACGTAGGCGTCCTCGAGCGTGAAGCCCTCCCGGTACCACACCGAGTTCCCGATCTCCAGCCGCACCGTGGGGTCGAGGCCGGAAAGGAGGTCGATGAGGCTCCGGTACGACGCCCCGATACCCTCGCGGTCCAGGCCTCCGAGCCGGAGCGCGTCGCGCATCGC
>CAZEBA010000071.1:1370-7927 GCA_964510615.1 uncultured Gemmatimonadota bacterium
TGCCCAGGGTGCGCACCATTGAACGAGAAAGCGTGGCGGAACGAGTTGAAGATCGACGGATCATCGGTCTCATCCGGAAGATGGCGGCGTTCGTAGGTGTTGGTGCTACCCTCCACGCCGTTCCCGGTTCGAAGCCCTTGCGGCCTGCGAGCATGCCGCCCCACCCTGCAACGAACCCTAAACACCCACTGTACATGACCGGAGGAGTGAGATGAGCGGCAGATTCGTGACCGCGGCGCTGGCGACGTGCGTCCTCGCGCTCGCGGTTCCACCCGACGCATCGGCCCAGGTGAGGACCGGATCCGGCTACGCCGTCTACGTCCCCCACGGGCAGACGGTGCAGGAGTTCTCCGGCGGGACCAGCGTGGTGCGGTTCTTCCAACAGGGATTCAGCCTGGCCGACGACCCGGACGATCCCCTCCACATGGTCAGCTTCGACTGCTCCGGCATCACGGCTGCGAGCTCCGCCGGGCAGATGTCCCACGGGCACTGCGACGGGATCAATACGGACAGCGACACCTACTCCCTCTGGTGGCGCGGGGACGAGACGGGCGGCGACTGGGGCTTCATCGCCGGCACCGGCAAGTACGCCGGCATCAACGGGGGTGGCACCTACCAGCCGATCGCCGAGTGGCCCGACGGCAGGAGCGCGGTGCGTTGGACCAGCGAGTGGTCGCTGCAGTGAGGCTCGACTAGCACCCGGCGGAGCGATGGGGGGATACGCTCCGAGGCTGCCGGAGGCGGTCTCGGCTTCCCTGCGCTCCGCCTTCCAGCTTGCCCCTGTGCAGCGCGATGGAGAACACTTCGAGGTCCCGGGGTAAGAGCCCCGAGCATCTCGCGAGCCGCGCCCGACGAAGCACGACGAGCGCCGAGGAGACCGAGTGGAGCCGACCGACGTCCAGAACCCGGACTACTACCACAAGGTCATCGACTGTCAGTGGGCCTGTCCGGCCCATACGAACGTCCCCGAGTACATCCGCCTCATCGCCCAGGGACGGTACAGCGACTCCTACTGGCTGAACCGCGAGTCCAACGTCTTCCCGGGCATCCTGGGGCGCACCTGCGACCGACCCTGCGAGCCGGCCTGCCGTCGGACGCGGGTGGACGGAAAGCCGGTCGCCATCTGCCGGCTGAAGCGGGTGGCCGCCGACCTCCGCGACCCGACCGAGAGCCGCCTGCCCGCGATCCCGGAGACGAAGAACGGCAAGCGGATCGCCCTCATCGGCGCCGGACCGGCCTCGCTGACGGTCTGCAACGACCTCCTGCCGCTCGGCTACGAGTGCGTGATCTTCGAGAAGCTCCCGAGGCCTGGCGGGCTGATGCGCACCAACATCCCGGCCTTCCGCCTGCCCCCGGAAGTGCTGGACGGCGAGATCGGCATGATCCTCGGGATGGGGGTCGAGATCCACTACGAGGCGGAGATCACCAGCCTCGAGGCCCTGCTGGCCGAGGACTGGGACGCGGTGTTCATCGGCTCCGGGGCGCCCAAGGGGAAGAACCTCGAGATCCCGGGCCGCTACGAGAGCGACCGGATCCACATCGGGATCGAGTGGCTGGAGGGCGTGCATTTCGGGCATATCGACTCGATCGGGGAGCGGGTGCTGGTGATCGGGGTCGGGAACACGGCGATGGACTGCTGCCGGACGTCCAAGCGGCTCGGCGGAACGGACGTCAAGGTGATGGCCCGCAAGTCGAAGCCGTACTTCAAGGCCTCGGCGTGGGAGCTCGAGGACGCGGAGGAGGAGCTGGTCGAGATCGTGGAGAACCACTCTCCGAAGCGGTTCATCATCGAGGATGGCCGGCTGGCCGGGATGGAGTTCGAGCTCGTCACCTGGCACGAGGGCCCCGACGGCCGACTGAAGGCGGAGGCGCACGGCACGGTCGAGTTCCCGTGCGACGACGTGATCCTCGCCATCGGACAGGACAACGCCTTCCCCTGGATCGAGCGCGACATCGGGATCGAGTTCGACGAGTGGGAGATGCCGGTCGTCGACCGGACGACGTTCCAGACGACACGCGAGGGAGTCTTCGTCGGCGGCGACGCGGCCTGGGGACCGGAGAACATCATCTGGGCGGTCGAGCACGGCCACCAGGCGGCGATCTCGATCCACAACTACTGCCAGGGGGTCCCGCTCACGGACCGGGTCCCGTACGGACAGAACCTCATCAGCGCCAAGATGGGGATGCTGGAGTGGGCCTACTCCAACGAGTACAACCCGGCCGCCCGGGTCCAGATGAAGCACGTGGATCTCAGGGAGCGCTTCCGGAAGCTGGCGGTCGAAGTGGAGCTGGGCTTCGATCCGGAGCAGACGGCAATCGAGGTCGAGCGCTGCCTCAACTGCGACCTCCAGACCCACTTCACGGGAAGGCTCTGCATCGAGTGCGACGCCTGCATCGACGTCTGCCCGGTGGACTGCCTGACGATCACCCACAACGGCCCGGAAGCCGAGCTCAGGACGCGCCTGAAGGCGAGGGCGGAGAACCTGGAGCAGGACCTCTATGTCTCGGAGAGCCTTCCGCAGACGGGTCGGGTGATGGTCAAGGACGAGGATCTCTGCGTCCACTGCGGGCTCTGCGCCGATCGCTGCCCGACCGCCGCCTTCGACATGCGGAAGTCCGAGCTCCTCATCCCCTACGCCGACCGGGCGCCGATCCCTTGGGTGGACAAGCGTGCGGCCCGGAGCGGGGAGGAGGCGCCACCGACGCGCACAGACGAGGCACCATGGCCGGCTCGGGTCTAGACCGCACGAACGACTTCGCGTTCAAGATCGGCACGGTCAACGGTACCGGGTCGGCGAGCGCCAACGGCCTGCTGATGCAGGCGATCTTCCGGATGGGGATCCCCGTCTCCGGCAAGAACATCTTCCCCTCCAACATCCAGGGCCTCCCCACCTGGTACGAGGTGCGGGTGAACCGGGACGGACACATCGCGCGCACGCCGCGGTTCGACCTCATGGTGACCCTCAACCCGGCCTCGATCGAGCGGGACATCGCCGAGGTGCAGCCCGGCGGGTACGTGGTCCACGACTCGAGCTGGCCGCTGGAAGCGAGGCTCCGAAGGGAGGACGTCACCTTCCTCGGCGTTCCGATGGGGCAGATGTGCGTGGAGGCGTTCGAGGGAGCCCGCGAGCGGATCCTGATGAAGAACATCTTCTACGTCGGAATCCTGACCGCGCTGCTCGACATCGACACCGAGATCGTGAAGGCCCTGCTCCGCGAGAGCTTCGGGCGCAAGCCGAAGCTGCTCGACTCGAACTACCTCGCCGTGAAGCTCGGCTACGACTACGCCAAGGAGAACTTCGACACCCCGCTGCCGCTCCGGCTCGCCCCGATGGATGAGACCCGGGACAGCGTGCTGATGGACGGCAACACCGCCGCAGCGCTCGGCTGCCTCTATGCCGGAGCGACGGTAGCGGCCTGGTACCCGATCACGCCGGCCACGTCGCTGATGGACCGCTTTCAGGCCTTCTGCGAGGGCTACCGGAAGGATCCGGAGACGGGCAAGAACCTCTACTGCATCCTCCAGGCCGAGGACGAGCTGGCCGCCGTCGGCATGGTGATCGGAGCGGGCTGGGCCGGCGCCCGGGCGTTCACGCCGACCAGCGGCCCCGGGATCTCGCTGATGAGCGAGTTCATCGGCCTGGCGTACTACGCCGAGATCCCGGCCGTGATCTTCGACGTGCAGCGCACCGGACCCTCGACCGGCATGCCCACCCGCACTCAGCAGTGCGACCTGCTGCTCTGCGCCTACGCCTCGCACGGCGACACGAAGCACATCCTCCTCTTCCCGTCCGACCCGCACGAGTGCTTCGAGATGGCGGTGGGCGCCTTCGATCTGGCCGAGCGCTTCCAGACGCCGGTGTTCGTGCTCTCCGACCTCGACATCGCGATGAACGACTGGGCCTGCCCGCGCCTCGAGTGGGACGATTCCTACGTGCACGACCGGGGCCGGATCCTCAGCGCCGAGGAGATCGAGGGGCTCCAGACGTTCCACCGCTACCTGGACCTGGACGAGGATCAGGTGTCCTCCCGGACGTTGCCGGGCGTGAACCCGAAGGGCGCCTACTTCACGCGCGGCTCGGGACACAGCAAGCTCGGCCGGTACACGGAGGACTCGGCCGAGTACCTGGAGGTCGTCGACCGGATCGCGGCCAAGATCGATGCCTCTTGGGAACGGCTGCCGGAGCCCGAGATCGTCGCCCGGCCCGGGGCCGAGGTCGGGCTCGTCTGCGTAGGGAGCAGCGCGGCCGCGGCGCGCGAGGCGGTCGACCGGCTCGCCGAACGCGGCCTCGAGGCCGATTACATGCGCATCCGGGCGTTCCCGTTCCACCCCTCGGTCGGACGCTTCCTGGAAAGCCACGTTAGGGTGTTCGTGGTGGAGCAGAACCGCGACGCGCAGCTGCGGTCGCTCCTCACGCTGGAGACGGGCGCGCCGGGCGAGCGGCTCGGCTCGGTGCGCTACTACGGCGGGCTTCCGCTCAGCGCCGACCACGTGATCGAGGGGGTGCTGGCCGAGCTCGGCGACCCGTCGGCTGGTGGCCGGCCCGAAGCGGCTGCCGAGCCCGCTGACGAGAGCGATGAACTCGCCGCCGACGCAGCGGCACCAAGCGACGCGCCGGCCGGTGATCGCGGCCCGCCCGCGGCCGGTGGCGATACGGAGGCCGCCAAGCACGAGGTGGGAGCGAGCTGATGGCGCGCCACATGACGAAACCGTCCGTCCGTCACCCGGGGCTGGCGAAGAACGCGCTCGGGTTGACGAGGCGGGACTACGAAGGAACGATGTCCACCCTCTGCGCCGGTTGCGGCCACGACTCGATCACCTCGGCCATCATCCAAGCGTTCTTCGAGCTCAACATCCCCCCGCACCGGGCGGCGAAGCTGAGCGGGATCGGCTGCTCCTCGAAGACTCCCACGTACTTCCTGGGCGGCGCGCACGGCTTCAACGCAGTCCATGGCCGCATGCCGGCGATCGCCAGCGGTGCCAACGCGGCCAACCGCGAGCTGATCTACATCGGCGTCTCCGGGGACGGGGACTCGCTCTCGATCGGGCTCGGCCAGCTCTGCCACGCCGTGCGGCGCAACGTCAACCTCCTCTACGTGCTGGAGAACAACGGCGTCTATGGCCTCACCAAGGGGCAGTTCTCGGCTTCTGCCGACGTGGGGACCAAGTCCAAGCGAGGGGTGGAGAACCGGCAGCGGCCGATCGACCCGGTGCTGCTGGCGCTCAGCATCGGAGCCAGCTTCGTGGCCCGCAGCTTCTCGGGGGACAAGGCGCAGCTCGTTCCGATCCTCAAGGCCGGGCTCACGCACAAGGGCTTCGCGATGGTGGACGTCATCTCGCCCTGCGTCACCTTCAACGACCACGAGAGCTCGACCAAGAGCTACGTCCACACCCGGGAGCGGTACCACGAAGTCGTGAACGCCGACTTCGTGCCGCCGGCGGAGGAGATCACGACCGAGATCGCCCCCGGCGCGACCGAGGGCGTCCGCATGCACGACGGCAGCCTGGTCCGGTTCCACCGCGTGGAGGAGAACTACGACCCCACCGACCGCGAGGCCGTCTACGAGTACGTGAGCGAGCTGCAGAACGCGGGCGAGGTGGTGACCGGCCTCCTCTACATCGAGGAGAGCACCGAGGACATGCACGACATCCTCGGAACCGTGGAGACGCCGCTGGTGGACGTGCCGATGGAGCGGCTGGTCCCGGGGAGCGAGGCGCTCTCGCAGCTGATGCGGAGCTTCCGGTAGCGCCGATCGAACCGTGCGCGTGAAGTCGGTGGCCCCGGCAGTCCGGTCCCTCCTCTTGACCGTCGCGACCGTGGCTTCCGGCGGTGCGCCGGCACGGGCGCAGGAGCCCCAGGAAGCGGCCTTCGCCGAGCGGGAGGTGACGTTCGAGGCGGCGGATGGCGCCGTTCTGGCCGGCGTACTGCTCACACCCGATGGCGAGGGATCTTTCCCCGGCGCGGTCATCATCCAGGGATCGGGCACCAGCGACCGCACGAACTACTGGGCGCGCTCGATTGCCGAGGCCCTCGCCGGCGGAGGCGTCGCGACTCTCCTGCCGGACAAGCGCGGCTCGGGCCGCTCGGAAGGCGACTGGAGGACCGCGAGCTTCGAGACGCTGGCCGGCGACGCACTGGCCGGGGTGGCCCTGGTGCGGAAGCAGCCGGGTGTGGACCGCGACGCCGTCGGGCTCGTCGGGCTCTCCCAGGGTGGCCACATTGCCCCCCTCGCCGCCTCCCTCTCGGAGGACGTCGGGTGGGTGGTCGACATCTCGGGTGCGACCGTGCCCGTGATCGAACAGATCCGGCACGAGCTGCGCAACACGGGCGAGCAGGCCGGCCTCTCGGCCCGCGACGTCGCCGAGATCCTCGAGATCCAGCGCCTCGCCGAAGCCTACCTGGAAACCGGTGAGTGGGAGCCGTACGCCCGGGCGCTGGAAGCGGCGCGGGAGCGTCCCTCGGCCGACGTGGCCGCGGGGTTCCCTCAAACTCCCGACTCGCCCGTCTGGACGTGGGCGCGACTGAACGGCCGATACGACCCGATCCCCTACTGGC
>CAZEBA010000072.1:0-5132 GCA_964510615.1 uncultured Gemmatimonadota bacterium
GGGCGTGCCCGTGGACGAGGAGAAGCGAGCCCGGCTCAAGCGGTACACCGACACGATAGCCGTCCTGCGTGACCTCAGGTGGCGCTATGTCGAGGGACCGAGCGGCCAGGGCCGCGCCAACACCGCGATCACCAACGCTACCGGCTGTTCCTCGGTGTGGGGGAGCACCTTCCCCTACAACCCGTATCCGTATCCGTGGGTGAACCACCTCTTCCAGGACGCGCCCTCGATCGCCATCGGCGTCTTCGAGGGGAACATGCGGAAGATGGCCAACGGGTTCGTCGCCGTGCGGAGAGCGAAGGCGCTCCTGGACGGGAGCTACGACCCCGAGAAGCACGAGCCGCTGCTCACCCGGTTCGACTGGAGGGACTTCTCGGACGAGGAGTTCGGCCTCTGTCCGCCGATCCTCTCGGTCGGCGGGGACGGGGCGATGTTCGACATCGGCTTCCAGAACCTCTCGCGGCTGCTCGCCTCCGGAAAGCCGATCCGGGTCATCGTTCTCGACACGCAGGTCTACTCCAACACGGGTGGGCAGGCGTGCACCAGCGGGTTCACCGGCCAGGTCTCCGACATGGCGGCCTACGGCAAGGCCCACCACGGGAAGGAAGAGACCCGCAAGGAGATCTCCCTGCTCGGGATCGCGCACCGCGGGGCGTTCGTTCTCCAGACCTCGCAGGCGCTGCCGTCGCACCTGATCGGCGGGGTCCTCAAGGCTCTCCAGTCTCGCCGGCCGGCGTTGATCAACATCTACACCCCCTGCCCGGTGGAGCACGGGCTGGCCGACGACTGGTCGCTGCACGCGGCGAAGTTTGCCCTCGAGAGCCGGGCGTTCCCCTTCCTCGTCTACGACCCGGATGCCGGCCCGAGCTTCTCGGACTGCCTCGACCTGGACGGGAATCCGGACGTCGATGAGACCTGGCCCACGTACGAGCTGGAGTACGTGGATGCCGAGGGGGCGACGCAGCGGCTCGAGGTGTCGCTCACCGTCGCCGATTGGGCCGCGACGGAGGGACGGTTCAAGAAGCACTTCCGGCCCGTGCCGGCCGACCTCGCCGAGGAGGAGCTGATGCCGTTCGGCGAGTACGTGCTGGCGACGGCGGAGGAGAGGGAGGGCGTCACGCCGTTCATCCAGGTGCTCGACGCCGAGAAGCGACTCGACCGCTGGCTCGTATCCAGGGAGATGGTGGAGCTGGCCGAGGACCGGCTGCACTTCTGGTCGCAGCTGAAGGAGATCGCTGGCCTGCAGGTGTCGCCGGCCGGGCACGACCTGGTCGAGGAGGAGCTGGAGGCGGAGCTCGAGCAGAAGCTGGATGCGCTGCGGAGCGAGTACGAGACGAAGCTCGCCCAGCTCAGGGCGGCTTATCCGCCGCTGATCGCACGGCGGCTCGCCGAAGGCCTCCTGAAGGCGAACGGGAACTCGACCCTGACCGAGCTCCTCGCTCGGGCCCAGGCGGCCCCCGACCTGGAGCCGGTCCGGCTCGACGAGTCGGCCGCGGCACTCTCCACGCTGGCAGGCGTGGCCGGGCCGACAGGCGTGGCTGGCCCCGCGGCCGCGCCGGCAGCGGCGCCGAGTGGCCAGGCCACCGTGCCTGCCGGGGCGCCGGCCGCCGCAGCGGCGCCTGCCGCAGCGGTCGAGACCGCGGTCGCCGAAGAGGAAGAGGAGGCGCTGGCGCTCGAGCCCTACATCGACACGGCCCTCTGCACTTCCTGCGACGAGTGCATCAACATCAACAAGAAGATGTTCGCCTACGACGACAACAAGCAGGCGTACATCAAGGACGCGAGAGCGGGCACCTTCCGCGAGCTGGTGCAGGCGGCCGAGAAGTGCACGGCACGGATCATCCATCCGGGGACGCCGCTGAACCCGAAGGAGAAGGACCTGGAGAAGTGGCTGAAGCGGGCCGAGCCCTTCAGCTAGCCGCTCGGCTGGTCCCCCGGTCGCTCTTTCGACCGCCCTCGCGGCCTCGCCTCGCATCACTCGGCGGACCGAGCCGGCACCGATGCGGCCCCGCCTGAGCTTTCGGCACGGCGTCCACCCGCCCGAGCACAAGGAGCTGACGGCGGGCGTGCCGGTGCGCCGCATGCCCTACCCCGACGAGATCGTCCTCCCCCTCCGGCAGCACACCGGAAAGCCCGCCCGGCTGTTGGTCAAGGCGGGCGACCGGGTCGAGCGCGGCGACAAGATCGGAGAGGCGGACGGCTTCGTCTCCGTGCCGATCCACGCCTCCTCCGCCGGGACCGTGCGGGAGATCGGTCTCTGGCCGCACCCTGACGGGAGCATGGCCGAAGCGGTGCGGATCACCGTGGACCGGTTCTCCCCTCAGATCCCGCGGCCGCGGATGATCCCCCACTGGCACGGCCTGACTCCCGACCAGGTCGTCCAGGCGGTGCAGCGGGCCGGCGTGGTCGGCCTGGGCGGAGCTGCGTTCCCCACCCACGTCAAGCTGCTGCCGCCCGAGGGGGTCGAGGTCGACACCCTGATCGTGAACGGCGCGGAGTGCGAGCCGTACCTGACCACCGACCACCGGGTGATGGTCGAGTACCCCGAGCGGGTGCGGTTCGGCATCCGGGTGATGATGCACACGCTCGGCGTGGAACGGGCGATCATCGGGGTCGAGAAGAACAAGCCGGACGCGATCGAGGCGCTGCGCGCGACGCTGCCCGGCGACCTGGACGTCCGCGTGCAGGGCCTCACCGTCAAGTATCCCCAGGGCTACGAGAAGATGCTCATCCACGCCCTCACGGGGCGTGACGTGCCGCCGGGGAAGCTGCCGATGCACGTGGGGGTCGTCGTCCAGAACGTCGCTTCCCTGGCCTGCATCGCGGAGGTGTTCGAGACCGGCCTGCCGCTGATCGAGCGGGTCGTCACGGTGACCGGCCCCGGGGTCCGCCGGCCCTCCAACCTCATCGTGCCGGTGGGTGCCAAGATCTCCGACGTGCTGGAGTTCTGCGGGGGCCTGACGGAAGAGGCGTCCCAGGTCGTCTTCGGAGGGCCGATGATGGGCGCCTCGCAGCCGGACCTCGAGGCGCCGGTGATCAAGAGCACGACGGGCATCGTCGTTCTCACCCGGGCCGAGTCGAGGCCGCGCCGCACGTACCCGTGCATTCGCTGCGGCCACTGCCTGGACGCCTGTCCGGTCTTCCTCAACCCCTCCCTGCTTGGGATCCTCGCCCAGGCCGGCCGCTACGAGGAGATGGAGGCAGCGAACCTGGCGACCTGCATGCTATGTGGCTGCTGCTCGTACGTCTGCCCGTCGAACATCCCGCTGTCACAGATGTTCGCCCTGGCCAAGGTAGGTCTGCAGCGAAGAAAGCAGCAGGCGGCGTGACGGGATCCTCCCGCGAGGCATCGCAGCCGGCCGAGCCCCTGCTCCAGCTAAGGGCCTCGCCCGCCCTGAAGGCGCCCGACTCGACCCCGAAGATCATGTGGAACGTGGTCGGGAGCCTCGTGCCGGTGATTGCCGCTGCCACCTGGTACTTCGGGCCCAGCGCCCTCCTGGTCATCGCCGCCGCCACCCTCGGAGCCGTGCTCACCGAGCGTGCCTTCGGGCCGCCCGGCAGCCTGGCGGACGGCTCGGCGGCGATCACCGGCATCCTGCTGGGACTCTGCCTGCCGGCCGGGGTGCCCCTCTGGATCGCCTTCGTGGGCGGGGCGTTCGGGATCGGCTTCGGGAAGCTCGTGTTCGGGGGGCTGGGGCAGAACGTCTTCAACCCGGCGCTGCTGGGGCGGGCCTTCCTGCAGGCGGCGTTCCCCGCCGCGATGACCACCTGGCCACGGACCCCCGGTGATGTCGTCGAGTGGAGCGCGCTGCGGGGCGACAACCTGGCGATCCCGTTCGCGGCCCCGAGCGCGGACGCGGTCACCGGAGCGACGCCGCTCGGGCTGATGAAGTTCGAGCACGCCCCCACCGAGGTGACCAGGCTGATGATCGGCGACATCAGCGGCTCGCTCGGGGAGACGGCGGGGATCGTGATCCTGGTCTGCGGCGGCTACCTGGCCCTCCGCAACTTCCTCAACTGGCGGATCCCGGCCAGCATCTTCCTCACCGTGGCGCTGTTCTCCGGGCTCCTGTTCGCCGTCGACGCGTCCCGCTTCGCCGGCCCGACCTTCGCCCTGTTCTCGGGAGGGCTGATGCTGGGAGCGGTCTACATGGCCACCGACCTGGTGACCTCCCCCATCACCAACGCGGGTGCCTGGATCTTCGGCATCGGGATCGGGATCCTGGTCGTCGTGATCCGGACCTGGGGAGGGCTGCCGGAGGGCGTCATGTACGCCATCCTGCTGATGAACGCCCTCGTGCCGTTCATCAACCGGGCGACGCAGCCGCGGCCCTACGGGAGCCGGGGCCGACCGGCCAGGCAGGAGACCGCGGCATGAACGAGGCGAAGGATCGCGGCGGCAAGGATCGACGTGGACGGGGCCGGAAGCTTCCGGTGGCCGGACAGCCGCTAACGCCCGGCGAAGGGTCCCCGCCGCCGGGCGAGCCGCCCGCCGGGACGACGGGAGCCGACGAGCCGTCGGCGTCCGACGCTCCGCCGGCCGGAATCGAGGAGCGGGAGGTCCCCTCCTGGCGCCTCATCCTCACCCTGGCGGTGGCCGGGGCGCTGGCAGGGCTGGCGATCGTCGTCGTCTTCGGCTGGGCGCAGCCGAGGATCGAGGCGCACCGGGCCGCGGCCCTTAGGGCCGCCATCCAGGAGGTGCTCGGAGGACCCGACCGGTACGAGACCCTTTTCGTGGTCGAGGGCGAGCTGGCCTCGTCCCTCCCTCCCGGATTGGACAGCGCGGGGCTGGACCGGATCTACGCGGGCTACGCGTCCGATGGACGATCGATGGGGTTCGCGATCGCCGGAGAGAAGCCCGGCTACCAGGACATCGTGGGGCTGATCTTCGGCTACGATGCGGCCGGCGACGAGCTGCTGGGAATGAAGGTCCTCGAGAGCAAGGAGACGCCGGGGCTCGGCGACAGGATCGAGAAGGACAGCGGTTTCGTCTCGGCGTTCCGGGGCGTCGTACCCCCGATCGAGGGGGTGAAGGCTGGGGCCGGGACGGGGACCGAGCACGAAGTGGACATGATCACGGGAGCCACGATCTCCTCCCGCACCGTCATCGAGATCATCAACCAGCGACTCGA
>CAZEBA010000072.1:5232-7720 GCA_964510615.1 uncultured Gemmatimonadota bacterium
GGACGACGCCCGGATACGACTTCCTCAGGGGAGTCTGGCGGGAGAATCCGGTGCTGGTTCAGATGCTGGGCCTCTGCCCCGCTCTGGCGGTGACCAACACGGTCGCCAACAGCCTGGCGATGGGGCTGGCCACCTTCTTCGTGCTCACGGGCTCGAGCCTCCTCGTCTCCACGTTCCGACGCCTGATCCCGAAGGAGGTGAGGATCGCCTCCTTCATCCTCATCATCGCCACCTTCGTAACCATCGCCGACCTGACGCTGGCCGCCGTGGTGCCGGAGATCCACAAGGCCCTGGGAGCGTTCATCGCGCTGATCGTCGTCAACTGCATGATCCTGGGCCGACAGGAGGCGTTCGCCTCCAAGCGGCCGGTGGGACGGGCGCTGCTCGATGCGGTGGGCACCGGCTTCGGCTTCATCATCGCGATGTTGATGATGGGCTCGATCCGGGAGTTGCTGGGGAACGGTAGCCTGCTGGGCCACAGCGTCTTCGGGCCCTCGTTCCAGCCCTGGATCATCATGATTCTGCCGCGCGGAGGCTTCCTCACCCTGGGCATGATCCTGATCGTGTTCGGCTGGTGGCGTGGCCGGAAGGCGGGAGCGCTGCCGCAGGTACGACGCTGGCCCCACGGCGTCGCGTCGAGGAGGGCCGCATGAGCGCCGACCTATTTTGGATCCTGGTCTCCGCGATGCTGGTGAACAACTTCACCCTGCATCTCTTCCTCGGGCTCTGTCCGTTCATGGGCGTGTCGGCCCGGATCGCCACCGCGCTCCGGATGGGCGCCGCCAACATCTTCGTGCTCACGATCACATCGCTGGTGGCTTCCTTCCTGAACGCGTACGTCCTCCCCCACGCGCCGTACCTGCGGCTGATCTCGTTCATCGTGGTGATCGCGTCGCTGGTCCAGATCGTGGAGATGACCATCAAGAAGGTGAGCCCGACACTCTTCCGGGAGCTGGGCATCTACCTGCCGCTGATCACCACCAACTGCGCGATCCTCGGGCTGGCGATCTTTCAGACCAACCGCGGCTACGGCTTCCTGGAGGGGCTGGCGTTCGCGCTCGGGGCCGGGCTCGGCCTCACCCTGGCCCTGGTGCTCATGGCCTCGATCCGGGAGCGGGCCGAGCTGGCCGACATCCCGGCGCTGGCCAAGGGGATGGGCCTGGTGCTGATCGTGGCGGGCAGCTTGTCGCTGGCGTTCATGGGCTTTGCCGGGCTGGCGACGCCATGACCGGTTACTTGGGAGCCGCGCCGAGCCGGACGCTCCCCATCGCCTCGAGCGGGGGGTTGATGCCGTGATGACCGAGATCCTCGCCGTCGTGGCGTTCGCCGGGCTGTTCGTCCTCTTCGGGCTCTTGCGTCCGAGAGCGGGCTGCTCGGGTGACCCGGCCGGCTGCGGCCGGTGCGACGACGTCTGCACGAAACACTCTGGACGAGGCCGCGGGCGGGAGCCCGCGGATCCGCAGCTGGAGGTGCATCGATGAACGTAAGCCGCCGGAGGTTCCTCTCTCTCGGCGCAGGGGCCTTTGTCGTCCTCTCGCTGCCCGTCTCCCTGCGTCGACTGAGCCGACAGGCCCGACGCACCATCCCGGTGATGGGCACGATCGCCGACATCGTGGTCGTCGACCCCGACGAGGCCAAGGCGCAGGGGGCGATCGAGGCCGCGATCCGGGAGCTGCGCTGGGTGGAGCGGACGATGTCCCACTTCAGGACGGACTCCGATGTCGGCCGGGCCAACCTGAGCGCGCTCGCCGGGCCGGTGGCCGTGACAGCGGCGACCACCGCCGTGCTCGAAGAGGGGCTCCGCTGGGCCGAGCTCAGCCAGGGTGGCTTCGACCCCTGCCTGGGGCGCGCCACCGCGCTCTGGAGCGTCGGCGAGCGGAACACGCCACCTACCCGAGCCGAGATCGCGCGGCTCGCCGGAGAGCGGCCGTACCGGGACCTCGAGCTCGATCGTTGGCGCGGCGAACCCGTCGTGCGCTTCCGGAGCGAGGCGGTGGCGATCGACCTCGGGGGGATCGCCAAGGGGTATGCGGTGGACCGGGCCACTCGCGCGCTGCGGGCGCGCGGCGTCGAGCGCGGGCTGGTGAACGCCGGCGGCGACCTCTACGCGATCGGGCTCTCCGAGGACGGCGACCCGTGGGAGGTCGGGATTCGAGACCCGTTCGATCCCCGACGGCTCGCCGCGACGATCCGCATCTCGGACCGGGCGGTCGCCACCTCCGGCGACTACCTGCAGTACTTCGATCACGCCGGACGCCGCTATCACCATCTGCTCGACCCGGCCACCGGCGAGCCCACCCGGTCGCTGCGACACAGCCTGACGGTGTCCGCGGCCACCTGCATGGCCGCCGACGCCGCCGCCACGGCTGCCTTCGGCCTCGAGCTCGAATCGGCCCGAAGGCTGATCGCTCGGGGCGCTCCGGGAGCCGCGAGCGCCCACACGGCGTAAGTTGACACAGGGTTGGAGGAAGCCATGAGCGACGACCGG
>CAZEBA010000073.1:0-7570 GCA_964510615.1 uncultured Gemmatimonadota bacterium
GGCAACAAGTTCATCCCGGTCTACATCACCGAGAACATGGTCGGTCACAAGCTGGGCGAGTTCTCTCCGACGCGCCTCTTCCGGGGACACGGCGGGAAGCTGGCCAAGGACCGCCGGGCGAAGCTGTAGGCGGATAGCGATGGAAGCGAGAGCGGTGGCCCGCCACGTGGGCATGTCGGCGAGGAAGATGCGCCTGGTCATCGACCTCATCAGGGGGCGAGACGTCAACGACGCCTACGCGATCCTCCGGTTCTCCAAGAAGGCCGCCGCCGGCCCGATCGACAAGCTGCTCCGGTCGGCGGTCGCCAACGCCGTCTATCGGGCAGATGAGGCGGGCGAGACGCTCGATGTGGACGACCTGTTCGTCCGCGAGGCCTACGTGAACGAGGGCCGTACGCTGCGACGCTACCGCGCGCGGGCGTACGGTCGCGCCACCGTCATTCGTCGGCGAATGAGCCACGTGACCGTGGTCGTCGACACCAAGAAGGAGTAAGCGTGGGGCAAAAGACGCATCCGTACGGATTCCGACTCGGGCAGATCAAGCCGTGGAAGTCGCGGTGGTACGCCCAGGGCAAGGTGTTCCAGCAGCTCTTGGAGGAGGACGAAACCCTTCGCCGCTATCTCCACGCCAGGCTCGGGCACGCGGCCGTGTCGGCGGTAGAGATCGAGCGAAAGCCTTCGAAGATCGTCGTTACCATCCACACGGGACGTCCCGGCGTGGTCATCGGTAAGCGCGGAGCCGAGGTCGACAAGCTTCGGGATGAGCTCGCGCTGCTGACGGATGCCGAAGTCTCGATCAATGTCGAAGAGGTGAAGCGACCGGAGGTAGATGCGCAGCTCGTGGCGGACAACGTCGCCCATCAGCTCACGCAACGGATCAGCTTCCGGCGCGCGATGAAGCGGGCAGTGCAGGCGGCGATGCGCTCCGGTGCGGAGGGGATACGCATTCAGTGCGGAGGCCGGTTGGCAGGGGCCGAGATCGCGCGGACGGAGGGCTACCATGAAGGCCGGGTTCCCCTGCACACCATGAGAGCCGACATCGACTACGCGCAAAAGACCGCCAGAACCACGTTCGGCACCATCGGAGTGAAGGTCTGGGTGTTCCAGGGCGAGGTGGTGGAGGACCGGCGAGGGCAGACCTACACGGCCGGAGGTCGAAAGTAGCCCATGCTGCAGCCCAAGCGAGTCAAGTACCGAAAGCTCCAGAAGGGGCGGTTGCGTGGCCAGGCGAACCGAGGGAACACGATCTCGTTCGGGGACTTCGGGCTCCAGACCACCGAGCGAGGTTGGATCAGCAATCGCCAGATCGAGGCCGCGCGCGTCGCGATGACGCGGCACATCAAGCGAGGGGGGAAAGTCTGGATCCGGATCTTCCCGGATCGGCCCATCACCTCCAAGCCGGCGGAGACCCGGATGGGTAAGGGGAAGGGGAATCCGGAGGGCTGGGTGGCGCCGGTCAAGCCGGGGCGGATCCTGTTCGAGCTCGAGGGCGTGTCGGCGGCCGTCGGCCGCCGGGCCATGGACCTCGCGGCAGCAAAGCTGCCCGTCAAGACGAAGTTCGTGGTGCGCGAGGAGTAGCCTGCCTGCGGCCACCACGGGCACGAGACTAGGGACCAGATGATGGACGCTGAGGCGATTCGAGAGCTGACGGACGAGGAGATCGACGAGGAGATCCGCCGCGCCCGGGAGGAGCTCTTCCGCCTTCGGTTTCGGAAGGCATACCAGGAGCTGGAGAGCCCGGCGGTTCTCAGGAGCAGGCGCCGGGAGCTCGCGAGGCTCAAGACGATTCAGCGCGAGCGCGAGCTTCGAACGGCGGAGAGCGGGAAATGAGCGCAAAGGGCCGAGCCGGCCTCACCAAGACTCGACAGGGCACGGTCGTCAGCGATCGCATGGACAAGACCGTCGTCGTGTCCGTGGAGAGGCAGCTGCCTCATCCTCTTTACGGGAAGCGAATCACGCGGCGCTCCCGGTTTTATGCCCACGACGAGGGCAACGAGTACCGAACCGGGGACGTCGTGGTCATCGAGGAGACAAGGCCGCTCTCGAAGCGGAAGCGTTGGCGGGTGATTCGACTCGTGGAGCGTCCGGAGTAGGGTCATGATCCAGCAGGAGAGCGATGTCCGGATCGCGGACAACTCCGGGGCTCGGCGGGCGCGGTGCATTCGGGTGCTCGGCGGCTCGAGGCGACGCTACGCGCGGCTCGGCGATGTGATCGTGGTGACGGTCAAGGACGCGATTCCGGGCGGGCTGGTCAAGAAGGGCGACGTGGTTCGGGCCGTCGTCGTGCGCACCGCGAAAGAGACGCGGCGGAGCGACGGCAGCTACATCCGCTTCGATGAGAACGCGGCCGTGCTGATCAACGACGCTGGCGAGCCGCGTGCCACCCGCATCTTCGGGCCCGTCGCTCGCGAGCTGCGTGAGAAGCGGTTCATGAAGATCGTTTCGCTGGCCCCGGAGGTCATCTGATGGCCGAAGGAAGAGTGCACGTCCGGAGAGGCGATCGCGTGCGCGTGATCGCGGGTAACTACAAGGGAGTGACGGGCCAGGTGCTGCGCGTCATCCCGGCCAAGAACCGGGTCGTAGTCGAGGGTGTGAACGTACGAAAGCGACACCAGAGGCCGTCCCAGCAGAACCCGGAGGGCGGCATCATCACCTTCGAGGCCTCCATCGACGCCTCGAACGTCATGCTGATCGATCCCACGACGGATGAGCCGACGCGGGTGAGGATCCGGATCGACAAGGATGGGACGAAGGAGCGGATCGCGGTCCGCTCCGGCAACCCGATCCCGACGGCCGAGTGACGAAACCCGATACGCATCAGCCGGAACGATCATGAGCGAGAGAGTACCCCCGCCGAGGCTTCGCCAGCACTACGAGGAAAAAGTGCGCCCGAAGCTGCTCGAGATCTTCGGGTTCGAGAACCCGATGGAGATCCCGCGTCTCCGGAAGGTGGTGATCAACGCAGGCCTCGGCGATGCGAAGGACAACCCGAAGCTGTTGGACTCAGCGGTGAACGAGCTGGCGGTGATCTCGGGGCAACGGCCGGTCGTGACCCGAGCCCGGAAGTCGATCTCGAACTTCAAGCTGCGCGAAGGGATGCCGGTGGGGGTGAAGGTTACCCTGCGTGCTGCCCGCATGTACGAGTTTCTCGCCCGGTTCATCAGCACCGCGGTGCCGAGGATTCGGGACTTTCGCGGGTTCAACACCCGGGCGTTCGACGGGCGAGGCAACTACACGGTAGGAGTCAGGGAGCAGATGGTGTTCCCCGAGGTCGACTACGATGAGATCGTCCGGATTCACGGACTGGACATCACCTTCGTCACCAGCACCGACAAGGACGACGAGGCCCTCGTGCTGTTGCGCGAGATGGGCATGCCGTTCCGGGGCGAGACCCCGGTGGTCGTCTAGGTCGGAGGGCAGGGGCGGAAGAAGGTCGAGGATATGGCGAGGAAATCTCTGGTCGAGAAGGCGAAGCGGGACCCTAAGTTCATGACGCGGGAGGTGCGCCGCTGCAACCGGTGCGGGCGGGCGCGGGCCTACATCCGCAAGTTCGGCCTCTGCCGCATCTGTTTTCGACAGATGGCCCTGAACGGGGAGATACCCGGAATCCGCAAGGCGAGCTGGTGAATCGATGAGTCTGAATGATCCGATCGCCGACATGCTCACGCGCGTCCGAAACGCCGGCCGGGCCGGGCATCGCCGCGTCGACATGCCGGTGTCGAAGTTGAAGGTGGAGATCGCCCGCATTCTGGCCGAAAACCACTTTATCCACGAGTACAAGGTCCTCGATGACGGCCGTCACGGGGTACTGCGGCTGTATCTGAAATATACGGAGGACGGGAGACCGGTGATCCGGCTCCTGGAGCGGGAGTCGAAGCCCGGGCTGCGGTGCTATGTGACCGCTGACGAGGTGCCCAGAGTCCTGTCCGGGATGGGAATCGCGATCCTCTCCACCTCCCGGGGCGTCATGTCCGACCGAGAGGCTCGAGCAGCCCGGGTGGGCGGCGAGCTTCTGGCCACGGTGTACTAGCGCCATGTCCAGGGTCGGCAAGCTCCCGGTCCCGATCCCCGCCGGGGTCGAGGTGGAGGTGGACGGCAACACCCTGACGGTGAAGGGGCCGAAGGGTGAGATGGAGAGGTCCTTCGATCCGGACATGGCGCTGAGCGTGGAGGACGACCAGCTCGTCGTGCGGCGACCGACGGACCAGGCCCGCCATCGGGCGCTCCACGGGCTCACCCGGAGCCTGGCGGCCAACATGGTGCGCGGCGTCTCGAAGGGTTTCGAGCGGTCACTGGAGATCCACGGGGTGGGCTACCGGGCCGAGTCGCGGGGGAAGCACCTCGTTCTTCACGTCGGCTACAGCCACCCGGTGGAGATACGGCCGCCGGCGGGGATCGACCTGATCCTGGAGTCCCCGACCCTCGTGCACGTGCGCGGCATCGACAAGCAGGCAGTGGGCCAGATTGCCGCGGAGATTCGCGCGGTTCGCCCCCCCGAGCCCTACAAGGGGAAGGGGATCCGGTACCGTGGCGAGTACGTGCGGCGCAAGGCCGGCAAGGCGACGGTTGGCGGGCTCGGATGACCGCCTCGGAGGAACGATAGGTAGATGGCGAGAAGGGACAGCACCGTCGAAAGGCGCCTCAAGCGGGTCCGTCGGCACTACAGTATCCGCCAAAAGGTGCGGGGTACCGCGGAACGACCTCGCCTGGTCGTCTCGAGGAGCCTTCGTCACCTGGAAGGCCAGCTGGTCGACGACGACTCGGGTCGTACGCTCCTCGGCGTGTCGACACGGTCCGCTGCGGCTGCCGCGCTCGAACCCTCGGTCGATGCTTCGGGAGGCGACGCGGCCGAGCGGCCCGAGATCGGCGGCGCGAAGGTGAGGACGAGCTACGCTGCAGGCCGGCTCCTGGCCGAGCGTGCAATGGCCGCTGGTGTCACCACCGTCGTCTTCGACCGGGCCGGGTATCGATTCCACGGGCGGGTGAAGGCGTTCGCGGACGGAGCCCGAGCGGGCGGCTTGCGGTTTTAGAGCCGGTTCGAGTCAACGGAAGGGATTCGATGGCAAGAGGAAGACGACGCGAAGAAGACAACATTCGCGAGAGCGTTATTCACATCAATCGGGTGTCCAAGGTCGTCAAGGGCGGCCGTCGTTTTTCGTTCACCGCCCTCGTCGCGGTCGGCGATGGCCAGGGCCGCGTCGGCACGGCCCTCGGCAAGGCAAACGAGGTGGCCGAGGCGATCCGTAAGGCGATTGATCAAGCGCGGAGCTCGATGACCGAGGTGCCGATCGTGAACGGGACGGTGCCGCACGAGACGATCGGTCAGTACGGCGCGGGCCGCGTGCTTCTCAAGCCTGCCGGGCCCGGAACGGGCGTCATTGCGGGCGGACCGGTTCGGGCGGTGCTCGAGTGCGCGGGGATCCAGGACATCCTCACCAAGAGCCTCGGCTCCAACAACCCGATCAACATGGTCCGGGCCACCATGCAGGGTCTCGAGGGACTGGTGACGCCAGAGCAGATCGCCCACGAGCGTGGTGTGGACATCGAGGTGATCCGGGAGGCGATGCGTGGCTAGGCGGTTGCGGATCCGGCAGGTCCGAAGCGGCATCAAGGGCGAGCGCTCGCAGAGGGCTACTCTGCGCGCGCTGGGCTTGCGACACCACCAGGACACGGTCGTCCAGGAGGATCATCCGGCGATCCGCGGCATGCTCCGCAAGGTCCGGCATCTGGTGTCGGTGGAAGAGCTGGATGGGAGCGATGAGCGAGGATAAGAAAGTCACCCTGAGCGGTCTCTCGCCGGCCCGGGGGGCGAGGAGCTCCCGCAAGCGGGTGGGGCGTGGTCCGGGGTCTGGCGCGGGCAAGACATCGGGGCGGGGGCACAAGGGGCAGAAGTCCCGTTCGGGAGGGTCGATTCCGCCGTGGTTCGAGGGCGGTCAGATGCCTCTTCACCGCCGGGTGCCGAAGCGGGGATTCAAGCCCCTGCGACGCGTGGAGTACCAGGTGGTGAACGTGAGGCAGCTGGCGGAGCTCGAGGAGTCCGAGATCACGCCCGCGGTGCTCCGGGCCCGAGGCCTGATCGGCTCACTGCGACGTCCCGTCAAGGTGCTCGGAAACGGTGGGCTGGATCGGGCCATGGTCGTGCGGGCGCACGCGTTCAGTAGAAGGGCGCGGGAGAAGGTCGAGAGGGCCGGGGGCAGCATCGAGGTCATCGCCGTTCGATCGGGTGTCGGACCCCGCGACTGAGGATGTCGAACGGCACCAGCGCAGCGCGCGCCATCCCGAGGATCTTCCAGGTACCGGAGCTCAAGGAGAAGATCCTCTTCACGCTTCTCTGTCTGGCCATCTACCGGCTGGGTTCCCACATCACCACGCCGGGTGTGAACTTCCGCGCCCTGGAGCAGCTCGCCGGGCAGTTCCAGGGCACCCTGTTCGGCATCTACGACATGTTCGTCGGGGGCGGGCTGCAGCGCGCGACGATCTTCGCCTTGGGGATCATGCCGTACATCTCCGCCAGCATTCTGTTTCAGCTGCTGGCGGCGGTGTTACCGACCATCGAGAAGCTTCAGAAGCACGAGGGCGAGGAGGGGCGCCGCAAGCTGACGCAGTGGACGCGCTACACGACGATCGTCCTCAGCATCATGCAGTCGTACGGCTACGCCATCTTCCTCGAATCGCAACCGGGAGCGGTCATCGCACCGGGTTGGGGCTTTCGGCTCACGACCGTGCTGATGCTGACGACGGGCGCGGTCTTCATCATGTGGCTCGGCGAGCAGATCACGGAGCGCGGGGTCGGGAACGGGATGTCCCTGCTGATCTTCTTCTCGATCGTGCAGCGCTTTCCGAGCGCGACCTTCAGCACCCTCGAGCTCTTCCGGGCCGGTGGCATCAGCCTTTTCCGCCTCATCGCGCTGGTCGCCGTTCTGATCGCGATCATCGCCGCTGTGGTCGCTCTGACGATGGCGGCGCGGCGGATTCCGGTGCAGATCCCGCGGAAGGTCGTGGGGCGGGGGAGGATACGGGAGGGACAGCGCTCCTTCATCCCGCTGCGCGTGAACTCGGCCGGCGTGATGCCGATCATCTTCGCCCAGTCCATCATCATCGTCCCTGGCACGCTGGCGGCGTTCACGGGCAACCCCGGACCCGGCGCGACCGGCGTCCAGGGTTTCCTCTACGACCTGAGCCAGATCTTCCAGGTCGGAACGCTATGGTACTATGTGACCTACGCGGTCCTGATCGTCTACTTCACCTACTTCTACACGTCGATCATCTTCAACCCGCTCGACCTGGCGGAGAACCTGAAGCGGCAGGGCGGCTTCATCCCCGGGGTGAAGCCAGGCGCCCAGACGGCGGAGTACATCGACCGGGTGCTCACGCGGGTCACCCTGCCCGGCTCGATCTACTTGGCGTTGATCGCCATCCTCCCGTTCTGGATCTTCGCGCTGTTCGACATCCAGACCTTCTTCTTCGGCGGCACCTCGCTCCTGATCGTCGTGGGGGTGGCGCTCGATACGGTGCAGCAGATGCAGCAGCACCTGCTCCTCCGCCACTACGAGGGCTTCATGAAGAAGGG
>CAZEBA010000074.1:0-6867 GCA_964510615.1 uncultured Gemmatimonadota bacterium
CGAGCACGATCCGGCCCTCGCTCGCATCGTGCAGCGCTATGGCGAACATCCCGTTCAGGTAGGTCGGGAACTCGTCGCCGTGCTCCTCCCACAGGTGGACGATGACCTCACCGTCGGCCAACGTCCGGAATTGGTGCCCGCGACGCTCCAAGCCGGACCGCAGCTCGCGGTAGTTGTAGATCTCGCCGTTGAAGACCGCCCTCACCGACCCGTTCTCGCTGAAGTACGGCTGCTTTCCGCCAGCGACATCGATGATGGCGAGGCGGCGCACCCCGAGGCCGACTCCACCTAGTATGTCGAAGCCCTCGTCATCCGGGCCGCGATGACGAAGGCTCTCGCACATCGCCCGAAGCCGGTCCGGGTCGGGAGGCTGGGCGCTTGGACCGGCCGCGATACCGGCAATCCCGCACATCAGGACGCTTGCTCGGCGGCGGCTTTCTCCTCCAGCGGATACTCGGCGGTGTGGTGTCCGAGGCAGGACAACATCTCGCCCATTCGTCCGAGGTACGCATCCCACCCGTATCGCTGCTCGTATGTCACCCGCGCTCGACGGCCGATCTCGCGACTGGCGGACGGATCCGAGAGGGCGCGCTCCAACCCCGCCGCGAGACCCGCCGGGGTCGGATCGACCAATACGCTAATGCTCTCATCGAGCACCTGGGTGTGGGCCACGATCCTCGTGGCGACGAGCGGGATTCCGAGGGAAAGCTGCTCATAGACCTTCAGGGGGGTGTTGGTGCCTCCGCGTCTGGGGGAGACGAGAACGTCGGCCTTCGATAGCAGTTTGCGAACGTGACTCTGCCCGACCGAGCCGATCAGCACGCAGTTGCCATCCAGCCCGAGCTCCGAGGTTAGCTTGCGATAGCGCTCCACCTGCTGCCGAGTCCCTCCGATCACGACCAGCATGGCGTTCGGCCAGCGACTGACGATCTCCGTGAAGGCCTCCAGGAGAAGGTCGATTCCCTGGTATGGCTCGAGCGTCCCAGCGTAGGCGACGGTGGGATCTCTGCGGTCCAGGGTCTCCTCGACCCATTCGAGATCGCTCCCGTCCCCGCCCGGTTCCTGTCCCTTGAGCCGTACCTCGCCGACCACGGAGTTCTCGATCAGGAAATGACGGTGCGGATCAGGCATGCGGGACCGCGCGTAGTCCGCCAAGGCGGGACTGATCGTAATGACGATGTCGGACCACCTCAGACAGACTCGCTCCATCGCCCGAAACAGGGCGACGAGCAGCCGCGATCGGCCGTAGCGAAAATGGCTCAGTTGTTCGGGAAGACTGGAGTGCATGTCGTACACGAAGCGCGCCCGGAACAGGCGAGCCAGAAAGATGGCGAAGAATGCGCTCTCCTCGTGTGCCTGCACGAAGTCGTACCGGTTGCGCATCATCAGGCCGATCGCCCAAAAGAACAGCCAGAGATCGTAAAAAGCCTTCGCGAACGACGGGCCGACCTTCACCGGTCTCGTGCGAAAGAATCGCGGGATGCGGATGGTCCGCGTTCGTGGTATGTCGACCTCATCGCCGTGACCGTAGGTCAGTAGATCGATCCGGATTCCGAGGCGGCTCATAGCCAAACAGCGGTAGTACACGCTGAATGGCGTTCCTCGGGGTGTGAAGAACGGCTCCGGAGCTATCGCCAGCGCTCGCACGCGACTCCCGTCAGGCTCGAGGGCTCGGCAGCCGAAGGCGTGCCTGGTTTCTCAAAAACGCGGGCAGGCGCTGCGGACGGCCGAATGTCGTTGGAACGACTTCCACATCCGCGAGCAGCCGTTTCAAGCTTCGAACCGGCGCCTCCATCTCGATCTCTCCGTTGACGATCGATCCATACGAACCTGCTCGATCCATCTCTCGCCGGAAAGGCAACGGATCGCTACCGGCGAGGACCCGCAAGCCGGTCCGCTCCGCGAGTCGGAACAGTCTTGGTCTTCCGCCCAGGCGCGGCCGGCCGCCGTTGTCGCCGACGAACACTCCCCGCAAATCTCCCGAGAGTATGGCAGCGCGCACCATCTGCCCGCGACGGAACCACCACTTCCCGAACCCCCAGGCAAGTACGGGAATAGCGCCGGTCTCCCCCACCCGCCGAACGGTCTCGAGCCACGGCAGGCGATCCGGGACCCTGGTTCTGGTGGCAAGCGCCAGCACCTCGAGTCGCTCGACCGTCGTGATCTGGCAACCGGCAACCACGACGAGGCGGTCCCCGCCTCGCGTGACGGACAGGGCGTGTTCGTCCGCCGTCGCGCCGATCGCCCAGCCGCTCAGGTTCGAGTTCCCTTGAAGGTGCTGCAGCTCCTGGAAGCGATCCACACCCGACGCCTCGGCGAGCAGCAAAGCTCCCGTGAATCGAGGCGTGACCTCCAGACGGGCTGCCGCCTCCCGAAAATTCCGGGCGGCCTGATCGAAAAGTATCGCCGGGTCGAAACAGCGGTGCACGTGGACGTGGGCGTCGACCAGTACGCGGGCCTCCCTGGACCCCGGCTGACTCATGCCGGATACCGCCTGGCGCTTCGCCTTCGGCGCCGCAGCGTGATGAGGGTCCGGGCGTACATGATGGGCGCTCCGAACAGCAGAAAGCCCAGCCGTTGCACGGGTCCGGCGTGACGACGGCAGAACTCCAACCAGTGGCGGACCCGAAGCCCCGCACTGTACACGGTCGGCCGTGTGTGACTCGGAGTGTGGTAAGCCACCGCGTCGGGAGCGAACACGGCGTGGTACCCCGCCTCGTAGGCACGCAGCGAGAAGTCCAGATCCTCCGGTCCCGTGGGTCCGAATACCTCATCGAAGCCACCCAGTCGACGAAAGACGTCGGCCCGTACCATCATGGCACCACCACCCGCCACACAGCGCGTCGGATGATCGTACTGGCCGTGGTCGAGCTCCCCGTAGCCCACCGGCTGGGTCCTTCCGAGCCAGAACTGGATCTTGCACCCTCCGCCGTCGTTGAGCCTCAGCGGATCGTGCTCGAAGAGGAGCTTGGCCTGGGTTTGGGCGAGCGTCTCATCCGTCTCGAAGGGTCGGTGGATCGCCTGGATGAAGCCTTGGCACAGCACCAGATCGTTGTCCAGAAACAGAAGATAGTCGGGCTGGAACCTCTCCATGGCCAGCGCCGCCGCGGCGTTGCGCCCGGCCGCGACACCCAGATTGGAAGGATGGGCCTCGACGACGACACCCGGAAGCTCCTTCCGGACGGCTTCAACCGTCCCGTCGCCGGAACCGTTGTCCCACAGCAAAACGCCGAAGTCCGCTTCTTCCTGAGCCTCCAGGGTCCGCAGGCAGCGCAACGTCGTGTCGCGCCGATCCAGGGAGAGCACGACGACCGCGATCTCAGGCATCGTTCCTGCTTGACGGTTCGTCAGTTGCGGATCGCCCGGTTTACCTTGCGGAGCCAACCGACGGCAATGAGAGGGAATCCGGCACTTGGACTCTACGGCCTACTTCTGATCATGTTCGGAGGAAAGAGCCTCCCGGCCAAGATCATGGGCTCGCCCTTCTATCTCTCGCGAGACCTGATCCGACCCTTCATCAGCCGTTTCCGCCAGTACAGGAGCGGGCACCTGCTCGCCGTAAACCTGCGGAGCTGGGTAGGCCTGTTCGCCCACCTGGAATGGTTCCTGGAGATCTCTCTTCATTGCGAGCGGCACAACTTAACGCCCTGCTTCATGTCCAGCAGCCCGCAATATGTCGACCCCACCCGTGGCCCCGACTGGTTCGACTACTTCTTCACCAACAAGCAGTTGTCGGACGCAGATGCAGCGAGGATCAGGAACGGCACGGTGCCGATCTGCCGCATCGAGGGCATTCGTCAGCTGGGCCTGCCGGAAGACTATGACTCCCAACTCGATCTGGATGTCGCGTATCGGCTCGTTCATAAGTACATCGGTGTCAGGCCGGAGATCAACGACAAGGTCGATGCGTTCGTCGAGAGGCACTACGGGCAGCGGCCCGTATTGGGCATTCACTACAGAGGCACGGACAAGCGCGCGGAAGCGCCGCTGGTGACCTATCGAGAGTTCAGCGATGCCGTCCGCCGCTTCCTGGATGATCATGGCGAGTTCGATTGCTTGTTCGTCTCGAGCGATGAGCAGAGCTTCATCGATCACATCGCCAAGGAATTCGGCCGGCAGGTCCGCGTTGTCTTTCATGAGGACCAGGAGCGCTCGACGAGCGACGTCGCCATCCACCGTTCCCGCATTGGCGACCCGTTCACGAAAGGCGAGGAGGCCGTCCTCAACTGTCTGTTGCTTGCCAGATGCGGCTCGCTGATGAAGACCGCGTCTATCCTCTCCGGCTGGTCGAAGCTGTTCAATCCCGATCTGCCCGTGACCCTGTTGAACGCACCGTACGAGCGTCAGCTCTGGTTCCCGGACCGGGAGCTCGTGTCGCCGTCGTCGTCGCTGAGCATCGCGACATGATCGACGAGGTCGCGGGAGTGGGGGCAAACGAACGGGAAGACCGCAAACCGATCTGGGAGGACCTGTCGGTGATCATCCCCACGGTGGGCCGCCCCATCCTCAGGGAGTGCCTCCGAGCACTCGCCGAGGGCGACATGTTGCCCGGACAGCTCATCGTGGTCGATCAGAGCTCGAACCCCATCATGGGAGGATGGCTCGAGGAGTTGACGACGCTCGGCGTGGAGACCCGGCATCTTCCCTCGAATCAGACGGGGAAAGCCTCGGCGGTAAACCGGGGCATTGAATTGGCGCGCACGGATTTTGTTGCTGTAACGGACGACGATTGTCTCGTGGCGAGTGATTGGGTGCGCAACCTGCGGGCATGCCTGGAAGGGCGCCCGCGCACGGTCATCACCGGCCGGGTCGAAGCGACCGGGGACGAGCAGGTTCCGCTCGTGGTTACGTCCCCGTCTCCGGCGACCTATCATCGTCCGCGGCTGAAGTTCGACACGCTCTCGGGCGGAAACATGGCCTTCGCCCGCTCGGTCTTCGCCTGCGTGGGACCGCTGGACGAGGAGCTGCTGTGCTCCGAGGACGGTGAGTGGGCCTACCGAGCGCTTCGCACCGGCGTACCGATAGCATACGTCCCCGAGGTCGTCGTATCCCACTACGGTTGGCGCGATACCGGTGAGAGAGGGCAGCGCTACCGGGAATACGCGGAAGGTTGCGGTCGGTTCTACGGCAAGTATCTGAGACAAGGTGATTGGTTCATCGCCCTGAGAGCCGTCGTTCATTACCTCCGTGAAATCCGCAGGCTCTTGAGGGCCGCCACGACCCGAAAGGACGGCGAGCAGCGGCGACGCAGCTGGGCGTGTCTCAGGTGGCTGGGTTCCGGGATCGTCGCCGGACTCGCCGGTCGTCCCGCAGTATCACATGAGGTCCCGTCGGGAGAAGGAGTTGTGGAGTGAAGAGAGCACTGGTCTGTGGCGCCGGCGGCTTCATCGGCGGCCACCTCGTCGAAGCGCTGAAGCAGAAGGGCTACTGGGTACGCGGTGTGGACATCAAGAGTCATGAGTTCGCTCCGAGCGGCGCCGACGAGTTTCTTCTTCTGGACCTGCGCGAGCCGCAGAACTGCCGGACAGCACTCGGCGTCGGAGAGAGGACGTTCGACGAAGTGTACCAATTGGCCGCGGACATGGGGGGTATGGGCTTCATATCGCGCGCCGACTGCGAGGTCCTCCGCAACAACGCCCTGATCAACATCCACATGGTGCATGCGGCGGCCGAGATGGAGGTGCCGCGTTACTTCTTTTCTTCCTCCGTTTGTGTCTATCCCGACATGCAGGCGGGGGCGGCGGAGATGAGCGAGGAAGAGGCGATCCCTGCGAACCCGGACAACGAGTACGGCTGGGAGAAGCTGTACGCCGAGCGAGTGTCGCAGGCCTACGGCCGCCGCTCCGCGATGGAGGTCCGCATCGCCCGGTTTCAGAACTGTTACGGTCCGAAAGGCACCTGGACCGGGGGCCGCGAGAAGGCGCCGGCTGCGATCTGCCGAAAGGTTGCCGAGGCTCGGCCCGGCGGTGTCATCGACGTGTGGGGGGACGGCTCTGCGGTCCGCTGCTACATCTACGTCAGCGACCTTGTCGAGGCCGTCCACCTGTTGATGCTCTCCGAGCTGGAGGGTCCGGTGAACATCGGCGCTCCCGAGTATGTGTCAGTCGATGAGCTGGTGGAGACCGTCATCGAGGTGTCGGGCAAGGAAGTCGGCGTGCAGCACGTCGACGGCCCTGTCGGGGTGCATTCCCGAAACTTCAGCAACGAGCGCATCTACTCTCTCGGCTGGAGACCACGCGTGAGCCTGATGGAAGGCATCGGCCTGACCTATCCGTGGATCGAGGCGCAGGTCCGAGCGACCGGGGAGGCGAATCGCGACCGGGCAGGCGCGAGGGCAGACGTAGGGCACGAATGAAGGGCGGGAACTCTCCTGCGCTGCCCACCGATCACGTGCCCAGCCACCATCTCAACCACCCCGTGAAGCGTCCTGCACCACCTCCGTCCGGCCAGAAGCGAGGCAGGAGGAACGGGTCGGACCCGGGGCGACAGACGTCGGGTATCGAAGCGCACGCACACAGGTATCCTGCCTCCCGCACGAGTTCGACCGTCTCCTCTCGATAGTCACCGTGAGGGTACGCGAACGCATGCGCCTCGCGCCCGGTCAACCTCTCTAGGGAGAGCTTGCTCTGCACGATCTCGATTCTCTGCTCCGCCGCCGACAACGATCCGAGATATGGGTGGGTGACCGAGTGGGCTCCGAGCTCGACGAGCCCGCCCTCCAACAAGGCCGGCAGGTGGCTCGGTTCCAGCGTACGTGCCGCGCAGAACTCGCCGCCCAGAAGGCCGGTTGCGATGAACACCGTGGCTGGAATCTCGAAGCGCTCGAGCAGCGGCTCTTGCTGAATGCGGACGTCTCGCCGCTCGCGC
>CAZEBA010000075.1:0-6346 GCA_964510615.1 uncultured Gemmatimonadota bacterium
AGGCCTCGTTATGCACTCACGCCAGGGAAGTGGCTCAGACTAACGGCTGGCCAAGGCATGCGAAAGAGACTTCGGCGGGCCGTACTCGCCGCGGCCTTCGATGAGCCGAGGTCGGGGATCCGCCGGACTGCGGTGGTTGGCTCCGAGACCTCAGCCCAACGGGTTCGAGGTCCGAAGCGCCGAGAATCTCGCGAAGTCGCGGTCTCCGGTGACGAGCTCGCTCACGCCATGCTCCAGGCATAGGGCCGCGATGTGGGCATCGTGCACCAGATTCCCCGTAGCCCCCGATTCCGCGAGCACCCGTTTCATGATGTCCGCGTGTCTCGGCGTCTCCTGCAGGAGCAGAAGGGATGGGGAATCGAGGATCCTGCCCAGGTCAGCCAGCGCTCGCTCGAGCGGAACCGGCGGGTGGAAGACCCTCGGATGCGTGACGATGCGGAGGAATTCGTAAACGCACGGCCAGGGAATCGCCCACGGCAATGATCCCTCGGCCAGGTCGCCAAGCACCCGGAGGGCGATGTCGTGGTGCCGAGCCGACCGGACTTCCGCGTAGACCAGAACGTTCGTGTCGACGGCTCGCACGCCTCAGCGGCCGTCCATCACGTCGAACAGCTTGTCCCGGTCCAGGATATCGACGCCCGCCTGCTCCTCGGCCTCCCATCCCTCGAGTCGGAGCTCGTACTCCAACTGCCCGTCCGAGCTCGTTCGGACCAGGCCGGAGCGCAGCAGGTCGTTTGCCAGGCTCTGGAGCGTACGTCCCTGGCGGGCTGCCGTCTCCTTCAGCCGTTTCAGCAAATCGTCATCGAGCCGCAGCGTCGTCCTTGCCATGACATTTAAATGTATGGTTAAGACACTTTAATGACAACGCCGTATCCGTGGTTCGGTTCCGGCTCCCGCCAGATGGTTTGGACGGGAACTTCGCCAGGCGCGGGCGGATACGCTTACCGCATGTGCTCGATCGTGGCCATCCTCGATATCCGCTCCGACCCCGCCGAGCTCCGCAAGCGGGCCCTCCGTCTCTCCGCCCGCCTGCGCCACCGGGGCCCGGATTGGAGCGGTGTCTTCTCGGACGATCGGGTCGTCCTGGCCCACGAGCGGCTCGCGATCGTGGATCCGGTCAGCGGGAGTCAGCCGCTCCGGGACGAGGCCGACGAGCTGGTACTGGCGGTGAACGGCGAGATCTACAACCACCAGGAGCTTCGCGATGAGATCGGGGGCTACGCCTTCCGCACCGGCTCCGACTGCGAAGTGATCCTTCCTCTCTATCGCCGCCGCGGGCCGCGCCTGCTGAACGAGCTGAGCGGCATCTTCGCGTTCGTGCTCTACGACCGGCGGACGGGCGGGTGGCTCATCGCCCGCGACCCGATCGGGGTGATGCCCCTGTACATCGGAACCGACACCGACGGCCACCTCTACGCCGCCTCCGAGCTGAAGGGGCTTGTCGACGTCTGCGCGGACGTGCGCCCGTTCCCTCCCGGCCACTACCTGACGTCCGATACCGCCGAGCCCGTCCGCTACTACGATCCTTATTGGCGCGCTTACGACGCCGTGGAGGGCGTGCCCGCCAACCGGGCGCGGCTGCGGCGATCGTTCGAGGCCGCCGTGCACCGGCAATTGATGTCGGACGTGCCCTACGGCGTCCTCCTTTCGGGCGGCCTCGACTCCTCCCTGGTGGCGGCGGTCACGTCCAAGTACGCCGCCCGCCGGGTCGAGGACCACGACCGCTCCGCCGCCTGGTGGCCGCGGGTGCACTCCTTCTCGATCGGCCTCGAGGGCTCGCCCGACCTGAAGGCGGCCCGGCTCGTCGCGGAGGCGATCGAGTCGGTGCACCACGAGCTGATCTTCACGATCCAGGAAGGCCTGGACGCGCTGCGCGACGTCATCTACCACATCGAGACCTACGACGTCACCACGGTCCGGGCGTCGACGCCCATGTACCTGATGGCGCGACGGATCAAGGCGGGCGGCATCAAGATGGTGCTCTCCGGGGAGGGCGCCGACGAGATCTTCGGCGGATACCTGTACTTCCACCGGGCGCCGAGCGCACGCGAGTTCCACGAGGAGACGGTCCGGAAGCTCGACGCCCTCCACCTCTTCGACTGCCTGCGGGCAAACAAGTCGATGGCCGCCTGGGGAGTCGAGGCGCGCGTGCCGTTTCTCGACCGCGAGTTCCTGGACGTGGCGATGGGCTTCGACGCCACCGAGAAGATGGCGGCCGCGGACCGGATCGAGAAGCACGTGCTGCGGGAGACATTCGAGGATCTCCTGCCGGCCGAGATCCTGTGGAGGCAGAAGGAGCAGTTCTCCGACGGCGTGGGCTACGGGTGGATCGACGCGCTCAAGACCTTCGCCGAGCGGGAGGTGACGGACGAGGAGATGGCCAGGGCCTCCGAGCGGTTCCCGATCGGCACCCCCGAATCGAAGGAGGCCTATCTGTACCGCGCCATCTTCGCGGACCTCTTCTCCGGGGAGGCCGCCGCGCGCTCCGTTCCGAACGGGCCAAGCATCGCCTGCAGCACGCCCGCCGCCTTCCTCTGGGACGCCTCGTTCCTAGCCAGGAACGACCCGTCGGGCCGGTCGGTGAGCGTGCACCGGGAGGCGTACGAGAGCTGACGGCTCCGCTACTCGAGCCTGCCGCAGCGTAACGACATCAGCGGGGGCAAAGTCAGCTCCCTCGGAAGACCTCCGCGAGGTCGATCTCCCCGACGCTCTCGCCGCCGACATGGACGGGGAGCCGGTCGTCTCGGCGCTCGAAGCGCGACTCCGCGGCGAAACGCCACACGTCCACGGATGCCGCGTCCGGATCGACGATCCAGTACTCGTCCACCCCCTGCCGCTCGTAGAGCTTGAGCTTCACCCCGCGGTCGCGGGAGGCCGTCGTCGGAGAGAGGATCTCGACCACGAGATCCGGAGCGCCGCGAATCCACGCTTCGGCGACGATGCTGCGGCGGTTCTTGGAGACGAAGATCATGTCGGGCTGGACGCCCTCGGCGGTCGCCGGGAACTCGACTCCGACCGGAGCGAAGAGGACTTCCCCGTGCCCGGGCTCTCGGAGGATTCGGTGAAGTGCGAGGAAGAGTTGGGCGCTGACCCGCTGATGACGCACCGAAGGCGCGGGCGTCACATACAGCTCCCCGCCGATCGCCTCGTAGCGGTTCCCGTCATCCGGGAGCTGCTGCACGTCCTGCCAGGTGATCTGGGCGACTCCCATACGATCCACATTATACCTCGGCGCCGGTGGCCGGTCAGCAAATGTCCGGCGCAGCCTGGCCACATGGATCAAGGCTGCCTCATCGGAAAACCTCGGCTTACCGACGGCGCCAGCAGCTCGTTATCGGGACCGTATCGTATCGTGACGGTGTGCCCGGAGATTCGCGCGCCCGGCCTACTTGACGCCGGTTTCGGTCCCCATGATACTGGATCTCGCGACCGCTCCGCGGATCGTCACTCGGGGATCCCGCCGGTCGCTGACCCGCGGATCGTAGCCGCCGCTCCAGGCTGCCGTGGCCGAGGGCAGTCCGCTTTGGTCGGATCGACCGGAGGTTCCATGAAAACCCGATTCGCCGTGACGGCCCTGTTGGTCGGTTGTTTCGCCATCACCCTTCCCCGGCACCTCGAAGGCCAGATCCCGCGCAAGGTGAAGGACGTGGCAAAGGCGGTGGAAGAGAAGGTCTCCCCGCCCCCCGTGGACACGACGGCATCGGCCGAGGCGGCGACGTCCGCGGACACCGCGACGTCCCCGGCGCCGGCCCCGACCTCCACCGCGCCCGGCGAGAGTACCAGCACGGCAGCCGCGGATCCCAAGGTCTGGGAGAACTATGACTTCGTCCCCGGCAACCGGATCCTGTCCTACACGGATTTCAGCGAGGACAAGGTCGGCAACTTCGCCCAGCGGCTGAAATACCAATCCGGATCCATGGACGTGGTCGAGCGCGACGGTGTCCGGATGCTCCGGGCGACCAGTCGATCTCAGTTTCTGATTCCCGTCGGACGGCAGCTTCCCGAGCGCTTCACGCTCGAGTTGGGCATCCTCGCCCCCGCGACCTCCCTCGTGGGATATGATGTCGTGGCGTTCGAGGGTGGCCCCGCCCTCGACCGGGGCGCGACGTCAGCCGAGGTCAACTGGAACACGAGCGGGACCCTGATCATCGGCGGCGGGAAGGACGTCAGCACCAGTGATGTGAAGATCCCGGAGGCGATGCAGCCGCAGCTTCTAGGGCAGGTCGCGCACCTCCGTGTCCTGATGGATGGCGCGTACTTCAAGTTCTATGTGAATGAACGCCGCATGTACAACATTCCGGAGCTTCAGTTCAAGCGCGACTCGGTCATCCGCGTCTTCGTGCGGGGCTCCGAAGAACCGGACATGGCCCTGTACGTCACGAGCATCCGGGTGGCCGAGAGCGAGCTGGACGTGCTGTACGACGCGCTCGCCGACACGGGCCGCTGGGCTACGCAGGGCATCCTGTTCGCCAGCGGCAAGGCCGACCTCCAGCCCGAGTCGTGGCCCGTGCTCAAGGAGATCGCGGCGACGCTGAAGGCGCACGAGGAGTTGACGATCCTCATCGAGGGCCACACGGACAACGTCGGCACCGCTGCGTTCAACCTCACCCTGAGCGAGGCGCGCGCGGCGGCCGTCAAGGATGCCCTGGTGACGGACTTCGGGATCGGCCCGGACCGGATGACGACGGAGGGCTTCGGCGACACCCGCCCGGTCGAGCCGAACACGACGCCCGAGGGGCGGGCGCAGAATCGCCGGGTCGAGATCGTCAAGCTATGATGCGATAGGCCCCGACGCAGATCGTCGAGCCAAGACACGGAGAATTGTAACGCCGCATGACGCTCCCGGGCTTCCTGCTCGTTGCCGCCTCGGCCTTCTTCCTCCTCTGGTTCGGCCTCGCCTATAACCGTTTCGTACGGTCGTCCGAACGGACGAAGGAGGCGTGGTCGGGGATCGAGGTGCAGCTCACCCGACGTGCCAGCCTGATACCGAATCTGGTCGAGACCGTGCGCGGTTACGCGAGCCACGAGCGCGAGGCCCTGGCCGAGGTTACACGGGCCCGCGCGCTGCTCGAGGAGGCCCGCGGAGCTGCGGAGTCGGACGAGGCGAACGAGCGGCTGAGCGCCGCGGTCGGAAGGCTCCTCGCGGTGGCGGAGGCCTATCCGGAGCTGAAGGCGTCGCGGAGTTTCCTGGACCTCCAGGAGGAGCTTGCGGATGTGGAGGAGAAGATCGCCTTCGCCCGGCAGTTCTATAACCGCAACGTGGCCACGTTCAACGCCCGCGCCGGTTCGGTGCCCGACGTGCTGGTGGCGATGGCGTTCCGGTTCCGCCCGTTCGAGTTCTTCGGCGCCTCCGAGAGCGAGCGGGAGGGCGTCCGCGTGGACCTGGCTTCCCGCTGACGCCGCTCCCTCGCGATAGCCGATAGCCGCCAGCCACCGACGCCTCCATGGATGCCGCCTCGTCTCAGTCACCGCTCCTCGTCTTCGACCGGATTGACGAGAACCGCAGGAAGACGCGGCGGCTGCTGGCGCTGTTCGCGCTGATCCTGCTCCCGTTCTTCGCCGCTCTCGCCCTGCCGCTCGGCTATCTGGCCATCTTCCCGGCGGTCGCCGTCTCGGGGCCGCGAGACTTCTTCGGCAGCTGGCTCGTATTCCTGACAGGCGGATTGGGCGCCGCCGTGGGTGCCGCGGCGGGATTGGCGCTGGTGGAGCTGCGGCGCGCCACCTCCTGGGCGCTCCGTCGGGCGGGAGCGCGACCCGTCTCGGCGGAGGAGGAGCGCGAGCTCGTCCGCATGGTCGAGAACCTGTCGATCGGCGCCGGGCTCCCTGCCCCGCAGGTGTACGTGGCGGAGGCGTTGCCGCCCAACGCCTTTGCCGTCGGGACCGAGCCCGAGCAGTCCGCTCTGGTCGTGACCCGCCGCTTGCTGGAGCTGCTCGACCGGCGGGAGCTCCAGGGCGTAGTCGCCCACGAGCTCTCCCACATCGGCAATCAGGACGTCCGCCTTAACACCGTGCTGGCGGCGCTGGTGAGCGCCCTTCGCCTGCCGTACGCGACCCTGGCCCGGGTGAGCCGCCGCCTGGCGAACGGCTGTCTGCTGCTGAGCGTTGCGGCGCTGTGTCTGGGGATCATCGGGCTGGGAGGTTCGCTGGTGCTGGTCGTGATCATCCTCGGCACGCCGGAGTTGCTGGAGCGGGCGCGCGAGGGGCTCGCCACCGATCCCGAGCTGCGGATCGGGATCGCCGCCGAATTCGCCGTTCACCTCGCGTGGGCGGCCCCCGCCTATCTGCTGGCCGGCGGCCGGGCGCTCGGTCTGGCCCTGGGACGGGCGGTGATGAAGGAGCGGGAGTT
>CAZEBA010000076.1:0-256 GCA_964510615.1 uncultured Gemmatimonadota bacterium
CTCGGTCGTCGCTTACACCAAGGACGGGGAGCGACTCGTAGGACAGGTCGCCAAGCGGCAGGCGGTGACGAACCCGGTCAACACGGTCGCATCGATCAAGCGCTTCATGGGACGCAAGTGCTCCGAGGTGGAATCCGAGCGTAAGCTCGTCCCCTACAAGATCGAGTGCGACGCCCAGGACCGCGTGCAGGTGAAGGTCTCCCACGCGGGCAAGTCGTTCACCCCGCCGGAGATCTCGGCCATGATCCGGCAGAAG
>CAZEBA010000076.1:266-6261 GCA_964510615.1 uncultured Gemmatimonadota bacterium
CCCGGCCTACTTCAACGACGCCCAGCGGCAGGCGACCAAGGATGCCGGCAAGATCGCCGGTCTCGAGGTGCTGCGGATCATCAACGAGCCGACGGCCGCCTCGCTCGCGTACGGCCTCGACAAGAACGCCGAGGAGATGATCGCCGTCTTCGACCTGGGGGGCGGTACGTACGACATCTCGATCCTCGAGCTGGGGGATGGAGTGTTCGAGGTGAAGTCGACCAACGGCGACACGCACCTCGGAGGGGACGACCTCGACCAGCGGGTCATCGACTGGCTGGTGCAGGAGTTCAAGAAGGATCAGGGGATCGATCTCTCCAAGGACCCGATGGCGCTGCAGCGGCTGAAGGAGGCCGCGGAGAAGGCGAAGATCGAGCTCTCGAGCACGACGCAGACCGACATCAACCTGCCGTTCATCACGGCCGATCAATCCGGACCCAAGCACCTGAACCTCACCCTGACGAGGGCCAAGTTCGAGCAGCTGGTGGATGACCTGCTGCGGCGCACGATCGATCCGATGAAGAAGGCGCTGGCCGATGCGGGCCTCGAGCCGTCGAAGATCGACGAGGTCATCCTCGTCGGCGGCTCCACCCGGATCCCGAAGGTCCAGGAGATCGTGCGCGAGTTCTTCGGACAGGAGCCGCACAAGGGAGTGAACCCGGACGAGGTCGTCGGCATCGGGGCCGCGATCCAGGGCGGAGTGCTCGCGGGGGACGTGAAGGACGTACTCCTGCTCGACGTCACGCCGCTCTCGCTCGGGATCGAGACTCTGGGCGGGGTGATGACGACGTTGATCACGCGCAACACGACGATCCCGACCAAGAAGAGCGAGATCTTCTCGACGGCCGAGGACAATCAGGGAACGGTGGACATCCACGTGCTCCAGGGCGAGCGCAAGATGGCGCAGGACAACAAGACCATCGGGCGCTTCCAGCTCACCGGCATCCCTCCGGCGCCCCGGGGCGTGCCCCAGATCGAGGTGACCTTCGACATCGATGCGAACGGCATCCTGCACGTGAGCGCGCTCGACAAGGCGACCGGGAAGGAGCAGAAGATCCGCATCGAGGCTTCCTCAGGGCTGTCGGAGGCGGACATCAACCGCATGGTCCACGAGGCCGAGGAACACGCTGACGAGGACAAGAAGCGGCGCGAAGAGGTCGACGCGCGGAACCGGCTGGACTCGCTCGTCTACCAGACCGAGAAGAACCTCGAGGACTGGAAGGAGGCGATCGACGACGCGGCCCGAAAGGGCATCGAGGAGGCGCTGGAGGAAGGCAAGAAGGCGCTGAAGGAGGGCCAGCACTCCGATATCCAGGCGGCGACCGAGCGGGTCAACCAGGCGGTGCAGGCCGCCGCGCAGCAGATGTACGCCAAGGCGGGCGCCGCATCGGATGCCGCGACCGACGGCGGTTTCGAGGCCGCTTCGGAGCCTGAGGGCGAAGCCGCTGACGAGGAGGGCGTCGTCGAGGCCGACTACGAGATCGTGGAGGAGAACGAGTAGAAGCGCCGCGTTTCCCGGCACGGCGACGGGCCGTTCCGGAACGCCGGTCCGGGATGGCCCGTTGCATCATCTGGAGGTGCGAGCGGGGACGCGATGCAACTCGGCGGCGGTACCGTGTATCAAATCCTTGCAACGCGCCGGGCACCGGCGAGTGGGACTCCGGGGAACCGCCCGGCCCGCTACCGGTAGCGACAGTCGACAAGAACACGAAGACGTGACAGCCAACGACAGCAGAAGAGACACGAAACGATGAACGACGCACTTCGCTCCAAGCTCAATCTGATCCTCGTGGCGCTGCTCGCGTTCGCGCTGGGCCTCGGGTTCGCCGCCAAGCTCGACCTCACGCCGGCATCCTTCGCCGGCGGGACGCCCGCGATCCAGTTCGGGGCATCGGAGGAACAGCTCCAGCAGCTCGGCAACCTGACGGTCTCCGACGGCTTCGCCCCTATCGTGGAGGCGATCGCCCCGGCCGTGGTGACGATCCGGGTCGCCCGGACGAGCCGCAATGCCCGGAACGTGCCGCCGCTGCCGGAGCCGTTCAGGGACTTCTTCGGTCAGCCACAGGACGAGCCCGGCCTCGTGCAGGGCAGCGGATCGGGCTTCATCGTCAGCCCGGACGGCTACATCGTGACGAACAACCACGTCGTCGCCGAGGCCGAAGAAATCACCGTCCAGCTGGCGGACCGAAGGGAGTTCGTGAACGTCCGCCTGATCGGACGCGACCCCGACACGGACGTGGCCCTGCTCAAGGTGGATGCCAGCGATCTGCCCTCGATCCCCTTTGGCTCCTCGGACCGGACCCGAGTGGGCGAGTGGGTGCTGGCGATCGGGAGCCCGGGCTTCTCGCTCGGCGCGGGACGCCTGCTGGAAAGCACGGTGACGGTGGGGATCGTCAGCGGCAAGGGACGAAACATCAACATCCTGGCCCGGGCGAGCAACGCGGCGATCGAGGACTTCATCCAGACCGACGCCGCGATCAACCCCGGCAACTCGGGCGGTCCTCTCGTCAACGTGCGAGGGGAGGTGATCGGCATGAACACGGCGATCTCCAGTACGACCGGCTTCAACCAGGGATACGGCTTCGCGGTCCCGATCGAGCTCGTGAGCGAGGTCGTCGATGATCTGATCCAGTTCGGCGAGGTCCGGCGGGCGATTCTCGGGGTCTCGGTCACCAACGTGTCGGCCGAGGATGCGGAGTTCTACGGCCTCGACGAGGTCGCGGGCGTGGTGGTGCAGGACTTCGGGGCGCTCGGATCGGGAGAGAGCGCGGCGCGCGACGCCGGCCTGGAGCGCGGCGACGTGATCGTCTCGCTGGAAGGCCACACCGTGTACACCGTGAGCCAGCTGCAGCGTGAGCTGCGGGCGCACGAGCCGGGCGAGACGGTGACCATCGGCATCATCCGGCGCTCCAACAAGAAGCCGGAGAAGGTAAAGGTGCAGCTGCAGGCCCGACCGACGGACGCGCAGGTCGCCTCGGCCGCGACACCCAGCTCCATCTCGGATCACCTGGGCGTGAGCGTGCGCGACCTGGACGACGCGCGGCGCGCCGGCCTCGAGGTGGACACGGACGTCTCCGGCGTGATCATCGCTGACGTGGACCGGACGGGTCCGTTGGGCCGGGCCAGCATTCAGCCCGGCGTGATCATCCAGGACATCAACGGCCATCAGGTCGACAGCGTCGAGGACTACCACGAGATCGTGGAGACGCTGCAGCCCGGCGACATCGCCAACCTGGCAATCTACGACCCGCGCTCCGGCGGGCGGCTGACGTTGAGCGTGCGGTTGCCGTCGTAATAGCCGTGGTATCTCCGTTCCGCGAGTTGGCGGACGCTCGTGTCTCGAGCATTCGGTGAGTCCGCGGGGCGTCCGATACTCGCTTCAGGAGATACGCACGGCTCTCGGTAGGGCGTCCGATACTCGCTTCGCGGGACACGCACGGCTTTCGGTAGGGCGTCCGATACTCGCTTCGCGAGATACGCAGGGCTCTCGGTGACTGGGCGGTACGCTCGGCGTCCGACGATCGCGTCGCGGGAGAGCACGAGGCTCAGTGGGGGAGTAGCAGAAAAGGCCCGGCGGCTAAGCCGGGCTTTTCGTTTCGGATCAGGACTTGCCGAAGGCGAATCCGTCAGCCACGGATCGTCAGGTGCACCTTCGATAAACCAGGCACGAGGGCGGAGCCGGAGGTCACTGAGCGGACATCTCTAGGGAAGAGCTAAGGCTCCGGTTCCTCCAGCTCAGGGTCGCCGTGCTCGCTGACATGACGTAGCAGCCGCGGATGGGCGCGATGGAGGTACCAGCCCATCGCCAGCGCGGCCAGCACGTTGGCGAGCACCACGCTCCACCAGGCCAGGGACTCCCCCAGGGCGGCGCTGGCCCCGGCCGCAAGGACGGTGGCGAGGAAGAAGGCGGCCAGGAGCGCCATGAACGCGACGTACCAGATCGCCGGGTGGAGTTCCGTCTCCACGACCAGCCAGGCGACCAGGACGCCGAAGATCACGAACGCCAGGATGTGGACACCGTTGTACGTGAAGACCGCCGCCGGTGTGACCGCCGAGTCAGCGGCGCCGGTGTCACCGAAGACGGCCTCACCCAGCGTGGCGACCGTATAGAATAGGGAGCGGCCCATCGCCAGATCCACGATGGCCAGGACCAGCGCCACCGTGATGTAGCCGATCAGGCCGGCGATCAGTCCTTCGTAGAAGACACGCTGCTGGGTCTCGCTCATCGCGGCCTCCAGGGATGGTGCCCAAATCGTGCCAACCGACCGGCCCGCCGCCACCAAGCTAAGGCAGGGGCGCCCCGCCCATCTGTCGGGATCTTCCCGGCAGCGCAAGTGGTGGAATTCCCCATGCGATGAGCCGAGATTTTGCACCTTGAATACGCGATGGCGCATGCAGCGGCCGGGTTGGAGCCTGCTGGGCGCGTGGACAGCCGCGCTCGCGCTTCCGCAGGCCATCTCGGCCCAGGGCGACGCCGACCGAGACAGGTGGCAGCGTCCCGCCGAGGTGCTCTCGGCGCTGCAGGTCGGCGAGGGGAGCATAGTCGCCGACGTGGGGGCCGGCCGAGGTTACTTCACGGCGAAGCTGGCCGAAGCGGTGGGAGCCACCGGCAGGGTGTTCGCGGTGGACATCGACGCTGATGTCCTCGGGCGACTGCGCGACCGGGTCGACCGCGACGGTCTGACGACCGTCGAGGTCGTGCGGGGCCAGGTCGATGATCCCGGCCTGCCGCCTGACTCGCTGGACGCCATACTCGTCGTCGATGCCTATCACGAGATGACGGAGCCCGAGGCGATGCTCACGGCGATGCTGCACTCGCTCGAGCCGGGCGGCAGGCTGGTGATGCTCGACTTTCAGCCGTCCAACCCGAACGCCCCTCGGGAAACCCAGACAGCCGCGCACACCATCGCCCGCGCCCTCGCGGAGGCCGAACTCGCCGAGAACGGTTTCGAGGTCCTTTCTCGCGAGGATTCGTTCACCCATGCAAGGGGGAACCGCGGCCGGCGTGACGTCGAGTGGATGGTGGTGGCACGGCGCCCAGACCACCGTTCGACCCGCGAGTGGTAAGAGGAATCAGAAGGGAGTAACGCTCGGGGAGACGAGCTCGATGCCCGGGAAGCGGGCGAAGTCCCGGTCCCTGGTAAGGAAGGGCGATGCTCGCGGGAAACCGGGCGGGCCGATCCCCGGGCGGTGCCCGGGGATCGACGCACGAAGCGGGCGGGCCGTTACATGCACTCGTCCTCGGCCGGCTCCTTCAGCTCGACCAGGATGACCTTGGCCTCGGCGTCGCCAACGTTCTCCGGAAGGTGGGTGCCCGAATCGGTCCACGTCGTCTGGCCCTTGGTGGTCTGGAATCCCTCACTCGTTCCGTCCGGAGCGTGCATGAGGAAGTTGGCGTCCGTGAGCATCACGGCGACGAGATTCGGGTGCCAGTGCATCACCGACTGCTCGCCGGGGCCATACGTGACCCGGAGCACCCGCACGTAGTCGTTCTCGAACTCCACCTTATAGTGGTCCGGATCCACGACGGTGGGGTCTTGTGCCATGGCCGGTGCGGCGGCGAGCAGCAGACCGAGCGCTGCAAGAAGTGAGCGGTTCACGTTTGCCTCCTGCGGATGGGGAAATCGGGACACTGGCCCACCACCATACGCGTCGAGGGCGGCGGCGAGAAGGGGGGTCCTACGAGACGGCGGTCCTCCGGTGGGCGCCTACGAGGCCACCGTGCCTCCGGCGCCTAGGAGGCGACGGTGCCTCCGGTGGACGCCTCGGCCGAGTCCACCAGGTGCTCCAGGCTGGCGAGCAGGTCCTGCGTGCCCTCCTTGGTACGGGCGGAGGTGGCGAGCACCTGATCCTCCGGAACCTCCAGCGCCGCCCGCAGCGACGCGACGGCGCGCTGGCGGCCGGCGCGGTTCAGCTTGTCGATCTTGGTGAGCACGAAGAGCAGGGGCACCTCGACCCGCATCAGGAACTCGATCAGTTGCTGGTCGGTCTTGGT
>CAZEBA010000077.1:0-6210 GCA_964510615.1 uncultured Gemmatimonadota bacterium
CCGCGAGGGGGGCCGCACGGTCGGCGCCGGCGTGGTCACCGAAATCCTAGAGTAGACCATGAGGGACCGGGTGACGCTCGAGTGCACCGAGTGCAGCGAGCGCAACTACACGACGACGAAGAACAAGCGCAAGCACCCGGAGCGGGTGGAGTTCAGGAAGTACTGCCCCCGCTGCAACGCGCATAGGCCGCACAAAGAGACGCGCTGACGCGCCGTGTCGTCCGCTCTGAACCGGCCGACGGGATCGCGTCGGGCCGGGTTTTCGTGTCCCGAGGTGCCGCGCGGGCTGTGCCGCGCCAGGCGGAGTTGAAGCCTTGGCTGGAATCGTGAAGAAGACGCAGACGTTCGTCGAGGAGGTCCAGGTCGAGATGCGGCGGGTCACTTGGCCGGATCGCGAGCAGCTGCGCAACGCCACGATCGTCATCCTCGTTTTCGTCATCATCCTGGCGTTCATCATTGGCGCCATGGATGCGACGTTTTCGTGGCTCGTACGCTCGATAGTGGATCTGTTCAGTGGCTGAGACGCAGAGCAAGCAGGACGTGCAGTGGTATGCGCTGCAGACCTATTCCGGGCACGAGAACAAGGTGAAGACCCTTCTCGAGCGGAAGGTCGCGGACATGCCCGGTGACGATCCGGAGGAGAAGGAGATCCGGGAGATCGTGGTCCCGACCCAGGAGGTCGTGGAGATCAAGGGCGGGCGCAAGGTCAAGTCGACGAAACGTCTGTACCCCGGGTACGTCCTGATCCAGATGCATCTGAACCAGGAGACGATGCACCTCGTCAGCAGCACGCAGGGCGTGATCAAGTTCGTGGGAGGAGGGACCACCCCGCAGCCGCTCAAACAGGAGGAGGTCAACAAGATCCTGGGGATCGCCGACGAGCTCGAGGAGGCCGGGCCGACCGAGGAGATCCCGTTCCGGAAGGGCCAGGTGGTCGAGGTCACCGAGGGTCCCTTCAGCGACTTCAGCGGCACGGTGGAAGAGGTGTTCGCGGACAAGGGCAAGGTGCGGGTGCAGGTCAGCCTCTTCGGACGTCCGACGAGCGTCGAGCTGGACTATACGCAGCTCAAGGGATACTGAGGCGCAGGGAATAGATGGCCAAGAAGCAGATCGGCTTTATCAAGCTACAGATCCCGGCGGGGCAGGCGAATCCGGCGCCGCCGGTGGGACCGGCTCTCGGGCAACACGGCGTCAACATCATGGAGTTCTGCAAGCAATTCAACTCCAGGACGGCGCCTCAGGCGGGTACGATCATCCCGGTCGAGATCACGGTGTTCGCGGACCGGAGCTTCACCTTCATCACCAAGACGCCGCCGGCGGCCGAGCTCCTGAAGAAGGAAGCCGGGGTGGGCGCCGGATCGCCCGAGCCGAACCGCCAGAAGGTGGGGGTCGTGACCCGCGATCAGCTCCGCAAGATCGCGGCGATCAAGATGGAGGACCTCAACGCCAACGATGTGGAGGCGGCGGTCCAGATGATCGCCGGGACGGCTCGCTCGATGGGAATCGAGGTGGCGGACTGATGCCGCAGCGAGGAAAGAGATACCGGGGCGCGGCCGCGACGATCGAGGCCGGTTCCCGATGGGAGCCGAGCCCGGCTCTCGAAAAAGTCAGGGAGCTCGCGTTTGCCGGGTTCGACGAGAGCGTGGATGCCGTGTTCCGGTTGGGCGTGGACCCGCGCAAGGCCGACCAGATCGTGCGAGGCACCGTCGTGCTGCCGGCCGGCACGGGCCGAAGCGTGAGGGTGCTCGTGCTGGCCCAGGGGGAGCGGGCTCGGGAGGCAGAGGAGGCCGGGGCCGACCACGTCGGAACCGAGTACATCGCCAAGATCGAGGAGGGGTGGCTGGACTTCGATGTGGCCATCGCAACTCCCGATCTGATGAAGGACGTGGGGAAGCTGGGACGGATTCTCGGCCCCCGCGGCCTGATGCCGACCCCGAAGGCGGGGACCGTCACCATGGAAGTCGGTCGGGCGGTTCGAGACGCGAAGGCCGGCAAGATCGAATTCCGCGTCGATCGGACGGGCAACGTTCACGCGCCGATCGGCAAGGTGAGCTTCGACACCGAGCGGCTGGTGGCGAACTTCAACGCCCTCGCCGACGCGATCATGCGAAGCAAGCCGGCGGGAGCCAAGGGGACGTACGTCAGGAGCGTGACGGTAAGCTCGACGATGGGGCCCGGCGTGTCGATCGACCCGAACCTTTTCCGGCGCGCCAAGTAACAATCGGCCGTCACTGCGAAGGGGACGCGGAACGGGATGAGATTCGACGAGAAGCAGCGAGTCACCGAGGATCTGGCAGCACGGCTTCGTGAGGCCGACTCGATCTTCCTGACCGACTTCACCGGCCTGGACGTGAAGGAGTTGACGGAGTTCCGGGCGAGAGTGCGGGCCGGAGGGCTCGAGTACCGGGTGGCCAAGAACACCCTGACTCGGCGGGCGATCGAGGGGCTCGAGCTCGATGCCCTGCACGAGTACCTCGTGGGGCCCACCGGGCTCCTCCTCGGCGGCGGCGACCCGGTCAGGCCGGCCAAGATCATCCGGGATTTCGCCAAGGAGCATGACAGTCGGCCGGTCGTGAAGATCGCCCTGGTGGAACGGCAGGTCGTGACGTCGGAGAACGTCGAGGCGATGGCCGACCTTCCCTCTCGCGAGGAGCTGCTGGGGCAGATCGCCGGCGGTCTGACGGCTGCGGTGGCCGGGATCGCGGGCGTGCTGGGCGGAGTGATCCGCGATATCGCGTACTTGATCGAGGAGGTCGCCAGGGTGCAGGCGGCCGGGGACACGGAGCAGGGAGCCAACTAGATGAGCAAAGTCGACGAGCTGCTGGAAGCGATCGGATCGCTCACCGTCCTGGAGGCGGCGGAGCTCAAGGAGAAGATGGAGGACAAGTTCAACGTCACGGCCGCCGCGCCCGTCGCGGCCGTCATGGCGGGAACTGCCGGGGGTGCCGCCGCCGGGGCCGAGGAGGAGCAGACGGAGTTCGACGTCGTTCTCACGGGCGTGGGCGACAAGAAGATCCAGGTGATCAAGGTCGTCCGCGAGGTCACCAGCCTGGGCTTGAAGGAGGCCAAGGACGTCGTGGACAACGCCCCGGGAACCGTCAAGGAAGCGGTCAGCAAGGAAGAGGCCGAGGCGATCAAGGCCAAGCTCGAAGAGCAGGGCGCGACCGTCGAGATCAAGTAAGCCCAGCGAGGAACGCCGACTGGGCTCGCGATTGCACAGCAGGGGTTCTGAACCGACGTGGGTCGGCTCCCCGGCGCCATGCGCCGGGGTCCGGGGCGCCGTGCGTTCCGGACCCCGGCACCTAGCTCCGCCCGGCCGCCGGGGCGCGGCCCTTCATCTCATCTAACAGCCAGGAGAGGGCGACGTTGTCGAAGCCAGCCAAATCGGTCGTCTCGTTCTCGAAGCTACGTCCGTCGATGCCGATGCCGCACTATCTGGACGTGCAGCTGCAGGCGTTCGATCGACTCGTGCAGGTCGACAGGGACGCGGAAGAGCGGAAGGATCTCGGGCTCGAGCGGGTGTTCAACGAGATCTTCCCGATCAGCGACGTGAACGAGAACTTCTCGCTCGAGTTCGTCTCCTACGGGCTCGGGGAGCCGAAGTACTCGGTAGGCGAATGTATCGAGCGGGACATGACGTACGCGGCCCCGCTGAAGGCGACCCTCCGGCTCATCATGTACGAGACGCTGGCCGATGGAGAGAAGCGGCCGCGCGACATCCTTGAGAAGGAGGTGTATCTCGGCGATCTGCCTCTGCTGACGGAGCAGGGAACGTTCGTCGTGAACGGGGCCGAGCGCGTGATCGTGAGCCAGTTGCACCGTTCGCCGGGCGTGGTCTTCGAGGAGACCGTTCACCCGAACGGGACCCGCTTGTTCAGCGCCCGGATCATCCCGTTCCGCGGCTCCTGGGTCGAGTTCACGCTCGACATCCACGATGTGATCTATGTCCACATCGACAAGAAGAAGAAGTTCCCGGCCACTGCCCTCCTGCGTGCCTTCGGCTATGGGACCGACGGCGACATCCTCGATCTCTTCTACGACATCCGCGAGTTCGATATCACGGGTCCGGTCGAGGAGGGGGGTGCACGTCGAGAGGTGCTGGGGACGCTGCTCGCCGAGAGCATCCCGAACCCCGAGTTCGCCGGAGATTCCAGCACGCTCGAGCTCGAGGGGTCGGATCCGGAGGAGATGGATCCACTGTGGCTGGCGGACGGCGTGGACCACCCCGAGAGCGGCGCCCGGCTCGGCGCCGCGGGTGACCGGCTGGACGACACTCTTTTCCGCCGCTTCACGGCGGCCGGCGTCGCCGACGTGCCGGTCTTCGATGACCCCGAGGCGTTCCTGGCGCGGCGCGGCCAGGAGCTGACCGAGGAGCTGGTCTCCCGGCTTCAACGGGCCGAGATCGAGTACGTCCAGGCCTATTCCAGCGCGGCGTTCATACCGATGCGGGGTGCGTTCTCGGACCTGGCCATGCGGCGAGACTGGAGCCAGACGCCGCAGCTCGCGGGCGACGTCGTCGATCCATCCACGGGAGAGGTGCTCGCGGAGGCGGGTGACCCGTTCGACGAGGAGCTGTTCGCCCAGCTGCGCAAGAAACGAGTGAGAGAGGCCCTCATCTTCACAGGCGGGCCGCGCGGCGAGTCGCCGTTGGTGAAGAACACGCTGGCCAAGGACCCGACCAACAGCGAGGCGGCGGCGCTGCACTCCATCTACTCCCTCGTGCGTCCGGGTGAGGCACCGAACCTGGAGACCGCGCGCACCGCCCTGGATCGCCTCTTCTTCAACCCGAAGCGGTACGACCTGGGACGGGTCGGGCGGCACAAGGTCAACCAGCGGCTGAAGGATGTCTATCGCCTGCTGGACTTCGAGCTGCCATCCGAAGGCACGGCTGTCCTCACCCCGCACGACTTCGTGGCCATCCTGCGCTACCTGGTGGAGCTCAACGAAGGCCGAGGCTACACCGACGACATCGACCACCTCGGCAATCGGCGGGTCCGCTCGATCGGAGAGCTGATCGCGAACCAGTTCTCGGTGGGGCTCTCCCGCATGGCGCGTCTCGTCAGGGAGCGCATGTCCATCAACAGTGATCCCGAGAAGCTCTCGATCGACGACCTGGTCAACGCGCGAACGGTAAGTGCGGTCATCCAGTCGTTCTTCGGCAGCTCGCAGCTCAGCCAGTTCATGGATCAGACGAACCCGCTCGCCGAACTCACGCACAAGCGAAGGCTGAGCGCGCTGGGACCGGGCGGGCTGACGCGCGAGCGGGCGGGTTTCGAGGTTCGGGACGTGCACTACTCCCACTATGGACGGATGTGCCCGATCGAGACCCCGGAAGGCCCGAACATCGGACTCATCACATCGATGACGACCTATGCGCGGCTGAACGAGCTCGGCTTCCTCGAGACGCCGTATCGCCGCGTGGTCGACGGCCAGGTCACCGACGAGATCGTGTGGCTTTCGGCCAGCGAGGAGGAGGAGTACACGGTCGCGCAGGCGAACGCGGAGCTGGATGAGGAAGGCAGATTCCGCCGAGACCTCGTCCTCTGCCGCCGCCGGGACGACTACCCGCTGCTTCCGCCCGACGAAATCGACTTCATGGACGTGGCTCCGGACCAGATCGTCGCCGTCTCGCCTGCGCTCATTCCGTTTCTCGAGCACGATGACGCCAACCGGGCGCTGATGGGCTCGAACATGCAGCGGCAGGCCGTGCCGCTGCTCTTCCCCGATGCCCCTCTGGTCGGTACGGGTCTCGAGCAGAAGGTGGCGGAGGATTCCGGTGCCGTCGTGCTGGCGCGCCGCGCCGGCACGGTCACCAAGGTCACCGCGAACGAGATCGTGGTGGACACCGGGCAGCCGCGTGGCGGCGCCGCCGACGTCCCGCTCGTGCGACTGACGCAGTACGACCGGTACCGGCTGAAGAAGTTCTGGAGGACGAACCAGGACACCTCGATCGATCAGAGGCCGATCGTCAAGCTCGGCGATCGGGTCCGGAAGGGTCAGGTGATCGCGGACGGCGCCGCGACGGATCAGGGCGTGCTCGCCCTCGGCCAGAACCTCCTCGTCGCCTTCATGCCCTGGTACGGCCACAACTTCGAGGACGCGATCGTGCTCTCGGAGCGGCTCGTGAAGGACGACGTGTACACCTCCATCCACATCCAGGAGCTGGAGCTCCAGGTGCGCGACACGAAGCGCGGGATGGAGGAGATCACG
>CAZEBA010000078.1:0-6181 GCA_964510615.1 uncultured Gemmatimonadota bacterium
GGGGGCGGCGGAGAACCGCTAGAACGCTCCCATGATCAGCATCGATGTCGCCACGTGTCCTCGATCCCGAACACCGGGATGAGAAGAATCACGAAGAGAGAAGTGATCGCAAACGGAAGCGCTTCCGAAACCCAGAGAACGACGGCGAAGGCGAGGATGCCGAGGCAGGCCTTCCCCTCGACGGTGAGCGCTACGACCTCGCCTGCCGCTTCGACGGATGGCGGCGTCGGGAGGAAGTGAACGCCGAGCATCAGCACGAGGGCCAGGGCGAGGTAGGCGGGGTTTCTCATCCCTGCAGTGCCAGGAGCTCCTCCAGCCGACGCTGCGCCGCCCGGACGCGCGGCTGCAGCTCGTCGTCGGCCTGCTCCCAGAGTTCCACGAACCGGCTGTAGTGGAGTGCCGCGTTCTTGCCGTCGCCCCGTCCGTCGTAGAGCTCGCCGAGCCGCTCGTGCGTACGCGCGAGCCAGCTCCCGTCCACGCGCAGCCGATTGAAGTCCGGCGTGTCCAGGTAGCGCTGGTAGATGGCGATCGCCGAATCGGCCTGGCCGGAGAGGTCGTAGGCCCACGCCAACTCGGGTAGCCAGCAGGTGGGGCAGGGTGCTGCCGCGGCAGCGAGCCGAAACTCATCCGCCGCCTCCTCATGACGTCCTTCGGCGAGGGCGATGGTGGCGCGCGTTCCGTGGAGGTCGCTCTCCGATCCCCTGGGTGGGTCCGGCACCTCCCGCTGGAAGTCGACGAGAAGCTCCCTGGCCCGCGTCGGATCGCCGCCGAGAGCGTACACGCCGGCCACGGTGAGATAGGGACGATCGAGCGGGGGCAGGCTCTCGAGTCCGGCCCGCTCGAGCGCCGCCTCCAATCGTTCCACTCCCCGTGCCGGATCTTCGCGCACGAGGATCTCCGCGGCTGCCAGGCTGGAGGCGCTCTGGAGGTATCTGTCCATCAGGCCACGCTGCTCGCTCGCGGCCATCCCGCCGGCGAGGTGGTGCTCGGCATCGCCGAGCCGGCCTTGCACCATGCGGACCGCGGCGAGACCGCTCTCGGCGTATTCCGTCCAGAAGAGGCTCCCGCCACTCTCGTCGCGGAGAGACTGAAACGCCGCCTCGGCTCCGTCGTAGTCACCTCGCCCCGCCTCGATGAGGCCGGTGAAGTAGTCGGTGCTCGAGCTGCCCGGAAAGCGCTGGTCGAACCGTTCCAGCGTCCGGATCGCGTCCGCGTACCGCCCCTGGTGAGCCTGGCTGACGGCGAGGTTCTGCCAGGCGGCCACGCTGGTGGAGTCCAGGGCCAGGGCTTTGGCGTGCATCTCTTCGGCCCGGGCGAACTCCCGCCGCCAGATGTAGATGAGGCCCAGGTTGGTATATGCGCCCGGGTTGTCCGGGACGAGCGCCGACAGATTCTCCCACTCCGCGATCGCCCGGTCATACTCACGGGTGACGATCATGTGGTAGCTGGCACTCGTGCCGTAGCGCTCCCACTCGGTGAGCCGATCCCGATGGCGGTAGGCCCGCGTGAGCGCTTCGTTGGCCCTCGATGACTCACCTCGGTTGAGCAGGATCGCTCCCAGCCTCCTCCAGGCCATGGCAAAACTCGTGTCCAGGGCCACCGCCTCCTCGAGCAGGGCGAGCTCCCGCTCCCAGTTGTCGTTCCGATAGGCCGCCCTGGCCTCGGAATACTTCCGCAGCGCTTCGAGGGAGGATGTGGTCACCTGCTCCAGGTGCGGGCTCTGCTGAATCGACCGGAAGGACTCTCCGATCCGCTCCCTCACCTTCCGGGACAGTTTGTCGATGGCCTCGATCAGGCCGGTGGAATCGGTCACCGTCTCCCGCCGGGACGCCAGTACCTGACCGTCCGCCGCCGCCACGATCCGGGCCGACAGCAGGTAACCCGTTCCCGCTCGTCGGATCTGGCCCCCGATCACCGCCTGCAACCCCTCCCGGCGGGCGATCTCGAGAGCGAGCTCGGCGTCGAGCGGCGTGGCCGGACTCCGGGCCATGCGCTCGAGGGCCGCGGCCACCTCGGCCGACCCGACGAGCCTCACGTTCGGGGATTGCGACAGGTCCACCCTGAACAGCTCCGTCGCGGTGCCGGCCAGCGCCGAGTCTCTCGCCTCGAAGTCGGCCAGGAGGACCGCAGCCCGGTCGTCCAGCCTGCCGCTCGCGATGAGGGTGCCCGCCGGGCCGATGCCCAGGCTCCTCATCACCATGTATCCGCCGGTGGCTGCGGAGAGGACCAGGAGAACCGCTGCCACCGTGTAGGCGGTGTGGCGCCACGAGAAGAACCGGCGCATCCGGCGCCGCGCCGTATCCTCCCTGAGTGCGTCCGGTCGCCGGGTGGCCTGCACCAGGCTCGTGACCAGCAGAAGCGGCAGGATCAGCAGCAGGACAGCGAGAAGCGACCGTCCGAACCAGAGAGGCAGGCCGACCAGCGAACCCAGCGTCTCGGCGACCTGAAGGACGATCCATGCCGCGATGACGTACCCGCCCAGGATCTGCCAGGGAGACCGCCGGCGAAGATCCCAGAACGCGGCGTGCTGACCGGTCGGGAGGCGGGAGTAGCGGGTCGGTGTCGACTCCGCTCCGCCGACCTGACGAGCACCGGGGCCGGTCGGTTGGATGGAGAGCGCTTCGGCAGCTTGGTGGCGTGCCTTCGGGTTCTTGCTCAGTAAGCGGAGAACCAGCTCTTCCACGTCCGCCGGCACGTCTTCGCGCAGCTCGCCGGGCGGCGCCGGATCCTCGTGCCGGATCGCATGGATCACCGCACTGTTTCCGTCGCCGCGGAAGGGACGCCGACCGGTCAGCATCTCATACAGCACGACGCCCAGGGACCAGAGGTCCGTTCCCTCGTCCACGTCCTCGCCCCGGGTCTGCTCGGGCGACATGTAGGCGGGCGTGCCGAGCCGCATTCCCGGCTCGGTGAGGCTGGCGTCCGCGGTCTTGGCCAGCCCGAAATCCAGTACCTTGAGGACGCCGCTCTCCGTCACCATCAGGTTGGCCGGCTTGATGTCCCTGTGGATCAGCCCCGCTCCGTGGGCCGCGGCAAGCCCGCTCATCGCCTGCGTTGCAAGGTCGAGCGCCTCGTCCACCGCGAGCGGTCCGCGGGCGATCTTCTCCCTGACCGTCTCGCCCTCGTAGAAGGCCATCGCGATGAACAGCTGACCGTCCTCCGTCTCGCCGATCTCGTGGATGGTGCAGACGTTGTTGTGATCCAGGGCCGCCACGGCCCGGGCCTCGAGCAGGAAGCGCTGCTTGAAGGCCGAGTCGAGGCTCCACTGGGGCGGCAGGAACTTCAGCGCCACGGTGCGGCCGAGCTGCGCATCGGCCGCCTTGTAGAGCACCCCCATTCCCCCCGCGCCGAGCAACTCGATCACCTCGTAGTGCGAGATGGTGCGACCGACCAGCCCGTGCGGGTCGGGGCCGGACGGCTCTTCGTTCGGAGGCGAGCGAGTCTCGAATTCGAGTTGTGAGAGGAGGTCGTCGAAGCTGCCCAGCAGCTCGTCGCTCCGGTCGTGCGCGGCCAGCAGGCGCCCGAGTCGGTCGCCCAGCTCCGGGTCGCTTCTCGCCAGAGACTCCAGGCGGACCGCGCGCTCCTCGGGCCCGAGATCGGCGAGCTCGAAGTACAGCGTCTGTACCTCTTGCCAGCGCTCGTTCGTCATCGCGGCTACTCGCTATCGGGCCTCAGGCGGCCGGTGCTCGTCGAGGACAGATCTCTAGACGGCGAACTCCGGGTTGAGCTCCAGGGCCAGCCAGGAACGCGCGAGCTTCATCTCCCTCGACACCGTGGCGAGCGACACGCCCAGCGCCTCGGCGCATTCGTCGAGCTTGAGGCCGCCGAAGTACCGGTACTCCAGCAGCTGGCTCTGGCGCGGGCTCATCGCATCAAGGCGGGTCAGGGCCTCGTGCAGCTCCTCGACCGCTTCGGCACACTGCTCCGAGAGCTGCAGTCTCTGGTCGTCGAGCTCCACCCGCACGCGTCCGCCGCCACGCTTGTAGGCGTTCCGCTGCCGGGCGTAATCGACGAGGATGTTCCGCATCACCCGGGACGCTGCTGCCAGGAAGTGCACCCGGTCCTTCCACTCGGTCCGGCGGATATCGACGAGCTCCAGGTACGCTTCGTGGACGAGGGCGGTGGTGTTCAGCGTGTGGTCCGAGCGCTCCTGCAGGAGCCGCCGGTGGGCCAGGTCCCGAAGCCTCTCGTACAGCAGCGGCACGAGCTCGTCGAGCGCGGCTCGCTCACCTCTTCCCACCTTCTGAACGAGCGCGGTGATTCCTGAGTCGGATCGGGTGTTCACTGCACCCCTCGTCGGCTGGGCGGCAGGTCCGAACTACGCCAATCTGCGTTTCCCGGTCCCGGCCCGCCAACGACACGCGATGCCGGCGGCCTGAGGTGTTTCGCGCCTTTTTTCCGCTTACCGGATGAACGGCAGGCTGGTGGGGCCGTGCGTCGCCTCGGGCACTCGCCCCGGACGTATCCGCGGCCGCGGCTGCAGGCAAAGGAATCCGATGATTCAGGAGGAAGAACGATGTCCAAGCGACAAGCTTTCATACTCGCCGCATGTGCGACGCTGCTGGCCGCGTGTGAGCTCAACGTCACCGGTCCGGAACTGCCGGGTCCCGGTGAGTTCCCGCCACCGCCGGGTGGGAGCGGCTCGGGCAGCACCGTGACCTTCCGGTGGAGCGGACAGATCGCTCCGGATGGCACCGTGGAGATCAAGAACATCGCCGGAGACGTGCGGGCCTCGGCTTCCTCGGACGGCCTGGTTCACGTGGTGGCCCGCAAGACCGGACACGATGATGATCCGTCTTCCGTGCGCATCGATGTCGTGGAGACGGAGAGCGGGGTGACCGTCTGCGCGGTCTATCCGGACGTGCCGGGGCAGTTGCCGAACCGGTGTCTGCCTGGTGCCCAGAACCAGCTCTCCTCGCGCAACAACGACGTCTCGGTGACGTTCGAGGTTCGGGTGCCGGCCGGTCGTGACTTCGTCGGCGGGACGATCGGCGGCGCGGTGGAGGCTGCCGGACTCGACGGCGACGTCGTCGCGCGCTCGCTGGGCGGCGACATCGACATCTCGACCTCCGGGATCGCCATGGGCAGGACGCTGAACGGTGATATCCGGGCCTCCATCGGTCGCACGGTGTGGGATGGAGACCTCGAGTTCAGCGCGCTGAACGGCGACGTCACGGTGCGGATCCCGGCTGCCACCAACGCCGAAGTCTGGGGAAGAACGGCAAACGGATCGATCGCGACCGACTTCCCGCTCACCGTCACGCAAGCGGGCCGCGCCCGGCAGATCCACGGGATCCTCGGAAGCGGAGGGGGAATCCTCAGCCTCACGACCGACCACGGAGATATCGCGCTGCGCTCGAGGTAGCTGGATCCACCCTCCAACGCACGCGGTCACAGGGGCGGTCCCTCGGCGGGCCGCCCCCCGGCGCCTCCCGCCTCCCGACGAGGGGGCCGAGACCGGCAGGGAACGAGCCGGCAGGCCCGTGGGCGATCCCGGCGTCCGCGGGAGGAGCGTGTGAATCATGCGGGGTCTGGACGTTGCCTGGACATGAGCCCTACTCGAGGTGCCCTGTTGGGGACGATGCTCCTGTTGACGGGCTGTGGGAGCGGAGGGCCGGCCGGCCCATCCGGGGCGCCTGGTTTGGCAACGGTGCGCTTCGAATACCTCGCGGCGACGGAGATCGATCCGGCCATCGCGCAGAGTTTTCCCGGCTGCGTGCAGGGGGTCGGCCGAACGCACATCCATCCTGGCTGGCGGGGCTTCTCCCGCTTCGACATGGAGGCGGCAGGCTCCGATCGGTGGGAGATCACGTTCGACGACGTCCCGATCGACGCCGAGCAGCGGATTCGGATCAGCGATCCCAACGTCTGCGCGCAGAATCCGACCGGCGCCTCCATCGAGGGCGTGGTCGCAAACGGTGTCACGCTCACGCGTGTCGTGGACACACCGGGGACGGGGGTCGAGCCCGGCTTGGCGTTCAGCGTCTCCGCGGCCGGGGTCGTCACGCCCTAATCCCGCTCGTCAGCGACCGCTCGCCGGAGAATCACCGGACCTCCCACCTATGACGGGGGCTTTACCCATGGGGCCAGGCTGGCGCCGGACATCCGCTGACCGGCCACCGGCGTCGAGGTATAATGTGGATCGTATGGGAGTCGCCCAGATCACCTGGCAGGATGTCCA
>CAZEBA010000079.1:0-6103 GCA_964510615.1 uncultured Gemmatimonadota bacterium
CGGAGAGAACGCGCTGGCCCAGACGGCGGCCGAAGGGTCCGTCGTATCCTTGCCCTCCCACGTACCTTGAGCCAATCACGACGTCCGCCTTTCCTTCGGCGAGTCGGGCGACCAGCCGGGGCACATCCTCCGGCCGGTGCTGGCCGTCAGCATCGAAAAAGACGACGATCTCATAGCTTGCGTTCATTGCATACCGGACGCCCGCCTGGAGCGCACCTCCATATCCGAGCTGGCAAGGGAGCCTGAGCTGATTCTCCCCAAGGTGATCGACGAGAGCGGCCGTTGCATCGGTCGAGGCGTCGTCGATCACCAGGCGATCGAAGGACGGAGCGGCTCTCTGCAAGCCTACCAGGACGTCCTCGATAGTGGCCGCTTCATTGTGGGCCGGCACAACGACGAGAACGCGCGGACCGTTCTTGTCGAGTTCTCGCTTTTCCAATTCGGCAGACTCCTTGCGACGGCAGGAAGGCTCGGACTCTATTCCAGCCGATCCCGAAAGCCTCGGCGGAGTGTGCTGAAGATATGCTACGCCCCGCTTTGCGCGACTTCTTCTGGCGCGCCAGCGAGAGGTTGGCTCAGCGGTGGGGAGGAGTACGACGGTGGACGATAGCCCTCTGATCGAGCCGGCGGACTTCCTGCGGGGCTCGGTGGCCGTTCTGGCTCCTCATATGGACGATGAGGTTCTGGGGTGTGGCGCGACCTTGTGCGCCGTCGCAGCGCACAACCCTGCCCACGTGGTATACCTGACCGATGGTGCCAGGTCTCCCGCACCGCCGTTCCCTTGGGCTCAGAGCTCGTCCGCCGAGCTGCCCTCCATTCGTCGTCGAGAGGCGCGCCGTGCGATGCGTGCGCTCGGCGTTTCGGACCGGAACCTTCACTTTCTGGCCTTGCCGGACGGACGGTTGGCGCATCACCGCGCCGCCCTTTGCAGCGCCCTGGAACGCTTGATCGGTGCACTTCGGCCTCGATTCCTGCTGGTCCCCTTCCGTTTCGACCAACACCCGGATCACTTGGCCGCCCATCGGGCCGCCGTCGAGGTGGTCGGCCGATCGCCGAACGACCTGCGCATCGTCGAGTACTTCGTCTACTACCGGTCGCGTTTCGTGGGTAAGCGCGACATCCGCCGGTACATTCGGCCAGGTGAGCTCGTTTTCGTAAACACCGAGCCGCTGGCCGCGCGAAAGCGCATCGCCTTGAATTGTTATGAAAGCCAGACGACGGCTTACTTTGACTGGCAGCACCGTCCGACTCTGAGCGGAGCGCTGATCGACGAAGTGTGCGGCTCTCCCGAGGCCTTCGTCGTCTACTCTTCTTCACTGCAGGGTGGTGCGATCTTCGAGCGGGGATCGACTCGTGTTCGTCTAGCCCAACTGCTGGAGCCCAGGCTGAAGCGGACGAAAGACCGGGTGTTGGCCATGGTCAACTCAGGGGCGCGCACGGTCATCGGTTCGGCGCGCGGACGTTCGGACGAGCATTCGTGAGCCCACCGGGGGAAGTACCAAGCGCAGCTGTATCCAGGCCGATCCGGGTCGTTCTCTTCTCGGATCCCTTCCTGGCTGCGAGCGCCGATGTCCTGGTGTCGCGGTTGAGCACACAGGAATCCTTCGATCTCTTGGCCGTCCTCTGCCAAGGTTCGGCGACAGGAGTGCGAGGCCGGATCCGGGATCTTCGGCTCCGAAGAGGAGTGCTCGGCTTGCCCATCGCGTTGGTCGAGGCAGCCGCGTTCGGGGCGCGAGCGGTGTTCGATCCAGGTCACCACCGACGCCGGCGGGAGGCGCTGGCTGCCATCGAGCTTGTTCACGATGTGCACGCTGCCAGCGTGATCGAGAGGGTCCGGCGGCTGGCTCCCGATCTGGGCCTGATCTACGGCGGGCCGATCTTGAGGCCGGAGCTGATCGGCATACCGAGGCTCGGAACGCTGGGCATCCATCATGGCCGGCTTCCTGAGTATCGGGGGAAGAAGACGACGTTCTGGGAGATCTATCACGGTGAACGCGAGGCCTATGTCACCATCCAGCGGGTGGATGCCGGGATCGACACCGGAGAGGTGATTGCACAGGCTGCCGTTCCCATAGGCCGCAAGAGCTATCCGAGGGTCTGGCGCGAAGTCCAGGCCGCCGGCGTCGACCTCTACGTGAAAGCGATCCTCGCCGTGGCTTCGGGAGAAGTGAAGCTGATAACAACGACCGGAAAGCGCGGTCAGCTCTACAAGGATCCCTCGCTCCGCCAGCTCGCCGATCTCTGGCTGAAGCGAATCAGGGGCGGAAGAGCCGGTCACCGGTCTTGAGATCTCACGTGTCGTGCCAGTGAATGACCTCACCGTGCCGCCCGATCCTCCACGCATTTGCGTCGTGACCGAGACGTTTCACCCTGTCATTGGAGGCGGTGAGACACAGGCGCGTCTTCTGACGAGCAAGCTCATCGCCAGCGGTTGGCCTGTCCTCGTTGTCACGCGCCGCTCGTCGAGCGGTCTTCCGGTGACGGAGAGTGTGGACAACGTCATGGTGAATCGCGTTCCCCCGGCGGGGGACAGCCGCGCCTGCAAGTGGGGCGCAATTCCGTCGGTCTATCGCGCTCTCCTTCGGCTGCGCGACCAGTGGGACATCGTCCTCGTCTCCGGATTCCGGATCCTGGGGATCGCCGCCGTTCTCGCGGCTGCGCGTCTGAGCAAGCGTTGCGTGCTGAAGGCGGACAACAACGGCGAGCTGAACGGCGAGTACTTTCGGCCGGGCCTGGCAGGCCTCGGCCTGAAGCCGTCTCACCGTCCGGTTCGCTGGCTCTTGGGGCTCAGAAACCGTCGGCTTCTCGGCGCCGATGCGTTCGTTGCGATCTCCGCACCCATTGCGGCCGAGTTCTCGAATGCCGGCCTTCCTCGGAAGAAGATCGTCCGCATCCCGAATGCCGTGGACACGAACCGCTTTTCGCCCGTTGATGCCCCGGAGAGGGCGCGACTCCGGGCTCTACTGCGGTTGCCGCTCGACGCTTTCGTGGTCACGTACGCCGGCCGACTGGTCCGCTCCAAGGGGCTGTTCCTGCTCCTCGACGTATGGGAGGCGATCTGCCGTGATCGCGACGACGCGCGCCTGGTGCTCGTCGGTTCGGGCACGGCCGACATCTACAGCTGCGATGCGGAATTGCAGGAGCGAGCGAAGGAGGGATCCTTGAGCGGCCGTGTGCTGTTCACCGGAGCCGTCGAGGACGTGCACCGATACCTGCAGGCCTCGGATGCCTTCGTTTACCCGACGGAGGAAGAGGCATTCGGCGTCTCGCTCGTCGAGGCGATGGCGTGCGGCTTACCGTGCGTCGCCACACGCGTCGGGGCTATCCCGGAGATCGCGCAGGACGGCGCCGCTCTGCTCATTCCCCCCGGCGATCGGTCGGCTCTGGAGGCTACCCTCCGGTCTCTCCTCGATCGACCCGACCTGCGAGCGCGGCTCGGCCGGGCCGCAGTCGACCGCGCCCGAGCGTTTTCGGTCGATGCGGTCACCAGCGATTACTGTGAGTTGTTTTCCCGGCTGTCCCGCGAGCCGGACGATGCGGGCACGCGCTCGGGATGATGGACCGTCTCGCGCGGCGCGCCGGGAGTGCGCTCCTGTGGCAGGCGGGAGAGCTCGTCGGGGTGAAGGGGATCTTCATCCTCCGCCTGCTGATCCTGGCCAGCATCCTGGGACCGGACGACTTCGGTCTGTTCGCGATCTCGGTGGTTGCGATCAACTTCCTCATGAGCCTCTCCGATCCCGGCATGCTGCAGGCTCTCGTACAGCGCGACGAAGCTGGCGAAACGCACCTCGATGCGGCCTGGACGGTCGGCATATCCCGGGCGCTCGGCGTAGGTCTGGCTGTTCTCCTGGCAGCCCCGCTGATTGCGGAGATGTTCGCGGAGCCGCGAGCTACGGACCTTCTGCGCGTGCTCGCACTGCGACCGGTGCTCGACGCGTCGGCGAGCATGCGGCTCGCGACTCTGATGCGGGAGCTTCGGTTTCGGTCCCTAGCTGCTCTTCGCTGGGCCGAGGCTCTCGTGAACACCGTCGTGTCGATCGCGTTGGCGGGACCCATAGGCGTGTGGGCGCTGGTTGTCGGCCCGCTCTGCGGCAGCACGGTGCGGGCCGTTCTTTCGTACGTTGCGGCCCCGTATCGACCACGCCTTTCGTGGCGGTCGGGGACGTTGGGCGACCTCTTCGAATTCGGCCGCTGGATCTGGCTTTACGGGGTGATCGCCCTCGCGGGCGACTTCGGGCTTCGGATGATCCTCTCCAGGCGCCTTGGTACGGCCGAGGTGGGCCTGTATTTCTTGGCGGCCAGCTTGGGCTTCCTTCCCTCCGAGATCGCGGGCAAGGTTGTCGGCCAGGTGGCGTTTCCCGTCTACTCGAGGCTGCAACACGAGGTCAGGAGAGCGCGGCTCGCCTTCGGGTCGATCTTCGCCGCAACGGCTCTCTTGCTCGTGCCGGCTTCTGCGCTCCTGGCCGTTCTCGCCCCTAGACTGGTTGGAGATCTCCTTGGAGCCAGGTGGGCGGGGAGCGTGCTCCTCATTCAGATCATCGCGCTAGTGAACGTCGTGGGGTTGCTCGACGAGGTGGCCGGACCGCTATTTCAGGGAATCGGAAGGCCGGACCGGACGACGCATATGCGCGCCGTGATGACGGTGTGCCTCCTTCTGTCGCTTTGGCCACTGACCAGCGCCTTTGGGCTCAACGGTGCGGCCATCGCATGGTTGCCGGCGGTGCTGGCGAGTCAGCTGCTGGCCTTCTTCTACCTGCGACAGACGCTGGATCGGCTTCCCGAGGGCCTCGTTCGGCGGCTGTTGGCCATGCTCGCGGGGACGGCGATGGCCACGGCGGTCGCGGCCGGTTCCGTCAACTTGCTTCAGGGCTCGACAGGGCTCGCTCTCTCCGTGTTGTCGGCCCTTCTGACGTATGCGGCAGCGCTCTGGTGGATGGACCGGCACTTCGGGCTCGGGCTGGCCGCCGATGCACGTCGGGTGTTTCCGGGGCTTGGAGCGCTGGCAACGTTCGTTCCGGGCGGTGGGGAGGAGTCGTAGAGTGGGACGACTACGGTCGGCTGTGCGACGGTATGTGCCCGAGGGCGCCAGGCGCCGGCTGGGGCACATGGCGACTGCGCTTCGGCGGTGGCCGCCGCGCGGCATGGTGCGGTGGGGCGGCCTGCGCAGACTCGCACCGCTGAGCCGCGAATGGGGCTATGATCGCGGGCGCCCGATCGATCGGTACTACATCGAGCGCTATCTCGCCGAGCACAGGCAGGACATTCGAGGAGATGTGCTCGAGATCGACTCGGACACCTACACACGCGCCTACGGTGGCGATCGGGTCGAGCGATCCCATGTTCTCCGGCTCTCGCCGGGCCCGGGAGCCACGATCGTGGGGGATCTGGCCGATGGGACGGGGATCCCCGCCGACGCGTTCGACTGCGTGATCCTGACGCAAACGCTCCAGTTGATCTTCGATGTTCAGGCCGCGTTGCGGACGGTTCGCCGGATTCTGAAGCCGGGCGGGATTCTGCTGCTGACCGTCCCGGGGCTGAGCAAGACCAAGGACCACGGCTGGCATCTGCAATGGTTGTTCACATCGGCCTCGCTGCACCGGAGCCTGGCGGACGTCTTCGGTGAGGATCAGGTGGAGGTGGAGGCCGTAGGTAACGTCTTGGCCGCCGTCGCCTTTCTCCATGGCGTGGCAGTAGAGGAGCTGTCGACGGCCGAGCTCGAATTCCCTGACCCGGACTTCGAGGTCCTGCTGCTCGCACGCGCGGGCAAGCCCGAGTCGTCCGCTTGAGGCTTCCGGGCACCAAGCGGGTCGTGGCGGCCGTCCGCTGGATTCGCAGCCGGCCGGGTCCCAGGGCCATGATCCTCGGCTATCATCGGGTAGGCGAGGACCCGCACGATCCCTTCCGGCTCTGTACCCCACCCGCCGTCCTCAAGGCTCATCTCCGGGCGATCCGACGCCACGCGAGGCCGGTGAGGCTCCTCGATCTCGCGGCGGCGACCGCCGGCGGTCGTGCGTGCGCGGGAGCCGTCGCCGTGACCTTCGACGACGGCTATGCGGATGTGCTGACCGTCGCCAAGCCGCTGCTCGAGCGCTTCGAGATTCCA
>CAZEBA010000080.1:0-1899 GCA_964510615.1 uncultured Gemmatimonadota bacterium
AGAGGCACACGTTATGCGGGGTCGGGACTTCTCGTCGTCGCTGGCCTATTCCATGCTGGTTGCGTAAGCTGGGGGACCGTTTCGATCAAGTTCATCGCAGATCCGGCGCTTGCTCTTGAGCCCGCACTCTCGCGTCGAGCCAGCGGCATGAACATCAACAAGCTGCTCCCGCGCTTCTCGATCCGCCTGAAGCTGGCCATCGCGTTCGCCCTGCTCTCCCTGATCCCGCTCGCTATCGTCGGTACGGTCGGCACGCGGGTTACCGTCGACAACATCCGGAACCACGCCAGGTCGACGCTCGAGCACGATCTCGAGACTGCGCGGCAAAGGACGGAGCACTCTCTTGGGGAGATCGAGCGATCGCTCCAATACGTAGCCTCGCAGTTGCCGGACGACGGGCGCTGGCCCGCCTCGATCAGCGCCATGCGCACGGAGCCGCTCAGAACGTTCGTCGATCTGTCACCTGCGCTCTTCCAGGTCCGAGTGTTCAACGAGAGTGGCGAGCTCTTCTCGCTGGTGCGGGGCCGAGACACGGAGGTCGCGACGGAGGCGGAGAGCGGAGCGGGTGGTATCTTCTACGTATTCCGAGCCAAGCACCTCGCGCCTGGGCAGAACCTCCTGCTCCCCGTGGAGTTGAGAGGAGCGGATCGTCCCGATAGAGAAGTATCCACCATACCGGCGCTCGCGTTTCTTCTTCCCGTTCGTGATGCGGACAACGTGTTCCGGGGGGTCCTCGTGGGCGAGGCCTTCGCGTCGGAGGTGTTCGGTGCGCTCGAAGAAGGCTCCCCGTACCTTTCCGGAACCACGGGTCTGGTCGACACCGAGGGCCTGTTTCTTTACCACTCGGAGCGAAAGAGGAGCTGGGCAAGCCTCCTCGCATCCCGAGCTGAAGCGGATCTGGTCAGCGAATTCACTTCCGACGTTGCACGGACGATCCTGTCGGGAGCGGCCGGTACCGTCGTCACCGAGGGATTGCTGGTCTCCTACTTGCCGATCAGCCTGAACCGACCCGGCATGTCGCCACTCATCCTCTACCGGGCTGTCGCGTTGGCCGATCTCCAGGCGCCGGCCCGCCGGTTCATCCAGTTCGTCGCGATCGGAGCTGTGGTGGTGCTCGCCGTGGTCTTGGGTCTTGCTTTCCTGGCAGCCTATCAGTTCACCCGTCCCATCTATCAGCTGAGGCGCGGCGCCAGAAGGCTGGCCGAGGGCCTGTCCGATGCGCCGCTGAAGGTCGCAACGAACGATGAGTTCGAGGACCTGGCGACGGATTTCTCCAAGATGGCGCGCCTCCTCAGCGCGCAGCACCAGCACCTGGAACGCCTCGTCAAGGAACGAACGAGAGAACTGAGCGAAGCGCACGCCGAACTCGCCGGCATCCTCGAGCACTCGGCGGATGCCATCGTCGGGCTCGACCTGAATGGACGTGTCCGCATCTGGAACGCGGGAGCCGAATCGCTATTCGGAATCGCCGAGGGGGAGGCGCGGAACCGCGATGTGGACTCGCTCATTCTTCCGGACGGCGAGAAATGGAGAGCCGAGGCAGCGTTCATCCGCCGCGAGGCAGCCGCCACGGGTGCGGTCGCCAACTTCCAGACCAGACGGAGGTCGGAAGATCGGACGGAATTCCCCGTCAGCCTCACTCAGACGGTCGTTCGGGACGAGCAGGCACGTCCGCTCGGCTACTCGCTGATCATCCGGGACATCCGACAGCAGGCCAAGCTGGAGGAACACATGCGTCACTCCGAGCGGTTGGCAGCGATGAGCGTGCTGGCAGCCGGCGTGGCGCACGAGCTCGGTAACCCGTTGGCCATCATCACCAACCGAATCGAGTGCATGGAGCGCGAATTGAGGGCGCGGTCCAACGGCGAATCCTTGGCCGAGGATCTCGCTGTGCTGCGC
>CAZEBA010000080.1:1909-6006 GCA_964510615.1 uncultured Gemmatimonadota bacterium
ACCATGGATCTGGCGCGCGGCCTTTCGACGGGGCGCGAACATGCCGAGCGACTGGATGCCGTGATCAAGGACCTCCTCACCCTCGGAGAGGAGGAACGTGAGGCATCCCAGCTCGTCCGGCTCAACGACGTGGCGGAGCGGGTCGTCCGGCTCCTGGACCGAACCTACATGGCCCGAGACGTCAAGATCGAGAAGAAGTTTGCCGCCGAACTTCCTGTCCTTCGCGGCAGTCCTGAAGCTGTGGCCACGGTGTGCATGAACCTCTTGCTCAACGCCATCGACGCGACGCCGCCGGGCGGGCGGATCGTCGTGGCGACTCGATCCTGCGCAGGAAGCGGGGGCGCAGAGATCGAGGTGCGGGACACCGGCCTGGGGATCCCGGCCGAGATACGGCACCGGATCTTCGAGCCCTTCTTCACGACCAAGGGAGCCGAGCGTGGTACGGGTCTCGGCCTCGGCGTCTGTCATACGATCGTGAACCGGTACGGAGGGGAAATCCGCGTCGAGAGCGAAGAGGGGCGCGGGAGCCGTTTCGTCGTGTGCCTGCCTGCCGAGGAGCCAGGGGAGCAATGGACGAGCAGCGCGTCCTCGTAGTCGACGACGAGCCTGCCATGCTCGCCAATTGCGAGCGGCTGCTTGCCAGCGCGGGATATTCTTGCTGGACGCTTGCCGATCCGACCGAGTTTCGGGCACGCCTGGCAAGCCTGGAACCGGATGTCCTGCTGCTCGACCTCAGGCTGCCCGAGGTGGACGGAACGACGCTGCTCACCGTTGCGAGAGCGGATGATCCGGAGCTCCCCGTCATCATTATGACGGCCTATGGGACGATCGCCTCGGCGGTTGACGCCATCCGCGAGGGCGCCTTCGACTACCTCACCAAGCCGTTCAAGTCGGATCAACTGCTGCTGGCGGTAGAGCGCGCCCTCAGACACCGCGCTGTCACGCTGGAGAACCGGATCCTCCGGGAGCAGGTCGCCCGAGAGCGGCGTCCCCGCGAGATCGTGGCCTCTAGCAAGGCGATGCTCCGGGTCCTCAAGCAGGCCATGAAGGTCGCAGCCACCAACGCCAACGTGTTGATCTCCGGGGAGAGCGGTACCGGAAAGGAGCTCGTGGCACGACTCATACACGACCATAGCACGAGGCGGGACCAACCGTTCATGCCGGTCGACTGCGCCGCGCTGCCGGAAGGATTGCTCGAGAGCGAACTCTTCGGTTACGAGCGCGGCGCGTTCACCGGCGCGGATAGACGCAAGCGCGGACTCCTCGAGGAGGCAAACGGCGGAACGGTTTTCCTGGACGAGTTCCCCGAGATGCCGACTAGCCTGCAATCCAAGCTTCTGCGTGCGCTCGAGGAGCGTCAGGTGCGACGTCTCGGGGGCGCCGAGATGATCGACGTCGACATCCGGGTGGTGGCCGCCACGAACGTGGATCTCAAGACCGCCGTGGAGGAGGGCCGATTCAGGGAGGACCTGTACTACAGGCTCAGTGTCGTGCCGCTGCACCTGCCGCCCCTGCGCGAGAGATCCGGCGACGTCACGCTTCTCGCCCAACGGTTTCTTGCCCAATCCTCGGCCGCGCTGGACCGGGAGCCACCCCGGGTCTCCCCGGATGTGTGGGACGCGCTGGAGCGATACGACTGGCCGGGCAACGTCCGGGAGCTGAAGAACTTGGCGGAGAGGATCGTCGTGCTCGACGACGACAACCAGGTCAGGCTGTCCGATCTGCCCGAATCTATCCGGCCGTGGGGCCTGCTGCCTGATGGTGCCCGGGAATCACGTCCCCCGCCCTACGCCCAAGCCCGCGACGACGCGATGGACGTGTTCCGGCTCAGATACGTGCGACGTCTGCTCGACGCCAGCGGCGGCAACGTGTCGCAAGCGGCCCGCGCGGCCGGCGTGAGCCGACGAACACTGCACCGTTGGATCGCCCAGCTCCGTGATTCCGTGAGCGAGAGGACCTCATGAGGACATCGGCCGCGTGCGCCACCTCGGTCCTTCTCGTCGCGTTCGCGTTCGGTGGTCGAACCCTGAGCGCTCAAGTCGCCTCGATCGAGGGAGTGGTCACGGCCCCTGGAGAACCGGCGGCCGGCGCGGTCGTGTTTCTGGTACCGCACGTGCGATCAGGCGAGTTACGCCCCGATAGCACGGCCGTTATCGATCAGGTGGGGCTGCGCTTCGTTCCGCCGCTCCTCGTGGTCACGCCGGGCACGATCGTCTCCTTTCACAACAGCGACCCGATCCTCCACAACATCTTTTCCCCGCAGGGACCGGGTTCGGGGTTCGATCTCGGCACGTACCCCCGGGGCGAGGAGCGTTCGCACACGTTCGGCGAGGCCGGAGCCCACGTTGTCCTGTGCAACGTCCACCCGGAGATGGTGGCGTACGTGTTGGTTGTCGATACGACGCTTTACGCCGTGGTCGGCGACGGTGGCCGATTCCGTCTCGATGACGTGCCCGTAGGCCGGTACGCCCTGAGAGTGTGGCACCCGTCGGCAGGCTCGACCGAGCGCAACATCGTGCTCGGAAACGGAGACCTGCTGCGGGTGATGCTGCTGTTGCCGCCCGTGGACCGTTAGCCACGTGCTCAACGCGCACCACCCGACGTGTCTGCCCGGCAAGGTCTGCTCGCTGTTCACGGCCTCGGCTCTCCGAGCGCTCATCGGCGCGGGCATCCCCACGCTTGCACTGACGATCACGGCGGCCGCACCCGGTTTCGCGTCGCCTGTCGATCGGGGCGTCCGCCCCGAGCCGGAGAGTTTCGAGATCCCGGCGTTTGCGAGGATGTACAAGACGAGCTGCTCGACCTGTCATACCGCCGCGCCGAAACTCAACGTGCTCGGCGAGGCATTCCGGCTCAACGGCTACCGTTTTCCCGAGAACGACAAGCTTCTCCGTCGCGACAAGCCGGTGCCGTTGGGCAGCCCGCCGTGGAAGGATCAATGGCCCCGGGCGATCTGGCCCGGCGAGCTTCCCGGCACCGTGCCACTGGCGCTTCGGGTGGCAAACGACATCAGGGTCCTCGACGAGCCGGAGGAAGGCTATTCGGCGAACCTTCGATTCCCGGACGAAATCTATCTCCTGGCAGGAACCCCACTGGGCGAGAACATAGGCGTTTTTCTGGAGACGGAGTGGAACCGGGACGAGGGGATCGAGATTCTGCAGGGCAAGCTCGAGTTCCAGAACTTGATACCCGGCCTGCCGAAGCGTGGCCTCAACCTCTGGGTAGGCCTGCAGAACCTCTACCTTTTCACCTTCACGGATCGTCAGATCGACAGGGACGCTCGGCTCAAGTTCCTCTGGCAGGAGTATCGCGTGTCCGACGTCGAGCTCGTGGATCCCATAGCGGGAGATTCGATCGTCTCGACCGGAGACTTCGGTCTCGGCCGCACCCGTCCGGCCATCGAACTCAACGGGCTCATCCAGGGTCGGCTGTACTACGGAGCCGGCGTGGCACAGGAGATCGGAAACCTGACAGAGGAAGAGTTCGGGCGCATCGACGGATACTACAAGCTGCGCTACAAGTTCGGCGGGCTCGGCCTGGACGGGCGCTACGCGAAAGGTGCAGAGCCGGTGCTGGGCGGAGGCGGCCAGCTGCTCGATCGCGCCTTGATCTTCGAGACTTTTGGCTATTTCGGATCGCAGCCCGTCGAGGGCGCAGTCGATACGCACCGATCCTTCGGCTTCAACGGCCGCGGGCTGTACGGGCCGCTCGACGTGGGCGTCGGATACGTCTGGGGTCGAAACGACAACCCGTGGGGCGAGCTCCTGGAAGGGACGCTCGCGTACAGAACCCTGTTCGCAAAGGTCGAGTACCTGTTCTATCCCTGGCTCATCGGCTCGCTCAAGTTCGACACCTTCGACTCGGACGTTCCCGCATCGGTCCGAGAGGCGGGCTTCGTGGAAGGAGGGCCGGACGCGACCCGAATCATGCCCGGAGCGGTCTTCCTCATCCGCCAGAACATTCGAGGCGTGATCGAGGGAGAGCTGTTCACGAGGCTGGAATCGCAAGGCGGCGGTGACGCCTTCAACCCGAAGAACATCTGGTTCCGGCTCGACGTGGCCTTCTAGCAAGCTGCTCGTTCGTCCGGGCCCCTCCCG
>CAZEBA010000081.1:0-5938 GCA_964510615.1 uncultured Gemmatimonadota bacterium
TTCTACGGAGACAAGAACAACTGGTGGGCCTGCTACGCCCTGTGGGTCTTCGAGCTCTTTGGCCATCCGAGCTGCAAGGTGATGAACGGCGGACGGGCCAAGTGGATCGACGAAAGCCGAGAGATGACCACCGAGGTGCTCGAGTATCCGGCCGGCGATTATCCAACACCGCGTAGAAACGACGCACCGATCCGCGCGTTCCGAGACGATGTGCTCGTCCACATCGGCGACAGCAAGCCGCTGATCGACGTCCGCTCGCCGGAAGAGTACCGGGGTGAGCGGCTGCATATGCCGGACTACCCGAACGAAGGTGCCCTTCGCGGCGGTCACATTCCCGGAGCGGAGAACATCCCATGGGCTAGGGCGGTTCAGGAGGACGGGACCTTCAAGCCGATCGAGGAGTTGGGCGCCATCTACGAGGGCGAGGCCGGGCTGTCGCAGGGAGAGGACGTGGTGGCCTATTGCCGGATCGGCGAGCGCTCAAGCCACACCTGGTTCGTGCTCCATTACCTGATGGGTTATCCGAACGTTCGGAATTACGACGGCTCGTGGACGGAATGGGGGAACCTGGTGCAGGCGCCCATCGAGAAGTGAACCAGGGCAGGGTGCGGCCGGACGGCACGTGATAGGGGGTACCGCGACTGAGCCGAGAGAGAGCAGGCCGAGCGGCAGGGCTGGGTCCCGTGGTCCAGGCCGTGGACACGGATCTCGTCCTCCGACCATACGGTGACGAAGGCCACCGGCCTGCCTCACCGGAGTGTATTCAGAATCCACGAAGGGAGACTGCCATGTCCGCGATCACCTTTTCCGTGCCCATCCTCCCGGGCAAGACAGACACCTGGAAGCGAGCCATTGAGGAGATAAGGGGACCAAGATGGAGCGACTACCAGGAGTCGCGTCGTCGCATGGGGATTACCAGGGAGGTCGTGAGTCTTCAGGAAACGCCGGAGGGAGATTATGCCGTCGTTTGTCTCGAAGGCGATGATCCGGCCAGTGCTCCGCAGAGGTATCTGAAGTCCGACGACCCATTCGACCGCTGGTTTGCCAAGGAGATTCTTGTCGGCACGCATGGGCTGGATGCCTCTCAGCCGCTGCCTCCGACGCAGCTGCTCGTGGATTGGCAAGCCTAGCAGCGAGGATCAGATAGCGGGGGCGGTTCCTTCGGGGCCGCCCTCTCGCTTTCTGGGCGAAAGCGAACTTCATCCCGCCTGCTAGACCAGCCTCTGGCCGGATCCATCGTGCTCCCAAGGTTGGATCCTCCAGCGGATCGGCTGGCTCCAGCAGTCGTGTCAACCGCTTGCAGGGCTCACCGTTTTCGATCAGAAGATCGCGCCCGGAGATCGAATCCCTCTCCATCAGCACACGATCGAGGAAGTTCTGTTCGTCGACGAGGGCCGTCGGGATTCATCCGTCATCGCGGTGCGGTTGACGCGTCTTTGGCCGTGATCGATGGATCGCGGCGTCGCCACATGTAGTAGAGCACGGGAATCACGATCAAGGTGAGCAGCGTGGCGGTCATCATCCCGCCCACCATCGGCGCGGCAATCCGCTTCATGACAGATGCGCCGGTGCCGTCGATCCAGAGGATCGGCAGCAGGCCCGCTGTGATCGCGCTCACGGTCATCAGAATCGGTCGAACGCGCAGGACGGCGCCGCGTTCGATGACTTCCTCGAGCGAATCCCCTCCCCGATCGGCCCAAGCCCGGTCCAGGTAGACCAGCGTTACGACGCCTATCTCCGCGGCGACCCCGGCCAGAGCGATAAAGCCGACCGCCACCGCGATGGAGAGGTTGTATCCGAGGAGCCACATGAGCCACACCCCGCCCACGAGGGCGAAGGGCAGCGAAGCGAGCACAATCCCGACTTCCACAACGCGGACGAAGTTGAGATAGAGCAGCAGCGCGATGATTCCCAGCGTGATCGGAACCACGATGCGAAGCCGCTTCTTGACACGCTCCATCGCCTCGTGCTGGCCGCTCCACTCGAGCCGATAACCGGGAGGGAGCGCGATCTCCTCGCCCACGATCGAGCTGGCCTCCTGAACGTAACTTCCAACGTCGCGTCCCCGGACGTCGATGAACACCGTGCCGACGAGCTGCGCGTTCTCGCTCTTGATCATCGGGGCTCCGGCGGAGTACCCGATGTCGGCCAGCTGAGCAAGCGGAACCTGCGACCCCTGCGGCGTGGCCACCAGCACCCGCTCCAGGCGAGATGGGTCGTCCCGCAGGTCGCGTGCGTACCGTACCTGCACGGGGTAGCGCTCACGTCCCTCGACCGTGGACGTGATGTTCATGCCGCCAACCGCCGTGGCGAGCACGCGCTGCACGTCGCCCACGGCTAGGCCGTAGCGCGCGATTGCCTGACGATTCGGACGGACATCCAGGTAGCGACCCCCGAAGGAACGCTCGGCGAAGATGCTTGCCGTGCCCGGAAGCGTGCTGAGCCGCCGCTCGATCTCGCCACCGATTCGTTCGATCGCTGCCAGGTCGGGACCGAAGATCTTGATACCGAGCGTGGTTCGAACCCCGGTGGACAACATGTCCGTGCGGTTCTTGATCGGCATGGTCCAACTGTTGACGGCACCCGTGAAGCGAAGCTCCCGGTCCATCTTGCCGATGAGCTGGTCCTGAGTGAGTTGCTCGGGCCATTCGGAGGGATCCTTGAGGTTCACGATCGTCTCGACCATGGAGATCGGCGCCGGATCGGTCGCGCTTTCGGCCCGGCCCGCCTTTCCCCACACGGATTCCACCTCGGGGAAGGTCATCAAGATGCTGTCCTGCTTCTGGAGCAGCCGTCGCTGTTGGTCGATGGAAACGCCCGGGATCGTGTTCGGCATGTACATCAAGGAACCCTCATCCAGGGGCGGCATGAACTCGCTGCCGAGTCGCGACAGGGGCCACACGGTGGCGAAAAGCACGGCGGCCGCGGCGCTGAGCACGAGCAACCGGTGCGTCAGAGCCAGGCGCAATACGGGTCGATAAAGGCGAATTGCCCAGCGGCTGAGCGGATTCTGAGCCTCCGCTCGGATCCGTCCCTTGATGAACAGCCCCATGAAGACGGGGACGACCGTCACGGACAGGATCGCTGCTGCAGCCATGGCAAACGTCTTGGTCAGTGCTAGCGGCCGGAACAGCCGCCCCTCCTGTGCCTCGAGCGTGAACACCGGCAAGAACGAGAGAGTGATGATGAGTAGCGATACGAAGAGCGCCGGCCCCACTTCGCGCGCCGAGGCGACCACAAGCTCCCACCGCGACCGGGTGGGCTCGTGCTCGATGTGTTTGTGCAGGTTCTCGATCATCACGATCGCTGCATCGATCATCGCGCCGATGGCGATGGCGATCCCACCGAGTGACATGATGTTCGCGTTGATTCCCATCCAGCGTGTCACGGCAAGGGCCATCCCGATGCCTATGGGGAGGATCGCAATGGCCACCAGCGCGCTGCGCGCGTGGAGTAGAAAGATCGCGCAGATGAAGGCGACGATGAGCGACTCCTCGAGCAGCGTGCGCCACAGAGTCCGCGTCGCCCGATGGATGAGGAAGGATCGGTCATACGTCGTGACCACGCGCACGCCCGGAGGAAGACCCTCGGCCAGCACGGCGAGCTTCGCTTTCACGCGGTCGATCACCTGGAGAGCGTTCTCGCCGTAACGCATGATGACGACGCCGCCGACCGCCTCGCCTCTGCCATCGAGCTCCGCGATACCGAGCCGGATGTCCGGGCCAATCGTCACCGTTGCGACGTCGCGTACCCTTACAGGTACGCCGTCGCTGCCAACACCGACGGCCAGATCGGCGATGTCGCCTACGCCTCTCAGATAGCCGAGCCCGCGCACCATGTAGTCACCGCCCGCGATCTCGACGGTCCGCCCGCCTACATCCGCGTTAGAGCTCCGGATAGCCCGGATTACCTGGTCAGCGGTTACCCCGAAACCAAGCAGCGCGGCGGGATCGAGAAGGACCTGGTACTGCTTCACGAACCCTCCGATGCTGGCCACCTCGCTTACTCCCTGCACCTGCTGGAGCTCGTACCGGATGTACCAGTCCTGGAGGGAGCGAAGCCGGTCGAGCGAGTAGCCTTCCCCTTCCAGCGCGTATTGGTAGACCCAGCCCACTCCTGTCGCGTCGGGACCGAGCTGAGGCCTGACGCCGTCGGGGAGCTCGGCGGCCGCAGAACTCAGATACTCCAGCACCCGACTCCGGGCCCAGTAAAGATCCGTGCCCTCCTCGAACAGGACGTAGATAAAGGAGAGACCGAACATCGACTGGGCGCGGACGACCGTAGTCCGAGGGACGGCCAGCAGCGAAGTCACCAGCGGGTAAGTGACCTGATCCTCCATCACCTGCGGCGCCTGGCCCGGATACTCGGTGAAGACGATGACCTGCACATCGGACAGGTCCGGGATCGCGTCGATCGGCATCGTTCGGGTCACGGCGAAGCCGCCCACCAAGAGGCCGGCGGCCGCCAGGACCGTGAGGCCACGCCAGCGAACGACGAACTCTATGAGCCCGCCGATCACTGTCCTCCTCCCTCCGCCTTCTCCTTCGACTCTGCCTCTGCGTCTGGAGTCTCCATGGTTCGATCCATCTGCATGCCTCCCATGGACTCGCCGTCCCCCTCCATCTGCATGCCTCCCATGTCGAGACCCATGCCCATGTTGAGCATGATCCCCTTCATGGCGGCGGCAAGGCTGGACTCGGAGTCGAAGAGGAAGGTGGCCGAGGCCACGACCGTATCCCCCGACTCGATGCCCTGCTTCACGACGATCGTGCTGTCGCCGCGCTCGGCGACCGTCACCTCGGTCGGCGTGACGCCGGTCTCATCGAGGACGAAGACGAGGTCCCGCTCGCCCGTCGGAAGAACAGCGGTGACCGGAACGATGACCCCGCTCGGCCCTACCGTGCGGATGCGCACCGTGCCATACATTCCGGGCTTGATCTGGAGCTCGGGATTGGGAACTTCCGCCCGAATCCGAAGCGTGCGGCTGCGCTCCTCCAGCGTCGGGTAGATGAACGTGATCCGGGCGTCGAACGTCATTCCCGGCAGCGCGTCGAAGCTGACTTCGGCTGTCTGCCCCACCCGAACGAGCGGCATGTCTGCCTCGAAGATCGCGGGCTCGACCCATACGGTGGAGAGATCGGCGATTCGAAACAGCGGAGTGCCCGGCTGAACCGCTTGTCCCTCGACGACGCTCTTTTCGAGAATGTGTCCCGGATAGGCCGAGCGGATCGCAAGGGTGCGACGGACGATGCCGGTGCGCTCCAGCTCGGCGATCTGGTCATCGGAGATCTCCCACAGACGGAGCCGACGGCGTGTCGCCGCGACGAGGGAGTCACGCGCCGCTGAAGAGGGAAGTCGAGCGGCGAGGAGGAGCTCCTCTTGCGCCATGACGAGATCCGGAGCGTAGAGTTCGAGCAGTGGCTCGTCCCGCGCGACGTGCATGCCCGTCTGGTTCGCGTAGAGCTTCTCCACCCATCCGGCGACCCGCGCGTTCACGATGCCCAGCGTTCGTTCATTCGGGACTGCGATCGCCACCGCACGGACCGTCCTCTCGAGCGGCGCCTCTCTGGCGACGGCGAACGTGACCCCCGCGAGGATGGCTTGCTGCTGGCTGACGCGAATCGGATCGTCCGACATCGCCATGCCCGCCATGTCGCTGGGCTCCGTTCTTTCCCCTTCCATGGGTCGATCGCGTCGCCCGTTCTCACCTCGATCCGCCGTTTCGCAAGCCGTCAATGCGAGAAGCCACCAGATCAACGCTCGCCCATTCATGGGTACCACTCCTCTCCCACGCCTCGAGAACGACGCCTCGCTCCGGCTCATGACCCACCTCCGATGTCGGATGCGACCAGCGCTTCGAGCTCGGCCACGGCCCGCTGGTACTCGGCCGCCAGTCGCACGCTCTCGATCTCGAACCGGTTCACCGTGAGCTCGTTCT
>CAZEBA010000082.1:0-5804 GCA_964510615.1 uncultured Gemmatimonadota bacterium
GCGGCCCAGCGCGAGTGGTGGAATCGGTAGCCGAGATCGGGCGGGTGTGGGAGGGGGACGTCCTGGTCACCGACATGACGGACCCGGATTTGGAGCCGGTGATGAAGATAGCCTCGCCGATCGTCACCAACCGCGGTGGCCGCACCTGCCACGCGGCGATCGTGGCGCGGGAGCTGGGCATTCCGGCCGTGGTCGGCTGCGGCGACGCGACCGAGAAGATCGAAGATGGGCAGCCCGTTACGGTCTCCTGTGCCGAGGGGGACGAGGGGTTCATCTACGACGGCTTGCTCGACTACGACACGACGTTCATCGAGCTCGATGCGCTACCGGAGATCCCGGTGAAGATCATGATGAACGTCGGCAATCCGGACCGCGCGTTCGATTTCGCCGCCATCCCGAACCGCGGCGTGGGCCTCGCCCGGCTCGAGTTCATCATCAACAAGATGATCGGCGTACACCCGCAGGCGTTGCTGGAGTACGATCGCCTGCCCGCGGAGCTGAAGGAGACGATCGACCGCCAGATGGCCGGTTATTCGGATCCCGTGGAGTTCTACGTGGCCAAGCTGGCCGAAGGGGTCGGCACCATCGCGGCCGCCTTCGCTCCCGAGCCCGTGATCGTGCGCCTGTCCGACTTCAAATCCAACGAGTACGCCAACCTGATCGGCGGGGACCGCTACGAGCCGCACGAGGAGAACCCCATGCTCGGTTTCCGGGGCGCCTCGCGCTACCTGGACGAGGGATTCCGTCCCTGCTTCGACCTCGAGTGTCGTGCCCTGCGGCAGGTTCGCGAGCGGATCGGCCTGTCGAACGTGTGGGTGATGGTGCCGTTCGTGCGCACCGTGGAGGAGGGACGCCGAGTGGTGGAGCTGCTCGCCGAGAACGGGCTCGAGCGCGGGGTGGACGGGCTTACGGTCATCATGATGTGCGAGGTCCCTTCCAACGCGATCCTGGCCGATTCGTTCCTCGAGCACTTCGACGGGATGTCGATCGGCTCGAACGATCTGACCCAGCTCGCGCTGGGTCTCGACCGCGACTCCGGGATCGTGGCGGAGATCTTCGACGAGCGCGACGAGGCCGTGAAGGCGCTGCTCTCCGAGGCGATTCGTGCGTGCAAGGCCGCGGGCAAGTACATCGGCATCTGCGGTCAGGGCCCCTCCGACCATCCCGATCTGGCCCGCTGGCTGCTGCGGCAGGGGATCGAGAGCATGTCGCTGAACCCCGACACCGTGCTGGAGACCTGGCTGTTCCTGGCCGGCGAGGAGATCCGGCTCTGAGCCGGGTCGGGCGACCCCGGGGACGGGCCGCTGGGTGAGTGGCTGGCCGCCTACGTAGCGGCCTTCACGCTAGGGGCGTCGCACGCCCTCGAGGTGGACCACATGGTCGCGGTTACGGCGTTCGTGGGCCGGTCGCCCAGGGCCGGCCGCGCCGCGCTGTTCGGCCTGCGCTGGGGTCTCGGACACGCGCTCGCCGTGCTGGTGGCCGGTGGCGTCCTCGCCTGGAGCGGCGTCACTCTGCCGGGCGGTGCCGCGAAATGGGCGGAGCTGGTGGTAGGCGCGATGCTCCTGGCCATCGGTGTTTGGGCGATCCGGGCTTCCCGGCGGCTGCACATCCACGGCCCGGAGGATCACGGAGGCCATGCTCACCTGCACGTCCACGCACCGGACCGCCATCCGCACTCGCACGAGCACGCCGACGCTCGGTCGCGGCACGGACACCTCTCGACGCTCGTGGGGGCCGTTCATGGCCTGGCCGGAACCGCGCCGGTCGTGGCCCTGATACCGGTCACGCTCGTGCGCGGCCTCTGGCCGGCGCTCGGGTATCTAGCCGCCTTCGGTGTGGGGACGATCCTGGCCATGGGCTGCTACACCTTCCTGGCCGCCGTCGCCCTGCACCGCGCCGCTTCGACCGAGCGGCTGGCCCGGAGGATCGCCGGCGCCACCGGTCTGGCCAGCCTGGCCGTCGGCGCTTGGTGGGTGGTCCGGGCGGCCGGCGCCCTCTCGTAGGTTCGCCCGGTGGAAGGTCTGTCCCTTCTTCTCATCGGCTGGGCCCTGCTCGCCGCAGTCATGGCGGCGCTGTGGTGGCTGCAAAGGCGTACCGGCGACGCAGGCGTCGTGGACCTGGCCTGGGCCGCGGGCCTCGGGTGCCTGGCCTTGCTCTACGCCGCCGGTCTGGATGGGGGCTGGGTGGGGAGACGGTGGCTGGTGGCGGTGGCGGTGGCCGCTTGGTCGCTGCGCCTCTCGATCCACCTCCTGGTCGACCGGATCCTGCCGGACGAGGAGGACGCTCGCTACGCGGCGCTCCGGGACCAATGGGGCCGCCGATTCCAGCCGCGGCTCTTCCTCTTCTTCCAGGCGCAGGCATTGCTGGCGAGCCTTCTCTCGATCCAGTTCCTCCTGGTGATGCTACATCCGGCCGGCTCGCTGCGTGTCTGGGACGTCGCAGGCCTCGGCGTCGTGGCAGCGTCGATCCTCGGCGAGTCCGTCGCGGATCGCCAGCTGCGCAGATTCCGTCTGGACCCCCGCAACCGAGGAAAGAGCTGCAGGAGCGGGCTGTGGCGTTACTCCCGACACCCGAACTACTTTTTCGAGTGGATCTTCTGGCTCGCCTTCGTGGCCATGGGGTGGGGCTCCCCGTCGTGGTGGGCCACCTGGATCGCTCCCGCCCTGATGTTGTTCTTCATCCTCCGCGTGACGGGCATCCCGCCGACCGAGCAGCAGGCGGTGAGGAGTCGGGGTGAGGACTACCGACGCTACCAGCGGGAGACGAGTGCCTTCATCCCCTGGCCGCCCAAACGATCGCGGAACTGAAGGCTGGGTCGCCGCCCTGTGAAGGCGGGTGGGAGCCGGGTCCGGGTGCTCCTCGTCGCGAAACCATCGATTCGATAGACTGGGCGGCTGCTACGTCGGAGTCGGCTGCGGCGATGCGCGCGCCGGGAGCAGGAAGAAAACCCGAAGCACAGGAGGAGAAATGGAAGGTCTGGACCTTGGCGGGCTCGGAGAGATGGCGGTCACGCTGATCATGAGATGGGGCATGAGGGTGGTCGGCGCGATCGCGGTTCTCCTGCTGGGCCGGTGGGTAGCGGGTCGGATCAGGCGGGGCGTGCGTCTGGCCGTCGGACGGGCCGGCGCCGACGAGACATTGGCACCCTTCCTCTCGGGTCTCGCCTACTGGCTGGCGCTGGCGATCCTGATCGTCGCGGTGCTCGGGTTGTTTGGCATCCCCACGGCATCGCTGGTCGCCGTCCTCGGTGCGGCGGGCCTGGCCGTCGGGCTCGCGCTCCAGGGTACGCTGTCAAACTTCGCCTCCGGCGTGATGCTGCTGGTCTTCCGACCCCTGCGGGTGGGCGACGTGGTGGAGGTCGGCGGCTTCCTGGGGAAGGTCGCCGAGGTGGGGATCGTGTCCAGCGTGCTCAACACGCCCGACAACGTCCGGATCACCATCCCGAACTCGGAGGTGTTCGGAAAGCCGATCAAGAACTACACGGTGAACGACACCCGACGGATCGACCTGGTGATCGGCGTTTCCTACGGCGATGATCTGTCCGCCGCGCAAGTCACGATCGAGCGGGTGGTCGCCGCCGATGATCGGGTGCTGAAGGATCCGGCGCCGCAGATCGCGGTTTCCAACCTGGGCGACTCCTCGGTGGACTTCGTGGTTCGTCCGTGGTGCAGGAACGACGATTACTGGGATGTGCGGTTCGACCTGACCCGACGTATCAAGGAGGAGCTGGAGGCGGCGGGCTGCACGATTCCGTTCCCTCAACGGGACGTGCACCTGCATCAAGAGAGCGCGGCGTAGCTCCGTCAGTCCTGAGGCGTGAGTTGGAACGTAGTTGGATCGTAGCCGTGGGCGCGCAATCGGTCGAACAGGGTCTCTAGCAGCTCGGGTGAGAGCCGCGGCTCGCGGGCCAGAATCCACCCGTACCGGCGATTCTTGGTGCCGACGATGGCGTACTCGTAGTCGTTGCCGAGCTCCAGGATCCAATAGTCGCCCCAGAAGGGACGCCAACCGGCGATGCTGACGAAGCTCACCTTCAGCTTGGCGTTCGTCGACCGGTCCACTATCCGTCCGACGCCTTCCGCCTCGTCGATTTCCCCGTCCGCCTTCGTGCAGCGGTTCTGCACGGAGAGCGTTCCGTTTTCGTTCAGGATGTACCGGGCGGTGACGTTCCGGGCACAACCCTTCTGGAATCGGTTCGGGATCCGCGCGATCTCGAACCACGGCCCGGCGTAGCGCTCAAGGTCGACCTGAGGAACGGTCGCTGGCGGACTGGAGGCCTGACCCGCAACGCGGGCAGGCTCCAGACCGACCAGCGTGATGGCGGCGACCACAACTGCACCCAGCCATCCGCCCATCCCGAGAGCCACCATCATCTCCTGTATCCGCCTATTGCACAGGCGGGAGGAGAACCGTGTCGATGACGTGGATGACGCCGTTGCTCGCCTCGATATCGAGGTTGACCAGGTTCGCGTCGTTGACGCGCGCGTTGGCCGCATCGACCACGACGCTCTGTCCCTGAACCGTCGTCAACTCATCCGCCGCCAGCACATCGCCGGACAGCAAGCGTCCCGGAACGACGTGGTACGTGAGAACGGCGACCAGCAGATCTCTGTTCTCGGGCAGCAAGAGGCTCTCTACCGTACCGTCGGGCAGAGCCGCGAATGCCGCGTCGGTGGGAGCGAACACCGTAAACGGGCCCGGCGACTTCAGCGTCTCGACGAGGCCGGCCGCCGTCACCGCGGCGACCAGTGTCTGGAAGCTCCCCGCGGCGGCCGCGGTCTCGACGATATCCGGCAACGGTTCCGGCGCGACGAGTTCGTCGTCGCTGCACCCGGCGACGACGGCGCCCAGGGCGAGGGAGAGGGCGATGACTCTGGCCCTGCCTCTTCTCGTTCTCATGACAATGCCACTCCTTTCGGCTTGTAACGTCTCCTGCCGGCTCGCCCGGCCTGGGTCGACGTCGGCAGCGACGATCCGTGTTCTTGTCGAGCGAATGTCGAGTATTCTAACCCACTCCCAAGCGGATGTCAATAGTTTGTCCATAACGTATGTTTGACAGCGAGGTCGCCATCGGCTAGAATGGACGGTACCATGACAACGAACGCAGGCAGCGATAGACAGCGGTCCGGGGGCTACCCCATCGGCGTCGTGTCCCAGAGAACCGGCCTGTCGAAGGACGTGCTACGGGTCTGGGAGAGCCGCTACGGCGTCGTCCGACCTGCCCGGTCGGAGTCGGGTCGCCGGCTCTACTCGGATGCCGATGTCGAGCGGCTCGCTCTCCTGAAGGCGGCGACCTCGCTCGGCTGGAGCATCAGTGAGGTGGCCGATCGCACCACCGACGAGCTCCGGGAGCTCGCGAGGCCTACGTCCGTGCTCCACGTCCCGGCGCCCGCCGCATCGCGGGGGTCGAAGCGCGCGGCGGACCTGGTCGCCGACTGCCTCGTGGCGGTGACGGAGATGTCGGCCGACCGACTGGACGCTTCGCTGTCACGGGGCATGGTGGAGCTGCCGTCCGCGGTATTTCTGGACGAGGTGGTGACCGGGCTGCTGCGGGAGATCGGGGACCGATGGGAGCGGGGGCAGCTGGATCCGGGCCAGGAACACCTCGCCTCCGCCTCGATCCGCGCCGTACTAGCGCGGATGATCTCCGCCATGTCGCCCGACCTCGGTTCTCCCGGCATCGTGATCGCCACGCCGATTGGGGAGGGGCACGAGCTCGGCGCCATGCTCGCGGCCGCCACGGCGGCCGCGAGCGGCTGGCGCGCCACCTTCCTCGGCGCCGACTTGCCGGCCGAGCACATCGC
>CAZEBA010000083.1:0-5600 GCA_964510615.1 uncultured Gemmatimonadota bacterium
AGCGGCAACCAGCCACTCTTCGTTGTCGACGGCACCCCGATCGACAACTCGACGGCGAACCCGGCCGGGCTTGCCGACTACGATTTGGTCGCGGTCCAGAATCGGGGTGCGGACATCAACCCGGACGACATCGAGTCGATCGAGATCCTCAAGGGGCCAGCGGGCTCGGCGATCTACGGCTCGGCGGGAGCGAACGGCGTCGTGCTGATCACGACGAAGTCGGGCTCCCAGACCGGCACCGTGCAGGCCAACGTGCGCTTCGCCTACACGGCGGACAACGTGACCGAGTACAACGAGCTGCAGACCGCCTACGGCCAGGGCTTCGGGGGCGAATTCGTGCCGACCTCGGTCAGCTGGGGCCCGAAGCTGAATCCGGAGACGCCGGTCTACGACCACGGGGCCGAGCTCTTCCAAACAGGCGACGGGTTCGACTTCAACGGGACGCTCTCGGGCGGAAACAACCGGACGACCTACTTCGCCTCGGCCGGCTACTTCCATCAGAGCGGCGTCATCGTAGGTAACAACAAGCTGGACCGGTTCAACGTCCGGGTGAAGGCGTCGCAGCAGTTCCTCGACAACCTGAGCGTGTCGGGCAACATCGCCTACACCAACCAGGCGGCGAATCTGCTGTCGCAGGGCTCGAACCTGAACGGCGTGCTCCTGGGCGCGTTTCGTACGCCGCCCGAGTTCAACAACTGGCCGTACCTCGATCCCGAGACGGGGCTGCATCGCTCCTACCGGTGCGAAACCGGGGTGCAGGGGCCGGACTGCCCCACCCGTGCCGACGCGAGCCGGGGCTTCGACAATCCGTTCTGGGCCGCCTACGAGGTGCTGAACACGCGGAGCGTGAACCGGACGTTCGGCAACGCGCGGCTGGACTGGGAGCCGTTCGGCTGGCTCAACGTGTCGGAGATCTTCGGCGTGGACTACTGGAACGAGGACTGGGACACACTCTGGCCGAAGAGCTCCTCGGTCCAGTCCGGGCGGGGGATCGTGCGGATGCAGGCGTTCGACAACTTCATTCTGGACAACAGCCTCTGGATCACGGCCAGCCACGATCTGGGCTCCAGCCTGACCGCCCAGATCACCCTGGGGCAAAACCTCCGGCAGGAGGACTTCTCGCGATCTCTGGTGGCGGGCATCGACCTCATCGAGGGGGCTCGAAGCCTCCAGGCGGCGAACCCCTGGGGACAGTACCAATTCGAGTCGCGGGTGCGGACCTCCGGCTTCTTCGGCGAGTTCAACTTCGACCTCTGGGACCAGCTGTTCGTGACGGGTGGCCTGCGGTACGACGGCTGGAGCACGTTCGGCGGCGACAAGCAATGGTTCCCCTTCCCGAGCGGGAGCGTGGCCTGGGAGTTCACGCGGCTGCTGGGCGACGAGGCCGGTGCGTTCAACTTCGGAAAGGTGCGGTTGGCGTACGGCGAAGCCGGGCAGTTCCCGCCGGTCTACTCCAACGTGTCGGCGTTCGAGGCCAGCTACTATCTGGACCGGGAGGGCGTCATCACGGAGCTCGAGGGCGCCAACGAGAGCATTCAGCCCGAGGTCACGCGAGAGTTCGAGGCCGGGCTGGACCTGGCGTTTCTAGACTCCCGCCTTTCCCTAGGCGTCGTGTGGTACGACCAGAAGACGACGGACGCGATCCTCGACCTGCCCGTCCCGCCGAGCGTGGGGTTCGGAAACAGGCCAGTCAACGGCGCGAGCTTCCAAGACCGGGGCTGGGAGTTCCAGCTCGGGGCTGTCCCGTTCCGCGGTCGCACCTTCACCTGGGAGATCGACGCGCACGGCGGCACCATCGGCAGCGAGGTCCTGGACCTCGTGGGTGCCGAGGAGTTCTTCCTCGCGGGCTTTATCAGTGCCAGTGCATCGGTGGTCGAGGACATCTGCGGGCCCGGAGCGGACGAGCCCTGCCCGTTCGGGGTCCTGTTCGGACAGGATCTGGTCAAGTTCGGCCGTGGACTGAGCGCGGACGTCGACTGCGATCCCGTGACTCCCGACGGCTCGATCGACGCTGCGTTCCCGGAAGCGCCCGCGGGCGCGCTCTACATCGGCTGCGACGGGTACCCGTTCCAGGACTCGCGCCTGCGGGTGCTGGGCAACCCGAACCCGGACTGGAACGGCGGGATCCGCAACACCTTCACGATCCTCGAGAACCTCCGCATCTCGGCCCTGGTCGACTGGCGGAGCGGGATCGACATGTGGAACGGTACGAAGGGCGCACTGTTCACCTACGGGACCCACGCCGAGACGGAGGCGTGGCACGGCGACGGCCAGCCCTGGGTGTTCGACGGCTTCGGCCCCGGCGCCGGCATGGAGGTCGTCCGGGATGAGGAGTGGGCAGTGCTGGGACCGGGTGGTGGTTTTTCCGGCGGGGCCCAGTTCTTCGTCGAGCGGGCCAGCTTCGTGAAGTTGCGGGACGTCTCGGTCCGGTACGCGCTCCATGGCGGTCCCGTTTCGCGCTTTCTGGGCTTCGCGCGGATCGAGTTCTCGTTCACGGGCCGCAACCTGATCACCTGGACCGACTACACCGGCCTGGACCCGGAGTCGAACCTCACGGGCCAGAGCACGGGGCGCGGGCTCGAGTACTTCAACAACCCTCGGGTCCGGTCCTATGTCTTTCAGATCAACCTGGTGCGGTAGCGTGCGACGGAATAGCAGGCGGCTTGCCTTTGGCAGCGGGATCCTGCTCGCTCTCGGCGGCTGCAGCGACTTCATCGCACCGCCCGAGTCCGATCCGAACGCGATCCCCACGGCCACGGTGAACCAACTCTTCGTCGGCGCCCAGGCCAACTTGTTCCTTTGGCACTCCGGCCTTTTCTCGCAGGCGACCGCGCTGTGGATGCAGCAGATGGGCGGGGTCGCCCGGCAGCCGGTCAGCTGGGAGCTATATGATGTCCACGAGGAGGTCTTCGCCGACGTGTGGGATGCCGGCTTTCAGGGCGGAGGGTTGATCGACCTACGAAAGGCGATCGAGAAGGCCGAGGATGAGGGGTGGACGGGCTATGCGGGCATCCTCAAGCTGCATGTCGCCTACTTCGCCGGAATGCTGGCCAGCACTTACGGCGACATCCCGTTCACCCAGGCCTTGCAGCCCGCCGAGTTCCCCGAGCCCCGGCTCGACGATCAGGCCGACGTGTATGCCGACGTGCAGCGGCTCCTCGATGAGGCGATCGCCGACATGGAGGACGGATCGGGGATCGGACCAGGTGACAACGACTTCAACTTCGGCGGCGACCTGTCCCGTTGGATCGCCGTGGCCCACACCCTGAAGGCTCGCTTTCACCTGCACTGGGTCGAGGTGGAGGGAAGCGGCCGTTACCGCCAGGCCCTCGCCGAGGCCGAGCAGGGAATCAAGAGCACGGCCGGCAACTGGACCCAGGTCCACGGTACCAGAACCTTTTGGGAGACGAACCCGTGGTACTATGAAGAAGAGTATGGCGACCTCCGGGCCAACGACTTCCTGATGTCGATGATGAACAACGGGACGCCGGCGATCCTGGAGGATGACGAACCTCGGGCGGCGGTCTACTGGAAGCTGGCCACCGGCGAGTTCGCGGGACAGCGCATCGGACACGTGACCGGCGCGACGGCGGGCGATCCGGGGGTGAGCGCCTCCTACCTCAACCTGCCGGCAGAGCAGGAGTACCCGCAGCCGATCGCCAGCTGCAGCGAGAACTACTTCATCATCGCCGAGGCGCATGCGGCGCTAGGCGACAACGCGTCCGCGCGGACGGCGCTCAAAGATGCGCTCGGCTGTCAGGAGAGCTGGTGGGGCGTCGACCTCTCGAAGATGAATGCAGGCGTGGATGCCCTGTCCGGATTGGCGCTCTTCGAGGAGATCATGCGGCAGAAGTTCCTCGGCCTGCCACTCGAGCCCGAGGTCTGGAACGACTACAAGCGCACCTGTCTGCCGGTTCGAGTCCCGGCGCCGGGCCATGCGGCGATCCCGGGCCGGATTCTCTACAGCATTAATGAGCGGCAGACGAACTCGAACGTCCCGCCGCCCGAGCAGCAGCCGGATCGGAACGACAACGACCCCGCGCCCTGCACCCCGTAGGCGGACGACGGGGTTTCGGGCCAAAGGGTGTTTCCATCCAGTCGTTCGCGGCTCCATGCTCAGCCAGAATGCAACCGACGGCCCGATCCCGCGACGGGCCGGAGGTGGACCCAGAGGGCACCGCCGCGGGACGAGCCGCCAGTTCGCTCAGGCGACACGCGGGCCGGCAGCTTCGTTAGCCACCGAGGTCATTCGCCTGATCAGAAGCCTCCTTCGCCTTCTGTAGCAACCGCTCGGCCTCTTCCGTCAGCGCGTAGGCGCTCCGTACGCTCTGTCTGGACGTCCGGATGGTGTAACCATTGGACGTCCCGTTGGTGACCTCACGCGCACGGTCGGCCGCCACCCAGGCGCCGTCCTCGTAGGCATCCGCGGCCACCAAGTAGTCCGCACGCGACAGGGCGAGATCACCGAGCTCCTCGAGAACCCTGATGGCCTCCTGGGACAAACCGCGCGTGTGAAGGAACGCCCCTACGTCGTGAAGCTTCTCGTACATCTCGGCCATCCGCGAGTCTTCGGTGTTGACCTCGTAGATGTTCGGACCGAGTTGCACCGCGGTGCCCGAATCCACGACCGCAGCGCCCGGGTCGGGCAGCACCGTCCCATCGCTGAGAGACGAGCCCGTTCCCCCGATCAGACCGATGGCGGCCGTGAGAAACGTCACCTCAAGATGCCCTAACATATGGCCTCCTCTCCTCGGGCCGGTCTGATGACGAACACTCCGCAGGTGCCCAAGGTCCTTGTCGTTCCTGCTCGCCGGGTTTTCCGGCGCGTGCCCGCCAGTACCGCACTCCCACAGCCTCATGGGGCAACCCTTCATCCACTCATATCGGCGCAAGAGAGCGGGGCATGGGGCCACGTCCGGAAACAGCCGGGCCGAGCGCCCACTTGACGTGGTTGAAATCGGGGAACTCGTGGGCTCTATTTAGGTGCATCCACCGTGACCCCCGCTTCGGGGATTTCTCTCGGGGCCGGGAGCCCCTCACGGCGGACGCGCGTGAGGCTGCCATGCAGGCGGACTCGGACATCACACGACTCCTGGTCCGGGTCAGCGAGGGCGATCGCGCGGCCCTGGACCGGCTCGTTCCGCTCCTCTACGAGGAGCTTCGCCGCGTTGCACACCGGCGGCTTCGGGATGAGCGGTCGGATCACACCTACTCCACCACGGACCTCGTTCACGAGGCCTACCTCAAGCTGGTCAAGGTCGATCAGGTCGGGTTTCGCGGCCGGGCCCACTTCCTATCGATGGCCTCACGTGCGATGCGCCGCATCCTGGTCGACTACGCCCGGCGCCGACGGGCCCAGAAAAGAGGTGGAGGCCGGGACAGGGTGGAGTTCCGGGGGGCCCACCACCCGGCCGCCGCCTACTTCGATCGTCTGCCGGAGCTCGACGAGGCGCTTCAAGGGCTGGAGGCTGTGAGCCCTCGGAGCTGTAGGCTTGTAGAACACCGTCTGTTCGGAGGCCTGACCCAGGAGGAATCCGCCGAGGTGCTGGGCATTTCGGTCCGAACCGTGAAGCGGGATCTGAGATTCGCGAGGGCGTGGC
>CAZEBA010000084.1:0-5507 GCA_964510615.1 uncultured Gemmatimonadota bacterium
CCTGAACGACGTCGGCCTGGGTTACCTCCACCTCGGCCAGCCGGCCACCACGCTCTCGGGCGGCGAGGCGCAGCGCGTCAAGCTGGCCACCGAGCTCTCGAAGCGCAGCACCGGCCGGACCCTGTACATCCTGGACGAGCCCACCACCGGCCTCCACTTCGAGGACATCCGGCTGCTTCTTCGCGTGCTGCACCGGCTGGTCGAGAAGGGGAACACGGTGGTGGTGATCGAGCACCAGCTGGACGTGGTGAAGACGGCCGATTGGGTGATCGATCTCGGGCCCGAGGGAGGGGCGGCGGGCGGCCGGGTCGTGGTCGCGGGCCCGCCGGAAGCGGTGGCCGGGGAGAAGACCAGCCATACGGGAACGTGCCTGCGGCGGGTTCTGTGACGGGCCCCGGGATCGAGGCTCCGATCGGGCGGCGCCGCGAGGCCTGAATCCCGGCGCGAATCTCTACCCGAATCCCGGCCCGAATCCAAGCGGCCAGAAGGGCTTGCGGGCCTTGACGGACGGCCTGGGTTATGCGATACTCTCAGAACCGTCCCGTCCCATAAAGCAACGGATGTCGTACCGGAACATGCAGGTTGCGCCACGTCGCAGCCACGACATCGGCTGCCCGGCGCGTCGCGGTTCTCGTGCGCGTGACGTTGCAAATCACGTTTTCGACCTGCGAAGTGCAGGACAAATTTTGTTCCTGGCGAACCTTATTGCCGAGCGAAGCCCCTTGCCGTATATGGGACTTGCGGATAGTTTCGAGCCGCTGAGTTCGGGCAGCGAGCGCACAGCGAATGGTCTCGTGGGGAGGCCGGTGCGGCGGTTGCCGCCGGGCCTTGTCTCCCCGTCGCGTGGCCTGATATTTTCGTGACGAACGCACTCGCCTTGGATAGGGTCCCGTTGTGCGCGGAGTGGGAATCAGTTACAGGCAGTACCGATTCAACGTGGGGCGACCTCTACGTGGGTCGCATTAACTATTGGAACCGCAGTACTGCATCCCTTAGGAGGAGTGCATGAAGAAGCTGAGAGCTACCAACCCCCTGGTGTTGTTTGTCGGGGCGCTGGCGATCGGCCTGGCGGGATGCGCGGACGACGTGATCATCACGGAGCCGCCGCCGCCGCCGCCGCCGCCCCCGCCCGAGGCCGCGGAAATCAGCATCGTCTACCTGTTCGACCCGTCGACCGACCTTCAGATCAGTGACGATGATGTGGTCGGTCGGTTCGGGATCGGCATCAACTTCGACACGGGTGGCTTCGAGGCCGCTTCGCTCTCCGTGTTCGTCGACAGCGACGAGGTCCCGTGCCAGACCTTCTCCGGTCAGGCGGCGGTGATCAGCGCCGATGTCCAGACCGTCGAGTGCATCGTGAACAGCGCCGAGGGCGTCGGGGCCTGCGTGGGCCTGCCGCTCCAGGGGCGGTTCCCGAACGGCCCGCACACGATCGCCGCCGAGCTCACCCTCGATGACGGGAGCACGGTGCGGGCGACGCGCTCGCGGCCGGTCAATTTCACCAACGACGACGCGGTCATCGTGGTCCCGAACGACATCGGGCCGCGGGTCGTCGGCACGGATGAGATGGGCTGGTGGGGCGGACCGCGCGATCTGAGCTGGTACATCTGCCCGATCGCCTACACGCCCGGGCTGGCCGCCGACGTCTGCGAGATCACGGTGTCAGGCGAGGACCTCTGGCTCTCGGGTGAGCCGGCGCCGGGCCTGAACACCGATGTGCTCGATGAGACGCCGTTCATTACCACGGCGCAGTATCGTGACGATCCGGACGACGATCCGGACTGGGTCGACTCGGGCTCCTTCAACGAGGACCGGGTCGAGGACGACGACCAAGCCGTCTTCGTGACCAAGGTCCTCGCCTGTGACGGGACGAACATCACGGGAGCCTTCGACCTGTTTGCCGACGTGCGGCCGATCGACACGAGCGCACCGCTCTGCGACGACGATCCGTGCGAGGTCTGGATCGACGACGACTATCCGATCAACGACGGCAACGCCGCCGGCTTCACCAACAACCTCTTCTCGGCCGGCGACTTCGATCTCCGGGACGACGACGGCGACCTCGTCGACGACGACGGCGTCGGGCTCGTCCAGGGTGTCACCACGGTTCTGAACGCCTGGGACTACGCGGACGGCGATCAGGACAACTTCGTGCTGTTCGCGGAGAACATCTTCGGCGTGGCCGACCTCGATGAGGATGACGCCTGCGGCGACGATGGCACCACCGATCCGGCGCTCGGCGCGGCGACGTTCGCGACGGCGTACGGACAGTGCGATGCCACCGGAGAAGCCGGACCCCCGGTCGATGCCTACTTCATCGAGATCGCCGAGGTCGGCGACCTGCTCGGCAACCAGCTGGGCGACGGCACCGCAGACCTCCAGATCGAGGATGAGTTCATCACCGAGCTCGACGCTCCCTCCGGGATCGTCGGTAGCGGGCAGCTGGGCAAGGACGCGACGGCTCCGGACCTCGACGAGCTGATGCCGCCGTCGTCCACGCCGTTGTTCGTGTGGAACCCGGATCTCGGCCTCACCACGCCGTACGATCCATTGGATGCGCTCTGCCCGTCGACGGATCCGACGGAGTGTGAGACGGTCATGTTCGAGACCGCGGATCCGGACCTCGCCAGCGGCGATCCGGGCAGCGGCGTCGAGGAGGTCGACTGCGACCTCGGCTACCCGAACAGCTGTCTCGACGCGAACGGTGATGGCGCCACGCCGGCGAGCGCGGCGCTCAACAACGGCCGAAGGATCTTCACGGAGATCCTCGATTCGCCCGCCGACGCGTACAACGACGCGGACCTGGTCACCGACGACACCGGCACGCCCGGTGACGACATGTTCCAGTCGTACATCTGCGACGGGATCGAAGGTGCCAGCTGCGACGGGACGGACGACGGCACGTACCAGGTCCGGGTGACGTCCACCGACAAGGCGCAGGTGGTGAACAACCGCACCCAGACCACGTACTCGTTCATCATTGACGTCACCCCGCCGGTGATCGGCTTCGGCGGGATCACCGGCCTGAACAGCTCGAACGCTGCCACGGTCCAGTTCATACTCGACGCGAGCGTGACGGACCGGAACGGCAACGGCACGGCGGTCACGCTGGCGACCGTCCAGGTGACGCTGGAGTCGGGTCTCGACTTCGACTGCGGTTTGGGCGCCACGTTCGACGAGTACCAGGACGTGCTGGTCACGCCGCCGAACAACCCGGATCCCGACGACCTGGTGATCGTCAACGTCACCAGCCAGGTCCAGGCGAACAACGGCGACTTCAGCGTGACGTTCACGGCTGCGAACCAGAGCGCTGCCAACGGTCTGGGTCCATACACCTACTGCTTCGAGATCACCGCCGACGACGGTGCGGAGCGGAAGGACGGCTCCGACGACGGAGTGGAGGTTTCCTCCGACGCCGGCAAGAACTTCACCTGGCAGTAGTCGGACAAACGTAGCGAGGGGGGCCGCGAGCCCTCCTCGCTCCCGACCCTCTCCCTGGCTGGTAAGGGGGAGAGGCACACCTCCTAAGGGAAGCCCCACCCATCCCCGGGTGGGGCTTTTCCTTTTTCCTGCTCTTCTCCGACCGCCTCATCGTGACGGGAAGTCACGGATCCGGTGGCGTGTTGATCCGAACCGCCGAAGTCGCGCGTTGATCGCCGCCTGGCGCCGCGTTAACCTTCTCCATCGCGAGCGCCGTCCGCGAAACCCCGAGTGCGGGCGGCACGTACGGAAGCCAGGAGCGGGGAATGACGTTCATCCTCGCCATTCTGTTCATTATGTTCGTTCTCGGACCGATCGCCCGCGCCATCGCGGTCTCGATCGAGAAATCCGGGGAGAAGCGGGCGCTGCAGGCCCGGGCCCTCGACTCCGATCAGCTGCTCGCACTGGGCGAGGAGCTGCGGCTCCTGGCCGAGCGCGTGGACCGGCTGAGCGAAGAACAGTCCTTTCTCCTCCGGGTGATGGAGAAGGAGCCGAAGCGGCTGCAGGAGCCGGTGCGCGCCGCACCCCCCGCTGGAGAGGATACGGACACATGATCGGCCTGGAAGACCTCGAGAGCTACCTGATCCGAACCGAACTCGAATTCGAGGAGATCGGCGAAGGGATCTGGGCGGTCCATCCGAGTGCGGGCGGGGAGCAGCTGCCCGCGATCGTGGTGAACCACGCCCCCCCCGTCGTCGTCCTCCGCTCCGATGTCCAGAGGGCTCCGGAGGACGCCGATGAGCAGCGACAGCTCTATGCCCGGCTCCTGGAGCTCAACGCCACCGAGGTGGTACACGGCGCCTACGGGTTGGAGAACGGGCAGATCCTGCTGAGCGACACGCTCGAGCTGGCGGATCTGGACTTCTCCGAGTTCCAGGCCTCGCTCGAGAGCATCGCGCTCGCCCTGTCCGCCTACAAGAAGACCCTCGAAACGAGCTGACCTCCGATGGGACTGTTCGATAGACTCTCGCGGCTGATCCGCTCCAACCTCAACGATCTGATCGCTCGGGCCGAGAACCCCGAGAAGATGCTGACCCAGATCATCGAGGACATGCGGCGGCAGCTCGCGCAGGCGAAGCAGGAAGTGGCCGTCGCCATCGCCGATGAGCGCAAGCTCCGGGCTCAGGTCGAGGAGGAGCGCCGGCAGGCGGTGGATTGGGAGAAACGGGCCCGTCTGGCGGTGCGCGAGGACCGGGACGACCTGGCCAAGCAGGCGCTGCTCCGCGCCCAGGAGCACGCCAACCAGGCCCAGGAGCTCCAGGCGCAGTGGGAGCGCCACCGGCAGGACACCGAGCGCCTGAAGGACTCGCTCCGGCAGCTCAACGCCAAGATCGAGGAGGCGAAGCGGAAGAAGAACCTCCTGATCGCCAAGCAGAAGCGGGCGCAGGCGCAGCGGCGGATCCACGAGACGATCACCGGTCTCCAGGACCGGAGTGCCTTTCGGGCGTTCGATCAGATGGCCGAGAAGATCGAGACCGAGGAGCGCCGGGCGATCGCGGCCGCCGAGGTGACGGAGGAGCTCGAGGGCGACGACCTGGCCCGCGAGCTGGACCTCCTCGCCGCCGCCACGCCAGACGTCGAGGAGCGGCTGCTGGAGCTCAAGCGCGACATGGGGCTGCTACCACCGGCGCCGGAGCCGGCTGGCGAGGCCGAGCTCAAGATCCTCGAGGGCGGCGAGGACAAGGTGCAGGACGCCGAGATCGTCGAGGAGGAGTCCGGCTAGACGCCGTGGTATCTCGGCTCCGCGAGTCGGCGGACGCCGTGGTGCCCTAGCTCCGCGAGACAGCGGACGCAGGTTGCTCGGGGCTTTAAGGACGTCTGCGGGGCGTCCGACGCTCGCGTCGCGGGACACGCACGGCTTGCGGTGAGGCGGTTATGCGGTCCGCGTCTCCGCTACCCCGGTCCGCATCAGTCGCGCGATTTCCGGACGAAGGGGGGTGCGCCCGCATACCTCGCTGGGCCCGCGGGGCTTCGCCTCGCGCGACGCGCCCCTACGGGTTCACGGTGATCGTTACCGAGTCTTCGTC
>CAZEBA010000085.1:0-3995 GCA_964510615.1 uncultured Gemmatimonadota bacterium
CCACCCATACCTCGAAGCCGTCGGGCGAGACATCCACATCCGCCGGGGCCGTGCCGGTCGGTATGCTCGCCACGTAGATGCGCTGCCGGTCGATCACCGTCACGACGTCGTCCAGGGTATTGACCACATACAACCGTCGGTCATCCGGTGTGGCGTCGGTGCGGTGGTTCAGCACCGTGCCCGTCTTCCAGATCATCACGATCTCGCCGGTCTTGGCGTTGAGCTCGAGAACGCAGCCGTCCTCCGCCACGGTCACCCAGAGCCGGGAGCCGTTGCGGCTCAGCCGCAGGCCGCCGGCGGGCGTGTATTCGCCGAGATCGAAGGTGGAAGACAGGGAGCGGCTCCACATGTCGAACACGAGGACGGAAGCCCCGTTGGAGGCGCGCGACGGGTCGTCCGGCGCGTGCTCGGTCACGTAGGCCCAGCGGCCGTCGGGCGACACGGTGACGTTGTCGACCTGCCCCGCCATCGGCAGCCCGTCGATCAGATCCAATGAGATCGCGTCGAACAGCATGACCCGGCCAGCTGGATCCCGAAACGCCATGGCGCCCTGCGCCGAGGCGTCCGCCACCGCTGCCGCGAGGCACGCCGCCACGAAGAGGAGCTGGTACGTCGTACGCCGCATCAACCGACTCTTTCGCTTTGCCATCCCTGGTTCCCGTCTCCCCTGCGAGCCTACTAAGATAATCGCCACGGGCCGTTTCTTACATGTCGGCGCCCGAGTCCCTCCGGAGGGCACGACCCGTGCCAGTGCTGATGGCGCCTGAGCGGGCTGCACCCTTCCCTCATCTGTTCAAGGACCGAAACCTCCACATCGTCTTCTCGATCACCCTGGTCGCGGTGCTCGCCGTCTCGAGCATCACTCCCGCCTTCCCTCAGATCGCCAGGGAACTCGGAATTCCGGCCTCGCGGGTCGGATGGCTGATCAGCGCCTTCACCGTTCCGGGCGTCGTTCTCACGCCGCTGCTCGGCGTGGCGGCGGATCGGTGGGGCCGCAAGCAGGTGCTCGTGCCCTCACTCCTGCTCTTCGCCGTCGCCGGCACGGCGTGCGCGTTCGCGGGCGATTTCCGAACGCTCCTCACCCTGAGGCTGCTTCAGGGCGTAGGGGGCGCCTCGCTCGGCGCCCTCAACCTCACGATCATCAGCGACCTGTACAGCGGACCGGTGCGCACCGAGGCGATGGGATACAACGCCTCCGTTCTGAGCGTCGGAACAGCGAGCTACCCGGCCATCGGAGGCGCACTGGCTCTCCTGGGCTGGAACTACCCCTTCCTTCTCTCCATCTTCGCGGTCCCCGTCGCGCTGTTCGTGCTCTTCCGGCTTCCCGGCGCCTATCCGGCCACCCGCCGGTCGCTGGGCAGCTATCTCTCCCGCGTGGGACGAGCGCTCGCGACGCCGGTAATCGCCGGCATCATGTTCGCGACCGTCATGACGTTCGTGATGCTGTTTGGTGCCTATCTGGCCTTCTTTCCAGCCCTGGCCGAGCATTCGTTCGGGGCGACGAGCCTGTTCATCGGAATCGTCATGTCCACCGGTTCCGTAGTCACGGCCGTGACGTCGTCGCGTCTTGGAGCCCTGGCCCGCCGCTTCGAGAAGGTGCGTCTCGCAAGGGCCGGCTTCCTGCTCTACGGCATGGCGATGCTCGCCTTCCCGCTCATGCCCCGGATGTGGCTGCTAGCGCTCCCCGCGGCCGTGTTCGGCGTGGGAGCCGCGCTCTCCATACCCACCATCCTCACCCTGCTGGCCGACTACGCCCCGGAGGACCAACGGGGCGCCTTTCTGTCCATCAACGGCATGCTGCTGCGGCTCGGCCAGACCCTCGGCCCCGTGCTCATGGGCGTCGTCGTGGCCCTGTGGGGTCTCGACGCGGCGTTCCTGACCGGGGCAGGGCTCGCTTTCGCGACGCTCGCCGTGGTGGTGGCTACGATACCGGTCGAGTAGGAGGCCGTCCCAGTCATGCTGCGGCGATGGCCCGTCGGGCTGCGTCACATGGCGGCGGCCGCGTTCTTCTTCAGCGTGATGAGCCTGCTGGTGAAGATCGCCGGCCGGCGGCTCCCGGTGCCGGAGATCGTGCTGGTTCGCGCGATCGTCACCTTCGTCCTGACGCGGGCCTATCTGGCCCGCCGCAGGATCTCGCCGTGGGGGCGACGGCGCGGCCTTCTGCTCCTCCGCGGCCTGCTGGGGTTCGGGGCTCTCGTGTGCTTCTTCTACTCCGTCGTCCACCTTCCGCTCGCCGAGGCGACCGTGATCCAGTACATGAACCCCGTGTTCGCCGCCGTCATGGCGGCCCTGATCCTGGGCGAGCGGCTCCGGGTCCGCGACGGGGCCTACGTCGCCGCCAGCTTCGCCGGCGTGCTGATCGTGGCCCGACCCTCGATCCTGTTCGGTTCCGGCGCCCAGGAGCTCGCTCCCTTGGCGGTGGGGGCGGCCCTGCTGGGGGCGATCCTCAGCGCCGGAGCCTACGTGGCCGTGAGAGCTTTGACGAGAACCGAGGAACCGCTGGTGATCGTCCTGTACTTCGCGGCGGTAAGCGTGGCGGGCTCAGTCCCGCTCGCGGCCTTGGAAGCCGTCTGGCCCACCGGCGCGGAGTGGCTCGTCCTACTCGGCGTGGGCCTCGCCACACAGCTCGGCCAGGTGTTCCTCACCAAGGGGCTCCGGGAGGAACCGACGGGCCGGGCCCTGGGCGTGGGCTATCTACAGATCGTGTTCGCCGGCGCCTGGGGCCTGGCGTTCTTTGAGGAGTGGCCGGATGGATGGAGCCTGCTCGGTTTCCTGCTCATCGTCATCAGCACCGCCCGGCTGGCAGGGCGAGTCCAGCCGGCGGTGATCACCGACCGTGCCGCCGACGGTGCCGCGGACCGTGCCGCGAAGGCCTGAAGCCGGCGGGGTGACGGCAGTCCAGTTTCAACCCAAGGAGATGAGTATCATGAACAGACCCTGCTTCCGCACGGCCGGCGTGCGCTCGCTGATCCTGGCAGCGGCCCTGACCACGGGTCCGGCCGGCTGCGCGCCACCGGACTCCGGATCCTCCGCCGTTCGACAGGAGGCGGGGCCCGTCCCGACCCACCGACTCACGCGGGACCAGACGCACAACAAGTTCAGCGCGGCCATCGAGCCCGCCTTGCGGGTACCGCCCGGCTCGGTGGTCGAGGCGTTCACGGAGGAAGCGACCGACGGGCAATTGAACGTCGGGTCGACGGTCGACGATCTGATGGGCGTGTCGATGGACCGCGTCCATCCGCTGACGGGACCGGTGTACGTCGAGGGAGCCGAGCCGGGCGACGTCCTGGCCGTGGAGCTCCTCGAGATCGAGATCGGGGACTGGGCCTGGCAGGCCATCATCCCCGGTTTCGGCTTTCTCGCCGACGAGTTCGACGATCCCTACCTGAGGACGTGGCGGCTGACGCCGGGCGACTCCGTCGCGCCGTTCTCGGATGGGATCTCGATTCCGCTGCGCCCGTTCGCCGGCGTCATGGGGGTCGCGCCAGCGACTGACTCGCTGCTGTCGACCATTCCCCCGCGTGCCAACGGCGGAAACATGGACAACCGCTACCTGACGGTGGGAACGACGGTGTATTTCCCGGTCTTCGTCGAGGGAGCGCTGTTCTCGATCGGCGACACCCACGCGGCTCAGGGAGACGGGGAGGTGGCCGGAACGGCGATCGAGGCGCCTATGCGCATCGTCTACCGGGTCGACGTCTTGAAGGGAGGACGCAGCATCCCCGAGCCCGAATACGAGACCGCCGAAGAGTATGCCGTGACCGCCTTCGGCACATCGATCGACGAGGCGGCGAGAAAGGCCACCCGCTACATGGTCGACTACCTGGTGCAGGCGCACGGCCTGTCGCGGTACGACGCCTACGCGCTCGCGTCGCTGGCGGCCGACCTGAAGATCTCGGAGGTGGTGGATGTGCCGCACGTGCTCGTGTCGATGCACATCCCCAAGTCGGTTCTCGGAAGCTGACCCGCAGAGGTGCCGGGCGCTCCGTCAGCCG
>CAZEBA010000085.1:4095-5467 GCA_964510615.1 uncultured Gemmatimonadota bacterium
CCCAAGTCGGTTCTCGGAAGCTGACCCGCAGAGGTGCCGGGCGCTCCGTCAGCCGGTCGCTCGATCAGGTGGTCGGTCGATCAGCCGAAAATCCAGCTCCCCAGGCCGAACAGGACCGCCATCAGCAGCGTGAACACGGCCACCACGCCCCAGCCGATGAGCGCCGTGAGAACGGCCTTGGTCGTGTCGACGTCCAGGGCCTGGCGGATCGCCACGATCCCGGCCACGAGCAGCCAGATCCACACGGCCAGGTTCACGAGCGCGCCGAGAACGGGGATGATCCCGAGGACGAAGAGTACGCCGGGCGCCTGCGCGAATCCGAGCGTGCGAAGCAGCTCGCCCCACGTCGCTCTGCCGGCGAAGATCGTGGTGCCGATCAGGTAGGTGAGACCGGACCAGATCAGCCAGCGCGCGAAGGCGGAGACGAGACCGGCGATCAGGCCGCCGCTGCCCGCCCCGACGCCGCCGATCGCGGCCGCCACCGCTACGATGCCGACGACGATCGCCGCCTGCGAGGTCGCGCTCTCGTCGTGCTCGACCTCTTCGTAGGTATCGATGTTGAGCGTCGCGGCGCCGATCATCCGCTCGATCAGCGAGCCCTGGCGTTCGACCTCCATGCGGCTACCTCCGGGCGGTGGCGCAGGGGAGCGGCGTCATCCGTTCGGGCACCGCAGGCCTGCGCCCAGTTGAGGACACCTGCTGAGTATAGCTGCGGCATGGTTCCTGGGCACCCCACTTCCGCAACTATGCCAGGCAGTTCGCTCAACCGGCTGGCCGGCGTCGGGTCCTGCGGCGTCAGCTCAGCCAGCCGCCAGCCTCAGCTCAACCAACCCCCATAGAGATTCGGCCGCCGGTCGCGCCAGAACAGGCGACGGGCGGTGGAGGTGGCGCACGCATCCAGATCCAGGTCGGCGATGATGAGGTCCTCTGCTCCGGAGGCTCCACGAGCCAACACCCTCCCCTCCGGATCGACGACAAAGGACTCGCCAGCAAAGGTCATCTCGCCCTCGGCGCCCACCCGATTGCAGAGGGCGGCGAAGTAGCCGTTCTGAAACGCGGCCGTACGCACCTCCGCCTCGTACAGCCCTTCGGGCCACTCCCCCACGGTCCCTGCCTGCGGGATGATCACCAGCTCGGCCCCCGCCACCCCGAGCGCCCGCATGTACTCCGGGTAGTGACGGTCGTAGCAGATCGCCACGCCGAAGCGGCCGGCGCGCGTGTCGTAGACGGGGGCGCCACGATCGCCCGGAGCGTAGTACGCCTGCTCGTGGAAGCACGCGTAGTCGGTGATGTGGACCATCCGCGTGACACCGAGCAGCCGGCCATCGGCATCGAACACGGGCGAGCTATCGTACGTATGGCCGTTCGCGCC
>CAZEBA010000086.1:0-5143 GCA_964510615.1 uncultured Gemmatimonadota bacterium
AGGGCTACAGCCACGGTCTCCTGGCGCCGGCGGGGGGGCACGTCCTGTTCGTGGCCGGCCAGAACGCCTCACGCGACGAGCACGGGGTGGAACCGAAGATCCGGTCCAACTTCGCGGCCCAGTTCAAGGTGGCGCTCGGCCGCCTCCTGGCTGTCGTGCGGGAGGCCGGCGGGGATCCCGCCCACGTCGGGCGGATGACGATCTACGTCACGGACATGCAGGCCTATCTGAACGCGCGCCCCGCGCTCGGCACGGTCTACCGGGAGGCTATGGGGCGCCACTACCCGGCGATGGCGCTGGTGGAGGTCACGGGCCTGGTCGACGAGGGGGCGATCGTGGAGATCGAGGCCACGGCGGTGATCCCCGAGCAGCGAGCCGGGGCGTGATGGTGCAGCGGCCAACCGCGGCGCGATTCACAGGCCAGGGACAGAGCGGACGACCCGAGGAGGGCACCCGATAGAGGAGGAAGGCCGATGACGATCTCGCCCGAGTCGTTCCGGTACGAGCACGACGCGGACCGCCAGGTCGCGACGATCACCCTCGACCGGCCGGATCGCCTCAACGCGCTCACGTTCCAGGTCTACGCCGAGCTTCGCGACACCTTCGTGGCGCTGGACACCGAGCCCGGCGTGAGCGCGGTCGTCATCACCGGCTCCGGGCGCGCGTTCTGCACCGGCGGCGACGTCGAGGACATCATCGGAGTCCTGTTCGAGCGCGACTATGAGGGCCTGCTCGACTTCACCCGCATGACCTGCGACCTGATCCTGGCGATTCGCAGCTGCCGCCGACCGGTGGTGGCGGCGCTCAACGGCACGGTGGCCGGGGCCGGGGCGGTGATCGCCGCCGCGTGCGATTTCCGGGTCGCTTCGGAGACGGCAAAGATCGCCTATCTCTTCACTCGGGTGGGTCTCTCGGGCGCCGACATGGGCGCCGCCTGGCTGCTGCCGCGGATCATCGGGCTCGGCCGCGCCACCGAGCTGCTGATGACGGGCGAGTTCATCGACGCCGAGGAGGCGCATCGGATCGGCCTCTACCACCGCGTCGTGCCGGTCGCGCGCGTCCTCGACGAGGCGCAGGCGCTGGCGGACCGCCTGGCGGCGGGCCCCTCCTTCGCGCTCGAGATCACCAAGGACTCGCTCAACCGCGAGGCGACGCAGGATCTGGCGGGAGCGCTCGAGGCCGAGGCGCAGATCCAGGCGTCCTGCATGTTGAGCCCGAACTTCCGGGAGGCCTACGAGGCGTTCAAGGCAAAGCGCGATGCGAAGTTCGTTTGACCGAAGCTCGGCTGATGCCCGTCGCTGGGCTGATGCCCGGTTGACCGACGAACGCCGCTGGTGCGCGCTACGTATCGACCGATCGCCCTCTACATGTACACCTGTACAGGTAGAGGAAGCGGGAGCCAGGCAGCCGGTGGCAGGTCGGTGGATGTGATTGACACCGGGATGGTGCGGGCGTTCCTCGAGGACCGGCACCTGGAGCTGGCCGGTCGCGTGCGGGCGTTCGCGGAGGCGGAGGTCGCGCCGCGCGCCGAGCCCCACGACGACGACCAGGCCCGGAAGGAGGCCCGCTCGTTCGCGGAGCTGCTCGGCTCGGGCGGCTGGCTGGAGCCGATCGGAGCACAGGAGATGCGGTCGTGCTGCCTGATCCGGGAGTCGCTGGCGGCAGCCTCGCCGCTGGCCGATGCAGTCTTCGCGCTCCAGGCTCTCGGCGGGACGCCCTTCGTGCTCGCGGGCGCCGGGCCGGGCACACCCGCCTGGGAGTGGCTCGGCCGGATGCTGGAAGGAGTCGCGATCGGCGCCTTCGCGATGACGGAGCCCGAGGCGGGCAGCGACGTGGGGGCGATCAAGACACGGGCCCGGAAGAAGGGTGGCAGCTGGGTCCTGAACGGACGGAAGAGCCTGATCTCCAACGCCGGGCTGGCGGACGTCTACACCGTCTTCGCCTCAACCCGGCCGGAGGACGGGTCCCGCGGGATCTCGTGCTTCCTCGTCCCCGCGACGGCGGATGGCTTCCGGTTCCTCGGCCCCCAGGTGATGAGCGAGCCCCATCCGCTGGGCGAGATCGAATTCGAGGAGTGCGCCGTCCCCGCCGACCACCTCATCGGTGAGGAGGGCAAGGGGTTCAAGCTCGGGATGATGACCCTGGACCGGCTGCGTCCGACGGTGGCGGCCGCGGCCTGCGGCATGGCTGCGCGATCCATCGACGAGGCGCTCTCCCACGCGACCAAGCGCGAGCAGTTCGGGCAGAAGCTCGCCGACTTTCAGCTGATTCAGGAGAAGCTCGGCCGGATGGCGATCGATCTCTCGGCCGCCCGCCTGCTCACCTACCACGCGGCCTGGAGGAAGGACGGCGGAGCGGACCGCATAAGCCTGGAAGCCTCGATGGCGAAGGCGTTCGCCACCGAGGCCGCGCAACGGATCGTGGACGATGCCGTGCAGATCCTGGGCGGTCGCGGGGTGCTGGCGAACAGCCCCGTGGACCGACTCTACCGGGCCGTCCGCGCGCTCCGGATCTACGAGGGGACGACCGAGATTCAGCACCTGATCGTGGCCCGCCAGCTCCTCAAGGCGCACGGGCAGCCGGCCATCGACCGCGAGGGCTGAGCGGTGCGGTTCGTCAGCGTCGGTGGGGGTCCGGCCGGACTCTACTTCGCGATCCTCATGAAGGAGGCCGATCCCTCGCACGAGGTGCTCGTCCTGGAGCGAAACCGGCCGGACGACACGTTCGGTTTCGGGGTCGTGTTCTCGGACGCGACGATGGACGAGCTCGGGGAGGCCGAGCCGACGACGCACCGGGAGATCACCCGCCGCTTCTACCACTGGGACGACATAGACATCCACTACCGCGGCCGGGTTCTCTCTTCCACCGGCCACGGCTTCGCCGGCCTCTCCCGCCAGACCCTGCTCGAGGTTCTCCAGGGCCGCTGCCGGGAGCTGGGGGTCGAGATGCGGTTCGAGGTCGAGGTCGACGACCTGTCCCCTTACGCCGACGCCGACCTGATCCTCGCCGCCGACGGCGTCAACAGCTGGGTTCGGCGCGAGTGCGAGGAGCACTTCCGGCCCACGGTCGACCTCCGGCCGAACCGCTTCGTCTGGCTTGGAACGACGAAGCCGTTTCCCGCCTTCACCTTCTACTTCAAGGAGACCCGGCACGGACTGTGGCGGGTGCACGCCTACCAGTACGTCGAGGAGGGGAGCGTCGAGGAGGGAGGCGCCGAGGATGGGAGCGCAGGGGCGGAGCGCCTCAACGGCATCTCCACCTTCATCGTCGAGGCGACCGAGGAGACGTGGCGCGCGGCCGGCATGGACACGGCGAGCGAGGAGGAGACGATCCGCTTCTGCGAGGAGACCTTCTCCGCCGAGCTGGCCGGACATCCGCTGGTCGCCAACCGCTCGGTCTGGCGCAGCTTTCCCACCATCAAGGCCGAGCGCTGGCACCACGAGAACATCGTGCTGATCGGAGACGCGGCCCACACCGCCCACTTCTCGGTCGGCTCGGGCACGCGGCTGGCCATGGTCGACGCGATCGAGCTCTCGCGGGCGATCGTGGAGAACTGCGGTGACCTCTCTCGCGCCTTGCCCTCCTACGAGGAGGCGCGGAGACCGGGGGTCGAGAGCCTCCAGCGGGCCGCCAAGACGAGCATGATGTGGTTCGAGGGCACGGAGCGGTACATGGACACCGAGCCGATCCAGTTCGCCTTCAACCTGATCACCCGCAGCCTGAGGATCACGCACGAGAACCTCCGGATGCGCGATCCGGTCTTTCTGGAGAAGGTGGACGCCTGGTTCGCACGGCAGGCGGCCGAACAGACGGGGGTCGAGGTGCCGATCGCTCCCGCCCCGCCGCCGCTCTTCACCCCCTTCCGGGTGCGTGACCTCCTGCTCCCCAACCGGGTCGCCGTCTCCCCGATGTGCCAGTACTCGGCCGAGGATGGCACCCCGAACGACTGGCACCTCGTGCACCTCGGAGCGCGGGCGATGGGGGGAGCCGGCCTGGTGTTCACCGAGATGACGGACGTGAGCCGGGAGGCGCGGATCTCACCGGGCTGCGCCGGCATGTACAAGCCGGAGCACGTGACCGCCTGGGCCCGCATCGTCGACTTCATCCACCGGCACTCCAACTCCAAGGTGGCGATCCAGCTCGGACACGCCGGCCGGAAGGGATCGACGAAGCTGGCATGGGAGGGGATGGACGAGCCGCTCGAGGAGGGGAACTGGCCGATCGTCTCGGCTTCGCCGATCCGCTACTTGCCCGACAGCCAGGTCCCGCGCGAGATGAACCGGGAGGAGATGGACCGGGTGCGGGATGACTTCGTACGCGCCGCCCGCCTCAGCGAGGACGCGGGCTTCGACTGGCTCGAGATCCACTTCGCCCACGGCTACCTGTTCGCCAGCTTCATCTCGCCGCTCACGAACGTGCGAGAGGACGAGTACGGAGGCTCGCTCGAGAACCGGATGCGGTACCCGCTGGAGGTGCTGGACGCGGTGCGAAGTGTGTGGCCCGGCAAGCCGCTGTCGGTCCGGATCTCGGCCGTCGACTGGGTGCCGGGCGGGATGGAGCCCGACGACGCGGTCGAAGTGGCCCGGATGCTGGAGGCGCACGGGGTGGACATCGTGGACGTCTCGGCCGGTCAGACGGTCCCCTACGCGAAGCCGGAGTACGGCCGCCAGTTCCAGACCCCGTTCAGCGACCGCATCCGACACGAGGCGGGGATCGCCACGATGGCCGTCGGCAACATCTCCTCCTACATGGACGTCAACACGATCCTGGCCGCGGGCCGGGCGGACCTCTGCCTGATGGCCAGGGCTCACCTCTGGGATCCCTACTGGACCCGGCACATGGCGAACGAGCTCGGTTACGACCTCCCCTGGCCGGACCCCTACTCGACGCTGGACGGCTTCACCCCCAGGCTCGGCCTGAAGGAAGAGGACAAGTGAAGGAAGAAGAGCGAAGCGACGAGGTGGACCGACCGTACGGCGCCGGAGCGCAGCCCCAACAGGGCCCGCCCGGGAGTTACCTGACCTACGCGAGCTACCTGAAGATCGACGAGCTGCTCTCCCTGCAGGAACCGCTCTCCGATGGCCCCGAGCACGACGAGATGCTGTTCATCATCATCCACCAGGTGTACGAGCTCTGGTTCAAG
>CAZEBA010000087.1:0-4812 GCA_964510615.1 uncultured Gemmatimonadota bacterium
CTCAATAATCGACGGGCCGAAGATACCATTCCCCGATCGCGGTGGAGGAGAGCATCGGCACCGTCGGCAGGTGCCGCTTCCAGTGCGTGCTTTCGAGCCGGTTCCGCACCACATCGATCTTGTGGCCGTCGAAGCCGAACTCGACCAGCTGTTCGACCGAGCGACCGCTGAGGAGGTGGTGCAGGATGAGGTCCGCCTCCGCGTAGCCGATTCCGAGGTCCTCCTCGTCGGTCTGGCCGAGGATGAGGTCCGCGCTGGCCGGCTTCTCCACGATCTGCTCGGGAACTCCCATCGCCCTCGCCAGCTCCCACACCTGCACCTTGAACAGGTCGCCGAGCGGGTTGATCGGCGGCGTGTCATCCGCGTGCCAGGTGAAGTAGCCGAGAAGGCGCTCGGACTTGTTGCCCGTTCCGATCGGGAGCGCGCTCAGCTTCGCCGCCTGATCGAACAGCACGATCATCCTCTGCCGCGCGGCCACGTTGCCTCGCCGATGATCCGTCATCTCCGGCTCGAATCGCTCGGCGTACGCGTCGACCGCCTCCGTGATGTCGATCTCGCGAGCCTCGATACCGAGCCTCTCCGCCAGCAGGAGCGCGTGATCGCGGCTCTCTCGGCTGGAGGTGCGATACGGGAGCAGGAAGCCTTTCACCGCCTCGGCGCCCAGGGCGCGCGCGCACAGGGTGGCGGTCAGGGAAGAGTCGACGCCGCCCGAGATGCCGACCACGACCCGGGAGAAGCCGCGACGCCGAATCTCGCTGCGCAGGAACTCGATCAGCCAGCGCTCGACGAGGGTGGGATCCATCGCCAGCGGAGACGGGTCGTCCGGGCTCGGGGGCGGCGACGGCGGCGGCGCGTGCGTCGCGTCGGGGATCTCGATCGCGCCGCCGACTTCTTCGCTCATCGGGTCGTCGCGCTTTCGTCCCCCGCCGTCTCCCGGTCCGGGGCCTCCCGCGCCGACCGCGGCCGCTGGAGCAGCAGGCCGGGCAGGGCGCGTTCCAGGTCGGCGAGGAGCGGCTGATCGACCCGGGCCAAGGAGATGTCATGCAGGTCAAGCTGCAGATCCAGGAGCGACTCCTCCCACAGCGGCGCGCGGGCGAGCACCTCTCCCCGTGGTCCGAAGACGACCGAACCGCCCGGGAAGCCCTTGCCGCCCTCGAAGCCGAGGATCTGGGCGGCCGCCACGAACACCCCGTGCTCCTCCGCGATCGTGCGCAGGACGCGGTCCCAGCGGACGACGTTGCCCGGCACGCCGGGGCCAGGCTCGAAGCCGCGCGCCGGCGAGGCGCTCGGGACCACGATCAGCTGCGCCCCGTCCAGCGCAGCCAGGGTGGCGGAGAGCGAGTGGAACGCGTCCTCGCAGATCAGCATCGCGGCCCGTCCCCAGCCGGTGTCGAACGCCTGCACCGTGTGCCCCGGGTCGACGAAGCGCTCCTCCTGAAAGACGCCGTAGGTAGGGAGGAACACCTTGCGGTGGATGTGCAGGATCTCGAGGTCGTCTCCGAGCCGGGCGCAGAGGGCCGAGTTGTACACCCGGTCGCGGTAGAGCTCGAAGAACCCGATCACGACCTCGAGCGGCGTCTCCCGGTTCTTGGGGGCAGAGGTGCCGTAACAGGCGTTCAGCCGCTCCGCCAGCTCCTCGGCCGGCATCGCCTGCTCGCGCACCCCGCCCTCCAGGAAGTAGCCGGTGAGGGCCGTCTCGGGAAACACGAGCAGACCGGGCGGCCGATCGAGGTCCGCGACTCGCTCGAACACCCGGGCGACCCGCTCGAGGCTCGCCTCCACATCCGCCTTGACCGGACGGAACTGGCTGATCGCGAGGTCCAGCTTCATCGCAGCAACGTCCTATGCCCCCGAAACCGTGTCAACTTGCGTGGCCCGGCGCTTTCCCGTATTCGACTTCCATGCTCTCCGGCGCCGTGGCCCGCGGCTTTGCCCTGCTCCTGCTCATCGGTCTTCCGCTGATGGCCGCTCGCAACAAGCGGCTGGAGGAGCATGCCCAGGTGATCGAGCGCGCCCGGCCGGCGCTCTATCTCTCCGCCGCTCTCACCCTGCTGCTGATCGCCGGTCTCACGGCCGCCGTCGCCGCCTGGCAGCAGATCGGCGCCGGGCAGCTCGGGTGGAAGGTGGACGAGCCCACGGTGGAGCTGATCTGGGCGCTCGGGGTGACGGCGGCGGGTCTCGCGATCGCTGCGCTGAGCCGCCTGGTGGGACGGATCGCCGGCTGGAAGGAGAGTCCGCTGCTCCGCCTGCTGCTGCCCGTCAGCGGCCCCGAGCGCCGGTCGTTCCTCGTCCTGGCCGGAATCGGCGCCGTCTGCGAGGAGTACATCTATCGCGGCTTCATGCTCCATGTCCTCATCGACTGGACCGGACAGGGCTGGAGTGCCACCGCGGCGACCGCCCTCTCGTTCGGGTTAGCCCACGGATACCAGCGGCTGAACGGCATTGTCCGGTCGGCGGCGCTCGGGTGGCTCCTGGCCGTCCCGGTCATCTGGACGGGCAGCCTGTTCCCCGCCATACTCGGCCACTTCTGGATCAACGCCGCCATGGCCTCGCCGGCGTCCCGCTGGCTCCTGGCCGAACCGGATGAGACGAAGGTCGGACCGGGCGGGCGTGGCGACCGACCGGCGGAGGATGTGGACGAGTGAGGCCCGGCTTCTCTTCCGGAGCGGCGCTTCCCCTGTGGATCGCCACGATGGCGATGGCGCTCGGCTCGACCTCCGCGCTTCGCGCCCAGGAGACGCCGGGGCCCGCCGGGGAGCCCGGCGAGCCGGCCGATGCTTCCCAGGAGGAGAACGACCAGCCGCCCAAGCTGAAGGTTGCTCCGATCGCCCTGCTGCGGGCCGGCCTTCGAGTGGAGCCCGACAGCTCGCCGAGGCCGACGGGCTTCGACCTGTTCGACGCCAGGCTCGGGGTCGTGGGGGGCTTCGGTTCCATCCTGACCTACCTGGTTTGGGCCGGCTTCGAGACCAGCACCGACGAGATCGACCTCCTGGACGCCACCCTGTCGCTCACCTTCATGCCGGAGCTGCACCTGGATGTGGGCCAGTACAAGGTGCCGTTCAGCCGCGAGGAGCTCCTCCTCAAGGGGGACATCCAGTTCGCCGACCGGGCCCAGGCGGTGAACGCGATCGCGCCGGGCCGGCAGGTCGGCGCCGGGCTCTCCGGCTCCTTCTTCGAGCGGCGCCTCTGGTACGGGGTCGGGCTGTTCAACGGCAACGGGCGGTCGCTGGCGAACGACAACGGCTCCTTCCTCTACGGGGGGCGGGTCCAGTTCGACAACGTGGGCTCGCTCGGCTTCCGCGACGAGTTCGTGATCCAGGTGGGCGGCAACCTCGCCTTCTCGCGCGACAGCGCCGTGGACCTCTCCCGCATGGGTGGCGTCGCCGAGATCGGCGAGGAGCTGGAGGCGTTCCGGGGGGATCGCTTCCTGTGGGGCCTCGACCTCCACGCGGCCTATCGGGGCTTCTTCGCGGATGCCGAGTTCCTCCGCGCCGAGCTTCAGCCGACGGCGGGTGCGCTTCCGGCGGCCGGCTTTCCGGCCGGGGCCGGCCTCGCCGGCGATGAGCTCGTGGCGCAAGGCGGGTATCTCCAGGCGGGCTATCAGTTCCTCCACGGCTTCGTGGAGGGGCTGGCGCGCTACGACGCCTTCGACCCGGTCGGGGGGGAGGACCGCGACTACCTGCTCCTGGGGGCCAACCTCTACTACCTGCATTACTTCCGGTTCGAGCTTCAGTACGCGATCGGCCTGCACGACTCGCCGCCCAGCCCGGAGCTCTCGGACGGGCAGTTCATCTTCTTCCTGCAGCTGAGGATCTAGGGCACCGTCGCGGCGCCGCCGTCCGAGGCGTCGCTTTTCGCGGAGCCGGCGGAGTCGTTGCCGGCGGCCCGGGGAGACGGCTCGCCCGCGTCCCGTCCGCCATGACGGATCGTGCGGCCGCGAACCATGTAGTAGACGTCCTCCCCGATGTTGGTCGCCAGGTCGGCGATCCGCTCCAGGTTCCGTCCGATCAGGATCACCTGCAGGCAGGCGGAGATGTTGTACTCCTGCATGTGGGTGAGCATGACCCGCACCAGCGATTCGTGCAGGCGGTCGACGCGATCGTCCCGCCGACCGACGTCGCGGGCCAGCTCCGCGTCGCGAGCCACGAACGCGTCCAGCGCGTCCCGCAACATGCTCCGGGAAGCTCGGGACATCTCCTCGAGCTCGGGCGGCAGCGGCGGTCGCTGGCGCCGTCGAGCGAGCCGTCCGAAGGCTTCCGCGATGTTGACCGCGTGGTCCCCGACGCGCTCGAGGTCGTTGTTGATCTTGAGGACCGTGACGAGCACGCGGAGATCCGAAGCCATCGGCTGGTGCAGGGCGAGCAGCTCGATCGTCGTCTCCTCGACGATGACCTCGGCCTCGTCGATGGCGCGGTCCCCGCGCAGGACGGTCTCCACGGCCTCGTCGTCGCACATCTCGCCGAGCGCCACGGCCTCCGACACGAGGTCCTCCACGTCGTGCGACATCGTGTGCAGCCGCTCGGTCAGCTCATCGAGTCGTTCCGCAAAGGTTCTGTGGGACATGGCTTATCCGAACCGGCCCGTGATGTACTGCTCGGTCCGCTCCTCCTTCGGGGTCGTGAACAGACGATCCGTCTCCCCGTACTCGATCAGCTGCCCGAGGTACAGAAAGGCTGTGTAATCGCTGACTCGGGCGGCCTGCTGCATGTTGTGGGTGACGATCACGATCGTGTAGTCGCGCTTGAGACCGTCCATCAGATCCTCGATCCGGCTGGTGGCGATCGGATCCAGCGCGCTGGCCGGTTCGTCCAT
>CAZEBA010000088.1:0-4734 GCA_964510615.1 uncultured Gemmatimonadota bacterium
AGCTCCCGCATGCCGGCGTCGTAACGGCTCCTCTCGCTCGCCTCCACGTACCTCGAGAGAACCAGCAGGCGGTTCGAGAGTGGACCCGGAGCCTCGTAGAAGCGGTCCACCTCGATCGGCATCGCCTTCTTGCGCCAGTACATGCAGAGCTCGGCCACGTAGTCGGCCTTGCCATCGAAGTGGGCGTAGAAGCTGCCCTTGGTCACGCGGAGGTTGGCGGCCAACCCGTCGATCCGCAGCCCCTCCGCGCCGCTTCGCCGCAGCGCTTCCAGACCCTCGTCCAGCCATCGCTGTCGCATACCCAATGGTATTGCCTCCGCGCGCGACATACCATATAGTATCCGCCGCGCATACCAAATGGTATCCCCTCGGGTGCTGCGAAGCCAGGCGGAGAAGCGGACACGAGGCGGCAGGAGGCGGCGCGAGGAGGGGTCCCGAGGGGACGGCACGAAGCGATCGAGATAGAGGAACGAAGATTGGCGGCAGCAAGACGAAGGGCGAGACCGAGCAGGCTCGATTGCGAAGCTTGGTTGGCCCAGGCGCTCTACGCGCTCAAGACCGACGGCATCGGAGGCGTTCGGGTGGAACGGATCGCCGGTGCGCTCGGCGTGACGAAGGGGAGCTTCTACTGGCACTTCGAGGATCGCGACGAGCTTCTCGACCGTCTGCTCGATGCCTGGGAGTTCGAGTGTACCGACCGCATCGGCTCCTGCGTCGGCGACCTCTCCGGCAACCCGGCTCAACAGCTGTGGGCGCTGCTCGAGCTCGTCACGGAGGCTGACACCCACCGCTGCGATGCCGCTGTCAGGGCCTGGGCCCTGCACGACCCCCGGGCGGCCGCACGGGTGCGCCGCGTCGACGCGAGACGATTGGAATTGTTGCGTAACATCTTCCTGCGCATGGGCCTTTCGGCAGCACAGGCCGAGATGCGCAGCCGCCTTTCGTACTGCTGCATGGTCGGCGAATCCCTGGTGTTCGAAGACGGCCTCTCCGACGAGGTGCGTTTGGAGCTCGTTGGCTTGCGGCACCGGTTCCTGGCGTGCCTCGACTGCGGGACCGGATGGAACGGGCGGCCTGACGGCGCGACGATGTAAGGACGGTGAGGCGGCGCGCATCTCCCAGACTGTCCTGCCTAGATCCGTGCTCGGATTCGGGAGGAGGCCGAAATGAATCGAGATGACAGAGCAAGTCCGCGAACTGCCACGATCGTCATCCTGTCGCTGGCGGTCGCGTCCTGGGCCGCGCTGCTCACGTTGGTCAGGCTCACGTTCGCGGTCTTCTAGGCGCACCGGCGACCGTCCCTTCTAGGCGCACCGGCTACCGCCAACCCGGCGACCCGCTCCGGTCGCCCATCCCACAAACCCAGTCGAGGGGGCCCTCGGCCGATGCCGGGGGCCCCTTGGCTTTCCCGTATCCCCGCGTGGCCCCAGCGGCTGACCGCGCGGCCGCCCCGCATTCGCCGGTTCCGTCGCGGATCCCGTCTCTGCCAGCACATGTGGGCTTGCCGCTCGCGTACCGAGCCTGCAGAGTGCGATCGCTTGCCTGGTGAAGGTCAAGCTGAATCCGAAGCAGGAAACGAACGCAACGCCGGAGGATCCATGACCGCTCGCCGTCGCCGTAACATCTGCTTTGCCACGCTCATCCCTGCAGTCGCCTCCCTCATCTTCGTCGCCTGTCAGCCGGTCGACCGCGGTGAACCCTCCGCTGATGAGGGTGTCGGGCCCGCCGAGCCGTACATCGTGGAGGTCGTCGCGCGGGACTACGCGTTCGATGCCCCCGACGAAGTCCCGTCGGGGTGGGTCACCTTCCGTCTCGGAAACGAAGGGAAGGAGCACCACTTTCTTCTTCTGAGCCGGCTGCCCGAAGGCAAGACGGTCGAGGACTACGGGGCGGAGATCGGCGCCCCCTTCGACAGCGTGTGGCACGCCCTCCAGAACGGGATGGGCAAGGCGGAAGCGGGCGCGCTGCTCGGTCAGCTGCTGCCCGGGTGGTGGACCTCGGTAACGCAGATGGGCGGACCCGGCTTGATTGCGCCGGGAGGGATTGCCGAGGCCACGGTGAAGCTGGAGCCGGGCAACTACGTGATGGAATGCTACGTGAAGACAGCCGACGGCACGTTCCACGTCATGCTCGGCATGGCGCGCGCCCTCACGGTGACGGACGAAGCCTCCGGTGCTCCTGCGCCGGCCGCCGACCTGGAGATCACGCTGTCGAACGACGGGATGGCGATCGAGGGCGAGGCGGCGGCGGGCGAACAGACGGTGGCCGTTCACTACGTCGAGCATCCCGAGATCGGCCTCGGCCACGACGTCCACCTCGTGCGACTGTCGGACGACACGGACCTGGACGAGGTGGTGAGCTGGATGGACTGGATGAACGTGCAGGGCCTGCGGGAGCCGGCGCCTGCCCCGTTCGCCGGCGGAGTGGAGGAGATGCCGGCGGGCCGCACGTCGTACTTCACCGTAAACCTGACGCCGGGTCGCTGGGCCTGGATCGCCGAATCCTCGGCCGACAAGGGAATGGTGCGGGAGTTCACCGTCGAATAGATGCCATCACGGCTGGCCCGGCCGGCCCCGTGGGGGCGGTCCTGGCCCGGCCGATTGCCCGACGACGCGACCGGGCCTACTCTGTCGTGCTTCCGGTTTCGAGTCGTGCCTGGACTCCCGACGCCCCAAGAACGAGAGGCTCGTGATGAAACGACGCACCTTCGTACGCTCCTCCCTGGCAGCGGCCGCGGCCACCTCCCTCCCGCTGCGGCGCTCGCTGGCCGCCCTCTACCAGGAGGCGCCCCAGGTTCCGCCCGATGTGAACGCGGTCACGGGTTCCGGCGGTCAGGTGACGCTGCGGGGCAAGGAGATCGCCGACCTGGCGGCCCGCTTGCGGGGACGCGTGCTGCTGGCCGGAGAAGCGGGCTACGATGAGGCCCGGCACGTTCTCAATCCGGCCTTCGACAAGTTTCCGGCGCTCATCGTCCAGCCGACCGGAACGGCGGACATCCGGACGGCGGTGGACTTCGCCCGGGAGCACGACAACCTTCTGCTGGCCGTGAAGTGCGGCGGACACAGCGCGTCGGGCAAGTCGACCTGCGACGGCGGGATGCAGATCGACCTCTCGCTGTTTCGCGATGTCCGGGTCGACCCGATCGCCCGTCGCGCGTGGGTCACCGGCGGGAGCCTGCTGGGGCAACTGGATCACGAGAGCATGGCGTACGACCTGGTCGTTCCGATGGGAACCGTGTCGCACACCGGCGTCGGCGGCCTGGTGACGGGCGGCGGGTTCGGCCGCGTGGCGCGCCGGTTCGGACTCTCCGTCGACAGCCTGGTCGGCGTGGACGTCGTGACGGCCGATGGAGAGTTTCATCGGGCGAGCAAGGACGAGAACCCCGACCTGTTCTGGGGGGTGCGGGGAGGTGGAGGGAACTTCGGCATCGTCACCTCGTTCGAGTTCGAGCTTCACCCGATGCAGCGGCGGGTGGTCGGTGGGAGGCTCACGTTCCCGATCGCGAAGGCGCGGGAGGTGCTCGGAACGTTCGCCGCCTACTATCCAGAGATGCCGGACGCGCTCGATCTGGGGTTCGTGGTGGCCTTTCCGCCGGGGGGCGCCGACGGCGTGGCCGGGTTCGGCGTCTGCTGGTCGGGTCCCGAGGCCGAGGCGGAGCGGGCGCTGGCCCCGCTCCGGAGCATCGGAAACCCGATCGCCGACAGCATCCAGGCGATCGACTACGTCGCCCTCCAGCGGTCCGGCGACATTGACGACCCGAGGGCGCGTGCCTCCTACCTGAAGAGCGGCTTCGTCCTCGACATGCCGGCCGACCTGATCTCTGCCATCGTGGAGGGCATCAAGGGGGATCCGGCTCGCACGACGGCGATCTTCCTGCAGGCGAGCGGCGGCGCGATCGCGCGAGTCCCGGAGGACGCGACGGCGTTCGCCCACCGCGACGTGCTCGGCAACCTCCTCTGCGCGGTCGACTGGCGCGCCGGCGACGATCCGAGCCCGCACATCGCGTGGATCAAGAGCTATTGGGCCCGGCTCGAGCCGTTCACCAAGGGGTTCTACACCAACGATCTCGCCGTCGACGAAAAGACCGCTGCCATCCATGCCAACTGGGGCGAGAACTACCCGCGACTGTTACAGGTCAAGAACAGGTACGATCCTGGCAACTTGTTCCGGCTCAACGCGAACGTTCAGCCGACGGTCTGAGGGCCAGCGGGTCCGCTGCTCCGCCCCGTCGGCCGGGCGGAGCGCCGCGTCACACGGCCGGGCGGAGCGCTACGGCGACTCGGCCGGGGCAGCTGCCAGGAAGGAGCGGAGTACGACCAGGTAGCGATCGGGCTGCTCGAACTGCATGAAGTGGCCGGCCCCCTCGATCTCGACCAGGGTCGCGTCGGGCAGCAGCTCGACAATCTCCTCCGCTACCTCGCGGCGCACGAAGTCGCACGATCCCCTGAGGACCAGCGCGGGGACCGGAGTGCGCGCCAGCGCGGCCCGGTTGTCCGGCCGAGACCGCGCGTCGGCGGACGTGAAGATGGCGGCCAGGGCGCCCACGCCCACCGTAGGCAGATCGAACCTCCCGGGATCGCCGCAAAACGGACTCGGCCCGTGTTGAGCCACCGCGGAGAGGTAGCCGTCGATCTCCTCCTCATCCACCAAGGCGTGCAGGACGATCGGGTTCCGTCGCGCCAGCAGCTCGGCGAGCAGGAAACGGGGGCGTGCCAGCCGCTCGGAGAGTTTGCC
>CAZEBA010000089.1:0-4540 GCA_964510615.1 uncultured Gemmatimonadota bacterium
GCGAGCATCCAGGCCGTGGAGGACGAGTACGGGGACATCCTGTCGAGCGTCTCGGGCCGGGACTGGGACGTCGAGCTCCAGAGGATTCTGCGGGAGGCAGGCGTCCGCTAGAGGGGGGCCGGTCGGGTCCCGTCGGCGCCGTTGCGGGTCCGGTCCTCGGGCGCGGCACGCCGTAGGCTCCTACGCCGTCCCTTCCTCCACTCCTTCCGCCAGCGTCTCCGTCGCCCCGACGCCGGTGAGCTCGGCGTACCAGGCCGGGTGGTGGTGTTTCACGTGTTCCTCCGTCAGCCGACCCGTCATCCAGGCCCAGTTCATCGGGTAGACATCCGGATGGAAGATCACGAAAAAGAAGTGCCAGACCACGATCGCCAGCGCCGCCAGCCAGGCCTCGTAGAAGTGGATCGTCTGCGAGGCGGCGATCGTCCAGCTCGGAAACCACCGGGCGGCGGCTTCCGGGAACCATAGCACCAGCCCGGTGAGGGTCATGAGCACGATCCCCCACACGAGCGACCAGTATTCGACCTTCTCCGGATACCCGTAGCGACCGATCCAGGCTTCCCGCTTACTCCGGAAGGTGTGGTATCGCAGGTTGTCCACGAGGTCCTTGAAGTCGTCCCACCGCGGGAACATCGCCTTCATCTCCCGGCGGCCGTGCCGGCTCGCCAGAATCCAGATCACGTGCCAGATCCCGAACACCACCAGGAGGACGCCGGCCACGCGGTGAGCGGTTCCTCGCATCGGTTCGGTGAGGCCGATGCCGGCGGTGAAGCGCACCCACGCCGCGTCCGGGTAGCGGAGGGCGAATCCGGTGATGACGAGGACGATGAACGAGACCGCGAGCACCATGTGGTGGATCACCTGGAAGCGGTCGAACCGAACCACGCTCCGGCGGCGCAGGCTCTCGCGTCGTGAGAGGATCAGGTAGTAGTTGAAGATCAGGAAGTTGTGGACCAGCATTCCGCCGATCACGATCGTGATCAGGACGATATAGATCGCCCGAATCACGCGGTTCACCGGGTTGCGGCTGATCGAGGCGGCGACGTGGTCGTAACTGGCGGCGAACCTCGCATCCGCTTCCGGATGGCAGTTCTGGCACGTCCGCACCACGTTGGTCGCGCTCACCGTCGAGGCCGGGTCGGACTTCGGCAGCACCGCGTGGGCCGAGTGGCAGCTGACGCAGGTGGCGGCGCGCTCGTATCCCCGGCGTGTGGTCCAGCCGTGATAGCTGTCCACGTACGATCCGACCACGCCGCCCTGCAGGCTGTACTTCTCGATGATCTCCGGGTCGTCGTGGCAGGTTCCGCAGGTTTCGATCGCCAGGCGGGAGGAGTACGTACGGGCGTCCGGATTCTCGGGCGAGAGGATGTGGTGCTCGCCGTGGCAGTCGTTGCAGGTGGGGCTGTCCCCCAGGCCGGCTGCCAGCGCCCGGCCGTGGATCGAGTTCTGGAACTCCTCGGAGATCTCCTCGTGGCAGGCCCCGCAGGTCGCGGCAACGTTCCGGTGGCTGATCTTCGACTCCGGGTCCAGCGGCCCGCGGAGCTCGTGCACGCCGTGGCAGTCCGTGCAGCAGGCGCCGCCCTCGGCGCAGGTGCGGCCGTGGACGGACTCGGCATAGGCGGTGTAGGTCTGGGGAAGCCGCACCAGTCGGCCGGTGACCAGCCCCGCCTCCCCGTGGCAGGAGGCGCAGAGCGCCGGCACCCTGGCGTGGAAGGTAGGTGCCTGCGGATCCGAGCTCTCCAGGATCTCGTGCGCGTGCCCGTGACAGTACTCGCACGTCGGCGCCTTCTCGTCTCCGCGCGCCATCGCGTAGCCGTGCAGGCTCTCCCCGTACTCCTCCTTTACGTCGTCGTGGCACTCGCCGCAGTCGGCCGGCCGCTGCCCCTCGGGGTGCGGGTAGCCCTCGTACGACGGGTGGCACTCCACGCAGTAGAGCGCCTGACCGTGGACCGACTCCTCCAGAAGCTCCTCCGGTACGAGGAGCGCCGAGTCGCCGGCAGCGGTCGCGGTTTTGCCGGAGAGAAAGGCGAAGTCGGAGTGGCACTTCTCGCAGGTGACGGGCGAGCCGAGATCGCCCGGCTGTTCCCGGCCGGTGGTGGCCGGTTCGCGCTCCTGACCGCGCAGCGACGCCGGGATCCCCAGGGCGGCCAGGGCCGCTACCACCGTCAAGCGTACCGCGATCTCAGTGTTCAACGATCAGCGTCCAGATCAGTAGCGTGATCAGAAACAGGCCGAGCGCCAGGGCGGCGAACCCGAAGCCCATCGACCAGAGATAGAGGGCGCGCGAGGCCGGAGGTGCCTCCAGCTCCTCGAGCCGGCCTTCCCGCTCCAGCCGCTCGTACTCCAGCGGGTGCTCGTCTCGCATGTACTCGGCGGTCGCGCGGCCGGTGAAGATCACCAGGTCGATGGGGAACTTCTCCGGCCGGATGTGCACGTTGAAGAAGTGGATGGTGAAGATGAAGCCGAGGGCCAGGAACGCCTCCTCGCCGTGGACGATCATCGCGACGTTGAAGATCCAGCCGGGCAGGAAGCGGGCGAAGAACTCCGGGAACCAGAGGAGGAGGCCGGACCCGCCGATGATCGCCACCCCCCAGAAGACGGCCCAGTAGTCGAACTTCTCCATGTAGCTGAACCGGTCGAACCGCGGACGCTCTCCCCGACCCAGATACCACTTGAACTGCTGGATCATGTCGCGAGCGTCCTTGACGCTGGGAATCATCGAGTGCGGGCCGAAGAGGTACTCCCGGACCTCGGACAGGGAGCGGAGGCGCGTGATTCGGTAGGCCACGTAGCCGATGTGGGTCAGGAAGTAGCCGAAGATGATGATCGCCGACATCCGGTGGATGAAGGCCGCCACCTGGAAGCCTCCCAGCAGGCGAACCAGCGAGCGGGCCCAGGCGGCGTAAGAGAACTGGAGCGGGATGCCGGTGATCACCAGGCCGAAGAACGAGACGATCACCAGCAGGTGCAGCGTCCGTTCCAGAGGTGTGAACCGCCACAGGAGCGGTCCCTCGCCTCGCTCCGAGGAGGCGATCGGTCTTCTCATTCTTCTTCCTTCTCCTTCCCTGTGCGGTCCGTTCGGGTCCCTCCACCTGCGCCCCGGCGCCGCTCGACCACCATGCGAACGGCCCAGAGCGCCGTGTGGACCCCGAAGAAGCCGAACACGCCCAGCAGCAAGACGGTCATGAACAACCGCACTCCGAACAGCTGCGGATACCGGCTGCGCTGCGTCGGATCCCCGTGCGAGTAGTACTGGGCGAACCGCTCGTTGGCGCCTTCGTGGCACCGCCGGCACGTCGCGACGAGGTTGCGCGGGTTAACCGAGGATCGAGGATCCGACGGCGGCAGCATCGCGTGCGGCGTGTGGCAGTCGCTGCACTTCGCCGTGATCCCGTATCCCAGCTGCGTCACCTTCCCATGGTAGGTGTCCGAGTAGGTGTCGTATAGCTCCTCGTGGCAGTCACCGCACTCAAGGACGACGCTGACGAACCAGTCCTCGGCATCGGCCCGCACGATCTCGTGCGAGGAGTGGCAGTCCGAGCACACGGGAGCCGGCCGGTCGTTGGACGTCCGCCTGCCCTCCCGCACCGCCACGCCGTGCGCGGACTCGACGTAGGCTTCCACGATCCCCACGTGACAGTGGCCGCAGGTCTCGACCATGTGCTCGCGATGGATCGAGGACTCCGGGTCGTCGGCTCCGAGCACCCTGTGGGCGCCGTGGCAGTCGTTGCAGGTGGCCGAGATGACGAGGCCCATTCGCCTGAGCGCCGCTCCGTGGACGGTCTTGTAAAACTGTACCACCGGGGCCTTCGCCTCCACCCGCTCCGGCTGCGCGAAGTAGGTGCCGACGATCGCCGGGTCCGCGTGGCAGCCTCCGCACAGCTCCGCCACGTTGAACGGGTGGGTGGGCGAGCGCCGGTCCTCGGCGTCGAACACCGCGTGGGCACCGTGGCAACGGACGCAGGTCGGAGCGTCGCCCACCTCGGCCACGTTGGCCGCGTGGCTGGAGGCGGCCCAGTCGGCTCCCTGTGCCGGATGGCAGCTCTCGCACGGCACGGCGCGTAGCGGCCCCTCGTGCGGGTAGATGGCGGCCTGGCTCGGGTGGCAGGTCGCGCAGGCCAGCGTGTCGTGCACCGAGCCGCGGAGGATCGACGCCGGAACGAACAGCGCGGAGTCACGGGCCGGGCTGTCGGTCTTTCCCGCGAGGAATTCGGGTCGCTCGTGGCATTTGGCGCAATCGAACGGCGGCTCCCCCGGCTGGATCTCCTGCGGGTCGGGGGGCCGGGTTGCGGCCTCCTGGGCTGCCAGCGCCGGCACCGAGAACAACAGGCCGCACAGGGCGCCGCTCATGCGCAGCCAGCCGAGCGGCACCTGGCCGAGCCGCGCGGCCGCTCGGCTCACGCGAAGCGGATGGGCTCGCCGGCCGGTGGCCACTACTTCATCGGCGGCATCTGGTGGCAGTCGGCGCATTCGTCCGGGGCGTTGTGATCCACCATGTCGGTGTGGCAGACCAGGCAGACCTGCCTCGTCCACCGGTCGATCT
>CAZEBA010000090.1:0-4515 GCA_964510615.1 uncultured Gemmatimonadota bacterium
CTACCAGCGGTAGTGCGCGAACGCCTTGTTGGCCTCGGCCATTCGGTGCACGTCCTCCTTCTTCCGGACCGCCCCGCCGTCGCCTCGGCTGGCGTCGAGAAGCTCCCCCGCCAGCCTGTCGGCCATCGTCTTGCCGGCCCGACCGCGCGCGAACTGGACGAGCCACCGCCGGGCCAGCGAGTCCCGCCGGCTCGGGCGAACCTCCATCGGCACTTGATAGGTCGCACCGCCTACCCGCCGGCTACGCACCTCCAGCACCGGCCGCACATTGGCGATCGCCTGCCGGAACACGTTCAGCGCGGGCTGACCTGTCCGCTCCTCGATCTTCCGCATCGCGTCGTAGAAGATCGCCTCGGCTACCGATTTCTTGCCGTCCAGCATCAGGGCGTTGATGAACTTCGAGACCTCCGCCGAGTGGTAGCGGGGGTCCGCCGGGACCTGACGAACTTCGGCTCTCTGTCTTCGCGCCATTCGCCCTTCGACCGCTTCGCCCGCACCCCGACGTACCGTCGAGGTCGACGAGCTCGGTGTGAGTAGACAGGACCGGCTCTGAGCGAGCCGGATTACGATCGTCGATCCGGAACGCCCGGATCGACGCACCGCGACGTAACGGACCGCTGACCCGCCTCCGCCGAGGGGAGCGGGCAGCAGGGTGGCCTATCTCTTAGCGCCGTACTTCGATCGACCCTGCTTTCGGTCCTGGACCCCCGAGGTGTCGAGGGTGCCGCGGATGATGTGATACCTGACTCCGGGAAGGTCCTTGACCCGGCCCCCGCGAATCAAGACGATGCTGTGCTCCTGGAGGTTGTGCCCCTCGCCCGGAATGTAGGCGGTGACCTCGTAGCCGTTGGTCAGCCGCACCCGCGCCACCTTCCGGAGCGCCGAGTTCGGCTTCTTCGGCGTCGTCGTGTACACCCGCGTGCATACGCCGCGCTTCTGGGGATTGCTCTCCAGCGCGGGCGCCTTCCGGCGCTTCTCGGCCTGCTTTCGGCCTTTCCGGACCAACTGGTTGATCGTGGGCATCTTCCTCCGGTTCGCATCGCGACCCGCACCAACAAAAGCTCCGGCCGGGCCGGTAGCCCGACCGCACCCGCCAGAGCGAACAGCGGGCGGGGACGCGATTCGCCCCCGCCCGAAGCCGGCCCGATTCCCGATCAAGGACCGTCCCAACCAAAGACTGGCCATCTTAAGCCCTAACTATAGGGCTGTCAAGCGATATCGGCAGTTGCGGTGGTCGTCCGAGTACACTCCTTCGGCCGGCAAAGTTTCCCGTGGCGTCAGGCCGTCGCCTCCTCCTCCACGCCGGCCTCGTCGAACGCTAGATCGCCGTCGTCGGCCCGCAGATCCGCGAACAGGCCGCCTGCCGTCGGCTCCGGCACCGGCGCCACCCGCCGCATCGCGTCCAGCTCGCGCTGGAGCGGCTCGCCAACCAGAAAATCGACCTGGTGATAGCGGTGGATTCCCGTCCCGGCCGGGACGAGATGTCCGATGATGATGTTCTCCTTCAGGCCGCGCAGCTGGTCCTTCGCACCCCGAACCGCGGCGTCGGTGAGCACGCGTGTCGTCTCCTGGAACGAGGCGGCACTGATGAACGACTCCGTCGTCAGGCTCGACTTGGTGATTCCGAGCAGGATCGGCTCCGAGCGAGGCGGTTTCCCTCCCTCCGCCAACACGCTCTGGGTGATCTCTCGAAACTCCATCCGGTCCACGTGCTCGCCTTCGAGGTGATCGGTGTCACCCGGCGCCGTGATCCTCACCTTCTGCAGCATCTGACGCACGATCACGCCGATGTGCTTGTCGTTGATCCGGACCCCCTGGAGCCGATAGACCTCCTGGATCTCGTTGAGGAGGTACTCCTGCACGGCCCGCGGCCCTTTCACCCGCAGGATATCGTGCGGATTCACGGGACCCTCGGAGAGGCGGTCCCCGGCTCGCACCTGGTCGCCCTCATGGACGCGGAGGTGCTTGCCGACCGGGATCTGGTACACCATCTCCTCTCCACCCTCCATGGTGACGATGAGCTCGCGCTTTCCGCGCTTGATGCCGCCGAACGAGACGCGGCCGTCGACTTCGGTGATCGTGGCCGGGTCCTTGGGCCGCCGCGCCTCGAACAGTTCCGCCACCCGCGGCAAGCCGCCGGTGATGTCCCTCGTCTTGTAGGCCTCGCGACTGATCTTGGCGAGCGTGTCGCCGGGGCTGACCGCCTGCCCATCGTGCACGAGCAGCTGAGCGCCGACGGGAACGATGAACTCGCGCAGCTTCTTCCGCTTGGAGTCGACGATCTCGATCCGCGGGTGGAGCTTCTTCTCGCGATCCTCGATGATCACGAGCTGGCGCCGGCCGGTCGCTTCATCCAGCTCCTCGCGCACCGTTTCCTCGCCCACGATGTCGCTGAAGCTGACCTTCCCCTTGTGATCGGCCACGATCGGCTCGGAGTACGGATCCCAGCTGAAGAGCAGGGAGCCTCGGTCGACCATGTCCCCATCGGCGACGTGGAGCGTCGCACCGTAAGGCACGGCGAGCCGTGAGCGCACCCGATCCTCGCCGGTGCGCATGAGCAGCTGCCCCTCCCGGCTCGTGACCACGCGAGCGCCATCCGGCGCTTCCACGCAGGTGACGCGCTCGAACCCCACCACGCCGGGAATCTTCGACTTGCGCTGGGTCTGGGCGGCGATGCGGGCCGCGGTGCCCCCGATATGGAAGGTGCGAAGCGTCAGCTGGGTGCCCGGCTCCCCGATCGACTGCGCCGCCAGGATGCCGACCGCCTCGCCGACGTCCACCATGTCCATGGTGGCCAGGTTGCGGCCGTAGCATTGCTGACAGATGCCCCGTCGGGACTCGCAGGTGAGCACGGATCGGATCCGGACGGTTTGAATCCCGGCATCCTCGATCGCCTCCGCCCGCTCCTCGTCGATCACTTCCCCCGCGCCGACGATCTCTTCGCCGTCGATCGGATCCACGATGTCATCCAGGGCCACGTTCCCGACCACCCGGTCCTTGAGCGGCTCGATGATATCTTCGCCCTCCTTGAGGGCGGAGATGTCGAGGCCCAACACGGTGCCGCAATCGGCCTCGGTGATCGTGACGTCCTGGGCTACGTCGACGAGACGGCGCGTCAGGTATCCTGCGTCGGCCGTCTTCAGCGCCGTATCGGCCAACCCCTTCCTGGCTCCGTGGGTCGAGATGAAGTACTCCAGCACACTGAGGCCTTCGCGGAAGTTCGAGCGGATCGGACTCTCGATGATCTCGCCGATGCCGCCGGTGAGCTTCTTTTGGGGCTTGGCCATCAGTCCGCGCATTCCGGCCAGCTGTCGGATCTGGTCGCGGGATCCGCGAGCGCCCGACTCGAACATCATGTAGATCGGGTTGAAGCCATCCCGCGAGGCGGAGAGGCCTTGCACCATGGCGTCCGCCACATCGTTGTTGGCGTGGGTCCAGGCATCGATGACCTTGTTGTACCGCTCGCCGAAGGAGATCACGCCGCGGTGGTACGCCTTCGTGAAGCGATCCACATCCTCCTGCGCCTCGGCGAGGATCTCCCGTTTCTCCGCCGGGATCTCCATGTCATCCATGCCGATCGAGATCCCGCCCAGCGTCGCGTGCCGGAAGCCGAAGTCCTTGAGCCGATCGAGAAACTCCGTCGTTTGTTTCAGCCCGGCCACGCGGAACGAGTCGAACACGAGGTCGCCCAACGACCCCTTGCCCATCGTCGAGTTTACGAACGGGACCGACTCGGGCAGGATCGCGTTGAACAGCACGCGTCCCACCGTCGTGTCGAGCCACTGGTGCTCCGGCTCTCCGTCGGCGTTCGAAGCGCTGCCCAGGAACCGGATCGGCCGCCGATAGTCGGGGGTGCCGTCCGGCTTGCGCAGGTAGCCGTTCTCCAGCGCCATCTCGACCTGCGACGGATGATCGAAGTGCGGGAGGCCGCCCGCCGCCACGATCTCGTCGAAGTCCGGGCCGACCTTGGTGACGAAGTAGCAGCCCAACACCATGTCCTGGGTCGGCGACGCGATCGGCCGGCCGTTGGCCGGCTTGAGGATGTTGTTGCTGGAGAGCATGAGCACTCGTGCCTCCAGCTGAGCCTCGAACGAAAGCGGCACGTGGACCGCCATCTGGTCCCCGTCGAAGTCCGCGTTGAACGCGGCGCAAACGAGCGGATGGATGCGGATGGCCTTCCCCTCCACCAGCACTGGCTCGAAGGCCTGGATCCCGAGCCGGTGCAGCGTCGGGGCCCGGTTGAGGAGCACCGGATGGTCCTTGATGATGTCCTCCAGCACCTCGTAGACCTTTGGATCATCCCGCTCCACGAGCTTCTTGGCCCGCTTGACCGTCTCGGCGGCCCCGCGGCGCTCCAGCTCATGGATGATGAACGGCTTGAACAGCTCCACGGCCATCGCCTTCGGCAGGCCGCATTGATGGAGATCGAGCTCCGGACCGACGACGATCACCGAGCGCCCGGAGTAGTCCACGCGCTTGCCGAGCAGGTTCTGGCGGAAGCGGCCCTGTTTGCCC
>CAZEBA010000091.1:0-4242 GCA_964510615.1 uncultured Gemmatimonadota bacterium
GAGACTCCTTATCGATCCTCTGACCTCGTCCTTCGTCGGCTTGCGTGGGATCGGAGGGTTCGGGTGGTTGTGGGGGAAGGACATTCCGGCATGGATAACCGGGCTCGGCGTACGGGTGGGAAGGGAGAGGTGGCGCGGAGTGCTGGATGCGGAAGTCTGGTGGATGAGCGTCCCGTTTCGGAGTGTCGAGCAGAACTACGTCGACGGCGAGCTCGTGTCCGAGGTGGAGACCGAGCAATCCACCGGCGAGAACCCCGCGAGCTTCCGGCTGGGCGTCGAGTTCTTCCCGTAGATCGGCGCTTTGATCGGCGCTCGCGGAGCCGCTGCCTGGCAGCCGGCCGGTCCCGGTCAGTCCTCTTCGAGCACCGTCCTGAGGGCGACCTCGGCGCGGCTCAACGGCAGCTGCCGGGCGCACTCGGTCAGCCTGCCGAGCTCGGGGTGCCCGGCCGCGCCGTCGTCGATGAGCTCCCTGGCGAAGGAGCCATCGCGGATGCGCTCCAGCGCCTGCCGGGCTCGGGACCGGCTTGCCTCCTCATCGAGGGCCGTCTCCCGGTGGCGAAGAACGCCATAGCGGCCGGCCGGTGAGGCCCGCCGCTCCAGCATGGCGTACAGCCCGACGCGCGCCGCCTCCCCGAGCACCTCGCCCAGCTCGCCCGAGCCGTGCAGCTCCATGATCGCCACCTCCGGCGGGTACCCGGCGGCCACCAGCTCCTCGAACGCGATCTCGAGCGCCCGGAAGATGAGGGGGAAGGTGAAATGCTCGGAGAACAGGTCGAGCTCCGTCTCGTCGCGGAACGAGACGGCCAGCGCGCCGGCGCGCGTGGCTCCGATTCCCCTCGCCAGCGCCAGCAGCCGCCGCCAGGCGCGGCCGGTCGCATCGGCCGCGACGTCGATGTAGGCCGGAACGCCCTGGCCGGCCACGAACCGTTGGCGGAGATAGGCTCCCGGCATCCGCGGCGCCAACAGCCCGACGTCGATCCCGCCCGGCAGGTCGATGAGCTCGTACCGGAGGGCGAATCCGTGCGCGAACACGATCATGTCCCCCGGTTCGAGCCCCGGCCGGATGGCTGCCTCGAAGAGGGACGCCTGGATCTCGTCGGGGACGAGGAGCTGGACCACCCGGCCGCGAGCCGCCGCCTCGGCGATCGGCACCACCTCGAAACCATCGCCGCGGGCCGTCTCCGCGAAACCGTCCTCCCGGTTCCCCACCACGACGTCCACGCACGAGTCGCGCAGGTTGAGCGCCTGTGCCCGTCCCTGGCTGCCGTACCCGAGAATCGCGACGGGTCGGTCGCCGAGGTCCGAGAGGGAGGCGTCCGAGTCCCGGAACACACGCAAGCTCATCGCACCGCTCCGCTGGTTGTCATGAGTACAGGGCTTCGATCGCGCCCTGGGTTTCTCCACGTTGTTCTAGCCGGTTGACGTGTCGTGGGCCACGAGCGCGGAGCAGGAGCCGGCTCTATATCGTGTGGCGTCCCTGCCCGGGGTCGTACATACTCCGTCTCGCGGAGCGATTCCAGGAGCATCAGGAGCATGGGATAGTGCCATGATCAGGCCGGATGTCGGCGATGCGAAACCTCGGGGCGTGCGAGCGGCGCTCGTTCCGCTCGTCGTCGCCGGCGCAGCGAGCTTCCTGCTCACGCCTCCGGCAGCGGCGCAGGAGACCGATGGGCAGGGTTACTTCGACCGACCTATCCCGCCCGACTACTGCCAGCCGAACGATGAGCGGACCGCCGTCCTGCTCCTCGGCAGCTACCACATGGCGAACCCCGGAAGAGATGCGTTCAACCTGGAGGCGGACGACGTCCTGACGCCGCAGCGGCAGGCCGAGATACAGGCCCTGGTGGAGCGACTCGAGCGCTTCCGGGCCGACGTGGTGGCCGTGGAGGCGAGGTGGGGCGACACCGTCACCACCGCGCGCTACCGAGCCTACGTGGCAGGCGAGCGGGAGCTGGGGCGAAACGAGACGGAGCAGATCGGCTTCCGGCTGGCGCACCGGCTGGGCCACGAGAGGGTCTATCCGATCGACGTTAGCATGGGGCTCGATTTCGAGGCGGTCGGCCGAACGGCCTCGGAGGACCCGCGGCTCGCCGCGAAGCTCGGCCAGATGCAGGCCGTCGGCGAAGAGGCGATCGCGCTCATGGCGGCGCGGCTGGCCGAGAGCGGGATCGGGTCGATGCTGCGCTGGATGAACGAGCCCGACAACCTGCGCAGAGCCCACATGATCTACCTCGACTTCTTCGTGCCGGTCGTGGTCGGGGAGAACTACGCGGGCGCGGACATGGTGGCCGCCTGGTACCAGCGCAACCTCCGGGTCTTTGCCAACCTCACCCGAATCGCGATCGAGCCCGGCTCTCGCGTCTTCGTGGTCTTCGGTCAGGGCCATATCCCCATTCTCCGCCAGGCGGTGATCGACCACCCCGCCTTCTGCGTCGAAGACCCGCTTCCCTACCTGGAGGGGCTTTAGGCGTGACCCTGTCGCGGGAACGATTCCGGGAATGGCTCGGCGGCTACCGATCGGCCTGGGAGGAGCGGGATCCCGCGGCGGCGGAGGCGTTGTTCACCGATGACGCGCTCTATTACTGGACGCCCTTCGAGGAACCGAAGAGCGGCAGGGAAGGGATCGCGGCCGCATGGCGAGAGGCCACCTCGCGTCAGCGCGACGTCCGCTTCTCGTACGAGGTGCTGGCGGTGATCGGAACCACCGGCATCGCCCGGTGGCACACCTCCCTTCGGCGTGCGCCCTCCGGCCGGCCCGTCGAGCTCGACGGCGTGCTGGTGGCCGAGTTCGATCGCGATTCGACCCGTTGCCGGGTCTTTCGCGAGTGGTGGCACCGCGACGAAGCGATTCCGGAAGTCGCCGAGTGATCGCCGAGGCGGACGGCCTCTGCCGGCCCCGTCAGGCGAGGTCGACGCCTCGTCGTGGCCCGGGTCAGCCCGGCGATGACCCGGTCAGGGCGCGGTCATGGCTTGCGTGAGGGCCCGATCGTAGCCGGCGCTGTCCTCTCGCAGCGCCGCCAGGCGCTCCCTCAGCTCGACGACAGACGGCGCGGCGCCTCGGCCCGCCTCGAACGGCAGCTCGACGCCGATCGTGTGGTCGACGGCGGATTCGGCCGCGGCCTGTTCCATCGCTTGTAGCGTGGCGGCGATCTCCCTCCGGTTCTCGCTTGCCCGCGCCGTGAGCCACACGCGGCACGGGCGGCTCCGCACCTCGCACTCTCGCTCGCCACCGAGCGCTGCCTCCTCTAAGGATTTCCCCTCCGCTGCTTCCTGATCCGGCTGGCGGCCCGTTAGGGCGAGGGCAGCCGCCGTCGCGAGAGCGCCGGCTGTGAGGATGGGGATCATCGCGCGATGGAGCCGGGCAGCCACGATTCGCGGCGCGATGCGGGACACGATTCAGTCCGCCAGCCGTATCGTCTGCCCGCGTCCCAGACGGACGGCCTGCTCGTAGACGACGGCGGCCGCCGCCACGTCCTGGAGCGCCGTCCCGGTGCTATCGAAGAGGATGATCTCCTCCCCGGACGAGCGGCCCGGCTTCCATCCCGCCACGATCTCCCACAGCTCCCCGTGGACGTCCTCGGCCGTCATCACGCCTTCGGCGATCGCGTGGTGGAGATCGCCGAACGCCGCGCATTGCTCCAGCGAGTCGACCACCACCGTCGCGGAGGCGAACAGCCGGGGATCGATCTCCTGCTTCTCGGGGTGATCCGCCCCGACGGCAGCAAGGAACGCTCCGGCCGGGACATCGCGTGGGTCGACGATCGCCTGCCTGGCCGAGGTGCAGGTGACGATGATGTCGCTCTGGCGCATGGCCCCGTGGAGATCGTCGACCGCCATGGCGGACACGCCCGATGACGATCCGAGCTCCGTCGCCAGGCGCCGGGCGCGCTCGGCCACCCGGTCGGCGCAAAACACGCGCTCGATGGCACGCACCGCGGCGAGCGCGCGAAGCTGCGCCGGGGCCTGCGTGCCGCAGCCCACGATGGTTGCCACCGAGCTGTCCGGGCGGGCGAGGTGCCTGGCGGCGAGGGCGGTGGCCGCCGCCGTGCGCAGGTTGGTGACCTCGATCGAGTCGAGAACCGCGAGCGGGCGCCCGTCCCGTGCGTCGCTGAGCACGATGACGCCCTGGATCGTGGGCAGACCGAGTCGGTCGGGATTCCGGGGAAAGTTGCCGTTCGTCTTCGACGCGAAATAGAACCGATCCAGCCTGGCCGCGGCGGCCTTGATGTGAAAGCCACCGCC
>CAZEBA010000092.1:0-4221 GCA_964510615.1 uncultured Gemmatimonadota bacterium
GCGGCCGGGCGCTCGGTCTGGCCCTGGGACGGGCGGTGATGAAGGAGCGGGAGTTCCTCGCCGACGCGGACGCCGTCCTGCTCACGCGGGACCCGGAGGGGCTGGCGACCGCGCTGGTCAAGATCGAGGCGGCTCGAAGCGGAGGCGTGATGCCCTCGCTCGCCATGTCCCACCTCTACATCGTGGATCCGCTGCCGGACCGGCCGACCGGGTGGCGTGACAAGCTGGTTGCCGCCCACCCGTCGGTCGATGAGCGCATCGAGGTGCTCTCGCGGCTCGGGCCGGTCTCTCCCGAGGCGCTCCGGCGTGCCTGGGCGGAGGCGATGGAGACCCTGGGCCGCAGGGGCTCTTGATCGCGTGCGGCGGTCTCGACTGGAGAGGCCGCCGAGCGTACCCGGCGCCGAGAGCCCGCGTGTCGTTCACAGCTCTCGCAGCCGCCGCTCGAGAAACCTTCGCTCCGGTTCCTGACGCGTGAGCGCGAGAGCCCGCTCGTAGGAGGATCGGGCTTCCGCCGTCCGGCCGAGCCGGCGGCACAGCTCCGCCCGGGCCGAATGCGCCAGATGGTACCCGGCCAGCTCGCCCTCCTCCAGAAGCGCTTCGATCAGCGCCAGGCCAGTCTCCGGCCCGTCCCGCATGGCCACCGCCACCGCGCGATTCAGATCGACCACGGGCGACGGATCCGCCCGCGCCAGCACATCGTAGAGTCCGACGATCTCGGCCCAGTCCGTCGCGGCGGCGTCGGGTGCCTGTGCATGTACCGCCGCGATGGCGGCCTGGAGCGTGTACGGGCCGAAGCTTCGCGACGACAGCGCCCGTTCCAGGAGCGCCGTCCCCTCGTCGATCTGCTGCCGGTTCCAGAGCGCTCGGTCCTGATCGTCCAGCAGGACCAGCTCGCCGGAAGACGAGGTGCGCGCTGGTCGCCTCGACTCGTGCAGCAGCATCAGGGCGAGGAGTCCCTTCGCCTCGGGCTCCGGCAGCAGCTCGATCAGCAACCGTCCGAGTCGGATCGCCTCGCCGGAGAGATCGGGCCGCGTCACCGCGGCGCCCGCTGACGCCGAGTAGCCTTCGTTGAAGACGAGGTAGACCACGCGGAGCACGGCATCGAGGCGGTCCGGCAGGTCGGGGCGCTCCGGCACTTCATACGGGATCCGCGCGTCGCGGATCTTCGCCTTCGCGCGCACGATGCGCTGCGCCAGCGTGGGCGGAGCGGTGAGGAAGGCGTGCGCGATCTCTTCGGTCGTGAGGCCGCACACCTCGCGCAACGTGAGCGCCACCTGGGCATCCGGCGGAAGGGCCGGGTGGCAGCAGGTGAAGATCAGCCTGAGCCGGTCGTCGTACAGATCGTCGTCCAGCCCCGCATGGGCGCTGCCCTCGGCGTCGAGCCGTGCGGCGAGCTTCGCCAGCGACGCGTCGAAGCGAGCGCGCCGGCGGAGGCGGTCGATCGCCTTGAACCGCCCCGCCGAGACGAGCCAGGCGCGGGGGTTGGCGGGAGTGCCATCCCCCGGCCATCGCTCCAGCGCCGCTGTGAACGCATCGTGCAGCGCCTCCTCGGCGAGGTCGAAGTCGCCGAGCAGGCGGATCAGGGTGGCGAGGACGCGCCGCGACTCGGCGCGGTACACCGCGTCGACCACGTCGCGCACCGGTTCGGCGCCGCTCTCGTTCATCGATCGGGATCGGTGTCGCCGGCCGAGGATCCGGTCGGCCGGTTCAGGAACCTCGCGTCATGGGGCGCGGCCGCGCCGGTGGGGCCGCGGCCGCGACCCGGATCGCTTCGCCTACGGCGCCGGGATCTCCATGATCGGGCGCACCTCGATGCTACCGAGGCGCGCTCCGGGGATCCTCGAGGCCACCTGAACGGCATCGTTGAGATCCTTGGCCTCGATGAGATAGTAGCCGCCCAGCTGCTCCTTGGTCTCCGCGAAAGGTCCGTCGGTAGTGGAGACCTTCCCGTTCCGCACTCGGACCGTAGTCGCGGTCTCCGTAGGCTGGAGGGGCTCGCCGCCGATGTAGTGGCCGCTTTCCTTGATGCCGTCCGTGAAGGCGAAGTACTCGCCGAAGATCCTCTCCGCCTCGGCTTTCGGCATCGTCTGCCACACGCCCTCATCCTCGTAGATCAGGCACAGGTACCGCATCGGCTCCTCCTTGACAGGGTTGAAGATCTGCTCTCATCACCTAGTCGTTCGACGAGGCCCGAATTCGACAACGCGCTGGCGGGGCGCGCGGTTCGGCTCGAGTCGCCTACCTCGTCGCCGCCGCGTACAGGTTCGCGACCGCGATCAGGCGGCCGCCTTCATCTTCGACCGGAACCAGGATACGCAGATAGTCGGCGCCTTCGAACGCGTCCAGCCGCTCCCAGTGCCGGGGGAGCTCCGAGGAGACCAGCAGCTTGACGCGCACGCGATCGCCTCCCGGGTCCCATGTGAACGCCGGGAATCCGATGCCTGATCCCCAGCCGGTTCGCTTCAGTCTCCCGCGGACGAAGCCGTCGTGCCAGGCGCCTCGGATCGCCTGGATCACCCGATGATTGGGTTGACCGGGGGCGAGGCTCCCGTAGACGGCGAGCCGATCGCACGCCGAGCGGACGGCTTCGCCGCCTGCCTCTTCGGGACGTGACTCGAGGAGGCGCTCGGTGTCATCCGCGGCCTCCGGCGATGCTCGCGCCGCGTTGATCTTCCGGAGTAGCTCGAGGAGTGAGGTAGCGGGCCCCGTCGTCATTCTCTCCGAGCCAGCAGGAAGCGCGCCCCCCCGGCCCCTCCGTCGACGTCGATCACCCACCTCGGTCAGGAGGCCGTTGCCGTGGCTTCCAGTTTCAGGACCGTATTCCAGTTCCGCGCCGTGCCAGGCGTGCCGAGCTTCGTCTCGATCAACCTGCCGGTCAGCCGGGAGCGACCGATGCCATCCGGATAGACGATGTAGGCCTGGCGACCCTTGGTGCCGATAATCTCACGGCCCTTGATCGCCTGCTCGAGCGCCGCGACCCTCGTGCGATCCGGCGCCTGCTTGAGGAACATCACGAGCAGACGGCTCGGATCACGCCGGGCTTCCTCTCGAAACGGGTTGTCGGCGACAACGCGATTCCACTCGTCGCGCGTCCGCAAGAAGAAACGGGTCCGGAGTTTGAGTTCCCGCTCGGCTGCGTCCTCGAGGATGCGCTCCAGCCGTTCGGTCGTGCCGAGATCGCTCTCAAACACGAGATTCCCGCTTTGGAGGAGCGAGCGCACTTCTCGCATTCCCAAGCCAACGAGGAGTTCGCGCAACGCGGCCATCGCGACCTTGTTGTGCCCGGCCACGTTCACGGCCCGGAGCAGTCCGATATAGGTGGCCATCGCAGTTTGTTCCTCGTCCGTCCAGCCCACACGATTCGGTGCTTTACGGTCCGACGTGGACCGGAAACTCCGCCGCGAACAGCATCGTCCGGTCGCCGTCCCGGGCGGCCCAACGAAGGAGCGTCTCGACGCTCGGAGGCACCAGATTGCGGAACGCGACCGCGCCGTTCGCCTCCAGCACGATCGGCTGGCTGAGGTCGAACGCGTCGGGCGAAAGGAGCAGCGTGTAACGGGCCACCCCCGCGGACCGGACCCGAATCGTGTTACCGTCCCGCTCCACCTCGACGTGCCCAGGCTGGTCCTCGAGGTCCTCAGCGCCCGCGTCACCGTCGGTCGCTGCGCCCGCGGTGCCCTCTCCGGCCTCGGGTGGCGGGGCCAGCTCGTCGATGACCAGCCAGTGCACGCGGTTGTATCGGTCGGTCCGGTCGGTCTCCCATACGAGGCGCTCCGGCTGGGGACGCCGGGGATGGGCCCGCACGAACTCCTCCATCGCCTCGGCCTCCTCCGGCCACCAGTCGACGTTGTGCCCGTAACCCTGCTTGGCTCGGAAGACGAGCTCGACGCCGGCCTGCCGGAAGAGCCCCATGTAGTACTCCTCTCCCTGGGCGGGGTAGAGCGGATCCAGCTGGCCGTTCACGATGAACAGCGGCTTGTTGACCAGATTGGCGACCCACAGCCGGGCATCGGCGCCGCTCTCCGGATTCCCCAGCACGCCCGGGCTAGAGATAAACGGGAGGAAGGAGGCCCAAGCCGTCGGGGCCGTGAGGGCATTGAAGTAGACGCCGGTTCCGCCGTCGGACCAGCCCCAGAGCGAGATCCGGTTCTCGTCCACGTTGTAGTCGGCCTTCACCGCGTCCAGAATCCCGGCCAGGTTCTCGACCTGGCCCTGCTGCCA
>CAZEBA010000093.1:0-1492 GCA_964510615.1 uncultured Gemmatimonadota bacterium
TGGTTCCGACGAATGCGAAGCCGCTTCGCCCCTCTCCCGTGACGTTGCGGATCGAGCCCGGCTGACGTTCGAAGGGGCGATCGCGAAGATCAGCTCCGACGGCGTGCACGGGCCGAGAAAGAGCCTGTCTTCCGAGGCGGTTCCTTCGGGGCCGCCCCTGCTCGCATCTGACCTTGCCTTTACCTTGCCGTACTGAGCGGGAACCATCGGAAAATACGGACATCTCGAGGCTGGCTCAGAGCCCGGATTGTCCCCTATTTTCGGTCTGTTACCGATGAGTTCCCGATAGGGAGCGGCACTCAGAATCCGGTGGGAGCAATCCCTTGAGGGTTCGAGTCCCTCCTCCGGCATAACGACTTACGGACAGTCCCTGCTCGCATCTGACCTTGCGGCTACTTGCCGTACTGAGCGGGCTCACTAGAGGACCAATGAGCAAGATAGAAACGTCAGCCCATGTCGCTGAGATCGTTGCCGCCTTCGCGGTGGTCATTTCCTTGATCTACGTCGGTTCGGAAATCCGGCAGAATACGGAAGCGGTCCAGTTGGCCAATCACCAGTCCCCGCTCGCGCTGGGAAACGAATGGGATTCTTGGTTGAGGGATCAAGCTTTCGCCAATCTCTACATCGAGGGTAGCAAGGACCTTTCAGCGTTGTCCGCAGCGCAGCACCTGCAACTCGACAAATTCATTGGACAAGGGCTCAACATCTGGGAGTTTTCTTTTTACAGCCACAGGGACGGGTTGATCGACGACGAGACGTGGGAGGCCTGGGACAGGTTCTTCAAGGGGGAAGTAAAGGCTGGAGAGGTATGGCGAAGGCTTTGGAGGTCGAAGCGTGACTCGTTCGGCGAGTCGTTTCAGGTCCACGTAGACGACTACCTAGCCGATAACTAATTGGACCTATGCCGCGGCCAGTCGTCCGGTTCGGAGGCCGCCCGAGCGTTCGAACGGTTGTGAACCAGGCTGACACTCGGACTTCCTCCTGTGGCATCGACTTCGCGGCAGCCCGGCGGAGCGTCCCCATCGCCGGGCCGGTCCTCGCTGCAGCACTCATCAGCTCTTGCCTGGCCGCCGGCCTTGCTGCCGCCTGCTCCACGCGGCCCGAACCCGGCTCGCCCTCGCCGAATGCGGACGAGAGTGCCGCTGCGGAGCGGACGCTGCAGACGGATCTCCTTCGTCTACAACGTGATCAGGCGCTTTACCTGAGGCAGCACGGCACCTTCGCCTTCACCCTCCGGGATCTGGATTTCCGCACGAGCGACGGGGTCTCGATCACCCTGCGCTGGGTCAGCGCGCGCTCCTACTATGCCTACGCGAGGTCGGGTGGCCGCGAGTGCCTGATTGGCGAGTGGGACGTGAAGTCGGATCTGCCGGTGCAGGTCCAGACGCGGCTCGCGGCGCCGGGGTCGATCAGCTGCGGTGGACGGTAGCCTACCAGTCCAGCTTCTCGATCACCGGTTCCTGTCCGGTCATCAGGTGGCAGGCAGCACAGG
>CAZEBA010000093.1:1592-3854 GCA_964510615.1 uncultured Gemmatimonadota bacterium
CCTCGGGGGCGAAGTGGCGACACTGGCTGGTTGCCGATCTTCGCGGCTAGCCGGCGGGCCGCTTCGACCAATCGCGCCGTCGGATCCCCGCCGCCGATCGTTCCGTCCGTCCCTCCGTCCGTCGTGCTTCCGTCCGGTGCGCCTCTGTCGGTCGGCGAGGCGATCTCCAGCGCATCGAACGGACCGGCGGCCCGCTCGGGCGCCAGGTCGCTGGAGCCGGCAATCACGGCCACGGAGGCTCCCGTCCGGCGCGCCATCTCCGTGACGCCGGAGACCACCTTGCCGCGAAACGACTGCTCGTCGAGGCGGCCTTCGCCGGTCACGACCCAGGCGTCCCCGGCGGCGCCGGCTTCGACCAGAGCCGCCTCGAGCCCGATGAGCCGCATGACCGCCTGCGCGCCCGCGACGAGATCGGCGCCGAAGAACGCCAGCCCACCGGCTCCCAGCCCTCCGGCCGCGCCCGCTCCGCTTGCGTGTCCAATGTCGATCCCGAGCTCCCGCTCGACGACGTCGGCGAGCCGGGCCAGGCCGCGCTCGAGTGCCCGCACCGCCTCGGGGCCCGCGCCCTTTTGCGGTCCGTACACGTGCGCCGCTCCTTCGTCGCCGAGCAGCGGGTTGTCCACGTCGCAGAGCACGGTGACGGGCGGGAGCTCAGGAGAACCGGCCGGCGGAGCTTCGATGCGGGCGAGACGCTCCAGCCCGCCGCCCCCCGGTTGCAGGCGTCGGCCGCGGCCGTCGAGGAAGCGCCACCCGAGGGCGGAGGCGGCGCCCGTGCCGCCATCCACCGTGGCGCTGCCTCCGACCGCCAGCCAGATACGCCCGCTGGCGCCCGCAGCGGCCGCGGCCATCAGCTCCCCGACGCCGAACGTGGTGGTGCGAAGCGGGTCGCGAGCGGCGACGGGAAGGAGCTCGAGCCCGCAAGCCAGCGCGGCCTCGACAAGTGCCGTATGCGATCCGGTCTCGAGCCCACCCGGCTCCCCAGCGCGGGGAGGGTCGCCCGAGGACGGGAGCCGCAGATATCCAGCCGCCACTCGCATTCGCGGCGTCGGTCCCGTCACCTTGACGGGCATGAAGGTACCTCCGAGTGCGCACGTCACCGCGGCGGTCGTCCCCTCTCCGCCGTCGGCCATCGGGAAGCAGCGCACGTCGGCGGAGGGCAGGCGGTCCAGGATGCCCCGGCGCACCGCGCCGCACGCCTCTTCCGCGCGAAGGCTTCCCTTGAAGGAGTCCATCGCGACCAGCACGCGAAGCCGCCTCGATCCCATGTCGAAGGTTGGCCGCCCCGGCTCGGGGCCGGCAAGTCCGGAGGCCGGAGGGGCGGGCTCGGGGGAAGACCCCGTCAGCGCGACCGTCGGTGAATTCCGTTGAGCGACCGCCTTCCACGCCCCGATGAGGTGCTGGCGGCTACCCCGGTGGTCGACTCGGAGGGCGAAGAGATCGGCCGCTCCCGCGAGGGTCGTCCCATTCGGGCCTACCGGTTCGGGCGCGGTCCGCGGCGGGTGAGCCTGCTGGCAGGCTGCCATGCCGATGAGCCGGTCGGGCCGCGCCTGCTGCGGCTCCTGGCCGGGTACCTCGGCGCCGAGCCCGACGCCTCGAAGCTGCTGAGCGGTTACGAGTGGTGGGTCCTTCCTCACGTCAACCCGGACGGGGCGCGACGAAACTGGGCCTGGCAGCACCAGCGGGCGAGCGCCTACGACCTCTCCGAGTATCTGACCGGCGTAACTCGCGAGCTCCCGGGCGACGACATCGAGTTCGGCTTCCCGCGCGGCGAGGGCGACCGGGAGGCGCGGCCCGAGAACCGCGCGGCCTGGGAGTGGTGGCGGCGGGCGGCCGGCCCGTTCTCCCTCCACGCTTCGCTGCACGGGATGGGTTTCGGGGCGGGCCCCTGGTTTCTGATCGAGCCCGCCTGGCGGAGACGTTGCGATGCGCTCATCTCGCGGTGCGCGAGCGCGACGGCCGCCCTCGGCTACACCCTGCACGACGTCGAGCGCCGCGGCGAGAAGGGGTTCTTCCGCATCGCGCCCGGATTCTGCACGCGGCCCGACTCGCGTCACATGCGAAGGTACTTCCTGGCTCGCGCAGACGAAGCCACCGCGGACCGGTTCCGGCCGAGCTCCATGGAGGCGATCCGAGCGCTGGGCGGCGATCCGCTGACCCTGGTGAGTGAGATGCCGCTCTTCCTCACCCTTGGCGTCGGCGTGGAGATCGGCCCGCCGGACCCTGCGGCCCTGGCGTGGAAGGAGCGGCTGGAGGGCTGGCGCG
>CAZEBA010000094.1:0-3807 GCA_964510615.1 uncultured Gemmatimonadota bacterium
CACCTGGCGGCGTCGCCATCTGCCGCTCAACCATCCTCCCTTCTCTCCTGGAAGTATCGCTTCACGTACGCATGCAGCTCCGGCTTGTGCGTGCCCCACCGCCAGCAACCGCCCTCGCCGGGCGCGATGTCGACCGACGGGTCGAAGCCCAACGCCGCCAAGTCGAGTAGGCGCTGCCGGTATTGGCGCGCTTCGGCATCTCCGTGCCAGAGGTGGATCAGGGTGCCGTCCACGAAACCGATGCGGCCTCGAACCGCGGCAAAGAAGCGCTCGGCCCAAGGCCGATAGTGGGCTGCCTGTCGTGGATTCCACTGCCAGTGCCGAGCCGGTCCGTCGAAGTCGCCGATGGCCGCTGCCACCAGGGCGCGATCTCCTCCGCCCAGGATACAGGCGTCGTAGAATCCGACCTGGTCGAGGACCTCACGCCTCGCCGCCCAGGCGAGCCCCGAGGACCTGATCGATGAGCCCAGCTCGAAGATCGATGCTCGACAAGGGTCCTCCCGCAGGTGCTTCGCGATGCCGGTCCCGCAGGGCCTCGCTCCCTCGGGATCGTACAGCGGGCCGCTCGCGACGCGGCCGGCCGGTGCTTCGAGCATCTCCGAGAACGGTTGCACGAGGACGTGATCCCGGAGGGATTCCTGCGCCAGGACCGGCCAGTCGGGCCTCTCGAGCAGGACGTCGCAGTCGAGCCAGGCGACGGCGCTGGCGGAGGCCGGTACCGCTTCCAGGCCGAGGTTCAGGAGACGTTCCTTTTGCCAGAGAACGTCCTGGCCCCTGATTTGGAGGAGGATCTCGGCGTCGTCCTCCGAGAGCTCCGGCTCCACGCCGTAGACCAGCTCCACGGCCACCAACGGAACGTCGAGCGCGCGCCGAAACGCCCTATAGTTTTGGTACTTCCGGCGATATCCCGATGGGTTGAAAAAGGATGTGATCGCCCACATCGGATGTTCCGAAGTCACAGGTTCCCCGTACCGTCGGCTTCCACCCCGAATGCCCCGGCCATGCGCCCACCTTCGGTGGGTCCGGTCCGACCGCTACGAGCGTAGACCGTCGCGCTGCTCAAGTCCACGCCCGGACCCACGTCTCTTCGAGGACGCCGCCGGCTGTACGAAGTTCTCCCACACCGAGTGTGCACCCTTTCCCGACTGGTCCCTGTCGGCTTCATTCCCGACCATGCGCACTGGCTCGATTCAGCCACGGACACGGGAGGTCTCGATGAGGGTACTGCGCACTCTTTCCATGGTCGGCCTGGCATTCTCGCTGCTCGCCGCTTGCGGCGATGGTACGACCGGCCCCGGCAACGGCAACGCCGACTCGGGCGAGTGGCAGGGCGTCCTCGTCCCGGGCGACCGAGTCGCGGTCAACGGCGTGAGCGGGCCGATACTGGCCTCGCTCGCCAGCGGCAACGAAACGGTCGTGCGGTGGACGAAGAGCGGGAACCCGAGCCAGTTCTCCCTCGTGTCCATCGATGTAGACGAAGATGCCGACGGCGTGACCATCACGGCGGAGTACCCGTCCGAGCAAGTCGACGTGCAGGTGACGTTCGAGGTCGAGGTGTCGGCCGGCGTCGACCTCTTCGGGACCGTGGTCAGCGGTCAGGTCGTGGCGGATGACGTGGAGGGCGACGTGTTGGCCACCACGGTCAGTGGTAACGTCACCGTGTCCACGACGGAGAGCGCGATCGCCACCGTCGTCAGCGGCAACGTCGATATGGTCATCGGCGGCGATGCCCTGGCGACCGTCGTTTCGGGCAGCGTCGACATCGTCGCGGGCGGGGTCGCCGAAGCGATTGTCACCACGGGCACGGTCGACGTCGCCATCGGAGTGGCTGACTGGGGTCAGGATCTCGATTTTCAGGTCGCGAGCGGCAACCTGACGGTGCAGGTGCCGGCGAACACCAACGCCGAGGTCACCGCCACCGCGTTGAGCGGGACGATCACTTCGGACTTCGCTCTGTCGGGGACGGCCAGCCTCCAGCATGGCACCCTGGGGAGCGGAGGGCCGACGCTGACGCTGTTCGTGCAGAGCGGGAACGTCTCCCTGCGGGCGGGGCCGGACGCCTAGCCCGGGCTCCGGGAATCGAGGTTTTCCCTACACACCGCGGCGGCTACGGCCGGTCGAGCCGATCGATGAGCGCGTTGAAGCGCGGGTCCGCGCGCAGCGGATCCGCCGACGGATCCAACCGGATGATGCTCAGCTCTCCGGGGCTCACCGCGTAGGCGCGCTCCAGGTACTCGAACGCCCGGTCGATCTCCCCGAGCTGGCCGAAGACCAGCGCCAGCTCCTTCAGCGGGCCGCCGAGCCTCTCCACGGTGTCCGTTAGCGCCAGGGCCCGCGCGCGGTCGCCCGCCCGCGCGTACACGAAGGCCCGTCCAGCCTGGACGTCGAGATCGCCCGGATCGAGCTCCGCAGCGCGCGACATGGCGTCGAGCGCCTCCTGGTGCCTGCCCTGATCCGAGAGCGCGTAGCCGAGGACATAGTGGCCGTAGGAGAGCTCGGGGTCGAGCTCCAGGATACGCAGGGCCTGCGCCTCGGCATCGGCATAGTCGCGGCTGAGCTCTGCGGCGAGGGCCAGCATCGCCCGGTACTGGAGCGCCAGCGGATCCAGCTCGACGCTGCGGCGCAGCTCCCGACGCGCCTCCTCCAGCTCCCCCAGCTCCAGGGCGACCTGTCCGAGAGCGGCGTGGGCGGTAGCGTACCCGGGGCTGAGCTCCAGCGCCCGCCGATACTCCGCCTGGGCCTCCAGGTATCGCCCCTCGGCTCGCTGGAGAAGAGACCCGAGCGCGATGTGCGCCTCCGGCAAGCCCGGATCCAGCTCCAGCGCCCGATCCAGGGCCGGGCGCGCCTGAGCCACCGCCTCGTCGAGGGGAAGCGAGCCCCGAAGGAGAAGCGCGATGTAGGTGGCTGCCAGGCCGGCATACGCTGGCGCGAAGGCCGAGTCCTCGGCGATCGCCTGCCGGTATACCTCAATGGCCTGCAGCCGCGACTCCACGGTCCGGAGGTCGGATAGGTAGCGGGCCCGGCTGTACAGGTCGTAGGCCTCGAGGCTGGCTGTCGGCCCGGCGGCTGTCCAGGCCTGGTCCTCGGGCGCGAGCGTCGCGGCGAGCGCCCCGGCGATGGCGCGCGCGATCTCCGTCTGGATCTCGAAGATCCCCTCCACCGTCAGCGCCCGATCGAACGTCCGGGCCCAGAGGTGCGTGTCGGTGCGGGCGTCGATCAGCTGCGCGTTGATCCGCACCCGGTCTCCCGACCGGCGAACCCCGCCCTCGAGCACGACCGCTGCGCCGAGCTCACGGCCGATCTCGGGGAGGCTGCGCTGGGTCGGATCGCGGTACCGCATGACCGATGTGCGGGAGATCACCTTCAGGTCCGGGATCTGGGCCAGATGCGTGATGATGTCGTCGGTGATGCCGAGACTGAAGTACTCGTTCTCGGGATCGGCGCTCTGGTTCTCGAACGGTAGGACTGCGATGGACCTCGGATCGGCGGTGAGATCGAGGGCCGCTGCCGCGGTGGGCGAATCCTCGCTCCGACCGGCTCTCTGGAGCGTCAGGACGGCGGCAGTAGCCAGGAGGATGACGCCCATGAGGCCCACCTCCGCTGCGCTCGCTCGCTGCCGACCTTTCTCGCCGTGGTACCAGGCGGCCACGAGGACGATAAAGAAGCCGGCCACAAGGACGATCGTCGCGCTCCGTACGGTGCCTTCCGTCCAGCCGAAGTTCTCGCGCAGGAAGTCGAGGACCTGGAGGAGAAGCCAGGCGACCGCCAGGTAGGCGAGCGCCCACTGGACGATCTTGCGTTCCTTCA
>CAZEBA010000095.1:0-3564 GCA_964510615.1 uncultured Gemmatimonadota bacterium
GCCTGGCGCTGCCGGCGGTACTCCGAGCTGGGGGCCGGCAGCTCCTCGACGTCCGCGCGCTCCACGATCCACGGCAGGCGCCGGCGCTCCAAGCCGCGCTCGAGGTCGATCGTGACGTCCGGGTCCGCGTACGGGCCGCTCGTATCGTAGAGCCGGACGGGTGGGTTCGGGGGCGTCAGGGCGATCTCCCGCATCGGAACCTTCAGATCCGGGCGGCTGCCGGTGACGTAAACCTTTCGAGCGGCGGGGTTGCCGTCGATGGAACGGTCTCCGGGTCCGGCGGGGTTGCCGCTCGTCGCGGAAGGGTTGCCGTTCGTCGCCGCTTTCGTCTTCATCCTGCTTACCTTTCAGTCAGAGGCGCCCGGGCTCCGGCTGACCGCGGCGTCGCGCCGGGGTGGCGGCAGCGAGCCGGCCGCTCGTGCATCCACATCGACAGGAGCCGACAATGGACAAGGTCAACATAGCCGATAAGCTCGCCCAGTTCGACGAACAGTGGAGCCCGAAGATCGTCGGGCAGGTCAACGACTTCCACGTGAAGCTCGTCAAGCTCGAGGGGGAGTTCGTCTGGCACCACCACGAGGAAGAGGACGAGCTCTTTCTGGTTGTTAGCGGCAGCATGGTCATCAAGTTCCGTGATCGCGACGTTCGCCTCGACGAGGGGGAGTTCCTCATCGTACCCCGCGGCATCGAGCACAAGCCGGTCGCGGAGCGGGAAGCGCATGTGCTCCTGCTCGAGCCGGCGAGCACGCTGAACACCGGGAACGTGCGGTCGGAGCGGACCTTGGAGGAATTGGAGAGGCTGTAGCGAAAGGATACGCGCCGACCGGTTGCAGCAGCCGGAGTGTGGCGGCCGAGTCTAGGCTGCGTCGGGTGGCTGTCGTGGTCGAGGACGCCGGCGAGTGCCGACGGAAGCAATCCGCAGCTATCCGTGCCGAAGGCGCCGGATCTCCTCCAGGAGCTCGATGTCCGCTGCGTCCTGGAGCCTGCCGGTTCGCTTCGAGGCGATCAGGTGTTCGATCGAGGCGGTGGGAATAGGAACGCCTTCCAGCTCGAAGGTCGTCGCCTGCTCCGCCGCCTCCGGGAAGCGCACCGTCCAGGCGACCGTGAGGATGTCCACCCGGGGCAGGTCGCCGATGACGGTCACCGGCTTGGAGGCGACGTCCTCCGCCATCCACTCCCCGGCCAGACCGAAGCCGAGGTCGGCGAGCGCGGCGAGCACGCGGCGAGCGTTCTCGGCCGTCGCCTCGATCAGGATGTCGATGTCGCGGGTGGCGCGTGTGGTCCCCCAGAGCTGGAGGGCGGCCGCGCCGACCAGGACGTATCGGGCGCGCCTGCGGTCGAGTGCCGCGGCCACCTCGGCGAGGCGCGTCTCATAGCGATCCGTCACCGGGCCCGCTCCTCCCAACGCTCCCACTCCAGGTAGTCCTCGTAGCGATCGAAGGTGAGCACCCTCTGGCTTCGGAGCGGCGTGGTGCGGAGCTCCGTCACGCGCGCCGCGAGCTCGGCTTCCCGCACGCGTCGCTCGAGCGGCAATGCCAGGTCGGCCTCGAGCTGTGCCAGGCGATATGGTCCCAGCCCCGCGGCGACGAACGTGACGGGCGGCTCGGTGTCGTAGGTCCGTTCGCCCTGCTCCGGTTCGATGCGCGCTTCCGCCAAGCACCTCCTTAGCGCGTCGACGACGACCCAGCTGCGGGAGCGATCGAGCGCCTCCGCGCGCTCGTCCGTGGCCTGCAGGAGCGACTCGGGGATGGTGATCGTGATTCTCTTCATTGGTGTATCAGTATGAGTGAGTATGAGCAATGCACACTCATACGGTCGGCGGTCCGAGGAGGTTCCTCGTCGCGCACGCCGGTGGTTGCCCGGACGCGGGATCGGGGAAAAAGAAAAAGACCGGCGAAGTCAGCTCCGCCGGCCTCTTTCGGGTGGAGTGCGCTACTGCGCGCCGCGCCTAGTGGTGGGCGATCGGGTCGGCGTTCCCGTCGGGGTCGCCGCAGGCGAATGCATCGGTTCGGATGCTCCCTAGCAGCAGGATGCCCGCCACGTGTGGCGCCGCCATCGACGTGCCGCTGTAGGTCGTCGTGCCGCCGCCCTTCTTCGTGGACAGCACGCCGACGCCGGGCGCCGCGTAGTCCACCGGCGGGTTTCCATAGTTAGACCACGAGGCGAGGCAGTCGTTGCTGGCGATCGCGGAAACGGTGTACACGTTGTTGTGGTTGACGTGGGCCGGCTCGTAGCCGCTCGCGTTGCTGCCAGCGTTCCCGGCCGCGAGCGAAAACTTGATCCCGCCCTGGGCCGCCGAAGCGACGGCGTTGTGCAGGCTGTTCCAGTGCCCGGTCCCTGTGAGGCTCATGTTGGCCACGTCGCCATTGGATGCGTTGGCCGCCACGTAGTCGACGCCCGCCGTCACGCCGGAGATCGTGCCGGAGCCGGAGTTGTCGAGCACGCGGACCGCCACCACCGTCGCGCCGGCCGCCACGCCGACGACATCGATGTTGTTGTTGATCGCGGCCACCGTGCCCGCTACGTGGGTACCGTGTCCGTTCCCGTCATCGGGGCCTTTACCTCCGCGGGCGAAGTTGGCGCTCCTCCCGACGTCCACGTTGAGGTCCGGATGGTCGAGGTCGATCCCGGTGTCGATGATCCAGGCCGTCTTGCCCGTCCCGTCACCGGGTCCGCCGACCCGCGTGATGCCCCACGGGGTTTCCTGGGTGCTAGCCTCAGGCGGTGGGGGGTCCCCACCTTCGTCCGGCGGCGGCTGCTGGCACTTCGGATGGCTTGGGTTCTTGTCACACAGCCCATCCGGTGCCGGACGCGGGATCGAAGCGATGCCGTCGCGCTCTACGTAGAGCACGCGCGTATCGTGCTCGAGGGCCCGCAGCCGCCCCTCGGGGACCGAGCCGGCGAAGCCGAACAGTGCCGTCCCGTAGGTGAAGGTCGGCGCGACGCCGAACGCCCGGGCGACCTCGGCGGCCCGCGACTGGTTGGCTGCGTGCCCGCCGGGAGCGAACGCCGGATCGAGCACGACGATCACGTCGATCTTGTTCTCCGCCCCGCGGACCGATGCCAAGGGAGCCGGTGGCTGGGAATCGGTGGAGAGGGGCGATCCGTCGCAGGCGGTGATCAAAGCAACGCTGCCCAAGGCGAGGGCGCATCCAAACCGGCGCATCGAAACCTCCAAAATGGGCGGGCGAGTCAACAGGGTTTCCCGCCTGCCGTGCAAGATCCTGGCAAGCTCGTCTGCGGTCAAGGACCCGAAGAGAAGGGTCCCGCCGTCGGTACCACGTAAGATGTTGTGTTCGTGTTACTTCTTACATGTCGGTCCCTGAAGGGCTCCCGAACCGTGCCGCCGCCTGCCGAAAGTGCCGCGGACCTCCCGGTGCATACCTGTCGCGCCGGCGCTTCACTTCCCCGGCTGCTTCCAGTGCCCGGTCCCCGAAAACGGGGAACGCCCGACGCGCAGTGAAAGGAGCCAAGGACCCCAGAGCGGCGCGACGGCTGCCCTGCAGGCGCACAGACTCCTTTCTGATGTTATACGAAAGAGACACGATGAATTTCGCAGGCGAA
>CAZEBA010000096.1:0-3465 GCA_964510615.1 uncultured Gemmatimonadota bacterium
GCCGACCGGTAACCGATGAGGCCGGCGATCAGGAGATGCGGTCGTCCATCGATCTCCGCAGCCGGAACCACCAGGGCGTAGCGACCGTCGGTGTCCGAGAAAGTGACGAGGTCGGTGCCGGAGATGTAGATGGTCGCGGTGGCGAGTGGCTCGCCAGACTCGTCGGTGACCTGGCCGCCGATCGTCATCAGCTCTTGGGCCGGAATGGTTGCCGGGAAGGTGATGGATGTAGCGAGGACGACGAGCGCGAGGCTCCGGCGACGAAGCGACGTTGGAAGGAGCATCGTCCCTCCATGCCCAATGGAGGTCCGTGGTCCTTCAATCGACGGCCCCGCGCTTACGCGTCGGCCGGCGGTGCGCAGAGACGCGATTGGGTGCACGAGACAATGGAGCACACTACAACAGCCTAACCTGACGACGACGACCAAACGCCGCCTGTCGGGAACTTCTCCGTACAAGGTGTGGGGAATAGGCTTCCCTACGCCTGCGTACGGGAGTTTGTTAGCCGCTCTGCTTGAGGACTGCCGGGATTAGTTGTGCAGGGATTCTAACGCTCTTCATGGCTGCTCAGACGGTGGCCGGACCGGCCGGTTTGGCCTCACGCGCCGTTATCCCAACACCGAGAAGCTGCTCTCCCGGATGACCTCCCGGTTTCGCGAGTAGAAGCCGACGTCGAGCGTCTGCCGGGTGTAGGGGCCGGCGAGTTTGACCGGATCGCGGTCATGGTCGTGCCCCGCCTCGCACGCCGAGATCAGCTCCGCCATCATCCGGCCGACCATCGGGGCGTTCTTGAACTGGTTGCCGCTCGTGCCGACGGCCATGTAGAACCCGCCCAGGTCCGAGCGGTCGTAGACCGGAATCCAGTCGTCGCTCACGTCGTACAGGTCGGCGATCCCCTTCGGCCGGTTCGGGATCCGGAGGTCCGGCATGCGCAGCGCCTGACGGTAGACCTGAGCCCGCCACTGTTCCACCGTCACCTGTCGGTTGAAGTCGTCCGGGTCGTCGATCCACTCTTTGGGATCGCATTCGGGGTCCTGGCTGCCGACGAGCAGCGTGCCGCCGACTTCGGGGCGGCAGTAGCCCCCGATGTCGCTGTCGGAGACGAATGGAAGCTGGTCGCCCGCGGGGTTGGGCAGGTAGTGGACCTCGTGACGCAGCGCCCGGGTCTGGACGTTCATGGTGCCGTCCACCCCGGCCATCCGGTTGATGACGAAGGAGTGCGGCCCTGCGGCGTTCACGACGATCGGCGAGTCGATCGTCCGGCCATCCTTCAGGGTCACGCCGGCGACGCGTCCCCCCTGCTGGCGGATCTCCGTCACCTCGGCCTCGAACCGGAACTCGCTGCCCCTCGCCTCGGCGGCGCGCTGAAGGTTGTGGGTAGCCAGCTGCGGGTCGCTGACATAGCCGGCAGTGGGCACGAAGATCGCTCCCGGCACCGTCTCGCTGGACGGTTCCCCGAACCTCTCGTCGTCGGGGCGTCGCGCGGGAGAATACGCCGTCACATCGACGTACGGCATCCTCTCCCTCAGCGTCGCCACGTCCCACACCTCGTACGGGATGCCCAGCTCATCGTGGAACGACAGGTGTCGGCGGTAATCGTGATCCACGGAGGGGATGATCAACATTCCCGTCTGAACGAGCCGCGCGTACCCTCGCTCGTCGGGCGCCCCGAGGTAGGACTCCCAGTCCTTCCAGTGGAGAAAGCTCTCGTACGCGAGCGCCGTGCCGTCCCAGGTAGAGTAATGCGTGCGGACGATCGCGCAGGTGCTGCCGGTGGATCCGTCGCCGGCGGCCGACAGCTTGTCGACGTTCAGCGTTCGGTAACCCCTCTTCGCCAACTCGAAGGCGATGGCAGCGCCCATGACTCCGGCGCCAACGATGATCGCATCAGGCCGCTCGCTCACCTTCCGAGGCTCCCTCCAGCTAGCGGTCGAATCGCGTCCTGAGAATGGGTCTGGGACCCGAAGGTGAATGTGGGGCGGGCGCTCCGTAGGCGCCATCGCCGCCGAAGCGCAGCCGCGGGATGAAACCTCCAACAGCCGTCGTGGGCCTATCTCTTGTCGCTCACCCTGGGGGCGGACAGTTTTTCACTGGTCGGCTCGAACCGTCCGCCTCGGAGGCCTTTCATGAAATCACGTCCCACCGCCGTTCTCATCGGCCGGCTCGCCCTCGGCTGGCTTGCCTTCTGCTCGTTGCTGTCATCGAACCTCGGCGCCCAGGATGTCGAGGAGACGGTCTCGCTGATGGCCAAGATCCGGGCCGCCTGGTCGCCCAGCTTCTCGCCCGACGGGAGCCGGCTCGCCTTCGTGTCGGACCTGAACGGCGTGCCGCAGATCTGGGTGGTGGATTCCCGGGGTGGCTGGCCGCGCCTGGTCACCGGACTCGACGACCAGGTGGGCAGCGTCATCTGGTCGCCCGACGGCCAGTGGCTGGCGTTCTCGCTCTCTCCGGGCGGGGGCATGAACTCGCAGGTCTACCTGGTTCGCCCCGACGGTACCGGGCTCCGGCGCCTGACGGAGGGAGGGAAGGAGAACAACTGGCTCGGCGGCTGGAGCCATGATGGCCACCTGCTCTCGTTCTCCTCCAACCGGAGCGACGCGAGCTCGATGGACGCCTACGCCCATGACGTGAAGACCGGGGAGCTTCGCGAGATCGCCGACAACCCGGGGATCGGAGGGCTGACCGATCTCAGCCGTGACGGGCGGCGAGCCGTGCTCTGGCGGATGGAGAGCCGAAGCGACGACAACCTCGTCCTCGTCGACCTGGCGGATGGATCGGAGTCGCTGCTCACTCCGCACCAGGGTCCGGGCAGCTTTGGCGGCGGCCGGTTCACGCCGGACGGCTCGGCCGTCTACCTCTCCTCGAACGCGGAACGCGACCTCAGCGGGTTCGCCCGGGTGGAGATCGGAGCGGGCGGAGAGGTCGGACCGATCGAGTACCTGGCGAAGCGGGAAGACGCCGAGCTGTCGGACTTCGCGATTAGCGAGGACGGGCGGACCGCGGCCCTGATCTGGAACGTGGCCGGGCGGAGCGAGCTCCAGTTTCTCGATCTCGAGACGCTCGAGGTCTCACCCGGTCCCGGGCTGCCGGCCGAGATCGCCGGCGGCCTCGAGTTCAGTCGGGATGGGAGCCGGCTCGCGATGATCGTGTCGGGCGCGGCGGCCCCGACCGACATCTGGGTGCTGGAGCTGGCCTCGGGTGCGCTGAACCAGGTCACGCACAGCCCGCACGCCGGCATCGTCCTCGACGAGCTGGTCCGGCCCGAGCTGGTCCACTTCGAGGCGGCGGACGGCCTGCCGCTCTCGGGCTGGCTCTACCGCCCGGCGAACGCTACCCAGCCAGCGAACGCGACGGCTCCGGCGCCGTACGTGATCAGCTTTCACGGCGGGCCGGAGGGTCAGGAGCAGCCGCGGTTCCGAAGCGACTATCAGGCGCTGCTGGCCGCCGGCATCGGCGTGTTCGCCC
>CAZEBA010000097.1:0-3402 GCA_964510615.1 uncultured Gemmatimonadota bacterium
AGGCGTGGCAAGTCGGTCGGCGGTTGTGCCGTTAACCGAGTTCCAACGTGAGCTCTGGCCGGATATTGCCAGTAGCCGGTTACTAATGGACATCCTTCCGGTGGCCGATCTTGAGAATGATGATGATCATGGTGCGCCCCGAGACGCTGTAGAGGACGCGATACCGGCCGACCCGAATCCGGAACACGTCCTCATAGCCGGATAGCTTTCTGGAACCTCGGGGAAACGGGTCGTCGGCGAGCGCCAGGATGGCGCGCACGACCCTCTCTTGGTCCTCTCGCTCGAGGTTCTTTAGCTGCCTCTCCGCCGTTCGCGTGATCTCGATCTCATAGCGTGCCATCGCGCTTCAGCTCTGCGAGCACGTCGGCGAGCGGTCGCGTCGCCTCGTGCCGGATCGCCTTGAGATCCTCGGCGTCCTCGAGCTCTTCCAGCCGATCGAGGATCGCCTCCTGGATGAAATGGTTCATGACAACGCCCCTGGATCGACAGTAATCATCGAGGGCCTTCTTCAACTTCGCGTCAATCCGGGCGTTGATCTGCACCGTCGGCATCCCGCTCCTCCGTCGGCCTCGTTCGCGACATGATATGCTATGTTAACCTAGCATATAATAGTGCCGAAGCCGAGTTTGTGGTTCCCTCTTGGTCCGTTCCGCGTCGGTCAGGGCAGGATGGCACCGGTCCCACGTACGCGAAGGGGCGGCCCGGAAGGCCGCCCCTAGCTCGTCAGCGACAGCCGCTGCCGGAATAGCCTACATACTGCTGTTCCAGATGTCCCGCACGATCATCCACTGGCCGTCCACGTTCTGCCAAACCGCGATGTACTTCCCGTGGTCCTTATGGGAGCCATCCGCCCCCGCCTCCACCCACTTCCCGACCTCGACGGCTATGTCGCCGTGGGACATGATCTCTTCCGGCGTGATCGTCATCTGGCTTCCCTCGGCCATGTCCAGGGAGACCTGAAGGCCGGCCTGGATCGCCTCCTGGCCCATCATGCTGGGGGCCCCGGGGGCCATGACGACCGCGTCGGCAGCGTACATCGCCGCGATCGCCGCCGCATCTCCCGCGTTCCAGGCCGTCTGCCAGGCGACCGCACCCTCCTGGATCGCCGCCTCCGCCCCACCTTCCTCCTGGCCGAGGGCGATGGCCGGAACCGCCAGCAAAGCCAGGGTCGCAAGCACTGCGTACCGCATTGTCATACCTCCTGTCAGGGACGCGTGGAGCGTGTTGGGTGAGAGTGAAATGCAGGGTAGTCGCAACGATGCCAAGGCGTCAAGACGACGGACGGCGACGTGCGATGCGGTCCGAGCGCGCCTCCGCGCGAGGGTGTCCGAGCGCCAATCGTGAGGGCCCTGCGCCGCCGGGGCCCTCCGCGTACGTCTCTTCCCCATCGGTCTCGGGCTAGGCCCGCCACTCCCGCAATACGTCTCCCAGTGCCGCGACCGCCACTTCAAGCTGCTCTTCCGACAGGTACGGAGCCGGCCCCAGCCGCAGCAGGTCCGCCCGGTAGTCGGTGTGAACGCCGCGCTTCCGCAGCGCGGCGCTGATCTCCGCGGCACGAGGCGTTCGCAGCGCGAGAAACCCTCCGATGTCGGCGAGATCGACCGACCGGTCGCGGTCGATGACCGACGCATCGGCATCCAGCGCGTCGAAGCGCTCCGCGAGCCGGCCCATCTGCCACTGGCTCACCTCGCGCAACAGCTCGGGCGTGAGGCCCCACTCCTCGAAGCAGTCGAAGACCTCGGAGGCGCGGTAGTGGCTGGTAGGATCGTAGGTGCTGCCGGCGAACCGGTCCGGCCCTCGTCCGTAGACGACGGAACCTGCGGTTCCCGGGGCGTCAAGCGCGCTGAACTCGCTGTACCAGCCGGTCAGCACCGGACGCATTCGTTGTGCGCTGGGCGGCGCGCGCAGGAAGCAGTTGCCCTCGCCGAGCTGGCAGTACTTGTAGCCGCCGCCGACGACAAAGGCGTCCTGAACTCCTTCGTCGGCCAGCCGGAACGGGACCACATTGAGGGAGTGGTAGGCGTCTACGAGCAGTTCCGCTCCATGGAAGCCGCAGGCGAGCATCACCTCGCCCAATCCGGCTGCAATGTGCCCGGTCTGGAAGAAGACCGACGAGACCATCACCGCCGCGACGCGGTCGTCGATCTCGGGCATTAGCCGCTCGCCCACGGTCGCCGCCGGGTGCGCCGGCACCTTCACCACCTCGAGGCCCTCTTCAGCCAGCCGGTCCAGCTGACGGCGAATCGTGTGGAACTCGCCGTCGGTGGTCACCACGCGCGGTCGTTCCCGGAGGGGCAAGGCCGAGAGGAAGCGGAGAACGAGCTCGTGCGTGTTCTGGGCGAGGGCGATACGGCCGGGCTCGTCGTCCAGCATCCGTGCGAAGCCACTCCGGACGCGGTCGGCCCGGGCGAAGGCCCGGTCCCACTTCTCGTCGGCGAGCTCCGCCGCATCCAGCCAGGCCTGCTTCTGTCCCTCGAAGCCGCGGTCCGGCCAGGCCTGATGCGAGTGGCCGGTGAGGAGGAGGCGCTCGGCGACGCGAAAGCGGCCGTAGTGGACGGCCAGCGGGTTGGGCGTCCCACAGAGATCGTCAGCGTTGCGGATCAGGGATCCCTCGGCCCCGATCGGGGGCGACTCGGCGTCGCGGACCGGGAACTCCCGATCTCTCTGATGTCCCACCGCCTCCCGATCTCGCGAGGTCACAGCCGGGCGCGTATGCCCCAGAGGTCCGGAAACGCCGGCTGGAACAGCGTCTTGCGCAGGTACTCTGCGCCGGCGGAGCCGCCGGTCCCGGGCTTGGTGCCGATCGTCCGCTCGACCATCTTCACGTGACGGTACCGCCACTCCTGCAAGCCTTCGTCCAAGTCCACCAGACGCTCGCAAAGCTCGCTCAGGGCCGGGTCACGCCGATAGACGCCGACCAGGATCTCCTGCAGCTGTCCGGACGGCTCAACGCGCTGCGTCACGTCCCGCTCCAGCTGCTCCCTGGGCACATCGTAGCCTTCCCGCGCCAGGCAGAGCAGGAAGGCGTCCCAGAGCGTGGGCTCCTCGTACCGCCGCCGGAGCCGCTCGAGCGCCGGCTCGTGCTCGGGATAGCGCGAGATCGCCCAGCGGCTCTTCGCGCCGAGAACGAACTCGAGCTCGCGGAACTGGTGGGACTGGAAGCCGCTCGCCTCTTCCAGGCGCTCCCGGAAAGTGAGGAACTCGACCGGCGTCATCGTCTCCAGGATGTCGAGCTGGGCCACCAGCACCTTCAGGATGGTCAGGATTCGCTTCATCGTGTGCTGGGCGCGAGGCAGATCGTCCGCCCGGAGCAGCTTCACAACGTAGTCGACCTCGTGCAGCACCTCCTTGAACCAGAGCTCGTACACCTGGTGGATGATGATGAACAGCATCTCGTCGTGC
>CAZEBA010000098.1:0-3380 GCA_964510615.1 uncultured Gemmatimonadota bacterium
TTGGAAGCACCCGGCAGCAAGTCCTCGGCGCAGCGGCCGCGCACGGCCGGCCGGTTTTGATCGGCCCGAATCGTCTTGCGTGAGGCTGCCTGACTGCATACTGTATACAATCTATCATGCAAGGCAACATCAGGTTGGGATCCCGGCCGAACATCAGCGAGAGCGTCGCGACGGCGCTGCGCGACATGATCTTCGACGGCGAGCTGATGGGCGGCGAGCGCATCAACGAGGTCCGGCTGGCCGCCCGCCTCGGCGTCAGCCGCACGCCCCTCCGTGAGGCGTTGATGAAGCTCGTCGCCGAGGAGGCGCTGATCAGCGTTCCCCGGCGTGGTTGCTTTGTGAGGCGGCTTACGCGCCAGGAGTTCGAGGAGATCTATCCGATGCGCGCGATCCTCGAGCCGGAGGCCCTGCGACGGGCCGGCATTCCGTCCGGCAAGGACCTGAAGGAGCTGGCGCGCATCAACCAGGACGTCCGCGCCGCCAAGGACATGAAGGCGCGGGTGTCGGCGGACGACGCCTGGCATCTCAAGCTGGTCTCCGGGTGCAACAACCAGGTGCTCCTCGGACTGGTCGGCCATTTCATGTACCGGCTCAGGCGGTACAGCCTCGCGTTCGGGCGGGAGCGCCGGGTCCTCGAAGCGAGAAACCGGGAGCACCTCGAGATCATGCGGGGATTGAGCGACGGGGATCTCGAGTACGCCTGCGAGTGGCTGCGCAAGAACCTGACGAGTGACAAGCAGCCGATCCTGGAGTGGTTGGATGAGCGCGAGAAAGAAGAGGTACGGAGCGCGTAGAGACGCCGGGCTGACCGGCGTGACGATCGCGCTGGCGCTCGTGCTGCCTGCCCTGCTTGCGTGGCGCACCCAGGAGGACCCGGTCGATGAGCTGGCCGGCCTGTGGGCGGCGCGCCGCGACTTCGGTCCCGAGGTGCAGGGCCCGCTCGAGCTGCGTGAGCTCGACGGGCGATGGGTGGCCGAGATCGCCGGATATACGGTTGCCGCGCGCACCTCGGACGCGGAGATCCGGTTCGAGATTCCCGGCGGGCGGGGGTACTTTCGCGGGCGGCTGTCGAGCGACTCTCAGACGGTGCGCGGGCACTGGGTCCAGCCGTGGGCGTTCGTCAGCATCGCCCGGATGGCCTCACCGGCCATCCTCGAGCGGCAAGCGGACCGCGCCTGGACCGGCACGGTGACGCCGCTTCACGACGAGTACCGCTTCTACCTGGTGGTCGAGAGACGGCCGGACGGCGGGGTCGGCGCCTTCCTCCGCAACCCGGAAGCCAACATCGGCCGCTTCTACCCGATCGACCGTGTGGTGCGCGAGGGCGACGAGGTCCGCTTGCTGGACTCGCGAGGCCGCACGCTTCTCGAAGGCCTGTACCACGCCGATTCCGACCGGCTCTCGATCGACTTCCCCTTGAACGGTGGCACCTACGATTTCGTCCGCACCGACGAGGATCCGGGGCTGCCCTTTTATCCGCGCCCCCGCGGCGATCCGCCCTACTCGTACCGCCTGCCACCCGCCGGCGAAGGGTGGGAGACGGCGCGCCCCGAGGACGTCGGGATGGCGGCGGCGCCGCTCGAGGAGATGATCCGGATGATCATCGACACGCCGATCGATGGGATCGAGGCTCCCGCCATCCACGGCTTTCTCGTCGCCCGTCACGGCAAGCTGGTGCTGGAAGAATACTTCCACGGCTATTCGCGCCATCGGCCGCACGGCACCCGCTCCGCCTCGAAGAGCATCACGACCACGCTGGTCGGCATCGGGGAGCAGGAAGGCCTGCTGGATCTCGGCACGCCGGTCTACGAGACGTGGTACGACGGCTCGCCCCCCGAGGGTCTCGACCCCCGGGCCCGCCAGATGACCGTGGAGCATCTGATCGCGATGTCGCCGGGGCTGGCCTGCGACGACTGGGATCGCGACTCGCCGGGCGGCGAGGATGTGATGCAGAGCCAGCAGGCGCAGCCCGACTGGCACCGCTTCACCCTCGATCTCCCGATGATCCACCAACCCGGCGAGCACGCCGCCTACTGCAGCGGCAGCCCGAACCTGGCCGGTGGGATCCTCTCTCACGTGGCGGGCGAGTGGCTCCCCGAGTTCTACCTGCACCACTTCGCCGAGCCGCTCGGCGCGGGTCTCTATCACATGAACCTGACTCCGGCGGGCGAGGGGTACGGAGGAGGAGGGCTGTACATCAAGCCGCGGGACTTCCTGAAGCTGGGTCAGCTCTATCTGGACGACGGGGTGTGGAACGGCCATCGGCTCTTGGAGCCGGGCTGGGCGAAGGCCGCAACCACCGCGGCGCACACGATCGGCGAGGAGGGATACGGCTACGGCTGGTGGGTGTTCTCCTACCCGTTCGAGGGACGCGAGGTAGGCGCGTACTACGCCGGCGGCAACGGCGGCCAGTACGTCATCGTGGTGCCCGAGCTGGACCTGAACGTCGTGATCTTCGGCGGTAACTACAACCAGCGGGTGATGCACCGCTCGAAGTACGAGTACGTTCGGGACTACGTGCTGCGCTCGATCGAGCTCGGCGCCGACTGAGGGCCGATGGGCTCGACCGCGAATCCGCCGGTAGCTAGGCTGGGTCATGAGCCCGGCCGTCCGCACCCCGCTTCTCATCATCGGGGCCGGCCCTTTCGGCCTCGCCACCGCGGCCTATGCCCGGCACATGGGCGTCGAGCACGTGGTGGTGGGCATCCCGATGGGCTTCTGGCATGACCACATGCCGGACGGGATGCTGCTGCGATCGGGCTGCGACTGGCACCTGGACCCGCTGAACACCCACACCATCGAGGCCTTTCTCCAGACCCGCGGCCTCGATCCCTCCGACGTCGAGCCGCTCCCGGTCGAGCTCTACCGGGAGTACGCGGACTGGTTTCAGCAGGCGAAGCGGATCGAGCCGATCCCGGAGCTCGTGGAGCGGCTGGACTGGACGGGGGATCACGAGTCGCGCTTCCTGGCCCGGCTCGAGGATGGACGGGAGATCGCGGCGCGGAATGTCGTCGTCGCGGTCGGCTTCCAGTACTTCAGGAACCTGCCGGAAGACCTGGTGACGCTCCTGCCGCCGGACCGCTGCTCGCACACGTGCGACATGGTCGAGTTCGGTCCCTTGGCCGGCCGCGCCTGTCTCATCATCGGCGGCCGGCAGAGCGCCTTTGAGTGGGCGGCTCTCATCGCCGAGCAGGGTGCGTCGGCGGTGCACGTCTGCCACCGCCATGAGCCGCCCGAGTTCGCGGTCTCCGATTGGCGGTGGGTGGATCCACTGCTGGACAGGGCAGAGCGGGATCCGGGCTGGTTTCGCCGCCTGCCGAGGGGGGAGCGTGAGGCGATCGACCGGCGTTTCTGGGTCGAGGGGCGCCTGAAGCTGGAGC
>CAZEBA010000099.1:0-3356 GCA_964510615.1 uncultured Gemmatimonadota bacterium
GCGGCCTTGATGTGAAAGCCACCGCCCGGGGCGTGCACCGAAAGCACCCCGGCGGGCGCCGCCTCGCCCGCCGCTTGTGGAGATGCTTGCAGCAGGAGAACCCGCTCGACCGCGTCGATGCAGTCTGCCGGGCTCAGCAGCGCGCGCACATCGGTCGCCGTGAGGATCCGCGTGGCACGGTCCCGGTCCGGTCGTCCGGACGGCTGGCGAGCGAGCGGCCGGCTCGAGGGAGTTGCGCTTCGGCTCATGGTTGGATACACTCGCATCAATGAATGATTCAAGTGTATCATCTGTACGGAGGCCACCGCAAGCGGAGGGTTCGGAGCCAACCGGCCTGAACGCTGGGAGGCACCAGGGACCGAGGTGGTTGCTGCTCATCCACCAGATCCCGCCGGAGCCCGCCTACTTCCGGGTCAAGGTCAGGCGCCGTCTGCAGCGCATGGGAGCCGTCCTGCTGAAGAACTCGGTCTACGTCCTTCCACAGGGCGAGGAGACGCTCGAGGACTTCGAGTGGCTGCGGCAGGAGATCGAGCGCGAGGGAGGCGAGGCCACGATTTGCATGGCCTCGTTCGCCGATGAGGTCACGGACATGAAGCTCGTCGAGGAGTTTCGAAGCGCGAGGACGGCAGAATACGAGGCTGTTCGCGTTGAAGCCAAGCAGCTACGGGCGGAACTGGAGGGAAAGATGATGGACGACAAAGGGCGCGCCAGTCTGAACCGACGCGCCGGCAAGCTGCGACGCCGGCTGGCGGAGATCTCCAGCCTCGACTTCTTCGGCGCGTCGGGACGGACCTCGGCGGAGCGCGCGATCTCCGCTCTCGAGTCCCGGAAGACTCGGGATGCGGCGGGAGGGGCCGGGGCCGAGGGCGAAGCGGACGCCGAGCGACCGCTGGGCAGGATCTGGGTCACCCGCGTCGGCGCGAAGGTCGACCGCATCTCCAGCGCCTGGCTCATTCGGCGCTTCCTCGATCCCGCCGCCCGCTTCAAGTTCGTTCCCGCGAGCGGGTACGAGCCGGAAGCCGGCGAGCTCCGCTTCGACATGTTCGAGGGAGAGTACACGCACGTCGGGGAGGACTGCACCTTCGAGACGCTGCTGGCGTCGTTCGGCCTGGATGATCCTGCCCTGGCGGCGATCGGGGAGATCATCCACGACATCGACTGCAAGGACGACAAGTTCGGTCGGGCGGAAGCGGCCGGCGTCGCTTCCATGATCGACGGGATCACGCGCACGTACGCAGAGGACGAGGCCCGTCTCGACCGGGGACGCCCGCTGTTCGACGACCTCTACGAGCACTTCCGGTCGAGCGCTACATAGCGCGTCGCCCCCGGTTCGGCGCGCTCCGCCGCCCGCCTAGTCCTCGGCCGGCTTCCGGGCCGTGATCATCACCGCCTTCACGCCGTAGGCCTCCGCCGCGTTGCGGGTGGACTCCTTCCGAAAACGGAAGCCGGGGACGACGGCCGACCGCACGCCCTCGAAACCGGCATCCTCCAGCAGCTCGAACATCTCTCCTTCCAGGAGAGCGCCCCCGATTCAGGCAGCCCAGAGCTTGGGGTCGTTGACGATCGACTGGGAGAGCTCCCGGCCGCTCACGATGTCGGTGATCGAGAGGCGGCCGCCGGGCCGGAGCACGCGGAACATCTCCTCCGCCACCCGCCGCTTCCGGAACGAGAGGTTGAGGACGCCGTTGGAGATCGCCACGTCGATCGAGGCGTCCGGAAGTGGGATCTCCTCCATTCGGCCCTCGTGGCACTCCAGGCTGGTGCCGGTCGCGGCCAGGTTCTCCCGGGCCTTCCGACACATGGACGGGTTGAGGTCGACGCCGATGACCTTCCCCTCGGGGCCGACCTTCCAGGAGGCGATGATCGCGTCGAGCCCCGCTCCGCTGCCGAGATCGAGCACGGTCTCGCCCGGCTGGAGCCCGGCGCGTTCGTGGGGATTCCCGACACCCGCGAACGAAGCGACGGCGGCGGCCGGCGCCCGGTCGAGCCATTCCGGCGCGTAGCCGAACATCTCCGCAGCCTGGCGGCCGTGGAAGAAGTGGAACTCCGCGTCGGGGTCGTCGGCGACCTCCTGATACATGCGCAGGATCTCGTCCTTGAGGACGGCTTCCAGGCTTGCCTGCTCATCCGCGTGGGTCACGGTCAACTCCTCGTCCACCTGTTGTGGCCTGGTACGGCCTGGTACGGCTCGCAAGCGATCGCATCGCGCCCGACCTCCATGCGGCTACCGCGAGACCGGACCTGCGTAGAGCCATCCCCCGAATCGGAAAAAAAACGGACGCGCGTGCCGATCCACGCTTCGTAGGCGCCCACGATCTCCAGCTCGAACTCGCATCCCGCGACGCTTCGCGTCACCCGGCCCCGCCAGTCGTATTCCGAGCCGAACCAGGGCTTGTACTCCAAGCCCTTTGAAGGTACACCGGCCGACCGCTTCGTCCACCACGAATCGAGGCCCTCCGGAGTGGCTTGTGTGTGGGGAGCAGTTGCTGACGTCCCGAAGAGCGGCTGACAGGACCGCGGCCCTCTACCTGGACAGGTGTACAGGTAGAGGAAACTGGAGTCGAGACTGGCGGCGATGGCGACGGTGGACCCAGCTTGATCCATCGTCTTCTGGGCCGCGCGCGCTCGGCGGGCGGACGACCCCGTGCTTGCCGTCGGGGGCGTCGGCGGCGGGGGGCGAAGCGTGGGGGATGATGGCCGATTGATAGGTGTCGCCAAAGGACCGTCACGTAGGGGGGTCACGTTGGGGCGGCTGGCGATCGCCGGGCCGCTCGTAGGGATCGTCTGGCTGGTGGCCCTGTTTGTCTTCTTCGGCCCCGCCCAGGTGATTCTCCAGAACCCGGACTACCAGAGCGCCAAGATGCTGGCCGTCTTCGGTCAGCTCGAGCCGCCACCGCTCATGGCCACTGCGCCGTGGTTGGTGGTCCTGGGCTTTCTGGTCCTGGCGACGATCTACACCGGGGTATTCGCTGTCGTCGCTCCCGCCCTTCCGGGCGAGGGTTGGCGCAAGGGAATCGGCTACGGGCTCATCCTGTGGCTCGTGCAGATCCTCTGGTTCGAGTTCTTCATCGTCTGGAACGTCCTTCGCGAGCCGGCGACGCTCGTTCTCCTGGAGCTCGCACTCTGGCTCCTCGTGACTCAGGTCGTGGGCATCACGATCGCGCTTCTCGTCACGGTGAGGGTCCGGACGGAGCCTTAGGTTCAAGAGTGGTGGACGACGGGATCGTCGCGGCCGAGGTCGGACTCGGAGAGCGGTGTGCGGGCGGTAGTCGGTTCGTGGTGAGGCGCCTCGCGTTGGCAACGCGGCTGGTCGCCGGTCTGCTCGCCGTGGCGAGCCCGACCTCCGCGCAGGAGCC
>CAZEBA010000100.1:0-3335 GCA_964510615.1 uncultured Gemmatimonadota bacterium
AGAGTCCCGGTCGAACGCCCTCTCCAGGGTTGGGAGATGCCATCGAATCCGCCGCGCCACGTGCCGGTCACGTCAACAGTGGCGGGCGAGAGCGCACTACAGGACACCTCGAACGCCACCTCGGCCGTGGCGCCCGCGGTCACCGTGACCTGCCGGGTCGGGTCTCTCACGACGGCACAGTTGTCGGCGAGGTCGTAGAGCCGGACCCAGTGGTCGCCGACCGAGAGGAAGCGGAAGGTGACGGCGTCGTCCAGCTCGATCGTACGCTCGTCCTCGCCCAGCACGCCTGACGACTCCTCCTCGCCCACCGTTACCAGGTAGCCGTTCAGATCCAGGTCCTCTCCCGTGGAAGTCGCGGTCACGCGTACGGTCCCGGTCGTAGGCGCCGCCAGGGAAGGTGGGGGCAACGCGGCCAGCCGCGCCCGTGCGGCCCTGACGCGCGGCTGGAGCTCCGGGTCGGCGTCCTTCCAGAGCTCGACGAAGCGGGCGTAGTAGGTGGCAGCCTGATCTTGCTCGTCCCGTCCATCGTAGAGCTGCCCGAGCCGCTCGAGGCTCGGACCCAGGTACGTCTGATCGACCCCTGGCACAGCCTCCCCTACGAGCCGTTGGCTGCTGGGCGTTTCCACGTAGCGTCGGAAGACCGCGATCGCCGAGTCCGTCTGACCGGCGGCGTCGAAGGCGCGGGCGAGGCCGGGCAGCGCGCACACGTTGCACGGCCCGACGTCGGACGCTCGAAAGGCCGCTACGGCCTCCGCGTATCGGCCCTCCGCCAATGCCAGCTCGCCCCGGGCCCGGCCATGCTCCGCTTCGAAGGGACCCTGCAGCCTCGGCTCCACTGCGCTCTCGAATTCAGCGAGCAGCGCACGGGCGGCGTCAGCACGCCCGGCCTGTGCGTAGAGAGTAACGAGCTGCAGATAGGGGCGATCCAGCGGGTGGAGGTCAGAGAGCGGAGTTCGTGCCAGGCCCGCGTCGATTCGCGGCAGGATTTGTTGCGGCGCTCCGGTCAGAAACGCATCACGGGCTGCCCCCTCGATCGCCAACCGCAGGTCATCGGACGGCAATCCGCTCCTCTGGTACGCGGCCGTAGCTTCCGACGCCTGCGCGCGTGCGTCTGCCAACCGGCCCTGCACGGCATACAGAGCCGACATGCGTTGAGCGACCAGAGCCTCTCGGGCAGGGTCGACGGGACGGCCCGCCAGCTCGGTCCGGAAGTGTCGCTCGGCGGCCTCGTAGTCCCCGAGCCCGGAAGCGACGACCGCCGCTGCGCGCAGAGAGATCCACGCTTCCGTGTACTCGCCCATGTCGACGCAGCGACGCAGGAGCCAATCGGCGTATCGCCGAGCCTCGTCCCGCTTGCCAAGGTCGAGCAACGTCTCGGCTAGGGCCAAGGCGGGGCTCGAGCAGGTCCACACCGGGTACTCGCGAAGACTCGATTCGAGCACCTCCTCGGCTCGCTCGTATCGCCGCAGGTCTCGGTAGGCCAACGCCAACCACTGCCTAGCTGCCACGCTGAACCAGGCGAGAAAGTGGTTGTCGGGCGAGTACGGGACATCGGGATACCGCGCCAGGTAGCCCTGAATCGCATCGATAGCCCGGGCATACTCTCCCGTCACACGACGGTAGTAGGTGGCCTCGACGATGTAGCGCTCGCGGTCGGTGAGCCGATCCCGAAGCTCGAAGGCTCGGGTGAACGCCCCGACCTGCCGGCCGCGCTCTTGCCCGCTGTTGAGAAGAGCGATCCCGAGCTTCCTCCACGCCTCGGCAAAGTCACCGTCCAGGGCGACCGCTTCCTCCAGGTGGCGGATCATCGACGCATCGTCTCTGCCGGTGACGCCCTCGAGGTACTTCTCCAGCGCCGCCACAGAGCTCGTCGTCAGTTCAGGAAGCGCCTGAGCCTGGCGCAGGGACGTCAGCGGCTCGCCGATGCGCTCACGAAGGCCCTTCGAGAGACGGTCGATGGCGGACATGAGGTCGTCCTCGCTCGCTGCCGTGGCCTGATTCCGGGCCAGAACTCGGAGCGGTCCCGATGATGGCATACCTGATCCCACCCGCGTCTCCGCAGGCGAGAGGAGCTGCGCGGTAAGCACGAAGCCCTTTCCCAACCTCCGGATCTCTCCGTCGATCACGGCGGGGATGCCGCCACGAATCGCCACCTCTCGCGCCGTCTCGACATCAAGCCAGCCATTCCCCGGCCTCTCCATTCGTGCCAGGATCGACCCGACCCGGCCCGGGCCCGCGAGCCGCACGCTGGGCGACTGGGAGAAGTCGATGCGAAACGCCTCGGTCACCGTCCGGGCGAGGGCCGAGTCCTCGGGTGCGCTCGCAAAGCCCGCCAACACGATCTCGGATTGCGGTTCGAGTTCGTCCTTCGCGATCACGGTGCCGAAGGGCCCGATCCCCAGCGCTCGCAGTGCCAGGTACCCGGCGGTCGCCACGCCAAGCAGGGCGAAGGCGGCGCCGGACGCGAGTCCCGCGTTCCGCCAGCTGAGGCGCGGCTGATCGAGGTTGCGGAGCGCCGCCCTTTGGCGTCCGGCGGCGATCCCGGCGCCGAGCAGAAGAAGCAGAACGGCGAGCAGGGCCCACAAGACTCCGCGCCCGAACCAGAGGGGAAGCCCGGCCGAATCCGCCAGCGGTCCGGACAGCGCGTAGATCGCGCCGCCGGCGATTACCCAGCCAGTCAGCACCTGCCACACGGAGCGGCGGTGCGCCTCGAGCAGCACCCGCCTGAACCTGGAAGGCGTGGTCCGCTCGACGAGCCACCGGGCGCCGGCTTCACGCCTCTCGGGCTTTCTGTCGAGCAGGCGAAGAACAAGCGCGTCCAGTCGGGCCGGCACCCGTTTCCGGAGCTTCGAGGGCGGGGTTGGCGTCTCGTGCCGGATGGCGTGGATCGTCAACCGGTCCTTCTCGCCCCGGAAGGGCCGCCGGCCGGTGAGCATCTCGTAGAGCACGGCGCCGAGCGACCACAGATCCGTGCGATAGTCCACCCCCTCATCCCCTCGGGTCTGTTCGGGTGACATGTAGGCGACGGTGCCGAGTCGGGTGCCGACGTCGGTGAGCGTGACGTCGGCCAGCTTGGCGAGACCGAAGTCCAGCACCTTGGCGGTGCCGTCTCGGGTGATGAGGATGTTGCCGGGCTTGATGTCCCGGTGAACGAGCCCTCGGGAATGGGCGACGTCGAGGGCCGAGGCAATCTGCTCGAGGATCGCCAGCGCCTGATCGGGCTCGAGCGCTCCACGGGCAACCAGCAGCTTGCGCAGGTCCGGCCCGTCGATCAGGTCCATCGTGACGAACAGCAGGCCCTCCTCCTCCCCCGCGTGGTGGATCGGCACGACGTT
>CAZEBA010000101.1:0-3074 GCA_964510615.1 uncultured Gemmatimonadota bacterium
CCGCGAGGGGGGCCGCACGGTCGGCGCCGGCGTGGTCACCGAAATCCTAGAGTAGCATGGCAGACAAGATCCGGATCCGGCTGAAGGCGTTCGACCCCGCGGTCATCGACCAGACGGCGGCGGACATCGTGCGTACGGCGGAAAAGACGGGCGCCACGGTCAGCGGCCCGATCCCGCTCCCGACGCGAAGGCAGCTGTTTACCGTCCTTCGGAGTCCCCACAAGGACAAGAAGTCGCGGGAGCAATTCGAGTTGCGCACGCACAAGCGGCTGATCGACATCTACGACACGCGGGCGCAAACGATCGACGCCCTCACCAAGCTCGACCTCGCAGCCGGTGTCGACGTCGAGATCAAGGTACAGTAGCGGATTCGATCGGAGCCGAGAGCGATAGACGATGTCAGGATTGATCGGCAAGAAGCTCGGGATGACGCAAATCTTCACCGAGGATGGCGAGGCGGTCGGGGTGACCGTGCTGGAGGTGGGGCCCTGTCCCGTCGTCCAGGTGCGCACGATCGAGCGCGATGGCTACAGCGCCGTGCAGCTGGGGTTCGGCCGCAGGAACGAGCGCCGGACCACGAAGCCCGAGGCGGGCCACGCGGCCCGTGCGGGCCTCGAGTACGTCCCCGAGGTGCTGGCGGAATTCGAGCCGCTGGAAGGCCGGGAGTACCAGCTGGGGGAACAGCTGACCGTCGACATGTTCGAGGTCGGTCAGCGGGTGAAGATCAGCGGCCGCATCAAGGGCCGTGGGTTCCAGGGTGTGGTGAAGCGGCACGGGTTCGGTGGCGGGCGCAAGTCGCACGGTGGGTCATCGATGCTGCGGGCGCCGGGTTCGATCGGACCCGGGACCGATCCCTCGAGGGTCATCAAGGGACGAAAGATGGCCGGGCAGATGGGGAATACGGTGCGGACCGCGAGCAACCGTCGCATCGAGCGCATCGATGCCGAGAGAAACCTGCTCCTGGTCCGCGGCTCCGTGCCCGGGGCACGCAACAACATTGTGCTGGTTCGACCGGCGGGACGGGTTGGCTGACGAGATGGAAGCGAGAGCGTACAAGGCGGATGGCACGCCTCATCCGGCAGCGGTCGAGCTTCCCCCGACCCTGTTCGATGGAACGGTGAACGAGGCCGTCCTGCACGACGTGGTCACCGCGATTCGGGCGCGCTCGCGCCAGGGGACCGCAGCCACCAAGACGCGCGGACTGGTGCGCGGCGGGAGCCGCAAGCCGTGGCGACAAAAGGGCACGGGCCGGGCCCGGCACGGTACGATCCGATCACCGATCTGGCGGGGTGGCGGCATCGTGTTCGGCCCCTCGCCGCGGAGCTACGATCAGCGGCTGCCGCGCAAGGTGAGGCGGCTGGCGCGCCGAAGCGCCCTGAACGCACGGGCACGGGAGGACCGGCTCGTCGTCGTCGATTCTCTGGAGATGGATGGGCCGAAGACGAAGGAAGTCGCGTCGCTGCTCGATCGGCTGGGCGTCGGTTCGCGGAACGCCCTCCTGCTCACCGATGGCGTGAAGCGCGACGTCTACCTTTCGGCGCGCAACCTCCCGAACACGCTCGTGCGGCCTTGGGGCGAGGATTCGGCCTACGACATCCTGTGGGCGGATCTCGTCATCGTGGAAGCCTCGATTCTAGCCGGCGGGGAGGACTCATGAGTCGTCGCGCAGGGGAGATCATCGTCCGACCGGTCATTACCGAGAAGACATCCACCCTCCAGTACGAGGGCACCAACGCCGCTCCCCGGGCCCGCGCCGCCGCCGGTGAAAAGACCGTTCGGCCCAAGTACACCTTCGAGGTCGCTCCGGACGCCACCAAGATCGAGATCCGGAAGGCGATAGAACAGCTGTTCGAGGTGAAGGTGGCCAGCGTCCGCACGATGAACTGCCGCGGCAAGGACCGACGCGTCGGCCAGTCGGTGGGCCGCCGCCCGCACTGGAAGAAGGCGATCGTGGAAGTGGCGGAGGGCGAAATGATCGATCTGTTCGAAGGGATCTGACGATGCCGATCAAGAAGTTTCGCCCCATGACACCCGGGCGTCGCTTCCGTTCGGTTTCGGCGTTCGCCGAGCTCACGCGCACGGAGCCGGAGAGGTCGCTGACGGAGGGCCTCTCGACGAAGTCGGGCCGCAACCATCACGGCCGCATCACGGCTCGACGGCGCGGTGGCGGTCACAAGCGGCGGTATCGACGGATCGACTTCCGCCGTGAGAAGGATGGCGTTCCCGGCCGCGTGGCGGAGATCGAGTATGACCCCAACCGTTCGGCCCGGCTGGCGCTGATCCACTACGCGGATGGGGAGAAGCGTTACATCCTGAAGCCCCGGGGCCTTCGGGTGGGCGACGGGGTGATCTCGGGGCCGGGAAACGACATTCGGGTCGGGAACTCGCTGCCGCTGCGCGAGATCCCGCTCGGCACCACGGTACACGCCGTCGAGCTGACCCCCGGCAAGGGTGCGCAGCTGGCGCGGTCCGCCGGCACGGCCGTCCAGGTGGTGGCCAAGGAGGCCGGCATGGTGTCCTTGAAGCTGCCCAGCACCGAGGTGCGCATGGTGCGCGAGAGCTGCCGGGCGACGATCGGGCAGGTGGGCAATGTCGACCACGAGCTGGTCAGCTCGGGGAAGGCTGGCCGTTCGCGCTGGCTCGGCCGCCGGCCAAAGGTGCGGGGAGTCGCGATGAACCCGATCGATCACCCGCTGGGAGGTGGCGAAGGGAAGGCATCCGGTGGGCGGCCGCCGGTGTCGCCCTGGGGGAAGCCGGAAGGCCGAAAGACGAGGAAGCGCAAGAAGCTGAGCGACAAGTACATCGTACGTGGTCGTCGCCGCGGCAAGAGCACCAAGTAGAAAGCGTTCGGTATGCCCAGAAGCGTCAAGAAGGGGCCGTTCGTCGATGAGCGGCTGCTGGCGAAAGTTGAGCAGATGAACCGGTCGGGGGAGAAGCGCGTGCTCAAGACCTGGTCGCGGGCATCGACGATCAGCCCGGAGTTCGTGGGGCACTCGATCGCGGTTCACAACGGCAACAAGTTCATCCCGGTCTATATCACCGAGAACATGGTCGGTCACAAGCTGGGCGAGTTC
>CAZEBA010000102.1:0-2767 GCA_964510615.1 uncultured Gemmatimonadota bacterium
CAGCTGTACGACGCGCGCGGCGACCGCCAGCAGGCGGCCCACTACTACGGCCGGTTCGTCGAGCTGTGGAAGAACGCCGACCCCGAGCTCCAACCCCGCGTGCAGGCCGCCCGGCAACGGCTGAGCGAAATCTCCAGCGGGCGCGGCTGAGAGCTGCCGATGACTTCTTCGGGAACGCTGGATCGGATCGGTACACATTCGTCGATGGACGCGCTGTTGGGGCGTGTTGATGGGGCGCTGGGTGAGCGGTACGCGATCGAGCAGGTGGTCGGTCGTGGCGGCATGGCCACGGTCTTCAAGGCCCGGGACCGCAAGCACGACCGCTCCGTCGCCATCAAGGTCATGCACCGCGAGCTGGCGAGCACGGTGGGAGCCGAGCGCTTCCTGCGGGAGATCCGGCTGGTGGCGCCGCTCCAGCACCCCCACATCCTGCCGCTCCACGACTCGGGCGAGGCGGACGGGTTCCTCTACTACGTGATGCCGTACGTGGAGGGCGAGTCGCTGCGCGAGCGGCTGGACCGGGAGCACACGCTGCCGGAGGAGGACGTCCTGCAGATCGGCCGGCACGTGGCCGCGGCGCTCGACCATGCCCACGCCCATGGGGTGATTCACCGGGACATCAAGCCCGGCAACATCCTGCTCACGGGCGACCATGCCGTGGTCGCCGACTTCGGGATCGCCAAGGCCGTGAGCCAGGCGCGGGGGGAGGCGGAGGTCACGACTCCGGGGCTGCTGGTCGGCACGCCGGCCTATATGGCCCCCGAGCAGGTGGGGGGCGAGGCCACGGCCCGGACGGACCTCTACGCCCTGGGCGCCGTGCTGTACGAGGCGCTCACCGGACGCCGCTGGGCGCTCGGCACCGCGGTGGAGGCGGCGGACTGGAGCGGCGTGGGCCCGAAGCTGCGCCCGCTGCTCGGCCGGGCCCTTCGGCCCAATCCCGAGCACCGGTGGGAGGATGCCGGCGCGTTTCGGGAGGCGCTCGGTGAGGCGTCACGGGGAGGATTCCTGTGGGAGATCCACCGGCGCTCCCTGTGGCAGGTGCTCGTCGGCTTCGCCGTCGGCGCCTGGGTCGTGCTCCAGCTGGCCGACACGCTGGCCTCGCTCCTCGGGCTGCCGCTCTGGTTTGGGCAGGCTACGATCTTCGTGCTCGCCGTCTGCCTCCCGCTCCTGCTGCTCACCGCGGCGGTGCAGGCGGGGGGACGGAGGCTGGCCACGGCCGGGGTCCGCACCGGGGTGCGCCGGGTCCTGAACTGGCGGAACGCGGCCCTCGGGGGCGTCGGCGCCTTCGCCGTGCTCGGCGTCGGCACGGCCGGGTACATGGCGCTGCGCAGCCTGGGGATCGGACCGGCCGGCACGCTGATCGCACAGAACGCCCTGCCGGAGGGGGCCCGGCTCGTGCTGGCCGACTTCGCCGCGGCTCCCGAGGATTCGGCGCTCGCCCGCACGGTGACCGAGGCGCTGAGGATCGATCTCTCCCAGTCGCGGGCCGTGACGATCGCCGAGCCGCCGCAGGTCCGGCAGATCCTCGGCCAGATGGGGCGGCTGAGGGACGTCCCGCTCGAGCTGGAAACCGCCCGCGAGGTCGCCCTCCGCGGCGCCATGGCGGCGGTGATCGGCGGCGAGCTCCGCCGGGCGGGAGAGCAGATCGTGCTCACCGCCCGGGTCGTCTCGGCCGAGACCGGCGAGACGCTCGTCTCTCGCCGCGAGACGGCGGCCGGCGAGGCGGAGATCCTGCCCGCCCTCGACCGCCTATCCGCAGGGCTGCGCGAGCGGATCGGCGAGTCGCTCAAGCAGATCCGCGCCTCCCCGCCCCTTGAGGCCGTTACCACGTCCTCCCTCGAGGCCCTCCGCAAGTACGTCGAGGCCCTGGACGCCGTGGGCGTGTGGGACCCGCAGTATGCCACCACCCTGCTCGAGGAGGCCGTGGCCCTCGACCCCGACTTCGCCATGGCCTGGCGCAAGCTCGGCGTTGTTGTGCAAGGGGCATCACGCGAGCGATCGTTGGAGGCGTTCAACCAGGCGTTCGAGCTCCGCCACCGGCTCACCGAGCGCGAGCGCTACCTCGTCATGGGCACCTACTATGGGAGCATGGGCGACCGGCCCAAGGCGATCCAGGCCTACCGCACCCTCTTGGAGACCTACCCCGACGACCCGCTCGGCAATCACAACCTCGCCCAAGGGTACGCGGAGATGCGGGACTACGCCGCCGCCGAGACCCTAGAGGCTCGCATCACGCGGCTCGACCCCTCCCGTGTCTTCATCGAACTCAACGTCGCGGTGCTGAGCTGGTTTGGGTTGGCTAAGAGTCAGTACGCGCAAGGGAAGACTGAGGAGGCCCGCGCCACTCTCGAGCGCTGCGCCGAGCTCTACCCGGACCATCCGTTCCTGCGACTCTGGGTCATCGGCACCGCCGGCACTCTCATCGACTACGACACGGCCGAGGCGAGGACTCGGGCGTGGGTTGATGACGTCGGAGCGTCCTCGCAGCCCCACGTCTGGGCCCAGTGGTCACTGGGTGGCCTGCTCATGCTGCGCGGCCGGCTGGCTGAGACCGAGCGACTGCGGAGGAATGTCACCACCTACGATGCGCAATACGGTCCGAATCGCGAAGTGTTCAACGACCTCTTCTATCTCGTCCTGATGGAGGCCTGGCACCGGCGGAACCCCGAGGGCGCGCTCCGCATCATCGAGGAGATGCTCCGAGGCTACCCCCTAGATTCCCTCCCCGTCCTGGACCGGCCCTACGCCGAACTGGCCTCCCTCTACG
>CAZEBA010000103.1:0-2723 GCA_964510615.1 uncultured Gemmatimonadota bacterium
TCGCCCTTCAGCGTGCGCGCGACTGGTCGCATCGGCTCGGAAGGCCGCTTCTGGTGCTGGAGGCACTTCGTAGCGACTATCGCTGGGCCAGCGACCGCTTCCACCGATTCATTCTGCAGGGCATGAGTGACCAGGTTCGGGCGTTCGCTCGCCGGGGCGTCGGATACCATCCCTATCTCGAGCCCGAGCCCGGGGCGGGCAGGGGATTGCTGGCAGCTCTGGCGGCCGACGCATGCGCGGTCGTCACGGATGAGTTTCCCGCCTTCTTCCTTCCGCGGATGCTGGCAACGGCGCGGCGCATGCCGGTGTATCTCGAGGCGGTGGATTCCAACGGGTTGCTGCCGCTTCGTGCGGCCGATCGGGCGTTTCCGACCGCTTACGCGTTCCGCCGCTTCCTGCAGCGGGAGTTGCCGAGGCACCTGGCGCAGCGGCCCGATTCGGATCCGCTCGACGGAGGGTCACGCGAGAAGGTGCGGTTGCCGGCTGCCGTCGTTCGGCGGTGGCCCGCCGCGCGGCCATTGAAACCGGGGGCGCTGGACGAGCTCATCGCCGACCTTTCGATCGATCACCGTGTGGCAGCGGTGCCGTATGCCGGCGGGGCCAACGAGGGGACACGGCAGCTGCAGGCCTTCGTCGCCGAGCGCCTGGGTGGGTATGCGGAGCGGCGAAAGGATCCCGCGGAGCCCGCTACCAGCGGGCTTTCCCCGTACTTGCACTTCGGGCACGTCGGTGCCCACCAGGTATTCGAGGCGGTGGCGAGGGCAGAGGGCTGGAGCCCGTTGAGCCTGGGGCGTTCAGCCGCAGGTAAGCGGCATGGGTGGTGGGGGATCTCCGAAGGGGCGGAGGCCTTTCTGGACGAGCTCGTCACCTGGCGTGAGCTCGCGTTCAACACCTGCGCCCTATCGCCTGGCTACGATCGGTTCGAGTCCCTGCCGGCATGGGCTCGACAGACCCTCGAAACGCACGGGTCGGATCCACGGCCGTACCTGTACTCGGAGGCGCGACTGGAAGCCGCCGAAACGCATGATCCACTCTGGAACGCGGCGCAGCGTCAGCTTCTGCTCGAGGGCCGGATCCATGGCTATCTTCGCATGCTCTGGGGCAAGAAGATCCTCGAGTGGTCCGAGACACCTCGCGAGGCCTTGCGCGTCATGATCGAGCTGAACAACCGCTGGGCCGTCGACGGCCGTGACCCCAGCTCATACGGCGGGATCTTCTGGGTCCTGGGGCGCTACGATCGGGCTTGGGGCCCGGAGCGGCCCGTGTTCGGGAAGGTCCGCTATATGAGCTCCGAGAACACCGCGCGAAAGTATAGGCTGAAGGCCTACCTGGAACGCTACGGTCCTGCGAGCATGAAGCGTGGTTGAGATGAGCGACTTCGCCCGCCCGAGGCTGGTTCTGAGCCGGTGTCTTGAGCTCGAGAAGGTCCGATACAACGGGGAGAAGATCGCCTACGACTTCGTGCGCGAGCTGGAGCCGTTCGTGGATCTCGTGCCGATCTGCCCCGAAGTGGAGATCGGGCTCGGTGTGCCGCGAGACCCCATCCGGCTGGTGGAGAAGGGGGCTGTGCTGCGCCTGCACCAACCCTCGACCGGCCGCGACCTGACGGAGGAGATGGATGCGTTCAGCCGCGCCTTTCTCTCGGGCCTGCCCCCGGTCGATGGCTTCCTGCTGAAGAACCGCTCCCCCTCCTGCGGGATCAGCGACGTCAAGGTGCATCTGCCGGGGGGAGGTCTTTCGGCTTCGGGAAAGCGCGCCGGCCTCTTCGGTCGGGCCGTCCTCGAGCGCTGCGGGGAGGTGGCGGTGGAGGATGAGGGAAGGCTGAGGAACTTCCGCATTCGCGACCACTTCCTCACCAAGTTGTTCGCGCTGGCGGAGCTGCGGGCGGTGGCCGAGAGCGGTTCGATGCAGGAGCTGATCGGCTTTCATGCCCGCTACAAGTTCGTACTGATGACCTACAGCCAGACACGGCTGCGTGCACTCGGCCGCCTGGTGGCGAACCAGGCCGGAGCCGCCTTCCCGGACCTGGTGGCCGAGTACCGAGCCGGCTTCGGGGCCGCGCTGGGCAAGCCGCCCCGCCATACCTCGGCGATCAACGTGCTCGAGCACGCGGCCGGCTACTTCAAGTCCAGCCTGAGTCGCCGGGAGAAGGCGATGCTCCGGCGGCAGCTCGAACGGTACCGCAGCGGTCGGACGCCGCTGGCCGCTCCGGCCGCGGTGATCTGGAGCTGGGTCGTGCGCGAGGGCGAGTCCTACCTGGAAGGGCAGGCGTTCTTCCACCCCTACCCCGATCCGCTCATGAGCGTGTCGGACTCGGGCAAGGGGCGAAGGACCTGAGCTCGTGCAGGTCGGTGGGCGACGCGCAGGTGGGCAGTCGACGCGCAGGTCGCCGCGCCACCGACGGGACCGCAACGAAACCGCAAATGAAACCGCAACGACAACAGGGAGGGGAATCGTGAACGGTGCCCATCGAACCAGCAGCAGGTCGGTAGAGCTCGTGCGAGCGAGCGTCGCGAGGCTCTTGGTCGCCGGTGTCCTCGTGACCGCGACGGCCGCACCACTGCCGGCTCAGTCGGTGGAGACGCGGCTGCTGGTCCGGGCGGTGTCGCACGACGCCAAGATCATCGGCAGCAACGTGGGCGGAGCGCGGATCACGATTCGCGACGTGGAGTCCGGCGAGCTGCTCGCCAGCGGGACGCAACTCGGAAGCACGGGAAGCACGG
>CAZEBA010000104.1:0-2431 GCA_964510615.1 uncultured Gemmatimonadota bacterium
CGTGGTGGGCGTAGCTCAGTCGGTTAGAGCGCCAGGTTGTGGCCCTGGAGGTCGCGGGTTCGAATCCCGTCGCTCACCCCTGCATAGGGAAGCCCCGTCGCGATTTGCGGCGGGGCCTGTGCTTTTCGGTCGACAAACCCTGAGCCAGCCGTTGTGCTGTCGCTCGGCGAGTCTTTCGCTGAACCACCTGCGACGGCGATTTGGCGTGCTGGGAGGTCTCGCTAGCCTCGATCGTCCGCGAGCTACATGATTCTACGAGGTGCTTGCCGGTGTACCCTCAAGCGGTCACAGGCCAGGGGAAGGAGGGGATCAGGCCATGGAGATCTTGGTATCGGCGGGCCGCGGTGATGTACACGAGGTGGAAGTACGGGAAGGCGGGTCGGCGACCCGTCACGTCGTAACCGTGGATGCGGCGGCCCTGGAGCGTTTGGGTGGGGGCGTGTCAGCCGAGAGGCTGCTGGAGGAGTCCTTCCGGTTTCTGCTGGAGCGTGAACCGAAGGAGGCTATTCTCCCGCGGTTCGAGATCTCGGTGATCGGGCGGTACTTCCCGGAGTACGAGGACGAGATCAGGCGGAGGGTCGGTGGACCGTAGGTTTCGGGGCCTGGGGAGCGATGAGCGAACCGGAAAGGGGATGTGAAAGAAAAAGGGAGGAGGGAGCGGACAAGGAGCCGGGGAATGTCCGCTCCACAACCTCCCGATGGATCGTTCGCCTGGCCGTTACGCGGAGGCGCGCGCCGCCTCCGAGGCGGACGGGCGGGCGGCCTCGTCGACTCCGTTGGTCGGCGTGCCCTTACGCAGGAAGGCCGGCGTCTCCTGCTGCGGCTGACGGGCGGGCGTCGGCAGAAGCTCCGCCAGCGCCGCTGCAGCCGAGCGCAGCTTCTCGGCCCTCTCCTGCAGCTTGGCGAGGTCCTTTTCCGTGTTCTCGAGCTCGAGCCTCACCGCTTCGTAGCTCGCGTCCAGCAGCTCGTCGCGGTACTCGCGGTCCACCATGGTCATCCTCCCGTTCCGGTTGGGGCGCACCTGTGTTCTCCCTCCCCTGTGGATGTCACGGAGCATGCCGGGGTCGGGCCGAGGTGCGTAAGCGGTAGAGGCGAGGGTGGTTAGGCCGATGATGCCAGGCGCTGGTGCCGGGGCCGGCGGTCGCGGCGGCTTCGCAATGTGCAGCGAACGGCGGCGATCTTCGAGCACCCGGGACGGACAAGGAGCCCGGCCATGAGCCTAGGCGGCGTCAGCGTAAGCCGCCTCTACGTCTACCCGTTCAAGAGCGGCCGCGGCATCGCGCTGGAGCGGGCCGAGGTCGACGCCTTCGGCTTCCGGTCCGACCGGAGATGGATGGCCGTAGATGGAAGCGGCCGCTTCCTTTCCCAGCGTGAGCAACCTGGCCTCGCCCTCGTTTCCGCCCGCCCGGCGGACGGCGGACTCATCCTCTCCGCTCCCGGCCAGTCGGAGGTCGACGTGCCCCGCTGCTCCGATCTTGGAGCCGGCCGGATTCGCGTCTCGATCTGGAGGCAGGAGGTGGAGGCCCAGGTCGTGGAGGGCGAGGCGCACGGTTGGTTGTCGCGCTTTCTCGACCTCGAGGTGAGGGTCGTGTACATGCCGGAGGACAGCTACCGGCCGGTGGATTCGCGCTACGCGCGCGGCGGCCATCGCGTCGCGTTCGCCGACGGCTACCCGTTTCTCCTCGTCTCGGACGACTCCATCGGCGATCTCAACCGGCGGTTGGTCGATCCTCTTCCGGTCGATCGCTTCCGCCCCAATCTGGTGGTCCGCGGCGGTGGGGCGTTCGCCGAGGACGACTGGCGAGGCTTCGAGGTGGACGGCGTCGATTTTCGGGTCGTGAAGCGCTGCGGCCGGTGCATCATCACGATGATCAACCAGGAAACGGCGGAGCGAGGGGTCGAGCCCCTGCGGACCCTGGCGACCTACCGTACGATCGAGGGCAAGATCTGCTTCGGCGTCAACCTGGTGCACTCGGGGACGGGCTCCATCCAGCGCGGCTCGCGGCTCGACTTCGGGGCTGGATGAGGGAACTTTCACGCTCGCCCCGAATACCATTCATGGCTGACGGAGATACGATGCTGTCAAGCCTCCAAACCGCTTGACAGTACCGGACATCCTGGCTAGACTGACGATTCCTGTCGCGACGGGCTCTCCGTTGCGGCCGCTTTTTGACAAGAAGGTGTGAGTGGCGTGTGGGGCCCCGACGGGCCTCGGGCATCACTTCCCGAGCGTCCATGGGGAACCAAAGTGATTCGATTCCGAGCGCGGGAGCTGCGATCGGCGCCTCGAGCGTCGATTCGTGGCGACAGCGTTCCACAGGTTTGTCGCGTGGCGAGGTGGCACGAGCCGCCGAGCCTCGCGCCGAGCTCTTCATATTTGGAGAGTTTGATCCTGGCTCAGGACGAACGCTGGCGGCGTGCCTAACACATG
>CAZEBA010000105.1:0-2282 GCA_964510615.1 uncultured Gemmatimonadota bacterium
ACGATCATCACCCTGATCGGTTGGTCGCTCATGGCCCCTATGTTCTCACAACGGGATGTGCAGCCTGACCGTCGTGCCGGATCCGCCGGAATCGATCTCGAGTCTGCCCGCGAGGGCGCGCGCGCGGGAGCGGAGGTTCGCCAGGCCCTGGCCCTTTCCCTCGGAGGTCGCGGGGTCGAAGCCGCGCCCGTCGTCCCGGACCTCCAGGACGGCCTCGCTCCCGTCGCGCCCCAGCGTGAGTGCGACCTTCGTCCCCTCCGAGTGTCGGACCGCGTTGGAGAGTATCTCCCTCGCGGCCTGGATGACGTCGGTCGCCCGCCCCGCAAGGAGCGCGGCGGTCTCGCGGTCCACGTGGGCCTCGACCGCGAGCGGAGCCCCCTCCGCGAACCCCTCCGTCATCTCGTGGATCGTCCGATCGAGGTGGAGGTCGGCGACGGCCCCCGGCCGCAGGCCGAAGATGTAGTTGCGCAGGTCCCGGATGATCCCGTCGATCGCGTCGATCGAGGAGGAAAGCCTCGCCCGGACCGTCTCGGTCTCCTCGGCGAGGTCCTCGGCCGATTGGAGGGACATCCCGAGCGCGAAGAGCGACTGGATCACGCCGTCGTGGAGTTCCTTGGCGATGCGCTCCCGGTCCTCGAGGATCGCGAGTCGCTGCAGCTCCTCACGGAAGCGCGCATACTCGAGGGCCACGGCGGCCTGCGAGGCGAACAGGCGAACGACGGTGAGGTCGTCGTCGGAGAAGCGGGCGCCACCGACCAGGTTCGCGACGAGCAGGGTCCCGAAGGCCCGGCCGCCGACCGCGAGGGGTACGAAGACGGCCGGCCCGATGCCTCCGACCCTGACGACGGGTTGGCTCGCCCGCTCGTCCTTGGCGACATCGGCGATGAGGAGCGGCTGCCGGCTCCGAATGACCTCCCCCGAGATCGAGTCGTCGGCCGGGAAGCGCATCCCCTGGAGCGCGTCCGCGCGCTCGCCCACGGCCACGCGGACCACGAGCAGCCCGGGGGCCGGGGCCGGCGTCACGACGGTCGCGAGCGCGGCGCCGATCATTTCCCGGGCGTGGACGGCGATGAGGCGGAGCACCTCGTCGGTGTCCCGGCCCTCCAGGATAGCCTGGGTAACCTCGTTGGCGGCCTCCAGCCGCCGCCGACGCAGGCGCGCGTCCTCGTAGAGACGCGCGTTCTCCACGGCCACGGCGGCTTGCGCGGCCAACGTCATGACCGCCTGCTGATCCTCCTCGGTGAACTCGGATCCCCCGCGCTTCTCCGCAAGGTAGAGGTTGCCGAACACGCGCCCCCGCACCTCGATGGGGACGCCGAGAAAGGTGGTCATGGCCGGGTGGTTCGGCGGGAACCCGGCCGCCTGCGGATGGTCCCTGATGTTGGCCAGTCGGAGGGGCCGCGACTCCTCGATGATCAGCCCGAGGATGCCCCTCCCCTCGGGGAGTGTGCCGATCGCGTCCCGCTCCTGGTCGGTCAGGCCGTGGGTCAGGAAGTCGCGGATGTGCTTCGCGTCAGGCCCGAGCACGGCGAGCGCGCCGTACCGAGCGTCGGCGACCTCGCACGCGAGATCGACGATCTTCTGGAGCACCGACGGCAGCGAGAGCTCGGAGGCCAGGGTCAGCCCGGCCTGGATCAGCGCGTCGCGCCGCCTGTCGACGTCGGGTTCCGCCACGCAAGCGAGCGTAGCAGCCCGCGGGGCCTCGGACGCCCCACCGAGCGGCGCGCGGCGGCGGGCCGGGAGACCTTACGGAATCGGGACCAACGGACCTGTGGCCGCGCTCCGCGCCTTCCTACCGTGGACGCGGGAGCGCGGAGCGTTCGCCGAGCGTTTCCCGTGTGCGCGAGAGGAGGGAGCGATGAAGATCCGAGCCCTGTACCGACCGGAGATCCTGAGTGCCGCCGCCGACGAGTCGCTCGCCGACGCGGCCAGCAGGATGCAGTACCAAGAGGTCGGGTCCCTGGCGGTCTTGGAGCACGACAAGCTCGTCGGCATCCTGACCGAGCGCGACCTCGCGAGGGCCCTCGCCGACGCGGTGGAGCCGGCGGCGACGGCCGTCCGCGACTACATGACGGTCGAGCCCGTCACCGTCTCGCCGGAGACCGACGCTGCCGACGCCGCCGCGACGATGCTGAACCTCGGCGTCCGGCACCTGCCGGTGGTCGACGGGGGGCGCGTCGTGGGCATGATCTCCTCACGGGACCTGCTCTCGTTGGAGGCGTGGAACGCCACCGGGGTGAGGTGAGGAGGATGCGTTCGATGAAGGTCGAGAACGTCATGAC
>CAZEBA010000106.1:0-2271 GCA_964510615.1 uncultured Gemmatimonadota bacterium
CGAGCGTGGTGTCCGCGGCCGTCGCGACCTCCACCTCGGCCTGCCCGACCCCCACGGTCTCGATGATCACGACGTCGGTCCCCGACGCGTCCAGCACGCGGACCGCCTCGGGGGCGGCCAGTGCCAGCCCGCCCAGGTGGCCGCGCGTCGCCATGGAACGGATGAAGACGCCGGGGTCGGTGGCGTGATCCTGCATCCGCAGCCGGTCGCCGAGCAGCGCGCCGCCGGTGAACGGCGAGGTCGGGTCGATGGCGAGCACGGCCACCCTTCGGCCGAGGGCCCGCACGGCCGCGACCAGCGCCGCAGCCAGGCTGGACTTGCCGACGCCCGGCGAGCCGGTCAGCCCGACCGTGACCGCCCCGCCCGTGTGGGGGAACAGATCGCGGATCAGCTCCCGGAGGCCGGCCGCGCCGTCCTCGACCATGGAGATGGCCCGGGCCACGGCCCTACGGTCCCTGGCCAGAACGCCACGTGTCAGCTCGTCGACCTCCACCGTTGAACAGGGTATAGGCAGGGCCAAACGCCGCGGGCGGTTCAGCCCCAGAACATCTCGGTGACCCAGGACCGTCCGTCGCGGCGCACGACGCCGACACCCACCTTCCGGAAGCAGGTGCAGAGGATGTTGGCACGGTGCCCGTCGCTGTTCATCAGGGCGCGGTGGACCGCCTTCACGCCCCCGCCGACTCCCACGTTCTCCCCGAGCGATCGGTAGGTCTTCTGCGGGAACGCGCACGGCAGGCAGGCGTGGTGGAAGATGCGGCCCTTGTTGGCCATGCGCTTGCTGTGCCGGTGGGCGCTGTCGGTGATGCCGGGCGCGAGCTTCAGTGTCGAGAGGCCCCGATCCGCCCTGGCGGCGTTGATCATCCTGAACAGCCTCCTCTCCGCCTTGGTCGCGGCCTCTGCTCCCGGAGCCGCTGCGGCCGTCACGAGGGCCGCCGACAGCAACAGCGCAAGGCCCGCGCCCCGCGCGCCCGTTCGGATGCTCACCGCACGCCTCCTCCTCTCAGCTCGGGGGAGGGGATCCCGAACTTGAGCCCTCGCACCGAGCAGCCGATCGGGCGCTTCTGCGCGCTCATGCCACGGACAGGAGCCGGTTGAGGCGGGACAGCAGGGCGGCGTGCCGGAGCGCGCCGCGCACCTTCAGCCGCCTGGACCGGAGGCTCGCCAGCACGGCGCGGCCCTCCGAAGTCGAGGGGTCCGGCAGCCCGAAGCGAAGCGGCACCAGCGACAGCTCCGCCAGCGTCTGGGTGTCGGCCGCGACGATGACCTGGGGCCTCCCCGAGATCCCGTCGCTCACGGTGACGCGTCCGGGAGCCAGGCGAAGGGTGATGGCGACGCCAGCGTCCGAGGCGACCATCCCGACGAGGCCCGACCGGAGCAGGCGCCGGCGGTCCGGGTGGCGACCCAGGTTCGACTCGATCAACTCGCCGATCATCGACGCCAGGCCGCTGGGCTCGGCATCGAGGTACTCGACGGCCGTCCCCATCCCCCACCCTCAGGGCGTGAGAACGACTTTCGTGGCCTCGCGGCGCGCGAACAGCTCGTAGGCCGCCGGGGCCTCCTCGAGCGGAAGCGTGTGCGAGACGATCGGCAGCGGATCGATCTTGCCCTCCCGCACGGCCTCCATGGCCTCCCCCCACCAGGAATGGACCGGGCACACGCCGCCGAAGACCAGCCGAAGCATGCGGGCCCAGACCACGCCCAACTGCAGCTCCTTGGTCTCGGTGACGTACACGCCGATGAGGCACACCGTGCCGCCGGACCGGACGACGTCGAGGGCGGAGTCGAGGGCGGGGACCCCGCCCACCGCCTCGATGACGACGTCGGCACCGCGGCCGCCGGTCAGCTCGGCCACGGCCATCTCGGCGTTGCGCTCGGCGACGTTGATCGGGGTGGCCCCAGCCGCCTCCGCGAGCTTCAGCCGATCGGGCAGCAGGTCGAGCGACAGCACCACTGAGGGCTCGTACAGGAGCGCCGATTGCGCCGCGAAGAAGCCGATGGCCCCGGCGCCCACGACGGCCACCGTGTCCCCGGGCCGGATCCCCGCGATCGCGGCGCCGTAGTAGCCGGTGGTGAGGGCGTCGCCGAGGAACAGGGCCCGCTCGTCGCTGAGATCGTCGGGGAGCGCCAGCAGGTTCTGGTCGGCGACCGGCACGCGCACGTACTCGGCCTGGGTGCCGCCCAAGTGGCCGCCGAAGGTGCCGAACCCCAAGGCGCGGAACTCACCGCACAGCGAGGTCTGGCCCGACCGGCAGAACCAGCACCGGCCAC
>CAZEBA010000107.1:0-2251 GCA_964510615.1 uncultured Gemmatimonadota bacterium
GGATTCGAACCCGCATGTCCTTGCGGACGCCGGTTTTCAAGACCGGTGCATTGCCATTCTGCCACCCCTCCGAGCGTAGCCCAACCGTCGGCTGAAACCAGCCACCGCCGGAGCGCGTAGGCCCTCTCGTGGCCGAGAACCCTCGCGAGGAGATCCCATGAGAAAGATCGTCGTCGTCATCGCGCTCGCGATCATTCGCCGCCTGATCCGGCGGCTCTGAGGCCCGCCTCCACGGGATCCCGCCTCTCCAACATACGCGAGCGGAGGCCCGCCGGCTTCCGGCTAGCCGGCCGCCCCAGCCCGTTCCTACCCAGAATCGACCCGCTCCCCCGATGCGCTCGCCCTACCCGGCTCGGAGCAGCTCTTTCACCGGACCCCATCAGAGGATCCCTGCCTGCGCCTGCAGCCAGCGCACGTACGCTATGATCGTGCCCACCTGTTCACGCCGGATCCCCTCGACGGGCGGCATGTCGCCGAAGCGCCAGTGATGGGCGCGCACCCCCTGCAGGGGCGCGAGGTAGAACGACGGATCGGCGTGGTGGCCGGGTCGGTACACGCGGTGCACCAGCGGCGGGCCCTTCTCCGTCCCGGTCGCCGCCGGCCCGTGGCACTCGCGGCAGTAGACCTCGAAGTTCGCGCGACCGGCGGTCAACGAATCGGGCAGCGACTCGTCGGCCGCCAGCGCGGCCATCGCCTCCGGCGTGATGCCGACCGCCGCCGGCTCTTCCGACTGGCAGGCTGCCGCACCCGCCCCCCCGATGGCTGCCGCGGCCAGAAGTAGGTGGCGGAGGTTCGCCACCCGATCCGGAACATGACCCGACGGGCGGGATGGTGTAGAATCCACACGCGCCGAGATGGAAGCCGCCGAAGGTACGGCCGCGCCCGGGGTGCGACCGGATAACGATCGGCCGTACCGACCGCCGAGCTTTCGACCCTTCGACTGAACGAACACGAGGATCCTGCTTGATGCGCGTGCCCGCACAACTGCTCCTTCTGCTGCTGACGGGATCTGGACTCGCTCCGGTTGCCCGGACTGCGCTGGCCGCCCGGACGGCGCCGGCCACACTGACCGCTCCGGCCACCCCGGTCGCTGCGGCCGCTATGAGGGCGACGGCTCCGGGTAACGGTGCCGACCGCGCGACTGCTGTCGCTCTTGCCGCCGACACGATCGCCTTTCTTGGCGTGAATGTCATCCCGATGGATCGCGAGGGGATGTTGGCAGACCACCACGTGATCGTGGACGACGGCCGCATTCTGGACATGGGACCGGCCGCCGTCACCCCCGTGCCCGCCGCGGCGACTCGCGTCCCGGGCGAGGGGCGGTACCTGATTCCGGGCCTGTACGACATGCACTCGCACCTGCTGTCGGACGACCGTATCGCCGATGAGTACGCCGGTGCCGAGCTGGCGGTGATCCTGGCGAACGGGGTCACGAGCGTCCGGATTCCGATCGGCAAGCCGGAGCATATGGAGCTCCGAAGACGCATAGCGGCAGGGGAGCTGCTCGGGCCCACGCTCTACCTGGGCAGCCCGCAGATCGCCGGTGAGGCGTTCGGGAGCGTCTTCAACGGGCGGGCCGTGCTCACGACGGAGGAGGCGGAAGCGGCGGTCCGGGAGTTCCACGCGGCGGGCTACGACTTCATCAAGCTGACCTTCTTCGTCTCGCTGCCGGTCTACGAGGCCACGGTCGCCACCGCCGCGGAGCTCGGAATGCCGGTCATCGGCCACGTCGGCCCGCAGGTCCGGCTGGCGCGGGCGCTGGAGGCCGGACAGCAGATCGAGCACCTCGACCAGTACCTCGAAGCCCTGCTCCCCGCCGACGCGCCGATGGAGAACAGCCTCTCCGGCATCGGGATCTGGCAGCGTCCGAACTGGGAGAGCCTGGAGTACCTGGACGAGACCCGGATCCCGGAGATCGCCCGGGCCACGGCCGAGGCCGGCGTCTGGAACACGCCCACGCTCGCCTTCCTCAACTCCTCGTTCGGGACCGGCCGCAGCGAAGCCCAGATCACCGCCAGCGACGACTATCGATTCGTATCGGCCGGGGTGCGCGAGCAGCTTCTGCGGGGCCGCGAGGTCTTCTGGACAAACCCGCCGCCGGAGGCGCAGCGACTCCGCTACGTGGAGCTACGCAATCGGCTCACCCTGGCGCTCCACGAGGTGGGCGCGAAGCTGTTGGCCGGCTCGGATGCCCCCGAGTGGCTGCTGCTGTACGGGTTCACCCTCCACCGCGAGCTGGAGAGCCTCGTCG
>CAZEBA010000108.1:0-2250 GCA_964510615.1 uncultured Gemmatimonadota bacterium
AGGAGGGGGATCAGCTTGTCGCCGTAGTCGGGCGGGCCGCAGGCGACGGCCGCCCCGGCGCCGGTGACTCCGACCACCTTGAGGAAATCGCGACGCGAGGTCGTCCCCGGGCTCGGGTGGCCCGGCTCGCGGGCCTCCGGGCGGGGCTCGCGGACCTTCGGACGCGACTCACCCACCGCGCTGGCGTCTCCGGCCAAGCTGGGATCGCCCTCCAAGCCGGGATCGCCCGGCGGGCCGCTCGACCGTCTCAGTAGTGACATGCCAGGCAGTCGATCGGGCCGCGCGAGGCGCCAAACTCGGAGCTGATCCGCACGGGATAGAGACCCTTGGGCTGCCGCCCCGTCGGCATCGGTGGGGGCGGATAGCGCTGCGAGAGAGCGTAGTCGGTGGCTACGTCGGTCTCGGCCGGAGGCTTACGATGGCAATCCAGGCACCACCCCATCGTGAGAGGCGCCCACTGGTAGATCCGGTCCATCTCCTCCTTGACCGGCCCGTGGCACTCCTCGCACTCGACCCCGTTTCGAACGTGGGGCGCGTGGTTGAACTGGACGAACTCCGGGAGCTTGTAGACCCAGTCCCACTCGATCGGCGTCTGCCGATCCCAGAAGCCGCGCAGCGCCTCGACCGGCTCCAGCCCGGACCCGGCGACGCGGTGACAGCCCATGCAGATCTCCACCGGGGGCATGACGCCGGTCTGGGAGCGGTCCGTGCCCGTGTGGCAGTAGAGGCAGTCGATTTGCAGCTCGCCCGAATGGAAGCGGTGGTTGAACGGGAGGGGCTGATCCGGTCCCAGCCGGGCCGCGCGAAAGGCATCGATCGCCTGCTGGGCCGTGAACTCGGCGGCTGCGGCCGGGGCGACCTCCCCCTCGGCGGGGCCCGCCTCCTGGAGGCCTGGTGAACCGGCGGGCGCGGTGTCCTGTACGCGCGCCTGCGCCCGATCGCCCCGCATCAGGGCGGCCGTGCCGAGCAGCGCGAGGCCGAGCGAGGCGGCCGCTATGGCAGTTCGTCGTCCCATCCGGACTTCTGAGTGAGGTCGAAGCATGGTGCGGCCGAACCGCGCCGCCGCCCGGCCGTTCGCGTCTTCCAGGCCGAAGCGCGGGTCAAGGTATCACCCTGAGTACGGGACGCAAGACGCCGAAGGCGGTGCCGGAAAGGCCCGCGGGGCCGTCCGCCCGGGCGCTCCGAGCCGGGTCGTCCACTGATTCCGGACACCTGCCATGAGGGTTCTCCCGACAGACAGCCTGGCGTGGCTCGTCCCATCGTTTTAGATGGCACCATGGCGTCGACGGCCTCATCCCGAACAGGACTACATCCATGATCGAACCGCTGAGTCGCCGGGTCACCGGCCGGACGGTGTCGCTTTCGATGGTCCTCGCCGTGACGATCATGGCGGGCTGCGCCGGTCCCGAGACGACCTCCCAGCCCGCGGATGCCGGTCACAACCTGGCGACGCTGGACTCTCTGCTGGCCGAACTGGGCGGTAGGGCTACCGCGGAGATGGAACGAGGCCAGCGGTGGCGGCTGATCAGCTCCATCGGAGTCGGTCTCCCTCCCTCGAGCTTCGCCGCGACCGATCTCCCCGAGCCGGAGTCCCATGGTGCGGTGCTGGTCGAGGCGTACTGCGACCGCTGTCACTGGATCCCCGCTCCGCAGCAGCACGCGGCCTCCGAGTGGCCGATCCTGATGCGGCGGATGCACACGCGGGCGGAGACGTTGAGCCGGCGCCTCGGTGGCCCCCTCACGCAGGGGCTGATGGGCGAGTACGTGCTGGCGGGCATGGCGACGGCTCCGGTTCCGTCGGAGGATGAGCTGGCGCTGATGACCGCCTACATGCAGAAGCACGCAATGCCGGAGGCCGAGCCGGGCGAGCTGGGCGAGGGGGAGGAGGCCGAGTTCTTCCGGATCCGGTGCTCGGCCTGCCACGTCACCCCGTCGCCGAAGGCGCACACCGCGGCCGAGTGGCCGGAGGTCGTCGGCCGGATGCGGGCCAACGCGGCGCTGCAGGACGTTCGTCCCCTGGACGACGAGGAGACGGCGCGGATCGTGACCTACCTGCAGGGCAGGGCGGCCCGCTGACAGGAGGGCGGCGGCCGACTGCCGTCCGGTCGCGGCTCGCTTGACCCATCGGGTCGCAGCGGGTAGCTTGGAAGACTGCGAGCGGGCGCCTCGAACCGGGGTCCCGCTCGCGTGCGTCTGGGGGCCTTAGCTCAGCTGGCTAGAGCGCTACGTTGACATCGTAGAGGTCACTGG
>CAZEBA010000109.1:0-2239 GCA_964510615.1 uncultured Gemmatimonadota bacterium
CTCCTACTGCCCGATGCCGCCCTTGCCGGCCTTCGGAGCGTCACCGCGGTAGATGACCTTGTTCGCGTGGTCGACCTGCAGGTCGGGGTGAGCGACCTCGACTCCCAGCAGGGCCTCGGCCACGACGTCGTTCGGGTCGTTGATGAGCTTCTTCATGACTCCCTCTTCTCGGGTCTCGTCGTACTCAGGCCGTCGCGGACGTGGCCGAGGGTGCATCCTCAGGATCCGCCAGGTCGATGCCCGGGGCAACGGCCGCCTTGTCCGCGGGCGTGTGGGCGATGAAGGCGTAGCAGAGCGCGGCGAGCACGCCGGCGAGCAGCTCGGCGCCCAGGTAGACCGGCAGCTGCTCCCACTTCACCTGGCCGCCGGCGATCTGCTGGACGAGCATCGGGCCGAAGGTGCGGGCGGGGTTGATCGAGGCGCCGGTGGCCGGGGCGACCGGGATGATCGCGGCGAAGACCACCAGACCGATCGCCACCCCGGCGAACCCGGCGGCTGCCTTGCGGTAGATCACCCCGAAGATCGTGAAGACCAGGATGAACGTCCCCACGAACTCCGCGGCGAACGCCTGGCCCCAGCCGATGTCGCCGTAGGACGCGACGCCGAGCCCGACGTCGCTGGCCTTCTGGCCGAGGACGGCGATGATCGCCGCTGCGCCGACGATCGCGCCGACGACCTGGGCGCAGATGTACGCCGGCACCTGCGACCACGGGAACTTGCCCGAGACGGCCAGGCCGAGGGTGACCGCGGGGTTGATGTGGTTGCCGCCGACGTGACCGAGGGCGTAGACGGTGGCGATCACGATGGTGCCGAAGGCCAGGGAGATCATGCCGAGATCGGCCATGGTGAACGGTGAGTCGCCGTTCACGATCAGGGTGGCGGGGACGGATCCGACCCCGACGAACACCAGGAACGCGGTGCCGATTGCTTCCGCGGCGAGCTTCTGGACGGTGGTTGTCTCGTCGAGCATGTCTGCTTCCTCTCCTGCTCGAGGATCTTGTCGAACGACATTCGATATAGTCGAACGCTGTACGGACGTTACCGCTGTGATGCACGTCACCACAAGACCTTTCGGCATACTTCATGCCTGCCCGCGAACACAGGAAGGCCCAGAGCCCGTGATGCACCCGTGATCCAGTCCGTCGACCGCGCGATCCGCGTGCTCACGGCGCTGCAGGGCGCCCGCCGGATGAGCCTCTCCGAGCTCTCCGCGCGGCTCGACCTGGCGCCGTCGACCACCCACGGGATCGTGCGCACGCTCGTCGAGCACGGGATGGTCGTGCAGGAGCGCGGGTCGAGCCGCTACCAGCTGGGGCCGGCGGTGCTCCGCCTCGGCAACGTCTACCTCGACACGCTCGAGCTGCGGTCGAAGGCCATCCCGTGGGCCGAGGACCTCGCGCGTCGTACCGGCCTCGCGGTCCGCACCGGGGTGCTGCTGATCGACGACGTGGTGATCATCCACCACGAGCCCCGGCCGGACGGGAGCCGGCAGATGCCCGAGGTCGGCATCGTGATCCCCGCCCACGCCAGCGCGCTGGGCAAGGCCATGCTGGCGTTCCTGCCGGACGAGGCCGAGCGGATGCTGGCCGACGGCGAGCTGCGGAGCATGACCGGCGAGACGCTGACCTCTCCCGACGACGTACGCCGCCAGCTGGCGGAGGTGCGCAGCACCGGCATCGCCCGCGAGCAGGATGAGGCGGTGCTCGGCGAGGGCGCGGTGGCCTCACCGGTCTTCGACTCCTGGGGCGACGTCGTGGGCGCCATCGGCGTCGTGGTCACCGGCTCGACCGAGAGCGACCCGGGCGACGAAGTACGCCAGACGGCTCGGGCGCTCTCCCGGGAGCTGGGCGCGCAGAGCTGGCCTCCGCCCAGCCAGGCCTGAGCACTACGCACCCTCGGGGATTCCCGGCGCGCGCCGCCCGACTCGACCTAGAGTGGGAGGCGGGAAGGTGGCCGCGCCATGAGTTCCACACTCGGTGTTCCCTACATCGTCCTCGACTCGCTACGCGCTGAGCGAGGTGGCATCAGCGGCATCGAGGCTCGCCAGGAGCGCCGGCTCCGGGACCTCGTGACGTTCGCGAGAACCGCATCCCCGTACTACCGGCAGCGGTACGCCGGGCTGCCGATCGGTGTAGCCGAGCCCGACCGGTTGCCGCCGGTCACCAAGTCCGACCTCATGTCGCACTTCGACGAGTGGGTGACCGATCCCGCCGTGACGCTGGACGCTCTCCGGCGTGAC
>CAZEBA010000110.1:0-2210 GCA_964510615.1 uncultured Gemmatimonadota bacterium
GCGGCTCGGAGGGCGGGTTCCCAGCGGGGCTGTTCGTCGACGTCTATCGGCGCGCGGCGGAGGCTGGCTTCCGGCTGACAGCGCACGCGGGGGAGGCCGCCGGTCCCGAGAGCGTCTGGGAGGCCGTCCGCGAGCTGGGCGTGGAACGGATCGGCCACGGCGTGCGGTCGGTGGAGGATCCGGCGCTCCTTCGCCACCTGGCGGAAACGGGGATCCCGCTGGAGGTGTGTCCGACCTCCAACGTCCGGACGAGAGTCGTGGCCAGCCTGGACGCACATCCGATCCGTGAGCTGATCGACGCCGGCGTGACGGTCACGATCAACACCGACGATCCCGCCATGTTCGGCTGCTCGCTGGCAGGGGAGTACGGGTCGCTTGCGGAGCGGTTCGGTCTCGACGACGGCGCGCTTCGTGGCTTGAGCCGCAACGCCGTCGAGGCCTCGTGGGCGCCGGAACCCACCAAGCTCGATCTCGCATCCCGGATCGACGCATGGTGGAACGGCGCGCCGGGGTCATCGTGACGCCCCTCGAGCGGCGCGCCGGCTCGAGTCCGCGAGTCTGCCGACGGTCTCAGGGAACTCGTACGCAGCTCTCACGTTCCTCTCATCTAGCCGCGCTTCACTGAGTGCGACGTTGGGCCGTCACAATGGGGGGCGGTGCGGAGGTGAGCGGAACATGCAGGATCGCATGACGGTTCAGGGTGGTGACGAACTCTCCGGCCTCGAGCCGACGACCGAAGGAAGCGGGATGAAGGAGAACCACGAACTCGACGAGGAGACGGAGCAGGCCGACCGCACGGGCATCGACGGCCGGGGACCGGCCGCATCCGGTTTCGACGACAGGCAGCCTGCCTTCGGCGGGAGGGGGTTCGAGCCTCCGGCACCGACGGCGAGCCGCCCGCGGCGGGGCCCCCGTCGGGTGGCGCTCGTCCTGGTGGGCTTGCTGGTCGCTGCGGCGCTTGGCGCGGGGTGGTTCCTTCCGCTCCGCGACGACGCGCCCGACCAGGCGGTACCCGCAGCCCAGCCAGCTTCCGAGCCGGCAGCCGAGGAGCCGGCCGTCGTCACTCCGGTCCTTCCCGCCGGCACGGAGCCCGTCGCCGCGGCCGCGGCTGCGGTGGCCCCCGCGGTCGTGCAGCTCGAAGCCGGCCAGGGGCTCGGCTCGGGAGTGATCTACGATCCCAGCGGTCTCGTGCTCACGGCCGCTCACGTCGTGCAGGGAGCCAGCACGGTCACCGTCCGGCTCGCGGACGGGACGGCGATGGAGGGCACGGTTCTTGGTGCGCACGCCCCGTCGGACGTGGCCGTCGTGCAGATCGAGGGGTCGTCCGGGTTCCCCACAGCGCAGCTCGCCGCCGGGGATGAGCTGCAGGTCGGCCAGCTCGCGGTGGCCGTGGGAAGCCCGTTCGGGCTGGACCAGACCGTGACGTCCGGCATCGTCAGCGCGGTCGACCGGACGGTCGAGGGCGTGAGTGGGACGAGCATCTTCGTCCAGACGGATGCCGCCATCAACCCTGGGAACTCGGGAGGCCCGCTGGTCGACGCGCAGGGGCGGGTGATCGGGATCAACGACGCAATCATCTCCCAAAGCGGCGGCAGCGACGGCGTCGGGTTCGCCATCGCCGTCGACCTCGCCTCCATCGTGGCGGATCAGATCACCGCGGGCGAGCCGGTGCAGCTGGCCTTCCTCGGCGTGAGCACGGCCCCCTCTGCCTCCGGCGAGGCCGGCGCGGTGATCCAGGAGGTCGTCGGCGCCTCGGCCGCGGAGGCCGCCGGCCTGGAGACCGGGGACCGGGTGGTCTCGGTCGACGGGCAGCCGGTTCGCGACAGCGAGGACCTTCGAGCCCGGATCATCACGAACGAGCCGGGCACGATGGTGACGCTGGGCGTCGTCCGCGACGGCGAGTCGATCACCGTGTCGGCCACGCTGGGCGCGACGGATAGCTAGACGGGCACTCGATCAGCGAACGTCCGCCAGTCCGGCCGTGCTGGGAGAGCGTGCCTAGGCCCTGCGGACCTGCTCCGAGGGAGCTTGAGCGCCTGCGCGAGCCTCCCGCTCGGCTTCCTCCCGGGCCTCCCTTCGCTCTCTGAGCCACATCCTGGCGAACCAGGGGCCGGAGATCGCGGCGATCAGGACGCTCAGGCTCGCGAAGACGTAGTCGAGCGTGCTGACGGCGTGCGAGTTCGCTACCAGCGGCATCTACGCGTTGGCCC
>CAZEBA010000111.1:0-2199 GCA_964510615.1 uncultured Gemmatimonadota bacterium
CATGAGCCACGAATCGGGCGCCGAGCGACGGCCCATCCTTCCCTCCCTGCTGCCCCGCGGCCTCCGGGGGCTGCTGGCCGTCGCCCTGGTACTGGCGGCGTTCATGCTGGCGAACACGGCCTACCTGCTCATCAACCGGCTGGCCGACGGCCTGGGCTGGGAGTTCTTCGCCGTGGGCGAGACGTCGCTGCCGAAGCTCTTCCAGGCGATGGTGCTGACGCACACCGGAGTGGGACTGCTGCTGGCGACGCTGATGCTCGCCTTTCTGGGCGCCCACCTGCCGAAGGTGTGGAGGCGGCGTCACCGGGCGTCCGTCGTCTCCGGGATCCTCTACGCCGCGGCGGGCCTGACGCTCGCCGTCACCGGGCTGTTCATCCTCACCGCGGCCGCCAGCCGCGACCACCGGTGGGCCTGGTGGGCTCACGTCCTCTGCGCGGCCCTGGTCGCCGCCGGCTACGTCGTCCACCGGCTGGTGAGCTACGCCCGGCCGCCCGGAGCGAGCTTCCGCCGCTTCGGCCTCGCGGTGGCGGCAGGGGCGGCGATCCTCCTCGTCGCCCACGGCTTCACCCACCGAGGCATCGAGCTCACGGCCGAGGCGCGGGCCGCGCGGGAGGGCGGGCTCCAGTCCGGGGCCGGCTCGAAGTCGCGGGACGTCGGAGCATTCGCGGACGGCGCGTACACGGCCGATACGTACGCGCACCGCACCTACCGCCCGGACGCCGCCGACCGCCCGGACGGCACCGCGTACACGGACAGCGCCGGCCTCTCGGCGTTCACGGGCGGCCCCATCGTCGCAGGCGGCTACGTCCCCCCGGACTTCGTGCCGCCCGAGAGCCCCTTCTTTCCCTCGGCCGCCACCACCACGTCGGGTGGCTATCTCCCGGTGAGGATCATCACCCGCGACGATCCCGCCTCTCCGCCGGACGAAATCGCGAGCGAGGTCGATCGCCACGGGTTCGTGTTCGAGACCCCGATCGGCGCGGAGACGTGCATCCGCTGCCATGCCGACATCGTCGAGCAGTGGTCGAAGTCGGCCCACCGCTTCGCCTCGTTCAACAACCCGTTCTACGAGGCGACGATCAACGACATGCGCCGAAACGCCACCGTCCCGAACCCGTGGGTCGAGCAGCACATGCGGCAGTTCTCGGTCGAGCCGGACGGGGTGGGGCGGGTGAAGAGCAAGTGGTGCAGCGGGTGCCATGATCCGGCCCTGATGCTGGCGGGCCAGATGGATGGCGAGATCGACCGCTCCAGCGTGGAGGCCCAGGCCGGCCTCACCTGCCTGGCGTGCCATGCCATCGACGAGGTCCACGACCAGACCGGGAACGGGAACTACAACATCGCAGATGAGCAGGAGGACCCCTACCTGTTCGCCGACGCGAAGCCCGGAAACCTGGGGGCCTTCCTGCACGACGCGGCGCTGAAGGCGAAGCCCACCGTGCACAAGCGGCAGCTGCTCAAGCCCGTCTTCCGCGAGCCCGAGTTCTGCGCCGCGTGCCACAAGGTCAGCCTCACCGAGCCGGTCAACAACTACCGCTGGCTCAGGGGGCAGGACGAGTTCGACGCCTGGCACGACAGCGGCGTGTCGCTGAACGCCTCGCGCACCTTCTACCTGCCCCCGGCGAAGCGGATCTGCCAGGACTGCCACATGCCCCTCGAGCCGGCGACCCGGGGGGACGTCTCCGCCAAGGACGGCATGGTGCGCTCGCACCGGTTCCTGGCCGTGAACACCGCGCTTCCGTTCCTCCGCGGCGACGAGGAGACGATCCGGCGCATCGAGGCCTTCCTGCGCGACGAGAAGCTGAGCGTGGACCTCTTCGCGCTGCGGAGTGCGGCGGGCAGCGGGTGGCCGGCGTCCTCTGCCGCTTCGAGCGGAGCGAGCGCATCGGGAAACGCCCTGTTCCCTCTCGACCGCGAGGCGCCGGTGCTCAGGCCCGGGGAGCGGGTGACGGTGGACGTGGTCGTCCGCAACAAGGGTGTGGGCCACACCTTCCCCGGCGGAACCAACGACTCGAACGAAGGATGGCTCGAGTTCGCCCTGCTGGACGGGGAGGGCAGCGTCCTGGCCGTCAGCGGTGAGGTGGACGAGGACGGCCACCTCGATCCGATGGCGCACGTCTACAAGTCGGTGATCCTAGACCGGAGCGGGAAGCCGATCGACCGGCGCAACGCGGCCGACATCCACGTGACGGCCGCCGC
>CAZEBA010000112.1:0-2181 GCA_964510615.1 uncultured Gemmatimonadota bacterium
ACGCGGCTCATCTCCCGTCCGAGCGGGCGATCGGGCAGGACCCACGTGATCCAGGTGAGGAGGTTCGGCTCGAACGCGACCTCCTCGTGTTGGAACGCGCTCCGAAGCTCGGCTTCAAGCAGATTCGACGACAAAAGCTCGTCGAAGTCGCCGAGCCGCGTGGCGAGAGCCTTCGCACCTCGCACTCCGAACGCGATCGCCACGAAGCACGATCGGTCGACGTACGCGAGGCTCAAGCGTGATCAATCCTCGCGCTCGGCCAGGAACCGATCGAGGGCCCCTGGCCGCCGACGCACCACGTCCAGCTGCCCGGTTCGCTCGGGCGGCCGGATCAGGACCCCACGTTCCTCGAGCCGCTCGAGCCGGCGCTGCAAGCTCGCGTTGGAGCCCCCGATCGGCCGGATCTCGGCGACGGGGGTGCCTCGGTACGAGACCCTGACGGTTCGGCCCTGCCGGACCTGGCGGAGGATCTCCGAGAATCTCGCCTTCGCCTCGTAGTTGGAATAGGTCTTCATGCTTACAAACTGGCTAGACAGACTAGTCAGATCGATCCGAAATCTGCGATGCGAGAATCCGGCGTCAAAACAACATGTCGCGGGCCGTGAAGCCCTGCTCCTCGTCCGCCACCCTCTCATCAAAGTCGATGAAGGCCGAGCGGGGATAGCCGAGCTCGGGGTCGTAGGTGACGTCGAACCGCGCCGGATCCTGGTCCAGAGCGGCGGAGAGCGTGGCGAAGAGGCCGTCGATCGTGAGATCCCCGCTGAAGAAGGCGGGGTCGGCCGGCTCTCCGGTCTCGACGGCCGTAACCGACACGATCGAGCCGTCGGTCACCTGGATCTCGACCGGGATCACGGCTTCCTGGATGCAGAAGCAGGTCGCCTGATAGACGTAGCGATAGTCCGAGGCACCCTGCGAGCGCCACAGCTCACGGTTGCTCTCCAGGCGGTCACGGTCGGGGCCGGCGGGCCCGTCCCCGGAGCAGCCACCGAGAAAGGTCATCGACAGGGCGGCCAGGACCGCGACGATGGCTAGGATCGGTTTCCGGGAACGTCGGCCGCGGTGCCCGAGGGGGAGGACCTTCCAGCGGAGCGTCACCACACTCCGGCCGGTCCTGCTACTCATGAGCGGCTGGCTACTCACGCGTCGTCTGCTCCTCACGCCCGGTTCGCGCCTCGTCCGCCTCGTTCGCCTCTCCCGAAGGGGTCACATTGTGCGTGTGGATGGGCTGGGCCATCAGGTTCACCCCCGGATGGGCCAGCCGGAAGGGTCCCGCGATCGCCTGGGCCGTTTCGTCGATCCGGTAGCGCTCGTACGCCGCCGCCGCCGCTTCCGCCTCCGTCTCCCGGCCGAGGGCCCGGAAGCAGAGCATGCGGTGATAGTGGGCCACCCGGTCCTCCGGGTCGATCTCCAGCACGCGATCGAAGGCGACGAGCGCCTCCTCGAACTGCCCGTTCAGGTAGAGCGTCCGTCCGAGGCTCCGCCAGGCGGCCCGGTCCTCGGGGAAGTCCTCGAGCACCCTGCGGTAGGCGAGCGCCGCCTCCCCGTACCGGCCGTCCTCCTGCAGCGTGCCTCCCCAGACCCAGGCCACCCGGGCGTCGCCCGGTGAGATCTCCTCGGCCCGGCGGAGGAACCCGTATGCCGCCTCGATGTCGCCCTCCCGCAGGGCCACCCGGGCCAGGTTCAGCGAACCGTCCACCCGCTCCGGCTGGAGCTCGGCCACCCGCTCGAACGGCCGCACGGCCGCCCGCGTGTTGCCCTCCCTGAGGAGGGCGATCCCGTAGTCGTTGTACCGGGTCCACTCGGACGCATCCTCGGGTGGTTCGGACGGGTCCTCTGGCGGTTCGCGTGACGGGGTGGGCTGGCCCGGCTGTGCCGCCGTTCCAGCCGCCGGCCCACCGACGCGGAGCGCCACCTCATCGGAGGCGATCTCGGTGATCGGGAGGTGGGGGGCCTCGCCGAACCGCTTGAACCCCTCCGGGTTCTCGGCGAACGCGAACTCCGAGTAGGGCCGGTTGAACTTCCGCCACAGGAGCCTCGCCCGCAGGGTCAGCGTCTGTCCGGCCAGCTCCGCGGGCACGGTGAACTCGAAGTGGCCGACGTCGGCCGTGCCGGGCCCGATCACGTTGGCGGCGGCCGTCACGTGGATGTCGGCCGCGTTGCGCCGGTCGATCGGCTTCCCGC
>CAZEBA010000113.1:0-2137 GCA_964510615.1 uncultured Gemmatimonadota bacterium
CGGAGCGGCTCGTGCCCGTGGACTCCGAGCACTCCGCGCTGGCCCAGTGCCTGCGGGGCGAGAACCGCGAGGACCTGCGCCGGGTGCTCATCACGGCCTCCGGCGGCCCGTTCCGCGGCTGGTCCCGTGAACGGATGGCCAGGGCCTCGGTGCGCGAGGCGCTCGCCCACCCCACGTGGCGCATGGGCCAGAAGATCACGATCGACTCGGCGACGCTGATGAACAAGGGGCTCGAGGTGATCGAGGCGCATTACCTGTTCGGCCTGGAGTACTCGCAGATCGACGTCGTCGTTCACCCCGAGAGCATCGTCCACGGCGTCGCCGAGTTCGCCGATGGAAGCATGATCGCCCAACTCTCCCAGCCCGACATGCGGTTGCCGATCCAGCTCGCGCTGGGCTTTCCCGAGCGGCTGCCGGCCGGCATCGGCCCGCTCGACCTCGCGGCCGTCGGGCGGCTGACGTTCGACGCTGTCGACCGGCAGGCCTTCCCGGCGCTCGACCTCGCCTACCGCTCGGGCCGGGAGGGCGCCACGTACCCTGCCGTGCTCAACGGGGCCAATGAGGTGGCCGTGATGGCGTTCCTGGAGGGCAAGATCCCCCTCACGGGCATCGCCGACGTGGTCGCGGCCGCGCTCGACGAGCACGAGCCGGCCTCGGTCGTCAGCCAACTCACGCTCGAGCAGGCCGACGACTGGGCCAGGCGGAGAGCTTCCGAGCTGATCGATCGCTGATGTCCGCCCTCCTCGGCGGGGTTCTCTTCGTCGCCGTCGTCTTCGTCGTCATCCTTTTCCACGAAGCGGGGCACTACTTCGCCGCCAAGGCCTTCGGGATCAAGGTGCAGGAGTTCTTCCTGGGCTTCGGCCCGCGGCTGTGGTCGACGCGGCGCGGCGAGACCGAGTACGGGATCAAGGCGCTGCCCTTCGGCGGCTACGTCCGCATCGCCGGCATGAACCCCTTCGAGGAAACCGCTCCCGAGGATCGCGAGCGCGTCTTCGCGGCGAAGCCGGCCTGGCAGCGGGTCATCGTGCTGGTGGCCGGCGCGATGAGTCACTTCGTGCTGGCCCTGGTCTTCCTGGTCGTCTTCTTCGTGTCCGTGGGCCTGCCGGTGCTCAGCCAGCCCACGGTCACGTCGGTCGAGGACCGGCTGGACGGAGCGGTCTCCCCGGCGATCCAAGCCGGGCTCCGCGCGGGGGACCAGATCCTTGAGGTGGACGGGCAGCCGGTCGAGGACAGCGACCAGCTGGTCGAGCTCACCAGGTCCAACGTCGGGCAGGAGGTCGAGCTGCTGGTGGAGCGGGACGGCGAGCGGCTCACGGTGCGAGCCACGCCGGTGCTCTCCGAGGTCGAGGGTGAGGAGGTCGGGCGCCTCGGGGTGGTGCTGAGCCAGGAGATCGTGGGCCGGGAGCGCTTCGGACCGCTCACGGCCGTGGGGAGAGCTGCGACGACCACGGGCGACATGATCGTGCGTTCGGGCCAAGCGCTCGGCGAGCTGTTCAGCCCCGCGGGGCTGGGGCGGATCGGACGGCTGCTCGCCGGCCAGGCAGAGCGGGGAGAGAACGACCCCGTGAGTGTCGTCGGGGCCGCCCGCCTCTCGGGGCAGGCCGCCTCCGTCGGGGCCTTCGACGTGCTGCTGTTCCTGTTCGCGGGGTTCAACGTGTTCGTGGGGCTGCTCAACCTGCTCCCGCTCCCGCCCCTCGACGGCGGCCACGTGGCCGTGCTGCTGTGGGAGAAGGCCACCGGGCGGAGGGTGGACGTGCGCAAGCTGATCCCGGTGACGGCGCTCGTGGCGGGCTTCCTGATCCTCTTCATGGTCTCGGTGATCTACCTGGACGTAGTCCGGCCGATCCCCAACCCCTTCGAGTAGCCGGCGCCCGGGACGGTAAACTCGGCGGGATGATCGAGCGGAGGAAGTCGCGGCAGATCAAGGTCGGCTGGGTCGAGGTCGGGGGCGGCGCGCCCGTCCGCGTCCAGTCGATGACCACGACGAAGACCGCCGACGTCAACGCCACGCTGCAGCAGATGGCGGCGCTCGTGGCCGCGGGGTGCGAGATCGTGCGCGTGGCCGTTCCCCACAAGGAGGACGCGGAGGCGCTCGCGCAGATCGCCGAGCACGCCACGATCCCCGTGATCGCCGACA
>CAZEBA010000114.1:0-1982 GCA_964510615.1 uncultured Gemmatimonadota bacterium
CGCTCCCACACCCATTCGGCGATGAACGACAGGCCCAGGAACACGAGCACCCCGCCCACGATCATCCTGGGCATGAGCTCCAGGAGCGTTTCACCGAACAGCAGCGCAGCCAGGGGGACGGTGGCGGCGAGCAGGCCCGCGCGCCGCGCGTCGACCTTCATACGGGCCGCCAGGGAGGTGAGGTTGAGGTCGTGGTAGCCGGGGATCCCGCCCAGCGCGCCCGAGACGAGGTTCAGCAGCCCCACGCCACGGAGCTCCTCGTCGGTATCCAGATCCCGGTCGAGGACCACCTCTGTCTCACCGAGGTTGAACAGCATCACGAGGGCGGCAACGACCACCGCGATGATGATCGCCGCCCAGGATCCCGCGACGGCGAGCCAGTCAGCAGCGCCGAGCGCGCGGACGCTCCAGGGCTTCCAGGCCATGTCCCCCGTGAACGGTCCCAGCAGCCATCCACCTCCACGGACGTCTTCAATCGACGCCCCCATCGCGAGTGCCACAAGCGCGAACCCCACCAGCCCGATACCGATCGTCACCGGGATCACGAGAGGCTTCCTCACGATCCGCACGGCGAGCAGCAGGACCACGCCGAAGGCCACGGTGGGAAGCCACAACCGCACAGCTTGGCCCTCGAAGAGTTCGTCGACGGCCGTGTAGAAGAGCGGCTTCTCGATCGCCATGTGGACCCCGCCCTGCAGGAGCAACCACCCGGCCCCGGCGATGAATCCGCCGACGACCGGAACAGGGATGTACCGGATCAGGTCGCTGCGTCGGCCGAGCCCCAGTACGAGGAACGTCACCCCGCACAGGACCGTCACGACCGCCGTCGCGGCGACGGCGGAGAGGAAGCTCGTTCCCAGCGATCCGCTGAGCGCGGCCTTGGCCACAACGATCGAAAGCAGCGCCGCGACCGTCGCCTGCAGGCCGCCGACCACGCCCCGCTTCCCGGCGCGCAACGCGAGGATCGCGAGGGTCAGGGAAGCGGCACCGAGGTACAGGGCGATGCCCTCAGCCAGATGGGAGACAATCCGTCCGCCGAAGACGAGCGAGGCGAACGCGACCGCGAATACCGCCTCGACGACACCGATCACGGCGGCGGCAACGAGCACCATCGGCCACCGACCGGCTCGACCCTGCTCGGACACGACCCCCGATCCTCGCGATCAGCAGATCTCGGAAGACCCTACCGGCAACGCGTTCCGGCCGCCAGGTGCGGGCGCTCATCAGACGCTCTGAGCTTTGGCCACTGCTCGCGCCTGGAGCGCCGTCAGCTCTGGTCGGCAGGCCCGGCCCGGTTCACCCCGTACGCCCGCAGATGCCCCACCCTGACCCGACCCTCAGACTTCCCAAACATGCAGGGAGTCGTCACGATGCCGAAGTGTTCGACAGGCAACCAGCCGTACCGGTGGCCCGACGGTCCGATGCTCCGCGCGGTCTCGGAAGCCGTCGCCGCCGGAACGGCGCACGGGATGGTCGCGTTCGTCGAGACGTGGGAGTCGTCGGTCGGGGTGAGGTTCCCCGAGCCCGGGAGGACCTGGATGCTCGAGAACGACCCCAACGCGCTCGCTGCGATGCTCCGAGCCTCCCTCGCCGAGGGGCCGATCTCTCAAGACTCCACGTAGTGGAAGCTCCCATGCCTCATCTGCACCGGTGCGGAAGATGAGATGCACGTGGGTGCGGCAAGGGCGGCCGAGGAGATCCCCGGAGCCCTCCTCGTTTCGCTTCCCGGCCACACTCACTTCTCGGCCGAGCGAGTGGTGGACGAGCTGCTTCCGCACGTCCTTGAGCTGTTTCGTTCCGCTGCGCCCTGATCTCGCTCGGTAGGAGAGCAGATTCGGGCGGCACATCAGGCTCGACCTATACTCCGCCAATGGCTGACGCCGAGGTGCGGGGAAGGTCCGACCGGGCGACGCTGGCAGCGTTCCTTACCCTCGTGGTCGTCGCCGGCGGAAACGCCGTCGCGATCCGAAGCATCTCCTGCG
>CAZEBA010000115.1:0-1964 GCA_964510615.1 uncultured Gemmatimonadota bacterium
AGCGGGCGCTCTTGGGGCGGCCTCGGGTGAAGTCGTACGGCCTGATTACTCGGCCCTTGTAATCGGTCAGACGCCCCGCGGACGGACCGCCGCCCCGACCGTCCATCCCGTGACACTGCCAGCAGTTCAGCACCTCGTATACGAGGCGTCCCTCCTCGACCAGCTGGGGCGAGGAGCCCGGCTCCGCGGGGATGCTCAGCGCAGGCTCTAGCGCTTCACCGAATTGATCAGAGAAGCCCTTGATGAATCGCACCAGCGACCACCGCTGCTTCTCGGACAGCAGCCGCTCCCACGCCGGCATCCACGTTCCCGGAACCCCCAGCGAGATCACCCGAAAGAGATCTTCGTCGGTGGGGAGGAGGCCGGTCGGCGTGCTGCGGAACTTGAAGACGGCGGCCGTGAAGTCGCGGGGTTGGGGCCGGCCAAGCTGCCGGGCTGCCGGACCTTCCCCATCCCCGCGCCTGCCATGGCAAGGCGCGCAAGCGTTGTCATAAAGACGGCGCGCCTCTCCCTTGGACTCGTCTTGAGGACCCGCCTCCGGCGCCTGGGCCAGAGCCGCGGAGACGCACAGGAACGGTGCCGACAGCAGCGCTCGCGCCACCAGCGCCCGGGCGAGAGGGCGCCCAAGCGTCCCCCTCGCCCGCCTTCCGCTGCGGGACCCGGCCCGATCGAGCAGCATGGCTGCCAGTCCTCGTGTCTTCGTCGATGGCACGATGTGTCGTCAATCCACGACTTGGATCGTGCCGGTCATCCCGAGGTCCGCGTGGCCCGGAATGGTGCAGATCGTGTCGAAGGTTCCTGTCTCGGTCGGGACGATGAACAGTTCTGTGCTGCCGCCGATCAGGATCTCCACCGCTTTCAGGTAGGGAGCCTTGATCTCGGCGTTCGAGTCTTCGGCCTTCCGCAGGACCACTGTCTTGTAGAACTCTTCGGCCGTGTAGTAGTGCTTCGCGGCGTTCCCCGCCTGGTTGACGAGCTCCAGCTTGTAACCCACGTCTTTCGCCAGCTCGATGTCCGGCGGAACGAAGGCGAAGGACTCGCTCGTCTCGACCATGCCGATGGTGAGCTCCACGGCCGTTTCCCAAACGGCGTGTGAGCCGGACTTCCGGGGATCGCTCGTCAGCGCCTGGTTGAAGTCGGGCGCCACCTCCAGATCGAGTTCGTAGCCCTCGCCTCCGGTGATCTGCGCCGTCCCGACCATGCCGAACTCCTTGTGGCCGGGGATCGTGCAGACGATGTCGTATTCTCCGGGCAGCACGGGGACCATGAAGATCTCGAGCGAGCCTCCCGGGAGCAGTTCCACGGCGTCGAAGTAGGGGGCCTTATACTCGGCGTCCGGCGTCTGCACTTTCCGGGTGGCCACCGCCTGGTACAGGTTGCCCAGCCCTTCGGGCGAGAAGTAGTGCTTGAAGGCGTTGGACGCCGGGCTCGTGATCTTGAGGATGTACGGCTTTCCCGCCTCGAAGCTCAGGTCGCTGGGGGAAAAGGACATCTCGGTGCCGCTCGTCTCGACCATGAGCACTTCGACAGTCTGCGCCTCATCCCAGTTGACCAGGGCGACCCACTCGGAGGCCGTGGTCGCCGGCGACGGCGGGGGACCCGGTGGTGGGGGCGGGGGCCCTGGCGGCGGAGTTTGCGGCCCCGGGCTCGTCGCCCCGCTGTCGCAACCAGCGAGCAGAAACAGGGCCGCGGTCATGGCCAGAACTCGTGCGATCCGTGCGTTCATGTCGATACCCTCCACCGGACGGTGCCCTCTGCGAGGACCCGGCCGAACACAGGAATTAGCCGGGATTGCCGACGAGCCGGAGCTGGTCGGTCCTGTTACTCCGCCATGTCCGTTGGCATGGAGCGCGCCACCACGGGAGATAGGTGGCTGGTGCACAGTATCATGTTATGTTGTGGTGGGTTACGAGCTTTCTACTCCGGAGCGCGGCTGCGCGGAAGAAGAGAAGCGGGACGTGGGA
>CAZEBA010000116.1:0-1767 GCA_964510615.1 uncultured Gemmatimonadota bacterium
GGGCAGCAGGGAGGGAAGGATGGGCCGTCGCTCGGCGCCCGATTCGTGGCTCATGGGTGGCTCATGGGCCTAAGAGGACCGGAGACGCGGGATCGATGCTCACTTCGGTCTCCCTTGGTACATGGACGCCGGCGGGATTGATCCTTCGTTGAGCGTGCTCCCGAAGCTGGCACGTCGACGCGGCACGGTTGCTCGCCCTCGCCGGCGAGAGTTTGCTCGCGCCCTTCGGACCGATGTTGCCCGCGCTCGCCGGAGACATAATGTGTCTCGCATGGGACTCGCGCAGGTCACGTGGCAGGACGTCCAGCAACTGCCGGACGATGGCCGTCGGTACGAGGCCGTCGGCGGACAGCTGTTCGTGACCGCGGCTCCCTCCTACCGACACGTCCGGATCGCCCACCGCCTGGCCGTCGCGCTGGACCGTTGGCTGGAGGAGCCGGGGCACGGAGTCGTCTGCCAGGCCCCGGGCGTCGAGTTCCCGGCCACGGGCGAAGGCGTTCAGCCGGATCTGGTCTTCGTCTCCGAGGGCCGCCGGGGGATCGTGGCCAAGGAGGGGCTGCGGGGCGCGCCGGACCTGGTGGTGGAGATCCTCTCTCCCAGCACGGCGGACCGGGACCGAGGCGTCAAGCTCGACCTCTACGAGCGGCAGGGCGTCGGCGAATACTGGATCGTCGACCCAGAGGAGAAGGCGGTGGAGGTGTGGAGGTTCGAGGACCGACGCACCTTCGAGCGCTGCACCGATCAGCTCCCGGTGCGGGTCGGCGGAGAGACGGTTGGCCAGATCGACCTAGCCGAGGTGTTTCGGCCGGACTGAGCCGCCTCCCTCCGAGCGGCCTCCGCGTCAGGCCACGCGCGCAATCGGCTTGATCTTCTTCAGGGCGTCCCTGCCCTTCCGGTAGGCATCGTAGAGATCACACGCTCGCTGCATGTTGAGCCAGAGATCGGGCGATGTCTGAAACAGCTTCGCGAACCTGAGCGCCGTATCCGGCGTGATCCCGCGCCGGCTGTTCACCAGGTCGTTCACACGCTGAAACGGCACGCCAATCGCCTTGGCCAGGTCCGTCTGGGACATCTCGAGCGGCTCAAGAAACTCCTCGCGCAGCAACTCGCCCGGATGGGGCGGTGCCCTATGTGTGGGGATCCTGATCATGTTGGCCATTCATTCTTTCTTTCGACTCGCGCAGCCACCTAATGGTAGTCGACGATCTCGACGTTCTCCGGGCCTGCATCCGTCCAGCGAAAGCAGATCCTGTACTCGAGCCCCCGCCGCTAGATCCGCCAGGCGGCTCCGGCGCCGACGAAGAAGTTGGGGCGGGGCCCGCCGAGTCCGACGCCGATCCGGGCGTCGAGCTGGAAGTTCGGGCTGAGGAGATAGGTGACGCCCGTGTCGAGGTTGTTCTCGGCCTCGAGGTCCGCGGGCAGCGGGTAGATCCCGAACCACTCGGCGAAGGCGCCGAGCCGCTCGGTGAGGCCGACGCCGAACGCGACGCTGGCCGAGAGCTCGTCGAACCGCGTCTCCTCGCCGGCCGCATCGTCGCCCGCCGCATAGGCGTAGCCGACGTTCATCCCCGCGCTCAGCCGGTCCGTGAGTCCCCATCCCGCAGCGAGCAGCGCGCCCGGCTGCAGGCCGTCGGACCCCACTCCGGACCGGCCCGTCGGCAGGGTAGTGCCGGCCAGGATGGCCACCTGCGGGACGGCGCGCGTGGTCGGCGGTGGCCGGAGCAGCTCCAGCTTGAGGCCGAGCGAGACGTCCTCCAGGCCCCGAAC
>CAZEBA010000117.1:0-1549 GCA_964510615.1 uncultured Gemmatimonadota bacterium
GGGCTGGCGCACACTGGGGGCACGCTCGACAAGCTGGAGTCGATCCCCGGGCTCCGGACCGACCTGTCGCCGGAGCGGTTCGAGCGTCAGGTGGAGGAAGTCGGGTGCGCCGTGGCGGCGCAGACGCCCGACCTCGTGCCCGCCGACGGCGCGTTCTACGAGCTGCGGAACGCCACGGCGACCGTTCCGAGCATCCCGTTGATCGCGGCCAGCATCATGAGCAAGAAGCTGGCCGTGGAGACCGACCTCATCCTCCTCGACATGAAGACGGGGAGCGGCGCCTTCATGAAGTCCCCCGCGGAAGCCGAGGCGCTGGCCTCGACCTGCATGGCGCTGGCGGGGAGCTGGGGACGGCGCGCTCGAGCCGCCGTCACCGACATGTCCCAGCCGCTCGGCGATTCGGTCGGGAACGCGCTCGACGTGGCCGAGGCCATCGAGGTGCTGCGGGGCGAGCGGGGAGGGAGGCTCACCGAGCTGGTGACGCTCTTGGCGATGGCCGCGCTGTCCGACCTCAGCGGCATCGAGGGGTCGGAGGCGAGGAAACGGGTCGAGGGCGTGCTCTCCTCGGGGCAGGGGGCCGAGGGGTTCCGGCGGATGGTCGACGCGCAGGGCGGCGATCCTCGTGTCGTGGACGATCCCGGCCGGGTCCTCCCGCGCGCCCCGGTCCAGGCCCCCATCCTGGCCCCCGCGACCGGCTACCTGCAGGCCATGCAGGCAGACGAGGTCGGCCGCGCCGCGGCCACGCTCGGGGCCGGGCGGTTCCGGAAGGGGGATCCGCTGGATCCTGCTGTGGGGATCGTGTTCCAGGCGAAGATCGGAGACGTGGTCGAAGCGGGGAGATCCATCGGGGCGGTGCACGCACGAACGGAGGATGCGGCGACGGCGGCGATCGCCTCCGTGCACCAGGCCATCACGATCGGAGAGGAGTCCGTGGAGCCGCCGACCCTCATCTACGGCTGGTACGACGCGTGAGCCTCGACCTCGTCACCGTCCTGTACTTCGTGGCGGCCTTGATCCCCGGCTTCGTCCTGCACGAGCTGAGCCACGGGGTCGCGGCAGACCGCCTCGGGGACCCAACCCCCCGCGCGATGGGTCGCCTGACCCTCAATCCGGTTCGGCACGCCGACCCCTTCGGGAGCGTCATCCTCCCGGGGTTGCTCCTGCTGCCCTGGCTGTTCGGGAGCGGAGGGTCACCGGTCTTCGCCTACGCGAAGCCGATGCCCTACAACCCACGGAACCTCAAGCGACCCGAGCGCGACGCGATGTGGATCGCGCTGGCCGGCCCGATGACGAATCTCGTTCTGGCTGCTGCGGCCGCCGCCCTGTACCGGCTGGCGGGAAGGAGCGTCGCGGTGCAGGTCGTGCAGGGCGATCTGTTTGCGCGGTTCATCGTCGTCTTCGTCTTCACCAACGTCTTCCTGGCCGTGTTCAACCTCCTGCCGATCCCGCCGCTAGACGGCTCCAAGGTGGTGGCCCGATTCCTCCCGGGCCGGGCTCGTGAGATCTACCTGTCGCTCCAGGCGTACGGGGCGCTGTTCCTGCTGGCGAT
>CAZEBA010000118.1:0-1534 GCA_964510615.1 uncultured Gemmatimonadota bacterium
GGGCGTGCTCGTAGAACAGGTCCCGGATGTTGGCGACCTCGGGCTCGCTGAACGGGGCGCTGCCGTAGTGGGTCTGCTCGTAGCGGTTGCCCGAGGCGCCGAGGTTGTCGCCCCACAGGAACGAGTAGTTGCGGTTGAGGTCCACGCCGTAGGCGTCGACGTTGTCGTAGTGGTAGTCCGTGCCCGGCACGTCGGTCCCGTGCGGCATGTCGGAGTGCGAGCGCAGGTTCTTGCGCCAGTACGACTCCATGCCCGCGGCGCCGTTGACCGTCGCGAAGGCGCCGTCCTCCTGGATGATCGACTCCCGGGAGCGGATGAAGCCGTCCGGGTTGTTGTTGGGGACGATGACGGTGCGGACGTTGTCCACGATCTCCGTGATGTCCGGATCGGAGCCGTAGCTCTCCAGCAGGTCGTGGGCCCACATGGTCGGCATCTCGGCGGCGGGCCACTCGCGGGCGTGGTGCATCCCGTCCATGTGCACGACGGGCCGGCCGTCGCGCTTGTCGACGTCGGAGGCGATCTCGATGCCGAAGATGGTGCGGCCGAGCAGGGACGGCGAGTTGAGCTCGAGCAGCCGGGCGCGGCCGGGGTGGGCCTCGGCCAGGGCACGGAGGTCGGCCTCGAAGTCGGGCCAGAAGCGGTAGCCCTCCTCGCGCTGGCCGGGCTGGGGGTCGACGCTCCGGCCGGCCGTCAGCCGCATCCCCGCGAGCACGTCGTGGTCGAGGACCTGGTACTCGACGCCGGCGGCTCGCAGCCGGGCCTCGTCGCCCGGCCACAGCAGGAACTCGCGGGATCCGTCGGGGAACACACGGTGGGTGTTGTCGAGGCTGGCGACGGCGGCCGTCCGCAGGTCTCCGCTCACGGCGCCGATGCGGGCGAGCTTGACGCCGGGCGCATCGGTCGCCGAGGACGCGGTCGTGCCGACGAGGCGGCCGAGGCGCGAACCGGGGGGCGCGGCCGCGACGGCGGCGGCACCGGCGGCGGACAGGCTGGCGGCCTGCAGGAGCTTGCGGCGGCTGAGGTTGCGCATGATGGTGGCGGCCTTGGGAAGGAGCTCGGAGGGCGGCAGGCCGATCGGGCCCACACCCTGGACAACGAGAACCACCTTCGATGGGCACGGTGGGAATCCCTGCCCACGGGGTCCGGCGGCACGTTCGGACCAGGGCGAATGAGCCGAATTGCGCTGTTGTGGCCCGATCGGCTCGGCCGTCCGGACGACCGGTCCAGTTGACATCAAATGGTGGGAGGTGCGGGGATCGCGCGGTTCACTGAGTCGCGTCGCTCGGCGGAGCGACGGTGTGGCAGCTGCCGCGAGGCGGGTTCCGCGCCTTTGGGAGGGAGCCTCGGAGGACTTCGACGGGGCCTGCAGGAGGCGGACGAGGGCGGACATGGCCGACACCACCAGCGACGTCACACCGATCTCCGAGCTCTTCGAGCGTGGCGCGAGCCGCGGCTACGTCCTGCTCAGCGAACTGCAGGAGCTGTACGACCCGCTGGTGCATGCCACGAGCTGGGTCGACGACCAGGCCCAGCG
>CAZEBA010000119.1:0-1511 GCA_964510615.1 uncultured Gemmatimonadota bacterium
CAACCGGCCCGGCCGTATTCCCCTGCTCGGCGTAATGGAGCCTGACACCGTCGGGAAGGCGTGAATACCCAAATTGGAGGTGCGGCGGGTCACGATCAGAAGCCGCGTCGCCGGTGTTCTCTTGAGTACGGCAGGCGATCGGAGCCAACGCAACCAGGCAGAGCGCGAACATGCAGCCCGAAAGCGGCTTCAGCGCCCTTATCTTCAGCCTCCACATCCTCGTCATCTGCAGACCCGATTCCGGCCGGTCCGGTTTGGTAGGGCTGGTTAGCAGCCCTCGCCCAGCCGATCCAGCAGTTCGCTGGCTTCTCTGGCAAGCTCTTCTACGATGTCGGCCGCGCCGCGCTCGGAGCTCGCCAGCCGAAGTCCCTGGCCGGCTAGCAGCGCCATCGCGTCGGCACTGCCGTGCTGCACGGCGTGACGGTAGATGTCATCCGCCGCCAGCGCCTGGTACGGCCACGGCAGGGGCTCGATTCCGCTCGACTCAAGGGCCCTGAGAATCTGGTTTCTGAATGCGCGGGCCGGCCGACCCGTGAGAAGCCGCGTGATATGCGTTGAAGTCTCTTCCCCATGCGCGATCCAGCGGCGGTACGCCGGGTAGGCTCCGCTCTCATGCGCCATCAGGAAACGGGTCCCCATCTGGACCCCCTGTGCCCCGAGCGCCAGGGCGGCGACGATACCTCGACCATCCATCACGCCACCGGCCGCAATCACCGGTACCGAGACGGCGTCCACCACCTGCGGGACGAGAGCGAAGGTTCCGACTTGGGGCAAATCGAGCTCGGTGCCGACCCGGAAGGTGCTCCGGTGACCGCCGGCCTCGATGCCTTGGGCGATGATGGCATCGGCGCCCGCGGCCTCCGCCTCGATCGCCTCCTCCACTGAGGTCACCATGACGAGCACGAAAGCCCCCGCCGAGTGCGCCCGCTCGGCCAGCGGTCCCGGATTCCCCATCGCATAGCTGACCACCGGGACCCGCGCGGCGAGCGCGATCTCGTGCTGATCTTGGAGTACGGTCCCGGGGAGGCGAAGCTCGCGCGGGCCGGGAGGAAGTCCGAGTTCCCTTCGGAGCTCGTCCAGTACGTCCTGCACGGCCTGGACATCACTGGGCGCGGGCTCGGGCGGCGCCAGCAAGAAATTCACGCCGAACGGCTGGTCCGTCTTGGAGCCGAGGTCGTCCAGGAGGGCTTGGAAACCCTCTACACTCGTACGGGCAGTGGGAAGGAAACCAAGACCCCCGGCCTCGCCGACCGCGGCGACCAGCTCCGAAGTCGTCCAGCCTGCCATGGGGGCCTGCAAGATCGGCAACGCGATACCCAGGCGATCGCACAGGCTCGTGCGCAGACAGTTATGCATGACCGACCTTTGCGCCATAGGCGCGAAACCGGCCGGGTCGATTGCGGCTTGGGAAACGTTCCCGGTGGAGGACCGCGAAGTCAATCACCCCGGTGGAGGACCGCGAAGTCAATCACCCCGTGGAGGGCCGCTTCTGCATCTCACGGTAGAGCCAT